>NZ_JBVHJE010000019.1:0-190641 GCF_055560195.1 Streptomyces sp. NPDC023481
CACGGCCGGTTCCCCACACCTCACGAACGGCGGAATCGTCGTACTGGTCACGGCCGACCAGCACACATCCACAAGATCGTGTTACGAGCTCTAAGGCGGGAACAGTCCAGCTCCCGGTGGCCAACCCGCGTTGAGGGGGTTGCGGGACCGCCCGTCGCCCCGGATTTGAGATCGAAGCCGAACTCGCACTCCCGATCCGGCCCGTGCGAGTCTGGATCCCAGCGGGGGCATGCCCGAGAATGCGAGAAGGGAACACGAGTGCCATTTGCTGACGGAGAGCCCGATCCCGTGGGTGAGGCCAGGCCGAGTACCCACCAGCCGCCACTCCTTGTTGCGGCAGTTGCGAGGCGGGGCGATGAAGTCCTCGTTGTACGCCAGTACGGCCCGGATGGCCCGGATACAACGTGGGCCCTTCCGGGAGGCCGTTGCGAGCCAGGAGAGTTGGTGCTGGATGCCCTTCGGAGAGAAGTCATGGAGGAGACCGGACTTCATGTCGGGCAAGTGACCACGCTGGCCTACTGTGCTCAGCTGGACAATCCGACGCCGCACCATCGAGACCCCCACGAAATCCCCGCTCCTGGGACGACTGCGACCGTTCTCGCCTTCGAAGTGACGGTGGCGGACGGTACGCCTATCGTTGCGGACCCCGACGGATTCGTGAACCACGCCGAGTGGGTGCCCGCAGCGAAAGCGGCCCGTCTGCTGGAGCAGCATCCGTTCGTCTTCACCGGTTTGCCGGCAGCCTCACGAGTGGTCGCACCCCCCAGTGCCCCACCCCAGATTTGGCAGCTTCGGCGCGACGCGAGCGGGGCCGACAGGGTCTGTTCCGGCCCCGATTCACCGACTGATCTGCACTGACAAGGTGAGGCCGGGGCCGGTGAGTTCAGAGACCGGCCCCTCGCCTCGCTCGGCGCGCTGTCCGACACGCAGGATGCTCAGCTTGTTCTCTATGGTCTGAGTCGGTTTCGTTCGATGATGCTCTCGGGTCGTTTCACGGTCTCGCCCACGTCGTAACGGGAGGCGGGCCGCTGGTTCTTGGAGTCAAGTGACCTTTCAGGTCCGGGAGTTGCGGGTTTCGGTGCACAGGCCGGACAGTGCAGGTGCGGGCGGAGGTTCCGAAATCCCCGGCGGACTCGGGCCGGGGTGAGCCGGCCAGACTTGGCGGGCTTCTCCCACGGCCGTCGCAAGTCGACGGCGACCTCGCGCAGAAGGCGGATCTGAGTGTGGGCGGCGTTGATCAGCCAGGTCCAGCGCTCGCCGGCCTCGGGGGTTCGCAGTTTTGGGCGGGTCCACCCGAGGGTCTGCTTCATCAGCCTGACGAGGTGCTCGATGTCGGACCTCCTCAGGAAGGCCTGCCAGCGCACGTCGACGTCCTCGCTGTTCAAGCCGGTGGCGGACGACCAGAGCGGGAGCGGGTCGCCTCCGCCGGGCAGGCGGTCGATCTGGAGGCGGATCAGCGTGTCTTCGATGATGGGGAGTTCGCCGGTGTGGTCGATCCAAGCGGAGCGGGTGGTCAGACGGGGGTGGATGCGGTCCCAGGCATCGCGCGGGCGGTGCCGTACCGGTCGGTGACCTGCGTCGTGGTCGCGTCCGGATTGCCCCAGGTCTGCGGCTTGGCGAAGCGGAGCTTCTTGCCGTGCTTCGGCGGTCGCCCGCCCTGGTATAGGCCAGGGCGTACTCCTTGAGCGAGGGCGTCGGCCCTCGCATGACGCGGTCGGAGCGCATCCGCCTCAGCACCTCAACCGGGAGGCCGTCGAGGAGGTGGGCCATGCGCGGGGCGTCGTAGCCGGCGTCGAAGACGATGAGGATGTCGCGGTCGCCGAAGTGCCAGCGGCCCATCTCGATCAGGTCCGTGACCACACAGCGGAGTTGGGTGGCGGTGACCTCGGCGACGTCGTCCTCGGGTCCGAGACGGACAGTGTCCAGCAGCTGGCACCAGGACGTCCGGCCCGATTCGAGGGCGGCGACGAAGGAGAAGGGCCAGCCCTGGATGAACTGGTCCGAGGACCGTCCGCTGCGGCCGTAGACGTGGCAGAACAGGCGGTCCGCGCTGGTCGGCGCGTCGGGGCGAAGCCAGTTGCTGACGTCGACCGCCGGGACCAGGCGCCCGTCGGCGGCCCGCGGCATCGGCAGACCGGCCAGCAGCTGCCGCAGACGGGCACGTCCACGTCTCCGTGCTTCAACGCCTCGTACATCGCGCCGTGCCCACGCCGGTGCTCGGCCACCAGTGTCAGGTCCACCAGCGAGGTCACCGGCCTATCCGCACACAGCAGCGCCTCGGCCAGCTCGAACTGCTCGTCCCCGCGGGCGGTCAGACAGTCGAAGAAGTCGTCCCGGAAGCGTGACGCTTCGGCGAACGCTTTCCCCGGGACATCGAGGTGCGGCAGGCTCATCCCCACGGCCTTCGTTCTGGTTCGGTGCATTCCTTGATCGGAGTACAGAATCGGACGGGGGGCCGCCCACACGTCTGATGAACTTTCGCGTGGGGGAGCCAGTTCGACGGACAATTCGACACTACGGAGCTCGGGAGCTCAGGCAACCCGCTTGAAGTCGTGGCTGAAGGGAGCGGTAGTCAACGGGACGTGGTGGCTCACACAGGGCGACACCCCGATCGGCGAGCTACGGCAGTACGCAATTGATCAGCCAACGTTCCTCTGCCACTTCATCCCGGGGCCCGGATGGGAAGGGGTCCGTGCGCTGTTCGAGAGCTGGGCGGACCTACACGGCCCGGACCCCGACGGCTCTCGAACAGCGCAGGCCATCAAGCCCATCATGGACCTCGGCCTAGAGGGATCGCTCCTCGGCTGCCGGGTCACGGTGAGCGCGTCTTCCGTTTCAGGTCGTCTGCCTGGTCAGTCTGTGCAGGGCCCGCGAGGCGGGTGATCCGGGGTCGGCCGTGATCAGGACGACTTCCTGGTCCTCCTCGGGTACGAGCAGGACGTCACAGTTCAACCGCAGCGTGCCGGCTTCCGGGTGGTCGATGGTCTTGGTGCGGTGCCCGGGAGCGTGGACCGGACGTGCCTGCCAGATCTGCCGGAACTCCTCGCTGCTGGCGTGCAGTTCGGCCAACAGGGCGGTCAGCTGCGGGTCCTGGGGGTAGCGGTCGGCGGCCCGGCGCAGCCGCGCCACCACGATGTGCCCGAACTCCTCGGCGCCGGTGCTCTCGTACATCCGTCCCTGGCCCAGGAAGCGGCGCCGGGCCAGGTTTGTCGTCCCGCCTGCGAGGTCGCCGCCGAGCAGTGCCTGGGCCAGGGGGTTGCAGGCGACGACGCCGTACGCCGCGTCGGTGACGATGGCAGCGGTCCGCGGCAGTCGCTCCAGCATCCGGGCCACGTGCGGGCGTACCCGCCGCACGACGTTGCCGCCGGGCGGCGCGCTCGATCCCGCCAGGCGGAACAGGTGGCTGCGCTCGGCCGGTGTGAGCCGCAGCGCCTGAGCCAGCGCGTCCAGGATCCGGGCCGACGGCCGCGGTCCGCGGGCCTGCTCCAGCCGCGTGTAGTAGTCGACCGACATGTGGGCGAGGTCCGCCACCTCTTCGCGGCGCAGGCCCGGCGTGCGGCGGGCGGTGCCCGTCGTCGTCAGGCCGATCTCGTGCGGGCGCAGGCCCGCCCGGCGGTCCCGCAGGAAGCGGGCCAGTTCCTGCCGCGCCATGCCGCCTCCTGCCGCCTGCCTGGTACAGGTTGTCCCTGGCGGGGCGCCCACCGTCAGGGGACCGTAGTTGCCATGAACGATCGCACAGCTCTGGTCACCGGTGCCAACAAGGGCATCGGCAAGCACATCGCCCGGCTGCTCACCGCCGAGGGCCTCACCGTGTACGTGGGTTCACGCGACCGGGGGCGCGGACAGCGGGCCGTCGAGGAGATCGGCGCCGGCGCCCGGCTGCTGGTCCTCGACGTGACGGATCCCGACGGCATCGCCCAGGCCGCGGCTCAGGTGGACCGCCTGGACGTGCTGGTCAACAACGCCGGCATCGCCCCCTCGCCGGCCTCGCCGGCCGACACCGGCGTCGAGGAGTTCCGGCGCGCATACGAGACCAACGTGTTCGGGGTGATGGCGGTGACCAATGCCTTCCTGCCCGCACTGCGCCGGTCCCCGCACCCGCGCATCGTCAACATCTCCAGTGGCACCGCGTCGCTGACCTGGAGTACGCACCCCAATCCCCAGTTCACCCCGGGAAGCGGTGGCGCCGCCGCCTACCGGTCGTCCAAGGCCGCCCTCAACGCCCTCACCGTCTTCTACGCCCAGACGCTGGCCGAGGACGGCTTCAAGGTCAACGCGCTCGCCCCCGGCCTGCGGGCCACCGACCTCACCCCCGGGGCCGCCGCTGCCGGCGACGACCCGGCCGAGGCCGCCCATGGTGCCCTCCGCCTGGCCCTGCTGCCGGACGACGGCCCCACCAGTGGCTTCTTCTCCTGGGACGGAACGCCCGTGCCCTGGTGAATGGGCCCGCCTCGCTGCCTGGGACCCCACCCCGGCTATCTGCGCGGGCTGTAAATCGGTGGCACCGGGGCGGCTGTCGCTCTAGTGTGAGGACCGCTTCGCGCGGCGGCCATGGGTCGCCGCAGTCGGCTGAGTGAGGAACGGGAGGTGTGACCGATGGCTGTCTCTGCGATGGGCGTTGCCCGCAACCAGGTGATCATCCACTCCACCTCCGTGGCCGCCGGCTGACCTTTCCCACAGCGCACACGTGCGCGGAGCCGGGGCCGCCCTTGTGAAGGGTCCCCCTTGAACCTCTCCTCTCCTTCGGCTTCTTCCGCTTCGTCGCACCCTCTGGCCCGCTATGGCTGGGACGAGCACTGGGAAGCCGAGTTCGCTCCCTGTGCCGAGCAGAACCTCGTGCCCGGCCGCGTCGTCCGGGTCGACCGCGGCCAGTGCGACGTCGTCACCGCGGACGGAGTCGTCCGCGCCGACACCGAGTTCGTCGTGCCCCGCGATCCGATGAAGGTCGTGTGCACGGGGGACTGGGTCGCCGTCGACCCCGACGGCGACCCCCGGTATGTGCGGGCGTACCTGCCGCGCCGCACCGCGTTCGTCCGCTCCACCTCCTCCCAGCGGTCCGAGGGGCAGATCCTCGCCGCCAACATCGACCACGCCGTCGTCGCCGTGTCCCTCGCCGTGGAACTCGACCTCGGCCGCGTCGAACGCTTTCTCGCCCTCGCCTGGGAGTCCGGCGCGCAGCCCGTCGTCGTCCTCACCAAGGCCGACCTCGTGCCGGACCCGGTCACCCTGGCCCATCTCGTGCAGGACGTGGAGACCAGCGCGCCCGGCGTGCCCGTCCTCCCGATCAGCGCCCTGCACGGCGACGGCCTGGACGTGGTCGTCGCGCTGGTCGGCTCCGGTACGAGCGTGCTGCTCGGCCAGTCCGGCGCGGGCAAGTCCACCCTGGCCAACGCCCTCGTCGGCACGGACGTCATGGACGTGCGGGCGGCCCGGGACGTCGACGGCAAGGGACGGCACACCACGACTACCCGCAACCTGCTCGCGCTGCCCTCCGGCGGGGTGCTCATCGACACGCCCGGGCTTCGCGGTGTGGGCCTGTACGACGCGGAGACCGGCGTCGGGCAGGTGTTCTCCGAGATCGAGGAACTGGCCGAGCAGTGCCGGTTCCAGGACTGCGCGCACGAGACGGAGCCGGGGTGCGCGGTGCGGTCCGCCGTGGAGAGCGGGGAGCTCCCCGAGCGGCGACTGGACAGCTACCGGAAGCTGGTCCGGGAGAACCGGTGGATCGTGGCCAAGACCGACGCACGGCTCCGTGCGGAGATCCGACGGGACTGGAAACGGAAGGGAGCGGCCGGGAGGGCGGCGATGGAGGCGAAGCGGGGTCGCTGGGCGTAGGTGTGGTGCGCGGGGCGGGCGCCCGGGGAGCAGTTGCCAATCGGGCTCCTTCCCCCTCTTCTTCGGGTCGATGACCCGACCCGGGCCCCGCCCCGTGGTGGCCGCGTTGCGCCGAGTGGGTGGTTGGCTCCCGGTGTTCCGGCGGCGCGGGCCGGCCGTGTGGCACCGTCGGCTCGACGGGCCACGGGGGCGGTCCCCGACGGGACCCGGGGAAGGGCGGGCAGACATGGGCAGGGTCGTTCGGGTCCTCGCGGTCCTCCTCCCGGCGCTGCTGCCGGGCCTGACGGCACCGACCGTCGCCGAGCCGGCCCCGCTGCCCTGGACCGGCAGCTGGGAGACCGCCCCCTCCGGAACCGCGGCCGCGCTGCCCGGAGCCGCCGTCCGCAACGTCGTCCACCTCAGCGTCGGCGGTGTCGCCGTCCGCGTCCGGCTGAGCAACCGGCTCGGCACCAGGCCGCTGCGCCTCGGCGCGGTCACGGTCGCGCTGCGCGGGGCCGGCCCCGCCGCCGTACCCGGCACGCTGCGCACCGCCACCTTCCACGGCGCCCCGGAGACGACCGTCCCGCCGGGCACGGACACCGTCACCGATCCGGTGCCGCTGTCCGTACGGGCCGGGGCGGACCTGCTCGTCACCGTCTACACACCGGACGACTCCGGGCCCGCGACCTACCACCGCACCGCCCTGCAGACCAGCTATCTGACCCGGGCCGGCGCCGGCCGGGCCGCCGACGAGGACGGGGGCGGGTACCCGGCGACCACCAGCCGCTGGTACTACGTCACCGGGGTCGACGTCCGCGGGACCGCCGCCGGCAGCGTCGTCGCGTTCGGGGACTCGCTCACCGACGGCAACGGCTCCAGCCCCGACACCAACCGCCGCTGGCCCGACCGGCTCGCCGCGCGGCTGTCCCGGCACGGGCTCGGTGTGCTGAACGCGGGCCTGGCCGGCAACCGGCTGCTGCGCGACGGCACCGGACCGAGCGCCCTGGCCCGCCTGGAGGCCGACGCCCTGGACCGGGCCGGGGCACGGGTGCTGGTCGTCTTCGAGGGCATCAACGACATCAAGGGCGTCCCGTGGGCGAGCGACCCCGCCGCCTTCGCGGACGCCTACCGCACCCTGGTGGCCCGTGCCCACGCCCGCGGCATCCGGGTCGTCGGCGTCACCCTCACCCCGTACCTCGGCTACCCGGCCTGGACCGCCGCCGGCGAGGCGGTACGGCAGCGGGTGAACACCCTCATCCGCACCGGCGGCCTCTTCGACGCGGTCGCCGACGCCGACGCGGCCGTCCGGGACCCGGCCGACCCCCGGCGCATCCTGCCCGCCTACGACCCCGGCGACCATCTGCACTTCGACGACGCCGGCATGGCCGTCGTGGCCGACACCGTGCAGCACGTCCTGATCCGCCGGCCGCTCCGCTCCGGGCGGCCGGGCCACTCCGGGTGAACCACTGCGCCCGCATCTCCGTCAGCCGGCGTCGTCCCGGGTCACCCAGCCCCGTTCCCGGGCGTGCCAGCCCAGTTGGAGGCGGGTGGTCGTGCCGGCCAACTCCATCAGACGGCGCACCCGGCGCTGCACGGTCCGCAAGCCCAGGTCGAGCTGCTTGGCGACGCTCGCGTCGGTCAGGCCGGCCAGCAGCAGCGAGAGAACCTCCAGATCGATGGCGTCGGGGCCGTCCGGCTGCTGCTCCGTCACCCCCGAGGCGCCCAGCCGCAGCGGCAGCGCCTCCCGCCACACCGACTCGAACAGCCCGCCGAGCAGTTCCAGCAGCCCGTCGGCGTGCACCACCAGCGCGGCCGGTTCCGCCGTCCGCGAGGTCAGCGGTACCATCGCGAGCGAACGGTCGGCCACCACCAGCTTCGTCGGCACCCGGTCCACCACCCGGACCCGCTCGTCCCGGCCGAGCGCCGCCGTCAGCTCGGTCAGCCCGTCCGGCAGGTCCAGCACCGAGCGCTCCACCACCACCCGGTAGCGCACCCCGCGCCCGGCCGCCTGCTCCTCGGCGTCGTTCTCCATGCCGGACACCACCACCGGGTTGCCGGTGACCAGCGCGCACACCTCCTCGGTCGCGCCCAGCTGGAGCTGGAGGAAGCGCTGGGCGACCGCGGAGGCACCGGTCACCACCTCCACCAGGTCGTGCACGGCCGGCTCGGCCACCGCCGCCGCCCGGTACTCCTGCGCGAGCAGCGCCGCCGCCAGCTCCGCCTTCTCCAGCTCGTGCCGCTGCTGGGCGAGCAGCGCGCCCAGCGCCACCCCGGGCGGCGCCGCCACCCAGCGGCCCGGCCGCGCCGGGGACTGGGCCGCGAGCCCGTGCCCCTCCAGCCGGCGCAGCACCCGCTCGGTGTCCTGCTCGGCCAGGGTCAGGCGCCGCGCCAGGTCGGCCACGTCGGCCGCGCCCACGGACACCAGCGCCCGGTACGCCGCCTCGTGCGCCTCGTCCAGTCCCAGCGCTGCCAGCATCGATCTGCGTCCCTCTCTGCGAAACCGCCACGGAAGCGGCACGCCCTGGCGGAAACCGGCCACGGCGCAAACCCGCCGCCGCACATCATCGCCGTACCGGTGGCGGCTCTGCCAGGGTTGCAGCACCGAGGAGCGCGCGGCCGTGTACACGTTTCACCGCCGTGCCCCGTTTCGGTCCGGGGCCGTGGCCCGGGCCCGCACGTGCGCGAGCGCACGGAGGGGATACGGGGCCGGGCCACCTCGGTCGCCGCCGGGTGGTCCTCCCGTGGGGGGTGGGGCCGCCCGGCGGCCACCAGCCGTCACTCGTACGGGAGTTCACTGCCTCACTCGACGCGCGGATCGGCGCGCCCGATGCGCCGGATTTTCCCGATGCCCCGGTTTACCACGGCCTGTGCGGTGGACAATCGGGGGCATGAACCAGCAGGGGGGACGACCCGCCCGTCACGAGGACGACTGGTGGGGGCAGCTGTACGACGACTCACCCCAGGACACGGGTCCCACGGCGGCGCCCGATTCCCTGGACGACCGTTTCGCCTCGGCGCGGAACGCGGTGGCGAGGCGCTCCACGGACACCACGGACACCAGCGACACCACAGAGACCATCAGCACCAGGGACACCCTTGAGTCGGCGCCACCCGAGCCCTCACCCCCGCAGCCCCCACCGGCGGCCGTGCCGCCGCAGCGGACGGCGCCGGAAATCGTGTCCGAGCCCGACCGCGTCTCCGAGCCCGACCCCGTGTCCGACCCCGAGCCCGCCCCCGTACCGGAGCCGGCCCCCGTCTACGTCGGCTCCGGGCCGCCCACCTACGACCCCGAGCCCACCGCGCTGCCCCTGGCCGACCCGGACGGCCTCGGGGAACCGGTCGCGGACACCGTGCTGGACGGCGCCCGGTACGGGACGTGCACCCTGCGGGCCGTGTCGCTGCGCGGGGACTCGGCCCGTTACCGGGGCGAGCCGCGCCGGGACGCGCTGCTGACCGCGCGGTTCGGGGCGGGCGAACAGGCGCTGGTGCTGGTCGCGTTGGCGACCGGCGCGCGGGGCGTGCCGGTCGCGCACCTGGCGGCGGCCCAGGCGTGCCGGTGGATCGGGCAGGCGGTGGGCCGCAGCCACCAGCGGCTGGTGGAGGACCTGCGGGCGGCCCGGCGCGGCGACCTGAAGGCCGGTCTGCACCGGCTCACCGACCGCGCCCTCGGCAGGCTCCGGGCGAGCGCCGCCGAACAGGGCCTGGACCCCGGGGAACCCACGGCGAGCCTGCGCTGTCTGCTGCTGCCGGCCGACCCGGGCTGCCGTACCCGTGTGTTCTTCGGCGTCGGCGACGGCGGTCTGTTCCGGCTGCGGGACGGCGCCTGGCAGGACATCGAGCCGCGTACCGTGCCCGACGACGGCGCCGACGCCCCCGCCGCCGGTTCCGCTTCCCCGCCGGAGCGCACCCCCGGGGGCGACCGGCTGACCATGGACCTCGGCATCCCGGCCCCGCCGAGCCCGTTCGAGCCCGCCGAGCCGGAGCCGTGGCCGCCCCGCGAACCGTTCCGGTTCCGGGCCTCGGTGGCCCGCCCGGGTGACGCGCTGGTGATGTGCTCGGCGGGCCTGGCCGACCCGCTGCGCGGCGAGCCCGCCCTCGGCGCCCACCTGGCCCGTCGCTGGTCCGGCCGCACCCCGCCGGGTCTCGCCGCCTTCCTCGCCGACGCCCAGGTGCGGGTGAAGGGCTACGCCGACGACCGTACGGCGGCCGCCGTGTGGGAGGCCTGACGGCGGCCCCGAAGACTCCGGGACGCTGCGGGTCCGATCCCGCGGGTACGGAAAGGGAGCGGACCGACGACGCCCATCCCGACCGCGCCGCCGGCGCCCGGGCACGTGCCGCGTACAGGGTGCGGGTGGAGAAGTCGAAGCGGCTCGCCGGGGCGCCGCCGTGCCCCGGTCGTAGGGGGGTGGTTTCGGCCAGTTTCACGGGACGTGACGGCGCGGCGGCAGCCGGTGCCGGAGGCGCCCGGACCGCTGTGACGGGGCGTCCGTGGCCTCCAGCGGCGCCCGGGGAGCCCGAGGCGGGGTAGCGGCACGGCGGGGCGGCCGGACGGGGCGGGGTGCGGACATGGCCGAACCGCCGGTCATCGGGCATACCCCAGGACTGGCCCTGAGCGTGCTGGGCAAGCATCCCCCCGTGAACGTGTTCGACCAGGAAGGGCAGGGACCGGCGGCGTGCGGGCGGGGGTCATGAAGAGGCAGGCACGAGGGGGCGGTCCCTTGACCGCAGGGGCCTTCTCGGCGACTACGGGGGAAGAGACCGACACCATCACGGAGCACGCACTACGGATGCGGCGCACACTGGGCCGGGCCGACCTCAGGGCGGTGCCGGAGGCCCGCCGGGCGCTGCGCGAACTGCTGCGGCACTGGGGCAAACCGGGCCGCTCGGAGATTGCCGAACTGCTCACCAGCGAACTCGTCACCAACGCGCTCGTCCACACCGACGACGACGCCGTTCTCACAGCCGTCGTGGAGGACGGCGAACTCCACGTGGAGGTACGGGACTTCGTGGCCCGCAGACCCGAGCCGAGAGCGTGCGCCACGGACGACGACACCCACGGCCGCGGCCTGCTGCTCGTGCAGTCCCTCGCCGACGCCTGGGGCGTACGACCCCATGGCGTGGGCAAGTCGGTCTGGTTCCACCTCGACGCCGACGCGGCCTGACCGACGCCGGGGCCGGGGGCGGGGTCGTGCGGGTGCGCGCCCCGGCCCCCGGGGCGTGGTCCGTGGTCAGCCGAACTGCTGTTCCAGGTCCTTGAGTTTGCGTTCCAGGGAGTCCAGGCGGGGCAGGGCCATGGTGTCGTCCTCGGCGGTGAGGTCGACGGTCACCGGTTCAGCCCCGGTGGGCACCGGCTGAAGGGAGGGGCGAGCGCGGACGGGCAGTTGGTCCGCGCCGGCTATGGCAGGCTCCGCGGTCGCCGGCGCCGGTCCACGCTCGACCTGGACCTCGACCTCCCGGCCGGCACCCCGGCCGGCGAAGCCGCGGTGGCCCCGGCTGATCGCCTTCAACTGGGCACGCTCCACGCGCTGCTGGTCCCGCCGCCGCTGCCGGGCCTGCTCCTTCTGCCGCTTGTCCTCGCGGACCTCCTCGACGGCCTCGTCGAGGCTGCGCACGCCCTCAAGGAGCATCAGCGACCAGGCCCTGTAGGTCTCGCGGGGAGCCCGCACCCAGCGCACGATCCGGATCTGCGGCAGCGGACGCGGCACCAGGCCCTGCTCGCGCAGCGCGGCCCGGCGGGTCTGCTTCAGCGCGCGGTCGAACAGCACGGCGGCCGACAGCGACATGCCGGAGAAGAACTGCGGCGCACCGGCGTGCCCCGCGCCGCGCGGCGCGTGCACCCAGTTGAACCAGGCCGCGGCGGCCGCGAACAGCCACACCAGTATCCGGGAGCCGAGGGCCGCGTCGCCGTGGCTGGCCTCGCGCACCGCGAGGACGGAGCAGAACATCGCCGCGCCGTCCAGGCCGAACGGCACCAGGTACTGCCAGCCGTCGGTCAGCCCGAGGTTCTGCTCACCGAAGCCGACGAGGCCGTGGAAGGACAGGGCCGCCGCCACCGCCGCACAGCAGAACAGGAGGACGTAGGACGCCGTGCCGTAGACGGCCTCCTTGCGTCTGCGCCGCTCCTCGCTGCGTTCCCAGGAATCGTCCGCGCTCGCGTTCTCCCCGGAGGAGCGCTTGCCGCGCGCGAGCACCGCCACCGCCGCCAGTACGCCCAGGAGCAGTACGGCGCCCGGAAGCAACCAGTTCAGCGATATGTCGGTCAGTCTCATCAGGGGTCCCTTGCATGGGGATAGGGCGTAACGCCCGCCATAGTGGCCCACTCCCGAGGCCCCTCAGGGGGTTTCGGGGCAAGAGGCCGCCAAGAAGGTGCAAGGGGATGCCCGGGACGGCGTTCTGCTCGAACTGCCGCGTGAGGGGCGGGAGCTGAGTTCGAGTAAGACTACCCGTACGGATGGTTCCTCGGAAAGTTCCCGTGACGAGTGGGGGAGTTGTGCCTCACTTGGCGGGGTGGCCCTTCAGGCGGCCGCGGACACCGCCGTGCCGGCGAGCCGTTCGCGGGCGCAGGTGCGCGGGCAGGTGGCGCAGACGTCCTCCGGGCGGACGGTGTAGAACATGCAGCAGCTCACCCGGTCCCGGGTGCGCACCGGCGCGTCGTCCGGCCCGGTCGGCGTCCGGAACCCGGCGGAACCGGCGTACGGCAGGGTTGCCCCCGGCAGCAGCAGCCCCAGCTCCCGCTCGGCCCGCGCCGCCTCCCGCTCGCCGAACTGCCGGGCGACGTACCACAGCCCCTCCACGACCTCGTCGGTCGCCATGCCCCACAGCGCGCGCCCGCGCCGCCGCATCCGCGGCCCGAAGGCGGCGAGCACCGGCTCCAGGTGCTCGGCCACGGCCGCCCGCACCTCGGCCCGCAGCGCCTCCTCGTCCGCCACGACGACCGTGCCCGGCAGCGCGGCGGACGGGTCGCCCGGCAGGCAGGCCAGGGAGACGGGGCGGCGTACGGCCATCCGGCCGGCGGTGCGGTCGTAGGAGACGTGGGTCGCCGGCAGCCGGGGCACCCGGCGGTGCAGGAACCACGGGACGGTGATCAGCAGGCAGGCGGCCCAGGCGTAGCGGTGCAGGCCGAAGCTCGCGACGACGTCCGGGCGGGCCGGGCGGCCGTAGTCCCGCACCACCTGGGCGGCGTCCCAGGCCAGGAAGGCGTCCAGCTCCGCGCCGCCCGCCGCGAGGTCGGCGGCGGCGGTCCAGCCCGCGCCCACGGGCGCCTCCTCGTCCGGGCCCAGCTCCGTCACGGCCAGGCCCGGGAAGGCCGTGGCGAGGCGGTCGTACGCGGCGGTGAGCGGCGTGGCCGCAGCGGGCATGGCGGAACCATCCTCCTCGGACGCGTCCGCGCGCGCGGACCGGGCTGAACAGGTAAGCCTTACCTTACTCGGAGGTCGGTGGAGTTTGAACTGCCGCCCACTGCGCCTATGGTGCTTGACGGACAACCGACAACCCGTCGTCAATGACCCCAAGTGCCGACAAGCCGCCAGGAGGACCCGTGAAGCAGGGCGTGCAGGGCTCCCCGGGCGCGCCGGCCGCCGGGGTGCCGCCGCAGCAGAGTCCCGCCGCGGACTGGGTACGGGAGCGGGACGCCGCGGTGCCGGGCGCGGCGCGCGGCGAGCACACCCACGGCGAGCGGCCGGTGGTCCAGCCGCGCGAGCCGCGGGCCGCGGTGCAGCGGTCCTCGGTGCGCGGGCAGATCCTGGACGCGCTGCGCACGGCGCTGGTCACCGGCGAGCTGAGGCCGGGCGAGGTGTACTCGGCGCCGGTGCTCGGGGAACGCTTCGGCGTCTCGGCCACGCCCGTGCGGGAGGCCATGCAGCAGCTCGCGCTGGAGGGCGCCGTCGAGGTCGTGCCCAACCGCGGCTTCCGGGTGGTCGAGCGGGGGGCGCGGGAGCTGGCCGAGTTGGCGGAGGTGCGCGCGCTCATCGAGGTGCCGGTGATGCTGCGCCTCGCTCGTACGGTGCCGGCCGGCCGGTGGGCCGAGCTGCGGCCGCTCGCGGAGGAGACGGTACGCGCGGCGGCCTCCGGCTGCCCGGCGGTGTACGCCGAGTCCGACCGCGCCTTCCACCGTGCGCTGCTCGCCCTGTGCGGCAACGAGCAGCTGGTGCGGATCGCCGAGGACCTCCACCGCCGCTCGCAGTGGCCGCCGGTCCGCCGGGGCAGGGCCGAACTGGTCGCCGACGCGGCCGAACACACGGCGCTGCTCGACGCGTTGACCGCCGGCGACGTGGACGTGGTGCGGCGGCTGGTGGCAGAGCACTTCGCAGGCGCGACCTGACCCACGACCGACAGCCCACGCCGGAACCGGCCGCGCGCTCCCGGGCGTACGGCTTCCCGCGCCGACCCCGGCGGTTCGCTCCCGGCCGTATGGCTTCCGTCGGCCCCGGCCCCATGCCCACGCCGACCCCGGCGGTTCGCCCCCGGGCATACGGCTTCACGCCCCGCCCTCGGCGGTTCGCCCGCGGCCGTATGGTTTCCCGCCCCGCCCCCCGGCGGTTCTCTCCCGGCCGTATGGCTTCCCGCGCCGCCCCCGGCGGTTCGCCCCCGGCCGGACGGCTTCCCGCCCCGCCCCCCGTGGCACCCGCCCGAGCCGGGAACAGGCCTCCCCCCCCGGCCCCGGCCGGTGTCCGTCCGAGCTGCTACGCCGTCGCCGCCCCCGGCGTGGGCGGGGCCAGTTGGTGGGCCAGCCAGGTGGGGACGCCTCCCAGGAGGCGGAAGAGGCGGCCGGCCTCCTCGCGCAGGCGGGACGCCTCGGGTTCCTCCTCCGTGTCGGCCAGGGAGACCAGCGCGGGCGCCGTGCCCACCAGGTAGCCCAACTCCTCCCGGATGCGCAGGGATTCGGCGAAACCGTGCCGCGCCTGCGCCAACTCGCCGTCCCGCAGCGCGAGTCCCGCGAGATGGCGCCAGGTGAAGGACAGCAGCAGCGGGTCGGCGTTGGTCATCGCGGCGGCGTGCGCGCGGCGGAACGCGGCGAGGGCCGCCTGCGGGACGCCGGCCAGGTTCTGGGCCACCAGCCCGCGCCGGAAGTCCAGCAGGGCGCGCCCCGGAGCCCCCGGCGGGATCAGCGCCGCCGCCCGGCCCAGCGCGGCCCGCGCCTCGTCGGCCCGGTCGCGCACGCCGAGCAGGGTGGAGGCGTAGGCGAGGTAACCGCGTTCGCAGGCGGCGGCCCCCCGCTCCTCGTCGCTGTGGGCCAGCGCCTCCGCCGTACGCAGCGCGTCCTCCGCCTCCTCCCAGCCCCGTTCGGTGTACAGACACCGTTCGCCCAGCAGGGCGGCCCGCTGCAGCGCCGGGGCGGGACGGTCGGCGGGCAGCAGGGCCGCCGCGTCGGCCCAGCAGGCCCGGCTGCGCAACCGCCATACCGCGGTCTGGAGCGGATCGTCACCGGTGGTTCCGTTACCAGACATGGCGGTATGCGCCACGTTGCCCTCCCCGAGCACGCCATCGAGCTGTTGAGTGGTGGCGGCATTCCAGCACCAATCGCGGGGCCCGGCCAAGAGGGTGGGTGAAAGATTTCACAAAGTGGGGGGCGCGGCCGTGACCGGTTCTCGCCCTCGCGCGGCCCCGCCGACCTCCCCTGACCTCAGCTCATGCGCAGCGCGAGGAAGAAGTCGAGCTTGTCCTCCAGGCGGGACAGGTCGCGTCCCGTCAACTGCTCGATCCGCCCGACCCGGTAGCGCAGCGTGTTGACGTGCAGGTGGAGCCGGGTGGCGCAGCGGGTCCAGGAGCCGTCGCTGTCGAGGAACGCCTCCAGGGTCGGGATCAGCTCGGCCCGGTGCCGGCGGTCGTAGTCCTTCAGCGGGTCCAGCAGCCGGGCGGTGAAGGCGCGGCGGACGTCGTCCGGGACGAACGGCAGCAGCAGCACGTGGCTGGCCAGTTCCTGGTGGCCGGCCGCGCAGACCCGGCCGGTGCGGGCGGCGGCGACCCGGCGGGCGTGCCGGGCCTCCTCCAGGGCGCCGCGCAGGCCCTCCGCCGAGTGCACGGCCGCGCTGACGCCGAGGGTGAGCCGGCCGTCGTCGTCGAGGCCCGCCGACAGCGGCTCGCGTACCGACCGCAGCAGGGCGTCGGCGAGCAGGCCGGTCTCCGAGCCGTCGTGCTCGGTGGCGACCGCGGGCAGCGGGACCAGGGCGACCGCCTCGTCGCCGGTGTGCGCGACGGCGATCCGGTCGGACGGCTCGGGGCCGGTCGCCAGCGGGTCGACCAGCACCTCCTCCAGCAGAGCCTGGGCGACCGGGCCGCCGTCGACCTCGTCCCCGTCCCACTCCACCCGGGCCACCACGACCTGCCAGTGCGGGGCCGCCCCGAGGCCGGGCAGCAGCACCGGCGCCGCCACCCGCAGCCGGGCGGCGATCTCGGCGGGCGCGGCGCCCGTCCCCACCAGCTCCAGCACCTCCTGGGCGAGCCGGCGCCGGACCGTGCGGGCCGCGTCCCGGCGGTCCCGCTCGACGGCGATCAGCTGGGTGACGCCCTGGAGCAGGTCCAGGCGCTCCCCGGGCCAGTCGCCCGCGTCGGCCTCCACCGCCAGCAGCCAGTCCGACAGGACCGTCTCGCGCACATCGCGGGAGGCCTGCGGGGAGCGGCCGGAGGAGCGGATCGGGAAGAGGGAGTACGGGGTGCCGTGCAGCTGGACCCGGTAGGGGCCGCGGCGGCCGGTGCGGGTGGCCGCCAGGTGCTCGGCGGCGAGCCGGGCGCAGGTCTCGGCGGGCAGCGCCGGGCCCGCCGCCTTGGAGCCGGCGATCAGCCGGCCGGTGGGGGAGAGCACCCACGCGCGCAGGTCGAGGTCGGAGCCGAGCAGGTCCAGGACCACGTCCGGGCCGCCGCCGGCCGGGCCCGAGGTCATCATCCGGCGGTGCCGGTCCACGACGGCCGCGAGGTCGCCGGCCCGCTCGCCGGAGACCTGCCGGACCACGTGCTCGGTGATCGTGGCGAACGCCACCGACTCGTGCACCGCGAACAGCGGCAGCCGGTGTCGGGCGCAGGCCAGCACCAGGTCGTCCGGGATGTCGCCCAGCTCGGCCTCGCCGGCCGCGAGGGCCGCGACGCCGGCCTGTACCAGGATCCGTACGAAGGGCTCGGAGTCGTCGGCGTCCCGGCGCCAGGCCAGGCCGGTCAGCACCAGCTCGCCGCCGGAGAGGTAGCGGCTCGGGTCGCGCAGGTCGGTGGTCATGACCCCGCGGACCGTGCGGTCCAGCTCGTCCTCGCCGCCGAGCAGCCGCAGGCCCAGCGCGTCGGTGTCCAGCAGTGCGCGCAGCCGCATCTCGTCGCCGCCGTTCTTTGTCTCGAAACCTACGATGGATCTTCGGGGGCCGGGCGGGAGCCACCCCGCGCCGCCCGGAACCGGACGCCCGGGGGGCGCCGTCCGCGGTCTCCGGTCTGTTTCGCGCGTTTCCCCAGGAAAACGGAGAGGTTGCCGATGACCCCCGTTCATACGAATCTACAAGATGCTCACCCTGGCCAGCGAACTCCTTCATGGTTTCGGTGACTGACCCCGCCGGAGTACGCGGCGGTGTACTGAGTGCACTCCACGTCAACACGACATGAACGAGCCGGGCCCGCCGCACACGGATTGGCTCAATCCGCACGACTCCAAGAGCACCGAGACGAAGAAGAGAGCCGGTCATGGACTTCCTTCGCCCCGCCAGCTGGGAGGAGGCGCTCGCCGCGAAGGCCGAGCACCCCACCGCTGTGCCGATTGCGGGTGGCACCGATGTGATGGTCGAGATCAACTTCGACCACCGCCGGCCCGAGTACCTCCTCGACCTCAACCGCATCGGCGACCTCTCCGAGTGGGAGGTCGGGGAGGACACCGTACGGCTGGGTGCCTCCGTGCCGTACACGCAGATCATGGAGAACCTCCGTGCCGAGCTGCCGGGCCTCGCGCTCGCCTCGCACACGGTCGCCTCCCCGCAGATCCGCAACCGCGGCGGCGTCGGCGGCAACCTCGGCACGGCCTCGCCCGCCGGCGACGCCCACCCCGCCCTGCTCGCGGCCGGCGCCGAGGTCGAGGTGGAGTCGGCGGCCCGCGGCACCCGGCTCATCCCGATCGACGCGTTCTACACGGGCGTCAAGCGCAACGCGCTCCAGCCCGACGAGCTGATCCGCGCCGTGCACGTCGAGAAGGCCGACGGACCCCAGCAGTACTCGAAGGTCGGCACCCGCAACGCCATGGTCATCGCCGTGTGCGCGTTCGGTCTCGCCCTGCACCCGCGGACCCGGACCGTGCGCACCGGCATCGGCTCGGCCGCACCCACCCCGGTGCGGGCCAAGGCCGCCGAGGAGTTCCTGAACGCGGCACTGGAGGAGGGCGGCTTCTGGGACAACGGGAAGATCGTCACCCCGTCGGTCGCCAAGGAGTTCGCGGCCCTGTGCTCGGCCGCCTGCAACCCGATCGACGACGTCCGGGGCACCGCGAGCTACCGCCGGCACGCGGTCGGCGTGATGGCCCGCCGGACGCTGACCTGGACCTGGGAGTCGTACCGCGGCGCCCGCCGCACATCCGAGGGAGCTGCGTGATGCGTGTCAACTTCACCGTCAACGGACGTCCGCAGGAGGCCGACGACGTCTGGGAGGGCGAGTCCCTGCTGTACGTCCTGCGCGAGCGCCTCGGCCTGCCGGGCTCGAAGAACGCCTGCGAACAGGGCGAGTGCGGTTCCTGCACGGTCCGCCTGGACGGCGTACCGGTCTGCTCCTGTCTGGTCGCGGCCGGACAGGTCGAGGGCCGCGAGGTGGTGACCGTCGAGGGCCTCGCCGACTTCGCCAGGCAGCGCGCGTGCGGCACCGGCTCCTGCGGCACCTCGCTGGACGAGACCAAGGGCTGGCAGGCCAAGGGCGCCGACTCCCGGACCGGCGAGGACGCCGAACTGTCCCCCGTCCAGCAGGCGTTCATCGACGCGGGCGCCGTCCAGTGCGGCTTCTGCACCCCCGGGCTGCTCGTCGCCTCGGACGAACTCCTCGAACGCAATCCGAACCCGACCGACGCGGACATCCGCGAGGCGCTGTCGGGCAACCTGTGCCGCTGCACGGGCTACGAGAAGATCATGGACGCGGTCCGCCTCGCGGCCGCCCGCCAGTCCGAGGGGGTCTGAGCATGCCGGCCAACGGCGCACCCACGAAGATCACACAGGGCTCGCAGACCAGGGGCGGCATCGGCGAGTCCACGCTCCGCCCGGACGGCACCCTGAAGGTCACCGGCGAGTTCGCGTACTCGTCCGACATGTGGCACGAGGACATGCTGTGGGGCCAGATCCTGCGCTCCACCGTCGCGCACGCCGAGATCGTGTCCATCGACACCTCCGAGGCCCTCGCCATGCCGGGCGTGTACGCCGTCATGACGTACGACGACCTGCCCACCGAGGTGAAGAACTACGGCCTGGAGATCCAGGACACCCCGGTCCTCGCGCACCGCAGGGTCCGCCACCACGGCGAGCCGGTCGCGATCGTCGCCGCCGACCACCCGGAGACGGCCCGCCGCGCCGCCGCCAAGATCAAGGTCGACTACAGGGAGCTGCCCGTCATCACCGACGAGGCCTCCGCGACCGCCCCGGACGCGATCCTCGTCCACGAGAACCGCGACGACCACCACATCGGGCACGTCCCGCACCCCAACATCGTGCACCGCCAGCCGATCGTCCGCGGCGACGTGGCGCGGGCCCGCGAGCGGGCCGATGTGATCGTCGAGGGCGAGTACACCTTCGGCATGCAGGACCAGGCCTTCCTCGGCCCCGAGTCCGGCCTCGCCGTCCCCGAGGAGGACGGCGGCGTCCACCTCTACATCGCCACCCAGTGGCTCCACTCCGACCTGCGCCAGATCGCGCCCGTCCTCGGCCTGCCCGAGGAGAAGGTGCGGATGACGCTGGCCGGCGTCGGCGGCGCGTTCGGCGGTCGCGAGGACCTGTCGATGCAGATCCACGCCTGTCTGCTGGCGCTGCGCACCGGCAAACCGGTGAAGATCGTCTACAACCGGTTCGAGTCCTTCTTCGGGCACGTCCACCGCCACCCGGCGAAGCTGTACTACGAGCACGGCGCCACGAAGGACGGCAAGCTCACGCACCTGAAGTGCCGGATCGTCCTGGACGGCGGCGCCTACGCCTCCGCCTCCCCGGCTGTCGTCGGCAACGCCTCCTCGCTCGCCGTCGGCCCGTACGTGGTGGACGACGTCGACATCGAGGCCATCGCCCTCTACACCAACAACCCGCCCTGCGGCGCCATGCGCGGCTTCGGCGCGGTCCAGGCCTGCTTCGCCTACGAGGCGCAGATGGACAAGCTGGCGAAGCGGCTCGGCATGGACCCGGTGGAGTTCCGCCGGCTCAACGCGATGGAGCAGGGCACCCTCATGCCCACGGGCCAACCCGTCGACTCGCCCGCCCCCGTCGCCGAACTCCTGCGCCGCGTCAAGGCGATGCCCATGCCGCCGGAGCGCCAGTGGGAGTCCAGCGAGGGCGCCGACGTACGGCAGCTGCCCGGCGGCCTGTCCAACACCACGCACGGCGAAGGCGTCGTACGGGGTGTGGGGTACGCGGTCGGCATCAAGAACGTCGGCTTCTCCGAGGGTTTCGACGACTACTCCACCGCCAAGGTGCGCATGGAGGTCGTCGGCGGCGAGCCGGTCGCCACCGTGCACACCGCGATGGCGGAGGTCGGCCAGGGCGGTGTCACCGTCCACGCGCAGATCGCCCGCACCGAGCTGGGCGTCGCCCAGGTGACCATCCACCCTGCCGACACCCAGGTCGGTTCGGCCGGTTCGACGTCCGCGTCCCGGCAGACGTACGTCACCGGCGGCGCCGTGAAGAACGCCTGCGAGCTGGTCCGCGAGAAGGTCCTGGAGATCGGCCGGCGCCGGTTCGGCTCCTACCACCCGGCCTGGGCCACGGCCGAACTCCTGCTGGAGGGCGGCAAGGTCGTCACCGACGCCGGCGAGGTCCTCGCCGACCTCGCCGACGTCCTGGAGGGCGAGGCCGTGGAGGTCGAGGAGGAGTGGCGGCACCGGCCGACCGAGCCCTTCGACCTGCGCACCGGCCAGGGCAACGGACACGTCCAGTACTCCTTCGCGGCCCACCGCGCGGTGGTCGAGGTCGACACCGAACTCGGCCTGGTCAAGGTGATCGAGCTGGCCTGCGCCCAGGACGTCGGCAAGGCGCTCAACCCGCTCTCCGTCGTCGGCCAGATCCAGGGCGGTACGACCCAGGGCCTGGGCGTGGCCGTCATGGAGGAGATCGTCGTCGACCCCAGGACGGCGAAGGTCAGGAACCCCTCCTTCACGGACTACCTGATCCCCACCATCCTCGACACGCCGACCATCCCGGTCGACGTGCTCGAACTCGCCGACGACCACGCCCCGTACGGGCTGCGTGGCATCGGCGAGGCCCCGACCCTGTCGTCCACCCCGGCCGTCCTCGCGGCGATCCGGAACGCGACCGGGCTGGAGCTGAACCGCACTCCGGTAAGGCCCGAGCACCTCACGGGTACGTGAGCCTTCGGGGATCCGATCGGTGATCTCCCTGGGGGGACTCCCGTCCCCCCAGGCCCCCTGTTCGTCTCGGGCCGTCCCCCGGGTCGTCCAATCCCAAATCCCGTGCCGCACGACGCCGTACGGGTGCCCCTGTGAACCTTGGGAGTTGGCCCATGACCCAGCAGTCAGTGGAGCCGAGAACCGCAGCCGACGACGCGGGTGACGGCACCCGCGTCCCGGCCGGGCGGTCCTGGCTCGACCGGTACTTCCACATCTCCGGACGAGGATCCACGGTCGCGCGTGAGGTGCGCGGCGGCATCACCACCTTCATGGCGATGGCGTACATCCTCCTGCTCAACCCCCTCATCCTGTCCGGCAAGGACGCGGCGGGGGACACGCTCGGCCAGAAGGCGCTGATCACCGCGACCGCGTTCGCGGCGGCCTTCACCACGCTGCTGATGGGCATCGTCGGCAAGGTGCCGCTCGCCCTCGCCGCCGGCCTCTCCGTCTCCGGCGTCCTGTCCTCGCAGGTCGCCCCCAACATGACCTGGCCGCAGGCCATGGGCATGTGCGTGATGTACGGCGTGGTCATCATGCTGCTGGTCGTCACCGGCCTGCGCGAGATGATCATGAACGCGATACCGCTCGCGCTCAAGCACGGCATCACCATGGGCATCGGCCTGTTCATCGCCCTCATCGGTTTCTACAAGTCCGGCTTCGTGCACCAGGGCAAGGCCACCCCGGTCACCCTCGGCCCCGCCGGTCAACTCACCGGCTGGCCGGTCCTGCTCTTCGCCGGCACCCTGCTGCTGATCTTCATGCTGCAGGCCCGCAACGTCTCCGGCGCCATCCTCATCGGCATCGTCTCCGGCACGGTCGTCGCCGCCGTCCTCAACGGGCTCGGCGTCATCGCGCCCGACCAGTGGGCCAACGGGGCGCCCGAGCTGCACGGTGCGGTCTCGATGCCCGACTTCTCGCTCTTCGGGCACGTCGAGTTCGGCGGCTGGGGCAAGGTCGGCGCGATGACGATCGGCATGATCGTCTTCACCCTGGTGCTGGCCGGCTTCTTCGACGCGATGGCCACCATCATCGGCGTCGGCACCGAGGCGAACCTCGCCGACGACCGGGGCCGCATGCCGGGCCTGTCCAAGGCGCTGTTCATCGACGGCGCCGGCGGCGCGATCGGGGGAGTGGCGGGCGGCTCCGGCCAGACGGTGTTCATCGAGTCGGCCACCGGTGTCGGCGAGGGCGCCCGCACCGGCCTCGCCTCCGTCGTCACCGGCCTGTTCTTCGCGGCCTGTCTGTTCTTCACACCGGTCACCGCGATCGTCCCGCCGGAGGTCGCCTCCGCCGCCCTGGTCGTCATCGGCGCCCTGATGCTGATGAACGCCCGGCACGTGGACTGGACCGACCGCGCCACCGCCATCCCGGTGTTCCTGACCGTCGTCCTGATGCCGTTCACGTACACCATCACCACCGGTGTCGCCGCGGGCGTCGTCTCCTACACCGCCATCAAGACGGCCCAGGGCAAGGCCCGCGAGATCGGCGCCTTCATGTGGGGTTTGACCGCGGTGTTCCTGGTCTACTTCGCCCTCCACCCGATCGAGAGCTGGCTGGGCGTCCACTAGGGCCGCCCCCGCCCGCAGTCCTTCCCGCAACCCGTGAGGAGAACCACAGATGCTGGACATCGCCGAGGAGCTGAACCGGTGGGTCGAGCAGGGCCGTGACTTCGCCGTCGCCACCGTGGTCGACGTCGGCGGCAGCGCCCCGCGCCAGCCCGGCGCCGCCCTCGCGGTGGACGCCGACGGCACGGCGATCGGCTCGGTCTCCGGCGGGTGCGTGGAGGGCGCCGTGTACGAGCTGTGCCGTCAGGCGCTCCAGGACGGCGAGACCGTCCTGGAGCGCTTCGGCTACAGCGACGAGGACGCCTTCGCCGTCGGCCTGACCTGTGGCGGCGTCATCGACGTCCTCGTCACCTCGGTCCGGGCGGACGGTCCCGCCCGGCCGGTGTTCGCGGCCGCGCTGGCCGCCGCCGCGCGTGGGAAGGCGGCGGCGGTCGCGCGGATCGCGGAGGGCCCGGCGTCGCTGCGGGGCCGGGCCCTGCTGGTCCGCCCCGACGGGTCCTACGACGGCGGTTTCGGCGCCCATCCCGAACTGGACCGCACGGTCGCCGCCGAGGCCGGCGCCTTCCTGGACGCGGGCCGCACCGGCACCCTGGAGATCGGCGAACAGGGCTCGCGCTGCGGCGCCCCGCTCACGGTCCTGGTGGAGTCCTCCGTCCCCGCACCCCGGATGATCGTCTTCGGCGCGATCGACTTCGCCTCGGCACTGGTCCGCGTCGGCAAGTTCCTGGGCTACCACGTCACCGTGTGCGACGCCCGCCCGGTGTTCGCCACCCGCACCCGCTTCCCCGAGGCCGACGAGATCGTCGTGCAGTGGCCCCACGAGTACCTGGCGCGCACCGGCGTGGACGGCCGTACCGTGTTGTGCGTTCTCACCCACGACGCCAAGTTCGACGTACCGCTGCTGAAGCTGGCGCTGCGGCTGCCGGTCGCCTACGTCGGGGCGATGGGCTCCCGCCGCACCCACCTGGACCGCAACGAGCGCCTGCGCGCGGTCGGCGTCACCGAGCTGGAGCTGGCCCGGCTGCGCTCCCCGATCGGCCTCGACCTCGGCGCGCGGACACCCGAGGAGACGGCGCTGTCCATCGCGGCGGAGATCGTCGCGAGCCGGCGCGGTGGCGGCGGGGGGTCGCTGACCGGCGCGCACACCCCGATCCACCACGACACGGCCGTGCCGCCGGCGCTGCGGATCGGGTCCGTCGCCTGAAAAGGGTTTGCCGGCCGCCGGCACCGCTGTGTTGCATGACGGCATGGTGTCCCCCGACCGGCTCGCGGCCTTCGCGGCCCTGTCCCTCCTGCTCATCGTGGTCCCCGGCCCCAGCGTCCTGTTCGTGGTCGGACGGGCCCTCGCCCACGGCCGACGGGCCGCGCTGACCACCGTCGTCGGCAACACGCTCGGCGCGTACGCCCTCGTCGTGGCCGTGGCGTTCGGCGTCGGAGCGGTCGTCGAACGCTCGGTCCTCGTCTTCACCGCGCTCAAGCTCGCCGGTGGCGCCTACCTCGTGTTCCTCGGCGTCAAGGCGTGGCGGCAGCGCGGCTCGCTGCAGGCCGCCGCCGCGGAGCCCGGCCCGGCGCGCGGGGGTCTGCGCACCCTGGGGGAGGGGTTCGCGACCGGCGTGGCCAACCCCAAGACGACGGTGTTCTTCGCCGCCGTGCTGCCCCGGTTCGTGGACCGGGCGCAGGGGCACGTGCCGGCACAGATGCTGCTGCTCGGGCTGGTCTTCAACGCCATCGCGCTCCTCTCCGACGCCACCTGGGGCGTCGCCGCCTCCGCCGCCCGCAACCGGCTCGCCCGCTCACCCCGCCGCCTGTCCGCCATCGGCGGCGTGGGGGGTCTGACGATGATCGGGCTGGGGGTGACGGTGGCGGTTACGGGGCGGAAGGACTGAGGTGGGGGTGGGGGGCGAGTCGCGGACCCTGCTTCCGCCGTCTGTGGCCGGGCCCCCGGCGCGCCAGTCCCGCCCGTAGGCCGGCCCCCCGGCGCGCCCGTCACCTCCGTGGTCCGGCTCCCGGCACACCCCTCCCGCCCCCCCGTTCAGGCGCTGTGCAGCAGATGCCTGACCACGCGGCGGAACAGGTGGCGGGAGGATGACCTGACGGCGGGGTCGAAGGCGGCCGGCAGGTGGCGGACGCGCAGTTCCTCGCGCCAGAGCACACGGCTGCCGTCCCCGGGACCCGGGCCGACCTCGATCTCCGCCCAGCCGAGGACGGTCCGGCCGCGCTTCTCCAGGCGGCACAGGCCGGCCCCGCCGCCGGCCGGGGGGCGCCAGACCGTCACCTCCATGACGTCGTCCACGGTGAGCGGCCCGATCCTCGACCGGGCCACGAAGCGCGTGCCCTCGCGGGTCGGCGCGGGCGTGAGCACCCTGATCCGGGTCAGCGGCACCGCGTCGGCATGGCGGGGCCAGTCGGTGAGCCGGCGCCAGGCCTCCTCGGGCGGGAGGGGCGCCGTGGCCGTGAAAGAGAAGATGGGCACGGCACGATCGTAGGCAAGGAAGGCCGGTCACCTGCGTGTTCCCGCGCCGTCCGGATAGCAGGTGCCGACGGGCGGACGTCTCCCGGGCCGCCCGCGAGAGCCGGACGGTGGCCTACGGCCGGTACACCTTGCCGGGTTCCGCCCTGCCGGGCGCCAGCAGCTGAGGGACCGTCACGAAGACGTAGCCGCGCGCCTTCAGCGCGTCGATGATGCCGGGCACGGCCGGTACCGTCCCGGGATACAGGTCGTGCAGCAGGATGATCCCGTCCCGGGACGACTGGTCGAGGACGCGTCGGGTGATGAGCGCCGAGTCGTCGGTCGCGTAGTCCTTGGCGGTCACGCTCCACAGCACCTCCGCCATGCCCAGTTCCTTGCAGATCCGGTGCACATCGGCATCGGTACGGCCCTGCGGCGGGCGCATCAGCGTCGGCTTGCGCCCGGTCAGCCGCTCGATCGCGTCGTTGGGCCGCGTCAGCTCCTCCCGTATCTGCGCGTCGGATATCCGGGTGAGGATCTTGTGGTCCCAGGTGTGGCTCGCGACCTCGTGCCCCTCGGCCGCCATCCGCTTCACCAGCTCCGGGTACTTCTCGATGTGCCGCTTGCCGAGCAGGAAGAAGGTGGCCGGGACCTTCTTCTCCTTCAGGATGTCGAGCAGCCGCGCCGAGTTCTCGCTGGGCCCCGCGTCGAAGGTGAGCGCGATGCACTTGGCCTCGCGGCAGTCGGCGGTCCCCAGCTTCGCCGGCGTCCCGTGCGCCGCCGCGGCGCGTGCGGTGCTCGGCGCGGTCGTGTCGACCTCGGCGCAGCCGGTCAGCGTCAGCGCCAGGCAGGCCGCGGCGGACGCGAGTGCCCAGCCGCGGAACCTGCGGCCCGTTGTGCGCATCTTCCCGGTCGGGTGCGCCGGCGTCGAGAGGGTGTCGGTCGAAAGAGGCATGACCGGACTATACACCGCGTGTATAGTGCATATGTTCGAGTCTGGCGGTCCGGTGAACGCAGCCGTCCGCAACGTCCCCGTGCACACCAGTAGTACCGGGCGGGTACGCGGAGTAACCTCGGGAGCATGACGCGCACGGGGGAGCGAGTCGTCGCATCGCGCTTACGGACACCGTCGTGGATCGCCCGCATCGAGGCGCCCGACGGCCGTGTCCTCGGCGCCGGCGTCCTCCTCGCCCCCGAGCGGGTGCTCACCGCCGCCCACGTCGTCAGCCCCGGCCACCCCTACACCGTCCGCCTGGTCGGCGTCCCCGGCCTGGACGCCGTAACCGCCACCGTCAGCCCCGACGAACATGTGCCCCAGCGCGAGGACGCCTTCGGCGACCGCAGCGGCGACCTCGCCCTGCTCCGCCTGGCCGCACCGCTGCCCGCCGAACACGCCGCCCGGCTCTACCGGCTCGCCGCCCCGCACGGACCCGTCAGTATGTACGGCTTCCCGGCCGGCGACGACGGCGGACGCTGGCACGGCGCCACCCTGGTCGCCGCCCGCGGCCGGGACAGCCAGGTCCAGCTGCGCCCGCTCACCCCCGGCGAACTCGCCGCCCACGGCTTCAGCGGCGGGGGCGTCGTCGACCACGCCACCGACCAGGTCATCGGCATCGTCCTCAGTGTCGACGAGGGCCCCGGCTGGGCCTTCAGCTACATGAGCCCCACCGAGACCATCCTCAGCCACCTGCCCCAGGTCGCCGCCTGGACCGACGGCGCCGAGGCCGTCGACCCGCGGCTGCGCACCGGCACCGGCCCCGCCGCCGGCCGGCTCGACGTCCCCTTCGCCACCGAACTCGCCTCCTGGTTCCGCGGCGAGGGCTGGCCGGTGCTCGTCACCGTCGTCCCCGCCCCCGGCGACCGCGCCTGGACCCTGCAACGGGCCGTCACCCTCGCCGACCGCGAACTGCGCACCCACCGCAACACCAGCGCCGTCAGCCACGACCCGCCCGAGACCGTGCCGCCCGCCGGCACCCATGACCTCGCCCTGGACGTCAAGGGACTCACGACCGCCGAGGTCATGGACCGCATCGCCGAACGCCTCGGCATCCGCGACGACCCCCGGCCCGAACGGCTCGGCACCCTGCGCGTCCCGCTCACCGCCGTACTCGTCGCCGTGGATGAGGCCGCCGACCCCGACGCGCTGCTCGTCCTGCTGGACCGGCTCGCCCGCGAAGGCGCCCGGCTGCTGCTCGCGTTCCGCCACCCGGGCGAGCCCGTCACCCGGGCCGCCGACACCCTCGTCCACCGCCCGCTGCGCGACCGCTGGCACCGGCTGCACGCCGAACTCGACCGGATCACCGACGAGTTGGGGCCCGCACTGGAGGACCGCCGGCACCGGGTGCTGCCCCTGCCCGGCACCCGTGCGCTGCTCGACCAGGCCGAGGCCGGCGTCCACCGCAGCCGGATGCTGCGCGCCTGGGTCGCCCTCGCACCCGACCAGGAACGCGAACCCGCCCACACCGGGCTGCTGTTCACCTTCGAGGACGCCGTCGGCCGCCGCCGACGGCGCCTGGAGAAGGCCATCGGCCTGCTCGACGCCCGGCTGCGCCGCCGCGAGGAACTCCTCGGCCGCGTCGGCGCCGAGTGGCCGCTGTGCCGGCAGCGGGCCGCCGAGCACGGCGACCGGGTCATGGCCGCCTACCGGCTCTACGAACAGGCTGTGTCACTGCTGCGGCAGACCCCCTGCGACATCGAACGCGCCGAGACCGCCGTCGAGGACTTCGTCGCCTTCTGCTCCAGCACCGCGACCGAGGAGGAGGGCGCCTCGTGAGCCCCCGCACCGCCCGCCCCGGAGGGAGCGCGTCTCGTGAGTCCGCGCATCGCCCGGCCCGGAGAGGAGCGCGTCTCGTGAGTCCGCGCATCGCCCGGCCCGGAGAGGAGCGCGTCTCGTGAGCCTTAGCACCGCCCGCCCCGGAGACGAGGGCGTCTCGTGAGCGTCCGCACCGCCCGACCCGGAGAGGAGCGCGTCCCGTGATCTCGTGTCTGCGGCCCGGCTGCGCGGGGCACATCATGGCCACCGGCTACTGCGACACCTGCGGCCACCGGCACGCCGAACCGCGCACCGCGCCCCGGGCCGGGACCACGGCCCGCACCGACGAGGAGACCCCCGGCCCGGCCGCCGTACACGCCGTCGCCGGGATCGGCGAACTCGACCAGCACGGGCTGGTCGTCCTGCCCGAGGTTCCCGTCCCCGACGACGTGCTCGTCGAGGACCTGCGCCCGCCCACCGGCGGCCGCCGCTGCGGTGCCGGCGGCTGCACCATGACCATCGGCGTCGGCTACGGTGGCCAGCCCGCCCGCGCCACCGGCCGCTGCCCCCGCTGCGGCACGCCGTACTCCTTCCTGCCCCAACTCGCCACCGGTGACATCGTCGCCGACCACTACGAGGTCCTCGGCTGCCTCGCCCACGGCGGCCTCGGCTGGGTCTACCTCGCCGAGGACACCCGCGCCGACGGCCACCGCGTCGTCCTCAAGGGCCAGATCAACGCCAACGACGCCCTCGCCCGCCGCGCCGCCGTCGAGGAACGCCGCTCCCTGGCCGACCTGCACCACCCCGACATCGTCCGCATCATCACCTACGCCGAACACCCGGCCGCGGGCCAGGCACCCACCGGCTACCTCGTCATGGACTACATCGGGGGCCGCTCCCTGCAACGGCTCTTCGACGCCGACGACATCGAACGGATCTTCCACGGCCGCCCCCGCCTCGACCACGTCCTCACCTACGGCTGCAAGATCCTCGGCGCCCTGCAGTACATGCACGAACGCGGCCTGCTCTACTGCGACATGAAGCCCGCCAACGTCATCCACTTCGGCCGGGCCGTCAAGGTCATCGACCTCGGCGCCGTCCGCGCCGTCGGCGACCGCACCTCCACCTACGTCTACACGGCCGGATTCGCCCCGCCCAAGGAGGAGATCGACCGGCGCGGCTGGCACGTCGACAGCGACCTCTACACCGTCGGCATGACCCTCCAGGCCCTGGCCCGCGGCGCCGAACGCGCCCGCGGCCTCGCCTCCGACTCCTTCCGCCGCCTCATCGCCCGCGCCACCCACGCCGAACCCCGCGCCCGGTTCCGCTCGGCGGCCGAGATGTCCCGCCAACTGTGGGAAGTCCTCCGCGAGTTCCGCTCGCTGCAGTTCGGCGAGCAACTGCCGGAGAGCTCCACCCGGTTCCGCGCCTCCGGTGCCAGCCTCGACGCCGGACTGGGTGCCATCCCCGCCCTGGACCACTGGACCGCCCGCCCCGGCGAGCAGCCCGCCGGCCTGGACGTCTCCCCGCCCGCCGCCGCCGAGGTGGCCGGCGCCCTGCCCGAACCGGTCCCCGACCCCGACGACGGTGCCGCCCTGCTGCTGGACACCTTCCCGCCCGACGCCCCCGACCGGGTCGCCCGGCAGTGGCCCCGCGAATCCCGCCTCGGCACCCCCGAGACCGCGCTGTGGCTGTGCCGCGCCTACCTCAGGAAGGGCGAGCAGCAGGCGGCGCGGAGCTGGCTCGCCGAGGCCGAGACGCAGCTCGGCGAACGCGCCGCCCACGACTGGCGGATCGCCTGGCACCACGGCGTCCTGCACCTCAGCAAGGGCGAGGTCGAACCGGCCGGCGCCCGCTTCGACGCCGTCTACCGCGCCCTGCCCGGCGAGTACGTGCCCAAGCTCGCCCTCGGCTACTGCGCCGAACACACCGGCACCACACCGGCGGACGGCAGCCGCCCGGCCCGCGCCATGCGGTACTACGAGGCGGTCTGGGCCCGGGACTCCGCCCACACCGCCGCCGCGTTCGGGCTGGCCCGCGGCCACCTCGCCGGCGGCGACCGGGACGCCGCCGTGCACGTCCTCGACCAGGTCCCCGCCACCTCCCGGCACTACGACGCCGCCCGCATCGCGGCCGTCCGCGTCCGCGCCGGCATCCTGCACGGCCGGCCGCCCACCCCGGCCGGCCTGCGGGACGCGGCCCGGCGGCTGCCCGGACTGCGCCTGGACGGCGGCGCCGCGAACGGCGAGTCCCGGGCCCGGCTGGTCGCCGAGGTCCGCGAGAACGCCCTGCACGGCCGGCCCGCCCAGGGCTGGGGACCGGACTTCCCCGCCGGGGACCTCCTCGGACCCGGGGACGAGGACAGCATGCGCACGCTGCTGGAGCACTCCTTCCGGCAACTGGCCGCCCAGGCCCGCACCGCCGGGGAACACGGCCGGCTCCTCGACCTGGCCCACGCGGTGCGGCCCATGACCACGTTCTGACCCCGTACGACCCTCCGGGAGTACCGCCCGGAGCAGACAACGTTCCGAGACCACTTGGGAAGAGGCAGCGATGACCGTGGCCGAGGAGACCGAGGTGACGCTCGCGGTCGGCCAGCAGAAGGAACTGCCCCTCGCGCCGGACCCGGCCGGGCGGCACCCCGACCGGGCCGACCGGGAGATGCACGCCATCCTGGAGATCGGGGTCAGGGGCGGCCCCGGCCGCCCGGGACGCACCGGCGCGCCCGTGCCCGGCACCGGGCCCGCACTCGCCGAGGTGCTGATCGTCGACACCTCGCGCTCCATGCTCCACCCCGCCGCCAAACTGCACGCCGCCAAGGACGCCACCGTCGCGGCGGTGCGGATGCTGCCCGACGGCACCGCGTTCGCCGTGCTCGCCGGCCGGTTCGACGCCACCCTGGTCCACCCCGGGCCCGGCAGCGCCGTACTCGCCGTCGCCGGGCCCGCCGAACGCGAGGCGGCCGAACGGGCCGTACGGATCCTGGACGCGGACGGCGGCACCGCCATCGGCACCTGGCTCGACCTGGCCCGCCGGCTCCTCAAGGACCAGCCCGCCCCCGTCAAACACGTCCTGCTGCTCACCGACGGGCGCAACGAGCACGACCACCGGGCCGCCATGGCCCTGGACACCGCCCTCGACGCCTGCGAGGGACGGTTCGTCTGCGACGCCTGGGGCATCGGCGACGACTGGGACGCCGAACTGCTGCTGCGCATCACCCGGCGCCTGCACGGCCGCGCCCGCGCCGTCCGCGCCGAGTCGGAACTACCGGCCGCCTACGAGGAGTTGGTCGCCGGACTGCTCGGCACCGCGGTGCCGGAACTGCGCATCCGGCTCACCCCCACCCCCGGTACGGTGATCCGCCAGGTCACCCAGGTCGTGCCGAACGAGCAGGAACTGCCGCCCGCCCCGGCCGGCCCGGGCGGGCGCGGCGCCGAGTACGTCACCCGCGCCTGGGGTGAGGAGGTACGGCACTTCCAGGTCGTCCTCACCGCCGACCCGACCGGCCGCGAGACCGGTGAGGACCTCCAGCTGGCCGCCGTCGAGATCGTCGTACCCGACTTCGGCCGGCCGGTACGGCTGCCCGCACCGCAGCCCGTCCTGGTGCGCTGGACCGACAACCCGCGCGACGCCTCCCGGCCGTATCCCGGGGTCCGCCGGCACGAGCTGTACCAGCAGGCCAGCACCGCCGTCGCGCAGGCCTACCGGGCCTGGCTGCGCGGCACGGACGGCCGTGACACCGCGGACCGCGAACTCGCCCGCGCCCTCGCCCTGGCCGGCGAACTGGGCGACGCCCAACTGCTCGGCGCGCTCCGGCTGATCGAGACCGCGCCGGGCACCGGGCGGGTACGCGAGGGCCTGAAGGACGTCGACTGGCAGCACCTGATCCTCTCCAGCGCCCTGACGACCCCGCCGGAACCGGCGGCACCCGCCCGGCCGGCCCGGCCCCGCCCGAGCGGGCCGCACGCCGGCGACGGCGCCCCGCCCGGTCCCGCCGGCCCCGCCCTCCCCGTCCGCCACGACGGGCTCGTCCAGTGCCCGGACTGCCGATGGCTCGGCCCGGCCGACTCCGTCTACTGCGGGGGCGACTGCGGACGGCTGCTGAGGGGGTCGCCCGCATGAACACCGGCAGAGGTACGACCCCCGGACCGGGCCGCGGCACGGGCGCGTCCCCCGCCACGGGAGACGGCACCCGCGCACCCGCCCCCGGTGACGGCACCCGCGCGCCCGCCCCCGCCCCCGGTGACGGCACCGGTGCACCCGCCAACGCCCCCGGCGGGGGCACCCGTACGGCCGCCCCCGCCCCCGCCGCCCCGCCCTCCGCGCCGCCGCGCCCGGGCACGCCTCCAGCCGACCGCCGCGCCTCCGGCCGGGCGCGCCGCCACCTCGCTCGTCTGCTCGCCCGGCTGCCCGGTGCCGGGCCGCGCCCGCCGGCCGGCGGCAGCACGACCGCCCACGACCTCGCCGTCCGCCACCGCCTGCTGCTGACCCTGTCGGCCCTGCTCACGCTGTCCCTCTTCCTGTCGTACCAGGGCGTGCACGGCGACGCGAACCCGCTGCGCACCTCCACCGCCCCCTCGGTGCTGTCCCTCGACACCGCGCTGTACGCGCTCGGCCAGGCCCGGCAGGACGCCGGCGCGCGGGCTCCGACCAGCGACTTCCAGAAGCAGATCTCGGTCGCCGCGCAGAGCCTGTCGGCCGCCGCCGCGGACGACGACCTCGGCGGCCCGGCCGGCCGGCAGGCCCTGCAGACGATCGCCGGACTGATCACCGTCTACGCCGTCAAGGTCCAGCAGTCCCAACTCCAGCCCGACGGAAGCGTGTTGCGTGAGGCCTACCTCAGCTACGCGACCAGCATCCTCACCGAGAAGGGCTCCGGGATACAGGACCGCCTGAAGGCCCTGCAACGCAAGCAGCGGGCCGTCGTGCACCGGCAGACCTCGTTCGGGCCGCTGCTCTGGCTCGCCTGGAGTGCCACCGCGCTGCTGACCCTCGCCCTCGGTGCCGCGCTGCTGGAGACCCAGGTCTTCCTCCGCCGCCGCTTCCGGCGCCGCTACAACCGTCAACTCCTCGCCGCATCCGCCCTGATGGTGGCCGGTTTCGCGGTCGCCGTGCTGTTCACCGTGTGGACCCGGCAGGGCATGACGGACACCCGGCAGCTGCTCGACGGCCCGCTGCCCGGGCGGCTCATCCCCGACGCGGGGCGGGACACCGCCTCGCACCTGGCGCACACCGGCTTCCGCGCGGCGGCGGCGGTGTGGATCCTGATAGGAGGCGTCCTGCTCATGGCACTGGCCGAGACGGGCCTGCGGCGGCACATCGACGACTACCGGTTCAGGCCCCGGTGAGCGCGCTCCCCGGCGGCCCCCCGACGGCCGCCCCCGGCACCCGGACCCGCCCCTCGCGCCGCCTCGTCCGGATGGTCACGGCGGTCACCGGCTGCCTGGCCCTGCTGGTGGCGGCGGCCGTGGCGGGCGTACGCGCCCTCGGGAACGAGCCGACCGTCACCCTGCTGGCCAACTGGACCGGCGAGGACGAGACGCACTTCCGGCAGGCGGTCATCGAGCCGTTCCAGCGCAGGTACCACATCCACGTCGACTACCAGGGCAGCAACGCCGAGAGCCAGGTGCTCGGCGCCGACGTCGAGTCCGGGACACCGCCCGACGTCGTGGTACTCACCGGCCCCGGCGAACTCGCCGAGTACGCACGGCAGAAACAGCTCGTCCCCCTCGAACAGCTGGTGGAGACAAAGGACTTCGGCCCGTCCTGGGCCACGCCGCTCGCCGACGGGCACGTGTACTGGTTCCCGCTCAAGGCCGACCTGAAGAGCATCGTCTGGTACCCGGCCGACGTCGGCGAGCGGCAGCGCGAGGAGGCCGTACACCAGCCGGCCGCGTGGTGCCTCGGCATGGGCTCCGGCGCCACCAGCGGCTGGCCCGGCACCGACTGGATCGAGGACATCCTGCTCCAGCGGTACGGCCCCGAGGTCTACGAGAAGTGGGCGCGCGGCGACCTGCCCTGGCAGTCCCCGCAGGTGAAGGCGGCGTGGCAGGTGTGGGGCAAGCTGGTGGGGGCCGGCGGCGACCGGGACCTGGTCCGGCGGGCCCTGAAGACACCGTACGGGGACGCGTCACAGCCGGTGGCCGCGCACCCCCGGGGCTGCACACTGGAGCACCAGGCGTCCTTCATCCGCAGCCGCACCGCCTGGCAGCGGGCCGACGGCCGCTACGTCCCCTCCGCCCGGCTGATCCCCGGGGCCACCGCCGGCCACGCGTGGGAGGTCTCCGGCGACCTGGTCTCCCTGCTGCACGCCACCCCGGCGGCCAGGAAGCTCATCCGCTACCTGGCCTCCGCCGACGCCCAACGCGCCTGGAGCGACCGGAAGTCGGGCTTCTCCGTCCACACCGGCGTCCGCCCCGCCCCCGTCCCCGACTGGCGCCGCTCCCTGGCCCTCACCCTCCGCGACCCGCACGAGGTGCACTGCTTCGACGCCTCCGACGCGATGCCGCCCGCGGTACGCGACGCGTTCGCCGAGGCGACCATCGAGTTCCTGGCCGACAGAACCCGCCTGCCCGCCCTCCTGCACTCCCTGGACACCCTCGGCACCACCTCCGACCTGACCTGGCTCCCGTCGGTGTGCCACGGGACACCGTGAGCCGGACGGGCGTTGCTCCAGGCGCGCGACCCGGCCGCCGCACGGTCCGTTAGCGTGCGTCCATGACCAACAGCGGTGGGAAGCACGGCGGTGCGGTGGTGTGGGACGCGCGGGCGTTGAACCGGGCCACTCTCGGGCGGCAGTCGCTGCTGGCACGGTCCGTCGGGGAGGTCCGGGACGTGGTGGGGCATCTCGTCGGGTTGCAGGCGCAGAACACCAGGCCGCCGTACTACGCGCTCGCCGCCCGCCTGGAGGGCTTCGCGCCGGAGCGGTTGTCCGCGTTGATGGCCGGGCGGGAGGTGGCCCGGATCGTCAGTCTGCGGTCCACGATCCACACCCACACCGCCGACGACTGCCTCGGTCTGCCGGCCTTCGTGCAGCCGGCCCGGGACCGGGAGCTGGCGAACTTCCGGGCGGGGCTGGCCGGTGTCGATCTGCGGCGGCTCGCGGCCGTCGCCCGGGAGCTGGTGGAGGCCGAGCCGCGGACCATGGCCGGGCTGCGGCAGGCGCTCGGTGCGACGTGGCCGAAGGCCGATCCGCGGGCCCTCGCCGTCGCGGCCCGCTGCACGCTGCCGCTCGTCCAGGTCACCCCACGCGGGCTGTGGGAGGAGAGCGGCCAGGTCGCCCTGACCACCGTCGAGCACTGGCTGGGCCGTCCCCCCGCACCGGCCCCCGCCCCGGAGGCGGTGGTCCTGCGCTACCTCGCCGCCTTCGGTCCCGCGTCCGTGCGGGACATGCAGACCTGGGCCGGGCTCACCCGCCTCAAGGCCGCCTTCGAACGCCTGCGCCCCGGGCTGCTGACCTTCCGCGACCCGAACGGCGTGGAACTCTTCGACCTCCCCGACGCCCCGCGCCCCGACCCGGACACGCCGGCGCCGCCCCGTTTCCTGCCCGAGTTCGACAACCTGCTGCTCGCCCACGCCGACCGCACCCGCGTCGTACCGCCCGAACACCGGGGCCGTACCTGGAACGGCAACCAGGCGCACCGCACCCTGCTGGTCGACGGGTTCCTCGCCGGTCTGTGGAAGCTGGACGCGGGTGCCCTCGTCATCGAGACCTTCGACGCGCCGACCCGGGCCCGGCGGGAGGAGGTGACCGCGGAAGCGGAGCGGATGCTGGCGGTCATGCACCCGGGGGAGTCGTACGACATCCGGTTCGGGGACGTCGTACGGCGGTGAGGGCGCCCGGCGTCGGCCCCCCACATGCGGACGGGAACGTTCCGGCGGCCCGTGGCGTTGCCCCGGGGTCCACTCGTGCCGACAGCCCTGGGAGCATCGTGCCCGACACCGCGCCCGCACCCGCCGCCACCACCGTCCTTCCCGCCACCGCAGCCCCCGTTCCCGCTCTCCCGGCCCTCGCCGCGCAGGCCGAACGCCTGATCGAGCTGGGGGTGCACGAGGTCGCCGGGCTGCCCGCCGCCGAGCTGCGCGCCTTCGCCGTACGCGCCGAGGCCGCCGAAGGCTCCGGCGGCGACGTCCTGCTCGCCGTGCACCCGCACCGCGCCCCCGCCTCCGCGCTCGCGCCGCTGCTGCGCCGCGACGGCAAGCCCGGGTTCGTGGTCACCGACATGACCGACGTCGACCTCTTCGCCCCGCTGGACACGCTCGCGCTGCCCGACGCCCCGCTCTACGTCCTGACCGGGCTCGACCGCGGCGACCGGATGGCCAACTGGAGCCCCGCCGAGGCGCTGCCCGCCCTCACCGCCGAGGCCCGCACCCCGCTGCTGCTCACCGAGGGCATCCACTGGGTGGTGCAGCAGCCCGCCGCGCTGGAGCGGAACCACTGCTTCATGACCATCGGGTCCCGGCTGCGCAAGGCGAACGGCGCCCTGGACGCCCGTACCCCTGCGCTCTGGATCAGCAACGGCACCGGGCGGGACGGCCGCGAGCGCCGGAACGCGCCCAAGGTGGGCTGGTGCTGGGCCGGCAACCGGCACACCTGGCTGGGCTTCGGCTCCGCCACGGGCCGTCGGACGGTGTGAGCCGGCCGTTGGATAGGGGGCGTTGCGGGCCGCTCGTGGTGGCTCGCAACGCCCCCTGGCAGTTACCCGAGGGATGCTCGGGAAGTCTTCCGGGTCACGAGTTGACCTGCGCGGTCACCAGGTCCGAGAAGGTGGTCAGCCGGGTGTAGACACCCGGGTAACCCGCCTCCGCGCACCCCTCGCCCCAGGAAGTGATCCCTGCCAGGGCGCCCCCGATGAGCAGGGGACCGCCGCTGTCGCCCTGGCAGGTGTCAACGCCACCGGACGTGTATCCGGCGCAGACCATGTCGGACTGGACGAAGTCCGAACCGTAGGAGGTGCGGCAGCTGGAGTCGGACACGATCGGTACGGTCGCGGTCCGCAGCTGGTTGGAGGAACTGCCGCTCTCCGAGGTGGTGCCCCAGCCGAGGATGCGGGCCGTGGTGCCGGCCGCGTACACGCCCGTCTGGGACGAGGAGACGTACGACACCGGGGTGTACGGCATCGACGTCGACAGGGTCAGCACGGCCACGTCATCGCCGTTGGTGGCGTCCGTGTAGTCCGGGTTGATCCAGATCTTGCCGACCCGGCTCACCGTGCCGTTCGTGCCGTTCAGGTAGGTCCGGCCGCCGACGACACGGATGCTGCTCGTGGTCTCGCCGACCATGCAGTGCGCGGCGGTCACGACCTTCCTGGGCGCCACCAGGGTGCCGCCGCAGAACTGGTTCTGGGACGCGTCCGTGATCTGCATCATGAACGGGTACGCGGTCGTCGTGGTGGTCGTACCGCCGACGATGGGCTGGGGCGCGGCGCTCGCCGTGGGGGAGGCGAGCAGCGCGGTCGCCGCGGCCGCGGCGGTGGCCACCAGGGTCGCGGCGGTCTTTCTTGCACGTGTGAGCCCGAACATGAGTCTCCTCAGTGGGGTTGCACCGGTGGGGGTCGCGCGGGTGTGGGTGTACGGGGCGGGGGTACCCCCCGCGCGAGATGCCGAGCGTGGGGGAGGGACCGACCCCGTGTGCCCGGGCGAGCGGCACGCCCTTTACGCTAGGACCCGGAACCCTCGGCTCCCAATGAGGGAACCCCCTAGGGGGTGGGGTGAGGGAAAACCCTCGGTCCGGTTCAGTTAACTAGGGCCGTGCTCGGCGCGCCCGCGAGCCGCCGCCAATCGGACGATGTCGACGCGCGAGCGGATCCCGAGCTTGCGGTAGACCCGGGTCAGGGTCGCCTCCACCGTCTTCACACTGATGAACAGCCGGGCCGCGATCTCCCGGTTGGTGGCGCCCTCCATGACGAGCGCGGCGACCTGACGCTCCATCGCGGCCAGCACCGCCAAGGCGGTCGGCGCGTCCGGCACGGTCGGCGCCGGTTCCGGGTCGCGGGCGGTGCGGGATTCGTCCACTTGGCGCAGCCAGGGCAGCGCCCGGCAGCGCCGGAACATCCGGGCCGCCTCGTCGAGGGCCGCCGCGGCCGCACGGGCCCCCTCCGGTGTGCGCCTGCCGTGCAGCCGGGCCAGCGCGAAGGTGGCCCGCGCCTCCTCCAGGCCGTAGCCGAGCTTGCCGAGCCGGTCCTGAGCGGACGTCAGCTGGGCGAGCGCGGCCTCCAGGTCGCCCCGGGCGGCCCGGACCAGGGCCTCGGAGCGGTCCAGTACGGCGAGGACGCTCTCCCGGCCCAGCCGCAGCGCGTGTTCGCGGCTCGCGTCGATGACGGCCTGCGCCTCGGCGGGTTCACCGATGCGGACCAGTGCCTCGGCGAGGTCGCCCTGCCAGCGGCCGCGGGCCGGGTCGGTGATGCCGAGCCCCAGCTCCAGGCTGCGCACCCGGCGCAGCGAGCGCACGGTGCCCGCCGGGTCCCCGGCCACCAGCTGGGCGTACCCGAGCGCGCCCAGCGCCCGGGAGAGGTACATCTGGTCGCCGTCGCCCTCGGCGTGGTCCACCGCCTCCCGGGCGAGCGCCAGCGCGCGGTCGACGTCGCCACCGGAGGCCTCCGCCAGCGAGGTGAGCATCGCCGAGGCCGTCTCGCCGATGCCCGAGTCGCGGGCGAGCCGCAGGCTGTCGCGGGCCAGCTCCAGGGCGCGCCCGCAGTGCCCGGCGCGCAGTTCGGTCTCGGCGAGGCCGCGCAGGAAGTGCACCTCGCTCTCCACCGAGCCGCGCCGGCGGACCTCGCGCAGCAGCGCGGTGACGGTGGCCCGGGCCTCGGCCAGCTGGTCGCCCATGACCAGCCAGCGGAACCGGGCGCTGCCCGCGCCGTTGTGGTGCCAGGCCACCCGGGGGTCCTGGGGTTCCCTCAGGGCGCGTTTGATGGTGCGGGGCGCCTCCGGATGGCCCATCAGGGTCTCGGTCTGCGCCTGGAAGGCGAGGGCGAGCAGTTCGGTGCGCCGGTCCCCGCCCCGCGCGGCGAGGTCGGCGGCGTGCGCGGCGGCCTCCCGGGCCTCGGTGAAGTCGCCCTCCACGATCAGTGCCCGCCAGGCCAGCTGGTAGTGGACGAGGGCCAGCAGCCGGGGGTCGTCGCCGGCGTCGGCGAGGGCCTGCGGGAAGACGGCGTCGACCTCGGCCATGGTGTGGCCCGCGGTGTCGATGACGATGATCCAGGCCCGCACCCGGTCGGCGGGCACGCTCGCCCGGGACAGCACCTCCCGGGCGATGTCCCGGGCCAGGTCGACCTCGCCGGCGGTGATCGCGTCCTCGGCGGCGGCGAGCCGGCGCTCCTCCTGGCTCGGGGTGCCGCCGGCGGGCGTGTGCCGGGCGGCGAGCAGTCCCAGCTGGGCGGCGACGGAGGGCGCCCCGCGGTCCCGGGCGAGCGCGGCGGCCCCGGCGAGCCGGGCGGCCACCTCCGGGTCGGTGCCGGTGGTGGCGAGGGCCAGGTGCCGGGCCCGTTCGATCGGGTCGGAGGCGGCGGTGGACAGCGCCGCGTGCGCGGCCCGCCGTTCGTGCGCGGGGGCCTCCGCGTACAGCGCGGCGGAGATCAGCGGGTGCGCGAACCGTACGGCCGGTGCGTCGGGCTCGGTGGCCAGCAGCCCGAGTTCGGCGGCCTGGGCGCACTCGGCCTCGGCGTTCTCCCGGCCGGCCGCGTGCAGCAGGGCCGGGGTGGGGCGGGCGCCGGCGCTGGCCACCAGCAGGGTGCGGCGGGCCTCCACGGAGAGCATGTCGAGGCGGCTGAGGACCAGGGCGCGCAGCGAGGTCGGCACGGGCAGCGGCTCGCCGGGCCGGGGCGGGGTGGGGCTGTCGGCGAGGGCGCGGCCCAGCTCCAGGGCGAACAGCGGGTTCCCGCCGCTGGTGCGGTGTATCTCGCGGACGGTGGAGCGGGACAGGCCGCCGTGGCCGCGGTGGTCGAGCAGCTGGGCGACCTGGGTGCGGGAGAGCGGGCCGAGCCGGACCGCGCGGGTGCCCGGCGGGCAGGCGCGCAGCTGGCGGTCGTACTCCTGGCTCTCCTGTCCCTCCGTGCGGACCGCGCACAGCAGTTGCACCGGGGTGCCCTCCAGGCGCCGGGCGGCGAAGCCGAGGAGTTCGGCGCTGGCCGGGTCGAGCCACTGGAGGTCGTCGGCGACGACGAGGACCGGGCCGTGGACGGCGAGGGCGCGCAGCGCGGAGAGCACGGCCAGGCGCAGGGCGAGGCCGTCGCGCTGGAGACTGGACTCGCCGCGGCCGGTGAGCGCCGACTCCAGGGCGGTGCGCTGGGCGGCGGGCAGCCGGGCGGAGACCTCGTCGAGGACCAGGCCGAGGAGGTCGGCGAGGGCGAGGAAGGGGAGGTGGGATTCGGACTCGGTCGCCGAGCAGCGCAGGACGGTGCGCGCGGTGGCGCCGTATTCCTCGGCCAATGCCCGCAGGACGGTGGATTTCCCTATTCCGGCGGGGCCGTGGAGCAGCACACTGCCCCCCGAGGCGAGGTGCCCGAGGGCGCCGGCGAACAGCTCCTCGCGGCCGATGACCAGGTCGGGGCGGCAGCTGGCAGGCTCCTGGAAGTCCCGTCGCACGGTCACCGCTCCCCTCGTGTGTCGTGTCCGGGCCAAATTCTAGGCAACGATCCTGGAAATTCGGACGGAAGCCGTGGTGAGGGAAATAACAAACGGTCAAGCAGAGGGAAATGCAAAGCGGCGTCGGATGAATGAGGTGCCGCCTTCGGACTACGGCAGCAGCCCCGCCCTCCGGGCCGCGGTCACCGCCTCCCCTCGTGTGTGCGCGCCCAGCTTCCGCATCGCCGACCGCAGATAGCCCTTGACGGTCTCCGGGCGCAGACCGAGGCGCTCGGCCACCGCCGCGTTGGTGGCCCCCGCCGCCACCCAGGACAGCACGTCCAGCTCCCGTGGCGCCAGGGTCACGCCCCCGGTACGTGGCGGCGCGGCCAGCAGCCCGCACGCGGCCAGCAGTTCGGCCCGCAGTCCCGGGTCGGCGATCCGGGGTGCCAGCGCCCGCAGCGCCGCGTGCGCCTCCCGCACCTGTTCCCACCCGGCCCCCCGGTCGGCGCCGGCCTGCTCGGGCCGGGCCGCCGCCAGCAGCCCCCGTGCCTCGTCCCGCACCACCAGCGCCTGTTCCACGTCCCGCGCCGCCGCCACCGCCGCGCCCAGCACCCGGTCGCCGAGCGGCCGGGCGGAGCGCAGCGCGCCGTAGAGCACCCCGCGCACCCGGCGCCGGACCACCACCGGCACCGCGAGTACGGCGCGGATCCCCTCGGCGGCCACCGGTACGTCGTACTCGTGGCTGATCTGCCGGGAGCTGGAGTAGTCGGTGACCGCGCACGGCCGGCCCAGGGCCACCGCCTTGCCGCCGAGCCCGCTGCCGGAGGTCACCGCGAGCGCGCGCAGCGCGGCCGTGGTCGTGCCGCTCAGCTCGCTGATGCGGATCAGCGGCCGGCCGGAATCCACCAGACCGCCGAAGGCGACGGGGAGTCCCGTCGTGCGGCGCAGCCGGGCCAGCGCACCCCCGATCTCCACCGCCCCCACCGCGTCCGCCGTCACCTGTCCGCCCTTCCGGCCGCCCACACCCCCCGTTCGGGGGTGGTGAGACCCGCATCACGGATTAGACGATGCCAGAGAGTCGCCCGGCAATGGCCGGGAACCACGGGAGTGAGCCGGAGGGTACGCCGGCGAGCGACCACACGGGCAAGGAGGACGGATGACGACGGCGACCGAGGCCTTCCGCGGCGCGCGGGACTTCCTGCTGGAGCACCGCGAGGACTACACCACGGCCTACGAGGGCTTCCGCTGGCCCCGGCCCGAGCGGTTCAACTGGGCGCTGGACTGGTTCGACGTGATCGCCGCCGGCAACGACCGCACCGCCCTGCACATCGTCGAGGAGGACGGCGGCGAGACCCGGCTGTCCTTCGCCGAGCTGGCCGAGCGGTCGAACCGGGTCGCCCGGTGGCTGCGCGAGCGCGGGGTCGCCGCGGAGGACCGCGTCCTCGTCATGCTCGGCAACCAGGTCGAGTTGTGGGAGACCGCGCTGGCCGCGATGAAGCTGCGCGCGGTGGTCATCCCGGCCACCCCGCTGCTCGGCCCGGGCGACCTGCGCGACCGCGTGGAGCGGGGCCGGGTCAAGCACGTGGTCGTACGGGCCGAGGACACGGCGAAGTTCGCCGACGTGCCCGGCACCTACACCCGGATCTCGGTCGGCGGCCTGCCGGAAGAGGGCTGGGAGCCCTACGAGGACGCCTACCCGGAGCCGGCCGAGTTCCTGCCCGACGGTCCGACGCTGGCCGACGACCCGCTGATGCTCTACTTCACCTCGGGCACGACCGCCCGGCCCAAGCTGGTCGAGCACACCCACACCTCCTACCCCGTGGGGCACCTGGCCACGATGTACTGGATCGGTCTGCGGCCCGGCGACGTGCACCTGAACATCTCCTCGCCCGGCTGGGCCAAGCACGCCTGGTCGAACCTGTTCGCGCCGTGGAACGCGGAGGCGACCGTCTTCGTCTTCAACTACACCCGGTTCGACCCCGCCCGGCTGATGGCCGAGATGGACCGGGCCGGTGTGACCACCTTCTGCGCGCCGCCCACCGTGTGGCGGATGCTCATCCAGGCCGACCTCGGCCGGCTGGCCGCGCCGCCCCGGGAGGCGGTGGCCGCCGGCGAGCCGCTCAACCCCGAGGTCGTCGAGCGGGTCCGGGCGGCCTGGGGGGTGACGGTCCGGGACGGCTTCGGGCAGACCGAGACCGCCGTGCAGGTCGCCAACAGCCCCGGCCAGCCGCTGAAGACCGGCTCGATGGGCCGGCCCAGCCCCGGCTTCCGGGTGGAGCTGCTCGACCCGGTCTCCGGCGCGCCCGGCGCCACCGAGGGCGAGATCGCGCTCGACCTCGCCGAGCGGCCGGTCGGCGTGATGACCGGCTACCACGGCGACCCCGACCGTACGGCCGAGTCCATGGCGGGCGGCTACTACCGCACCGGGGACATCGCCTCCAGGGACGAAGACGGATATCTCACCTATATCGGACGCAGTGACGATGTGTTCAAGTCCTCGGACTACAAGGTGAGTCCCTTCGAGCTGGAGAGCGCGCTGCTGGAGCACGAGGCGGTGGCCGAGGCGGCCGTCGTCCCCGCCCCGGACGAGCTGCGGCTCGCCGTGCCCAAGGCGTACGTCGTCCTCGCCGAGGGCTGGCAGCCGGGGCCCGGCACCGCGAAGGCCCTGTTCGAGCACTCCCGCCGGGTGCTCGCCCCCTACAAGCGCATCCGTCGGCTGGAGTTCGGAGCGCTGCCCAAGACGGTGTCCGGGAAGATCCGCCGGATCGAGCTGCGCGAGGCCACGGCGGCCGGTTCGCGGGACGAGTACCGCGAGGAGGACTTCCGGTGACCGCCGCGCTGTCGTACACGCACGGGACGAGCCCGACCGCCCTGCTCGGCGACACCGTCGGCGCCAACCTGGGCCGGGCGGTGGCCACCTGGCCGGACCGCGAGGCGCTGGTCGACGTGCCGTCCGGGCGCCGCTGGACCTACGCCGAATTCGGCGCGGACGTCGACGAGTTGGCGCGGGCGCTGGCCGCGAGCGGGATCACCAAGGGCGACCGGGTGGGCATCTGGGCGGTCAACTGCCCGGAGTGGGTGCTGGTCCAGTACGCCACCGCCCGGATCGGCGCCGTCATGGTCAACATCAACCCGGCGTACCGCACGCACGAGGTCGAGTACGTCCTCAACCAGTCCGGCGTCCGTCTGCTGTTCGCCTCACTGGCCCACAAGACGAGCGACTACCGGGCGATGGCCGAGGAAGTCCGGTGCCGCTGCCCGGCGTTGCGCGAGATCGTCCACTTCGGCGACCCCGGCTGGGAGGCGCTGCTGCGACGGGCCGCCCCGGACGCCCGGTACGCGGAACTGTCCTGCGACGACCCGATCAACATCCAGTACACCTCGGGCACGACCGGTTTCCCCAAGGGCGCCACGCTCTCCCACCACAACATCCTCAACAACGGTTACTTCGTGGGCGAGTTGGTCGCCTACAGCGAGCAGGACCGGATCTGCGTCCCGGTGCCGTTCTACCACTGCTTCGGCATGGTCATGGGCAACCTCGCGGCCACCTCGCACGGCGCCTGCGTGGTCATCCCGGCCCCCTCCTTCGACCCGGCGGCCACCCTGGAGGCGGTGCAGCGGGAGCGGTGCACCTCCCTGTACGGCGTCCCGACCATGTTCATCGCGGAGCTGAACCTCCCGGACTTCGCCTCCTACGACCTCTCCAGCCTGCGCACCGGCATCATGGCCGGCTCCCCGTGCCCGGTGGAGGTGATGAAGCGCGTGGTCGCCGAGATGCACATGGAGCAGGTCTCCATCTGCTACGGCATGACGGAGACCTCCCCGGTGTCCTTGCAGACCCGGATCGAGGACGACCTGGAGCACCGCACCGCCACCGTCGGCCGGGTCCTGCCCCACCTGGAGGTCAAGGTCGTCGACCCGGCCACCGGCGTGACCCTGGAGCGGGGCACGCCGGGCGAGTTGTGCACCCGCGGCTACAGCGTGATGCTCGGCTACTGGGACGAGCCCGACAGGACCGCCGAGGCGATCGACGCGGGCCGCTGGATGCACACCGGGGACCTCGCCGTGATGCGCGAGGACGGGTACGTGGAGATCGTCGGCCGGATCAAGGACATGATCATCCGGGGCGGCGAGAACATCTACCCGCGCGAGATCGAGGAGTTCCTCTACACCCACCCCCGGATCCGGGACGTCCAGGTCGTCGGGGTGCCGCACGAGCGGTACGGCGAGGAGGTGCTCGCCTGTGTCATCCCGGGCGACCCCGCCGACCCGCTCACGCTGGAGGAGCTGCGGGACTTCTGCGCGGGCCGGCTCGCGCACTACAAGATCCCCAGCCGGCTCCGGATCCTCGACGCCTTCCCGATGACGGTCTCCGGGAAGGTCCGCAAGGTGGAACTGCGGGAGACGTACGGGGTGTGAGGCGGGACCCCGGGACCGGGGGCGGCTCGTACGGGTGTCAGTGCCGGCCGTCCCGGGCCCGCGTCCCCGGGCGTGGCGCGCCCGTACTGCGCAGGACGTCGGCGGGGTCGTTGACCGGCTGCGGGACGCCCGCCAGGTCGAGCACGAACAGCGGGACCCCGAGCGCGTCCGCGCCGGTCCGGCCGGCGTCGGTGTAGCCGGCGAGCGAGAAGTAGACGCACCCCGCGGACTCGGTCATCGCCGTCAGCCACAGGCACTCCACGTCCCGCGGGCCGGCCGGCCGCACGGTCGGGTCCACCTGGGCGAGCAGTCCGCGGGCGGCGAGCCCGATGCCGTGGGGCGGGCGCTGGTCGGCGCGGCGGATGTCCCGGTAGCCGAGCCAGCGCAGGTAGAGCGCGGCGGTGGTGACGGCGTCGCGGGCGGTGCGGATGGCGCGGGGCTGGAAGGGGGCGCTCGGCTGGAGGGGGGCGCGCGGCCCGGGCGGTGCGGCGGCGCCGGGCTCCGGCGCGGCGGCCCGTGGGTGCGCGGGATCCGCCGGGGCCGCTGACGCGGTCCCGGCGGGTGGCGGTCCGGCCACCGCAACGCGCAGGACCGTGCCGCAGGGGCAGCCCAGTTCCGGCCGGGGCCAGTGGCCGGGGCGCCCGCAGGCCGCGCACGGCACGGTGAGCCACTCCTCGTCCCAGGCCCGGTGGGCCGCCACGGCCGGCTCGGCCGCCGGATCCAGCCGCGGCGCGGTCGGCGCCCCGCACACACAGGGGTACGCCGGCGCGGTGTAGACGTGCGCACGCCGGCAGACCGGACAGCGCACCGGAACGCTCTCGGGCATGGCCCACTCCAAGGCGTCGCGTCGGGACGGCGCTCCCATGGTGGCCCTCCCCGGGCGCTCCTGTCCGGCACTTTGCGCTGTCCCGGACCGCTCTTGACGACCTTGCGCCACCCCCTTACATTGCTTCCAGATAGTAGAAGTAATTTTCCGCAATACGGAATTCAAGGTAACGCGGAAAAGCTGGACACCGTGCTCACCGCGGGGCGCGACGGGAGTGCGCAACCGACAGCCGAAGCAGGAGTACTCCATGGCTCGTATGACCGCTGCCCGCGCGGCAGTTGAGATCCTCAAGCGCGAGGGCGTCACCGACGCCTTCGGTGTGCCGGGCGCGGCGATCAACCCGTTCTACAAGGCCCTCAAGGAGGGCGGCGGCATCGGCCACACCCTCGCCCGCCATGTGGAGGGTGCCTCGCACATGGCCGAGGGCTACACCCGGACCAGGCCGGGCAACATCGGTGTCTGCATCGGCACCTCCGGACCGGCCGGCACCGACATGATCACCGGCCTGTACTCCGCCATCGGCGACTCCGTCCCGATCCTGTGCATCACGGGCCAGGCGCCCACCCACGTGATCCACAAGGAGGACTTCCAGGCCGTCGACATCGCCTCGATCGCCCGGCCGGTCACGAAGATGGCGGTCACCGTCCTGGAGGCCGCGCAGGTCCCCGGCGTCTTCCAGCAGGCGTTCCACCTGATGCGCTCCGGCCGCCCCGGCCCGGTCCTGATCGACCTGCCGATCGACGTCCAGCTCACCGAGATCGAGTTCGACCCGGAGACGTACGAGCCGCTGCCGGTCTACAAGCCCGCCGCCACCCGCGCCCAGATCGAGAAGGCCTTCACCTTTCTTCTGGAGTCGCGGCGCCCGGTCATCGTGGCCGGCGGCGGCGTCATCGGCGCCGACGCCGCCGACCTGCTGGTGGAGTTCGCCGAGCTGACCCAGACCCCGGTCGTGCCGACCCTGATGGGCTGGGGCGCGCTGCCCGACGACCACGAGCTGAACGCCGGCATGGTCGGTGTGCAGACCTCGCACCGGTACGGCAACGCCAACTTCCTGGCGTCCGACTTCGTCCTCGGTATCGGCAACCGCTGGGCCAACCGCCACACCGGTTACCAGCTGGACGTGTACCGGGGCGATCGTAAGTTCGTCCACGTCGACATCGAGCCCACCCAGATCGGCAAGATCTTCCCGCCGGACTACGGCGTCGTCTCCGACGCCAGGGCCGCGCTGGAGCTGTTCATCGAGGTGGCGAGGGAACTGAAGGCCGCCGGCGCGCTCCCGGACCGCTCCGACTGGGTCGCCTCCACCCAGGAGCGCAAGGCGACGCTGCTGCGCCGTACGCACTTCGACGACGTGCCGATGAAGCCGCAGCGCGTGTACGAGGAGATGAACAAGGCCTTCGGCCCGGACACCCGGTACGTCACCACGATCGGCCTCTCCCAGATCGCCGGCGCGCAGATGCTGCACGTCTACAAGCCGCGCCACTGGATCAACTGCGGCCAGGCCGGCCCGCTCGGCTGGACCATCCCGGCCGCGATCGGCGTCGCCAAGGCCGACCCCGACTCCCCGGTCGTCGCCCTGTCCGGCGACTACGACTTCCAGTTCCTCATCGAGGAGCTGGCCGTCGCCGCCCAGCACCGGATCCCGTACGTCCACGTCCTGGTGAACAACGCCTACCTGGGCCTGATCCGTCAGGCGCAGATCGGGCTGGACATCAACTTCCAGGTGAACCTGGAGTTCGAGAACATCAACGCGCCCGAGCTGGGTGTGTACGGCGTGGACCACGTCAGGGTCGCGGAGGGCCTGGGCTGCAAGGCCCTCCGGGTCACCGAGCCGGACCAGCTGGGCGCCGCGTTCGAGCAGGCGAAGAAACTGGCGGCGGAGTACCGGGTGCCGGTCGTGGTCGAGGCGATCCTGGAGCGGATCACCAACATCTCGATGAGCCGCACCATGGACATCAGCGACATCAGCGAGTTCGAGGACCTGGCCACCGAGCCCGGCCACGCGCCGACATCGATCAAACCGCTGAAGGTCTGAGCCCGCTGAAGGTCTGAGCCCGACGAAGTTCTGAGCCGACGAGGGGCGGCCCGCCCAGGGGGGACGGGCCGCCCCTTTCCCATGCGCTCCGGCAATCTGGCGCACGGCGCGTGAGCCGCCCCCGGACGGGGCCCGCCGCCCCCGTGCCGGCGGGCCCCGTCTGTTCCTAATCTGCCCTGGCCGACGGGGTGTTGAAGCCTCCGGCGCGGTCTTCAGAGGTTGATTTGAGGGTTGCGCACCCCGCCTACGACCGCTGCCGTAGGCGCCGCCGTCACCACTCGTGCTCGGACAGCCCGGGCCAGTCGTCCGGGCCGCCGCCCTGCCATTCGATCAGGTCGCTCTCCTCCACCTCGATCCGGTCCAGGTCGGCCAGCCGGAGGATCTCCACGACATCGTCCAGGTGCGAGGCGATCCCCAGCATCACGTCCCCCTCGGTGACCCGCCGGGAACCGTCCAGGGCCGGGGGGTGAACCACGATGTGCGGGTAGTGGGTCATGCCTTCAGCGTGCGGCGCGGCGGAGGGATCCGCACGCCGGACCGGTGCCGGGAAACGCCGAACGCTCCCTCGCCCGGAGTGACCCGGTACGGGGAGCGCTGGTGGCCGTCCGGCGGCGCGAGGCCGGGCGCGACTGGTCGTTCGCGCCGCCGGACGGGGTGGGTGGGCCCCGCGCGGGGGCCGGGTGGGACCGCGGTGGTGGCGACGGAGCCGGGTGCCCTTCCCTCTGGTCGAGAAGGGGGCCCGGTCCTTGACCACCGCACTGGCTCGCACACCACCGCGGTCCTCGCCCTGCCCGCGCACCGCGCCCGGCGGCCACCCCTCATCCGGGCCGCCGGGTGTGTGCGCGGGCCGCGTGCGGGATCATGACCTCCCGTCAGATCCCGTACGCCGCTCGTGTCCTGGTGCTCAGTCCTCGCGCAGGGCGCGGACCGCCGTCTCCACGCGCCTGCCGTACTCGGGGTCGGCGGCGTGGAAGTGGGCCAGGTTCTTCTCGATCACGTCGTCGCGGGAGACCTGCGAGAGGCTGCCTGCGATGTTCGCGACCAGACGGGACCTCTCCTCCTCGGACAGCAGCCGGTACAGCTCGCCCGCCTGGAAGAAGTCGTCGTCCTTGGTGTGCAGGGGCGCCTCGTGGGTGCCCGTGTGGCCGTGCACGGCCAGCGGGGCCGACAGCGGGCGGCCGGTCTCGACCGGGCCGTCGTAGGAGTTCGGCTCGTAGTTCCTGGCGTGCCGGCCCTGCGCGTTGAGCGCCATCAGGCCGTCGCGGCCGTAGTTCCGGGCACCGCCCGGAACCGCCTTCGGGGCGTTCACGGGGAGCAGGGTGTGGTTGACGCCGAGGCGGTAGCGCTGGGCGTCGGCGTAGGCGAACAGCCGGCCCTGGAGCATCTTGTCCGGGGAGGGGCCGATGCCGGGCACGAAGTTGTTCGGTGAGAAGGCGGCCTGCTCGACCTCGGCGAAGACGTTGTCCGGGTTGCGGTCGAGGACCAGGCGGCCCACGCGCCGCAACGGGTAGTCCTTGTGCGGCCACACCTTGGTCAGGTCGAACGGGTTGAAGCGGTAGTCGGCCGCCTCGGCCGCCGGCATGATCTGCACGTACAGCGTCCAGGACGGGTGCACGCCCCGCTCGATCGCCTGGAGCAGGTCGGTCTGGTGGGAGCTGGGGTCCTGGCCCGCCAGTTCCTGCGCCTGCTCGGTGGACAGGCAGCGGACGCCCTGGTTGGTCTTGAAGTGGTACTTGACGAAGAAGGCCTCGCCATCGGCGTTCGTCCACTGGTAGGTGTGCGAGCCGTAGCCGTTCATGTGCCGGTACGACGCCGGGATGCCGCGGTCGCCCATCAGCCAGGTCACCTGGTGCGTGGCCTCGGGGGAGTGCGCCCAGAAGTCCCAGACGTTGTCCGGCTCCTGGCGGCCGGTGAACGGGTCGCGCTTCTGCGAGTGGATGAAGTCGGGGAACTTGACCGGGTCCTTGACGAAGAACACCGGGGTGTTGTTGCCGACGAGGTCGTAGTTGCCCTCCTCGGTGTAGAACTTCACCGCGAAACCGCGCGGGTCGCGGACCGCGTCGGCGCCGCCGAGGCTGTCGGCGACCGTCGAGAAGCGTGCGAACACCTCGGTGCGCTTGCCGACCCCGCTCAGGAAGGCGGCGTGGGTGTAGCCGGTGACGTCGTCCGTCACCTCGAAGTGGCCGTACGCGCCGGAGCCGCGGGCGTGCACCACGCGCTCCGGGATCCGCTCCCGGTTGAAGCGTGCGAGCTTCTCCAGGAGGTGCTGGTCCTGGATCAGGAGCGGGCCTCCGACGCCGGCGGAGGCGGAGTTCTGGTTGTCCGCGACCGGGGCGCCGGACTCCGTGGTGAGGGTTCGCGTCGTGAGCACGCGCTTCGACATCGTGGGCCTTCCATGCGGGTTTCAGCGGAAAACTGTTTCCGCTTTGTGGAGCCTAGAAGTGGGGAGTCTGAGCGTCAACAGTTTGTTGAAATGGATTCCGGGCCGCGGCGCCGCCTGGGCGCGACAGGACAGGTGTCGGCGGCGCCGCGGCCCGGAAGTCTCGGGGGCTGTCAGACCTGGGCGCCGGACAGCCGCTCCACGGCCCGCAGCAGGGCGGAGTGGTCCAGGCCGCCGTCGCCCTGCGCGCGCAGCGAGGCCACCAGCTGGGCGACCACGGCGCCGACCGGCAGGGCCGCGCCGACCGTGCGGGCGGCATCGGTGACGATGCCCATGTCCTTGTGGTGCAGGTCGATGCGGAAGCCCGGCCTGAAGTCGCGGTTCAGGAAGTTGTCCTTCTTGCGCGTCAGCACGGTCGAGCCCGCGAGGCCGCCGTTCAGGACGTCCAGCGCGGCCGTCAGGTCCACGCCCGACTTCTCCAGGAAGACCACGGCCTCGGCGCACGCCTGGATGTTCACGGCGACGATCAGCTGGTTGGCCGCCTTCACGGTCTGGCCGGATCCGTGCGGACCGCACAGCACGATGGTCTTGCCGAGCACCTCGAAGAGGGGCCTGGCCTCCTCGAAGTCGGCCTGCTCGCCGCCGACCATGATGGACAGCACGGCCTCGACGGCGCCGGCCTCGCCGCCGGACACCGGGGCGTCCAGCACACGGACGCCCTTGTCCCCGGCGGCCTTCGCGAGGTCGACGGAGGTCTGCGGGGTGATCGAGGACATGTCGATCAGCAGGGCGCCGGACCGGACGTTCTCCAGGATGCCGTCCGGGCCGTAGGCGATGGCCTCGACCTGCGGGGAGGCGGGCACCATCGTGATGACCACGTCGGCGTCGCGCACGGCCTCGGCGATGGAGCCGGCGACCGTGCCGCCGGCGGCGGCCAGCCGGTCCAGCTTCTCCTGCTCCAGCGTGTAGCCGGTGACCTGGTAACCCGCCTTGATCAGGTTCTCGGACATGGGGGAGCCCATGATGCCGAGGCCGATCCAGGCGATCTTGGGGAGGTTGCTCATGGTCGGGGTGCCTCTCTGCTGCTCTGTGAAGTCAGGGGGTTCAGCGCGCGGCGCGCGCCGCACGCGGGAGCCAGTCGAACGCCTCGGCGCTCGGGCGGTCGCCCGGCTTGTACTCCAGGCCCACCCAGCCGTCGTAGCCGGCCTTCCGCAGCAGGCCGAGCAGCTCCTCCAGGGGGAGCGACCCGGTGCCGGGCGCGCCGCGGCCGGGGTTGTCGGCGATCTGGACGTGGCCGGTCCGCGCCGCGTACCGCTCGATCACCGAGGGCAGGTCCTCGCCGTTCATGGACAGGTGGTACAGGTCCATGAGGAACTTCGCGTTCCCGAGGCCGGTCGCCGCGTTGACCTTGTCCACCACGCCGACCGCGGCCGGCGCCGACACCAGCGGGTACCGCGGCGACTCGGGCCGGTTCAGGGCCTCGATCAGCAGGACGGCGCCGATCCGGTCGGCCGCCCGGGCCGCGAGGGTGAGGTTCTCCAGGGCGAGCGCGTCCTGCTCGGCCGGGTCCACGCCGTCGACGCGGTTGCCGTAGAGCGCGTTGAGGGCCGTACAGCCGACGGACCGCGCGAAGTCGGCGGCCACCTCGATGTTGGCGCGGAACTTCCGCGACTCCTCGCCCGGGATCGACAGGGCGCCGCGGTCCGGGCCCGGCAGTTGGCCGGCGTAGAAGTTCAGCCCCGTGAGCCGGACCCCCGCGTCCTCGATCGCCCGCTTCAGGGCGTCCAGGTCGGCCTGCTCGGGGGTGGGGGAGTCGACCCACGGCCACCACAGCTCGACCGCTGTGAAGCCCGCCGCGGCGGCGGCCGCGGGGCGCTCCAGGAGCGGGAGTTCCGTGAAGAGGATCGACAGGTTGACGTTGAAGCGCTGGTCTGCGGCGGTGCTCCACTCGAAACCTGGCATTCGGGCCGCGCTCCCTTCCGTAGGTGAAATTCCGTATCTCGGAAGTTTGTTTCTGCGTAATGGAAGATTGCAGCGGCGTGTCGGTGCTTGTCAAGAGGGGTCCGTGACCCGTCACCCGAAAAGCCCTGGCGGGCGTTAGGTTGAGCGCGTGCGATTGAGAGTGGAGTTCACGACCGAGCCCTTCGACCTGGACGAGGCGCCCGCGCACGCCCTGGTGGCGCGGGAGGTCATCGAGACGGCCGAGCTGGACGCCGTCGACGTCGGCCCCTTCGGCAACACGGCCGAGGGCGGTGCCGACCGCGTCCTCACCGCGGTCGACGCGCTGCTGCGCAAGGCCCTCCAGGCCGGTGCCACCCGGGTCTCGCTCCAGGTCAACGTGATCGACGAGGTGCTGGGGGAGGGCGGTAGGTGACCGGGGAGGAGTCGTTCATCGCGGCCGTGAAGCCGCTGGTCGACGCCATGGGCGGGGAGCTGCTGCCGCCCGACGAGGCCGGACCCGAGGACGTCGTCCTCGCCTGGGAGGGCGCCGACGCCGTCGCCGTGCGCCTGCCCCAGCTCGCCGACTCCCTCGACCACATCCTGGCCGCCATGGAACGCCGGCGGGGCCGGCCGCTGGCCGACCTGGACCGCAAGACCAAGCAGGAGATCGTACGGAGCCTGGAGGCGCGCGGCGCGTTCGCCGTGCGGCACGGCGTGGAGACCGTGGCGAGCGCGCTCGGCGTCAGCCGCTTCACCGTCTACAACTACCTCAACCGGGACAAGGGGGCCTGACCGGGGCGGGAAGCGGGAGCCGGCCGCCGGGCCGACGGGGGCTGACCGGCGCGGGGCGGGAGGGTCGCCGTACCGCCCGCCGTGCCGTCCGGGCGCGAGCCGGCTTGTTACGCGGAATTTTCAACAAAGTGTTGACGTGGTGTTTCCGAGGGCGTTAGCTGTCGGCAGCCCGTTCAGCACGACGGCCCATCGCGGCCACGGAGGCTCCCGTGACGTCGACTTCCACGCCCCCGGGCCTGGCCCGCTTCAATGCTCTGGAGGAGTCCGCGGCCCTCGCCGCCCTCCACGAGGCGTGCGCCTCCACCGAGTGGGCCCGGCGCCTGCTCGCCGCCCGGCCCTACGCCACCCCGCAGGACCTCTACGCCGCCAGCGACGCCGCCATGGCCGAGCTGACCACGGCGGACCTGCGGGAGGCGATGGCCGGGCACCCGCCGATCGGGCGCCCCGCGCCCGGCGACCCGACGTCGGCGCGGGAGCAGGCCGGCATGGCCGGCGCCACCGCGGACCTCAAGGCGGAGATGCTCGAACTCAACCTGGCCTACCAGGAGAAGTTCGGCCATGTCTTCCTCATCTGCGCCACCGGCCGGACCGGCGAGCAGATGCGGGACGCGGTCAGGGAGCGGATCGGGAACGCGCCGGAGCAGGAGCGGGAGATCGTCCGCACCGAGCTGGGCAGCATCAACCGCATCCGACTGGCCCGACTCGTCGAAGAGGACGCCTGACCCATGAGCACCAGCACTACCGCCTCCGTGTCCACGCACATCCTGGACACCTCGATCGGCCGGCCCGCCCGGGGCGTCGCCGTCCACCTCCTCGCCCGCGGCGGCCGGGAGGCCGGCTGGCAGGCGCTCGGCGGCTCCGCGACCGACGCCGACGGCCGGTGCAAGGACCTTCCGGACCTGCCGGAGGGCACCACCCACGTACGGCTCGACTTCGCCGTCGAGGCGTACTTCGAAGAGCAATCTGCGAAGAAGCAAGCCGATGCGCAGCAGGACGCCCCCGCGAACCGGGACAGCGGACCGGCGGTGTTCTTCCCGGAGGTGGCGATCACGTTCGCCGTCGTACCGGGCGAGCACTACCACGTACCGCTGCTGCTCAACCCGTTCGGCTACTCCGTTTACCGAGGGAGCTAGCTAGAGATGCCCACGATTCTGGGACAGAACCAGTACGGCAAGGCCGAGAACCGAGTCGTCAAGATCACGCGGGACGGCGCCACCCACCACATCAAGGACCTCAACGTCTCCGTCGCACTGAGCGGCGACATGGACGAGGTCCACTACTCCGGCTCCAACGCCCACGTCCTGCCGACCGACACCACCAAGAACACGGTGTTCGCGTTCGCCAAGGAGTACGGCATCGAGTCCGCCGAGCAGTTCGGCATCCACCTGGCCCGGCACTTCGTCACCAGCCAGGAGCCGATCCACCGGGCCCGCATCCGCATCGAGGAGTACGCCTGGGAGCGGATCGCGACCTCGGACGCCAACTCCAAATTCATCGGCGCCGACGAGGTCAAGCACTCCTTCGTCCGCAAGGGCCAGGAGACCCGCCTCACCCAGATCAGCTACGACGGCGAGCGGTGGGAGGTGATCTCCGGCCTGAAGGACCTGGTCGTGATGAACTCCACCAACTCCGAGTTCTGGGGCTACGTCAAGGATCGGTACACCACCCTCAAGGAGGCCTACGACCGCATCCTGGCGACCCAGGTCTCCGCGCGCTGGCGGTTCAACTGGACCGACGACGAGGAGAAGGCGCCCCACTGGGAGAAGTCCTACGAACAGGTCAGGAAGCACATGCTCCAGGCCTTCGCCGAGACCTACTCCCTCTCGCTGCAGCAGACGCTGTACCAGATGGGCGCGCGGATCATCAACAACCGCAGCGAGATCGACGAGGTCCGCTTCTCGCTGCCGAACCAGCACCACTTCCTGGTGGACCTGGAGCCGTTCGGACTGAAGAACGACAACGAGGTCTACTTCGCCGCCGACCGCCCCTACGGCCTCATCGAGGCCACCATCCTGCGGGACGGCTGTGAGGCCCGTATCCCGGTCGACATGACCAACCTCTGACGCGGGACGCGCGCCCCCGGCCCCGCCACCCGGGCCGGGGGCCCGCCACACCGGAGGGAACGAAATGGCACAGCCTGCGAAGGGGCCCGTCACCGCCCCGTGTTCCACCCCGCCGACGCACACCGAGGACGCCGTCACGTCCGTGCACACCGTCGAGTCCGTGCACGCCGTCGCATCCGTGCATCCGGTGGACGAGAAGCTGCACCTCTCGCGGCTCGTCCCCGCCGCACTCCAGCACATCGCCGCGATGTACGCCGGCGTGGTCACTCCTCCGCTCATCATCGGCCAGGCCTGCGGACTCGACCTCGCGGCCCGCACCCGGCTGATCGCCGCGAGCCTGCTCATCGCCGGCGTCGCGACCGTCCTGCAGACACTCGGCGTCAGGAACCTGGTCGGCAACCGGCTGCCCTTCGTCAACGCCGCCTCCTCCGCCGGCATCGCCCCGATCCTCGCCATCGCCGAGACCAACGGCAGGGGCCACCAACTCCCCGCGATCTACGGCGCGGTGATGGTCGCCGGCGCCTTCTGCCTGGCCCTCGGCCCCTTCTTCGGCCGGCTGCTGCGCTTCTTCCCGCCCCTGGTCACCGGCGTCGTCATCACCCTGATCGGCGTCACCCTGATGCCCGTGCCGGTCGGCTGGGCGCAGGGCGGCGACAAGACCGCCGCCGACTTCGGCGCCATGCGGCACCTCGCGCTCGCCGGGTTCACCCTCGCCGTCATCCTGCTCACCCAGCGCTTCGGCAGGGGCTTCGTCCGCCAAGTCGCCCTGCTGGTCGGGCTGCTGATCGGTACCCTGGCCGCGATCCCGTTCGGCATGGCCGACCTCGACGGCCTGAGGTCCGCGCCGCTCGCCGCGCTGCCCCGCCCGTTCGCCTTCGGCGCCCCCGAGTTCCAGCCCGCGGCCATCCTCTCCCTGTGCATCGTGATGCTGGTGCTGATGACCGAGTCCAGCGCCGGCATGCTCGCCCTCGGCGAGATCTGCGACCGCCGCGCCGACGCCGGGACCATCACCCGCGGCCTGCGCACCGACGGCCTCGCCACCCTGCTCGGCCCCGTCTTCGGCGGGTTCCCCACCTCCGCCTTCGCCCAGAACGTCGGCGTCGTCTCCCTCACCCGGGTCCGCAGCCGCTACGTCGTCGCCCTCGCCGGCGCCGCCCTGCTCGTCCTCGGCGCCTTCCCGGTGCTCGGCGCGGTGGTCTCCCTGGTCCCCATGCCGGTCCTCGGCGGCGCGGGCATCGTGCTCTTCGGCTCGATCGCCGTCAGCGGCATCCGTACGCTGTCCGAGGCGGGCCTGGACGACAGCTCCAACATCATCCTCGTGGCCGTGGCGCTCGGGGCCGGCATCATCCCGCTGGCCGCGCCGTCCTTCTACGCCGGCTTCCCCGCCTGGGCGCAGACCGTGCTCGGCTCCGGGATCAGCGCGGGCGCGCTCGCCGCGGTCCTGCTCAATCTCTTCTTCCACCATCTCGGCACCCGGGGCCGCCAACCGGCACCGGCACTCAAATCCTCCTAGGGTCCTGCCGTGCCCTCCCCGTGGACACCCTCCGGTCCCTCTGCCCACGGGTCCGCCACTGAAAGACAAGGAAGCACGATGGCACCATCGGCAGCCCAGCGCATCGTCATCGAGAACTGCGCGATCGCGACCGTGGACGCGGGCGACACGGAGTACGCCCACGGACACCTCGTCCTCGCCGGCAACCGGATCGAGTCCGTCGGTGCCGGCAAGGCCCCCGAGGGCCTGGAGAACGTGGTGCGCCGGATCGACGCCACCGGCCACCTCGCCACCCCCGGCCTGGTCAACACCCACCACCACTTCTACCAGTGGATCACCCGGGGCCTGGCCACCGACCACAACCTGTTCGACTGGCTGGTCGCCCTCTACCCCACCTGGGCGCGCATCGACGAGCAGATGACGTACGCCGCCGCGCAGGGGTCCCTCGCCATGATGGCCCGCGGCGGTGTCACCACCGCCATGGACCACCACTACGTCTACCCGCGGGGCTCCGGCGACCTGTCCGGCTCGATCATCCGGGCCGCCGCCGAGACGGGCGTCCGCTTCACCCTGGCCCGCGGCTCGATGGACCGCGGCGAGAAGGACGGCGGCCTGCCGCCGGACTTCGCCGTCGAGACCCTCGAGGACGCCCTCGCCGCCACCGAGGAGACCGTCAGGCAGCACCACGACGACTCCTTCGACGCCATGACCCAGGTGGCCGTCGCCCCCTGCTCGCCGTTCTCCGTCTCCACCGAACTCATGCGCCAGAGCGCGCAGTTGGCCCGCCGGCTCGGCGTACGGCTGCACACCCACGGCTCGGAGACGGTGGAGGAGGAGAAGTTCTGCCACGAGCTGTTCGGCATGGGCCCCACCGAGTACTTCGAGTCCACCGGCTGGCTCGGCGAGGACGTGTGGATGGCCCACTGCGTCCACATGAACGACTCCGACATCGCCGCGTTCGGCCGCACCGGGACCGGCGTCGCCCACTGCCCGTCGTCCAACGCCCGTCTCGCGGCCGGCATCGCCCGCGTCCCCGACATGCTCGCGGCGGGCGTCCCGGTCGGCCTCGGCGTCGACGGAACCGCCTCCAACGAGTCCGGCGAACTCCACACCGAACTGCGCAACGCCCTGCTGATCAACCGGCTCGGCGCCCACCGCGAGGCCGCCCTGAACGCCCGGCAGGCGCTGCGGCTCGGCACCCACGGCGGCGCCCGGGTGCTCGGCCGGGCCGCGCAGACCGGCTCACTGGAGCCCGGCAAGCTCGCCGACCTGGTGCTGTGGAAGATGGACACCCTCGCCCACGCCTCCATCGCCGACCCGGTCATCGCGCTGGTCTTCGGCGCCGCGGCCCCGGTCACCGCCTCCTTCGTCGGCGGCCGCCAGATCGTGGAGAACGGCCGCCTGCTCACCGTCGACGAGGACGCCGTCGCCGCCGCCACCCGGGCGGAGGCCCAGCGGCTGGCCCGGATCGCCGCGCAGGCCTGATCCGCACCGGAGTTCCACCAGGACTCCGGCCGGGAGGGACGGCTCCCGGCCGGCACCGTGGATCCGAGCGGGATCCACGGCAGGCCGGTTCCGGGGCGCGTGCACGCACACGCCCCGGAACCGGTCACCCCCACACCGCTGTTCGCCGCTCACGCGCCACCCCCGTCAGGTCCCGCACGACCACACGCACCACCTCCATGAAACCCACGTCGCCTACGACGTGCCACCCGCCCGGAGGAGCCGCCGTGGCCGCCCATCCAGTCGACGAGAAACTCCCCGCCGTGAAAATGGCGACCAGCGGTCTGCAACACGTGGCCGCCATGTACGCCGGGGTCGTCGCCCCACCGCTCATCGTCGGCGCGGCCATCGGCCTGTCCGCCACCGACCTGACCTTCCTCACCGGCGCCTGCCTGTTCACCGCGGGCCTCGCCACCCTCCTCCAGACGCTCGGCTTCTGGAAGATCGGCGCCCGGCTGCCGTTCGTCAACGGCGTCACCTTCGCCGGTGTCGCCCCCATGACCGCGATCGTCGCCTCCACCGAGGACAAGTCCGAGGCCCTGCCGGTCATCTTCGGCGCGGTCGTCGTCGCCGGCCTCCTCGGCTTCCTCGCCGCGCCGTTCTTCAGCAAGGCGATCCGCTTCTTCCCGCCGGTCGTCACCGGATCCGTCATCACCCTGATCGGGGTGTCCCTGCTCCCCGTCGCGTTCGGCTGGGCCCAGGGTCCCGACCCCAGGGCCGACGACTACGGTTCGACCACCTACCTCACCCTCGCCGGCGTCACCCTGCTGATCGTCCTGCTGCTGCGCCGTTTCACCCGCGGCTTCGTCAAGCAGATCGCCGTCCTGCTCGGCCTGATCGCCGGCACGCTGATCGCGATCCCGTTCGGCGTGACCGACTTCGGCCCGGTCGCCCACGCGGACGTCATCGGCTTCCCGACCCCGTTCCACTTCGGCGCGCCCCGGTTCCAGCTCGCCGCGATCCTCTCCCTGTGCGTGGTCATGGTGGTCTCCATGACCGAGTCGACCGCCGACATGCTGGCGCTCGGCGAGATCGTCGAACGTCCCGCCACCGAACGGACCATCGCGGCCGGTCTGCGCGCCGACACCCTCGGCTCCGCGCTCAGCCCGCTGTTCAACGGCTTCATGTGCAGCGCCTTCGCCCAGAACATCGGCCTGGTCGCCATGACCCGGATCCGCAGCCGGTACGTCGTCGCGACCGGCGGCGGCTTCCTGGTCCTGATGGGCCTGTGCCCGATGGCCGCCTCGCTCATCGCGGTCGTACCGCGCCCGGTCCTCGGCGGCGCCGGCGTCGTCCTGTTCGGCTCGGTCGCCGCGAGCGGCATCCAGACCCTGGTCCGGGCCGGCCTCGACCGGGACAACAACGTCCTGATCGTGGCCGTGTCCCTCGCGGTCGGCATCATCCCGATCACCGCGCCGGACTTCTACCACGCGTTCCCCGGAACAGCGAAGATCGTCCTGGACTCCGGCATCTCCACCGGCTGCGTCACGGCCGTCATCCTGAACCTCCTCTTCAACCACCTGGGCAGGCACCACGAGGCCCACGACGTCACCCACCCCATGGAGGCAGGAGAGGAGATCGCCGCCACCCACTGAAATCCCCGTCGGCCGGCGGCGCGTTGACGCCGGGAGCGCCACGGCCACCCGGCGGGCCGCCTCGGCGGCCCGCCGGGCCTGGTCGAGATCACCGGGGCGGACAGCCCGGGGTCAGGTCGCTGTAGGCGTGACCCGGGGAAGCCGAGGATCAGCGGTAGTCGTCAGGGGAGCCTTCCTTGCCGCCGTGGACGACGTCCTCGAAGTATGCCCAGGCATCCGGCCGGCTGCCGTCCACGTCCGTCACCCCGTACACCCTGGCCAGTTCCCCGCTGGAGGTGGACCTGCCGTTCCACCGCTTCGCGCGGTCCGGGTCGGCGGCCAGCGCCGCGACCGTACGGGCCAGGTAGCGCGGGGACTCCGCGATCGCGAACGTCGGCTCCTGGGCGATCGCGTCACGCCAGTTCTCCTCACTCACACCGAAGTGGGAGAGCATCTGCTCCGAACGCAGGAAGCCCGGGGACACCGCGACCGCCGTGCCCCCGTACTCCGCCAGCTCCTGAGCCAGCCCGAACGCGAGGCGGATCGGGGCGTTCTTCGCGAGGTCGTAGTAGATGTTCTCCCGGTAGCGGCGGTTGGAGTGCGCGGTACCGTCGGTGACCTCCACATGCAGCGGCGCGTCGGAGCGGATCAGCAGCGGAAGCAGCAGCGCCGCCGTGATCACGTGCGAGCGCGCGCCCAGCTCCAGGATCCGCAGGCCGTCGGCGAGCGGTGTCTCCCAGCTCTTCTTCCCGAACACCGAGGTGGCCAGGAGGTGCTCGCCGCCCCACAGGTCGTTGACGAGGATGTCGAGCCGCCCGTGCTCCCGGTCGATCCGCTCGGCGAGGGCGCGTACCTGGGCTTCGTCGAGATGGTCGGTGGGAACCGCGATTCCGGTGCCGCCCGCTGCGGTGACGAGTTCGGCGGTCTCCTCAATGGTCTCGGTCGTCCGGCCGACCTCGCTGGCCCGGGCCCGGGTGGTACGGCCCGTGACATACACGGTCGCGCCGGCCCGCCCCAGCTCCACAGCCTGAGCTCGTCCCGCCCCGCGGGTAGCACCCGCCACGAGGGCCACCCGCCCCGCGAGCGGACCCGCCGGACCGGCCTGCTCGGTGTTCTCAGTGGTCTGCCTGGTGATGTCCTCGTTGCTCATGTCATGCATCGTTCATGCCAAACCAGACAGAACACGTCACCTTTTACAGGGGATCCCGCGCAACCGGGTGTACATCGCCGAGGCGCGGGTGGCCTACGGCGCCGAGCGGTGGCCCGGGTCGCCCGACGTGTAGGCCGCGGCGGGCTACAGGCCGAACAGGGCGACGTCGGTCGTCAGCTCCTTGAACACCTCCCGCGGGTCGGGCACCAGCTTGCGCTCGGCGAGGTTCAACAGGCCGCCCACCGCGGAGACCTCCGCGGCCACGGTGCCGTCCGTCCTGCGGATCTCCTGCCGGACCCGGAACGTCTTGCCGCCGCCCCACTCGAACGCGCACGTGACGTCGACCTCGTCGCCGGCGAGCAGTTCCCGCAGGTAGCGGATGTTCGTCTCCAGCGCCACCGGGCCGACTCCCCGGGCCAGCAACCGGGTCTGGCTGATCCCGGCCGCCTGGAGCAGCGACCAGCGGGCGTGCTCCGCGTAGTTGAGGTACACCGCCTGGTTGAGGTGTCCCTGGACATCGGTCTCGTATCCGCGGACGGTCACACGGACGGAAAACGGTTCGGCCACTGCTCGCCCCTCTCGCGTTCGGTTCTGTGTTCGACCGATCCTGACACGGCGGTCACACCCGGCGCGGCGAGGCCAGCAGAAAGCGTGCTCTCGTCCGGGGCTCGGTGCACTCGCCGGCCTGCCAGCCGGCCCGCTCCAGCGTGGCCGCGCAGGCCGCCAGGGCGTCGCCGTCCGGCGCGTACACCGCGACGGCCTCCGGCTGCGGGGTCGCCCGGACCCGGTAACCGTCCGCGCCCCCGCCCGCCGGCGGGTGCCCGGCGGCCTCCAGCGCGAGCGCCGCGGCCGGCACGAGGTGCGTGCGCTCCCATCCGCAGGGCCGGTCCACGGCGCCGTCGGGATGCGTCATCCGGCGCAGCTCCAGCAGCCCCTGCCAGGCGCTGTGCACCTCGCGCCGCCGGGCCGGACCGGTGTCGGGCGGCTCCTCCTCGCCGCCGACGCGGGCGGTGAACACCCCGCTGTCCGGCGCCGGCCGGGCCGCCGGAGCGTCGGGCACCGCCTCACGTATCCGGTGGCCCGCCGGGGTGAGGAAGTGGTCGTGGGGCGGCCGGGGGTGGCGGAACGCCAGCCCCCGCTTCACCAGCGCCGCGAGCTGGGTCTCCGTACCGCGCAGCCGGCCGGTGACCGGGTCGGCACCCTCGATCACCCGCCGCTGCGCGGCGGTCGGCGGTCGGGTCACGGGACGCTCCTTCCGACACCACCCACTCCACGGAACCGCCGAAGGGACGGCCCCTTCGCAGAGTACGGCCCACCACTGACACCGCCCTGCTACTCCCCGGGCCGGATGTTCCACCCCGCCACCACCGGGCGCCCGTGCTCCGTGCCCAGGTGGCACAAGGTGCCCGTCGCGAGCTGGAAGAGGGCGCCGTGTTCGGGGCGCAGGCCCAGGCGGCGGGCGGTGAGGACGCGCAGGAGGTGGCCGTGGGCGATCAGCACGACGGCGCCGTCGGTGCCGGCGAGCGCGGCGTCGGCCTTGGCCAGCATCCGGTCGGCGCGCTCCCCGACCTGCTCCGGGGTCTCGCCCGGGTGGTCCGGCGGCCCGGGCGCGACCCCGTCGGTGAACAGGAACCAGCCGGGCCGGCTGCGCTGGATCTCCGGGGTGGTCACGCCCTCGTACCCGCCGTAGTCCCACTCGCGCAGGTCGGCGTCGACCCGGGCGTCCGGGATCCCGATCAGCCGGGCGGTCTCCCGGGCCCGTCGCAGGGGGCTGACGAAGGCCGCGCCGATCCGGTGGGAGCGGATCAGCGGCACCAGCCGCTGCGCCTCCCGGCGCCCCTGCTCGGTGAGGGGTACGTCGGTCCAGCCGGTGTGCCGCCCTGACCGGGACCACTCGGTCTCCCCGTGCCGGACGAGAAAGAGGTCACCCATGACGGCACGGTGGCACAGGGCCGCCGAGGCCCGCAGGGCGGACTGCGCCAGACGGCCGTCGCCGCGCCGGGCGCCCGCCGCCCGGGTGTCAGGTGCCGGGGTGGACCAGGGTGTGCTCGGTGCCGAGGGCCTTGGTGCCGGTGTCGGCGTACAGCGTGGTCTCGCCGTCGGACCAGCGCACGACCAGGTCGTTGCCGGCACCGTCGTACCGGAGGGCGCCCGCCGTCAGCGCCTGCGCGTGCTGCCAGAGGCTGCCCGGCCCGTGCAGCCGGGTCCTGGTGCCGAGCCCCGCGGCCGAGACGCCGGCGTACGTGTCGAGCGTGCCGTCGGCCCAGCGCACCAGCAGGTCCCCGGTGCCCGTGCCGTCGAAGTCGCCGCCGGCCGTCAGGGCGGCCTTGGTCCAGGTGGTGTTCGCCGCGAGGAGCTGTGTACCGGGGCCGAACCCGTCGGCCCCGACCTCGGGGTACAGGACGAGCGAGCCGTCGGCCCGGCGCACCAGCAGGCCGGTGCCCCCGTCGGCGCGGAACGGGCCGGCGGCGAGCTGGACGGCGTCCTTCCACGCGGAGCGGGGCGGCGCCATCCGGATCTCCCGGCCGAGCCCGGACGGGCCGGGCTGCGGGTAGAGGGTGACCTCGCCGTCGGACCAGCGCACCAGCAGCCCGGCCCGGCCGCCGCCGGTGAAGGTGCCGCCGGTCACGGCCCCGGCGTGGGTCCAGGTGGAGTTGGCCTTCTGCAGCTGCTTCTCGGCGCCGAAGCCGCCCTTGCCGTCGCCGGGCTGCAGGGTGACCGTGCCGTCGGACCAGACCACGAGCAGGTCGCCGTGCCCGTCGCCGGTGTAGTCACCGGATGCCATGAGCGTGGCCTTGCGCCAGCGCCCCGCACCGCCCGGCAGCGAGCCCTTCAGGCCCCGGTACGGCGGCAGGTCGGTGGGCGGGACCTGGTCGGCGACGGCGTCGGCGAGGAGGTTCGCGGCGTCGGCGCCGAACACGGTGCCGTAGCTGATGTAGTCGGCGCCCGCGTCGTTGCCGCCGCCGTTGTAGCCGCCGAGGTTGCCGATGACGTGCCCGGTGCGGGCGTCGTCCTTGTAGTCGGTGATCCACGGGCTGCCGGACACCCCGCCGTAGTAGCCGCCGCAGGTCATCGACAGCTGCCGGAACCCGTGCAACTGTGTGGTCGGGACCGTGCACTTGACGGCGCGGCCGGCGCTGTTGTGCCGGTAGGAGGGGTAGCCGGCGACGGTGACGTTCTTCAGGTTGTAGCCGGAGGGCCGGGTGAAGGTCAGTCCGCCGCCCACCGCGTCCTGGAGGGACTGCCCCCGCTGGTTGGGCGAGACCCGCGCGAACGCGGTGTCCAGGTCGGACGCGGTCTTCTCGGTGGTGGTCGAGCCGTGGTCGGGCACGTAGCGGGGGTCGATGACGATCCGCTGGATGTGGAAGATGCCGTACGGCTGCTGGTCGGGGGCCGCGCCCTTCACGAACTTCGGGACGAAGAGGTAGTCGCCCTTCATGCCGAGCGCGCAGTGGGCCGCGGTGAGCACGATGTTCCGGGCCTTGGTGTCGATCACGCTGCCGGTGCAGTGCCAGGTGGTGCCGCGCGGCCCGTCCGAGCCGAAGAACGTCCCCACCAGCCGGGTCCCCTTGAACAGCGTGCCCTGGGGCCGGCGCGCGGCCGCCGCGCCGCCCGGCACCGGCGAGGCCTGCCGCGCCGCGTCCAGCGGCCGCGCACCGGCCATGCGCGCCGCGGTCCAGAACCGTGCGGCCTCCCGGGCCTCCTGCCCGGCGGCCGGCCCGCCACCCGACGCGCCGGGCGCGGGTTCCGCGGTCCCCGTGGCCTCCGCGGTCCCCGCCGGGCCGGCGAGGCCGAGGAGCGCCGTGCACAGCACGACGACGGTGGCGCGGCGGCTTTGGTACGACAACACTGCTGATCCCCCTGGGACGTCCCGTCCGTCCGGTCCTTCCGGACTGCCCGGCGCCGGTCCCGGGGAGGGCGGTGCGGCACTGGTCGGGCGCGCACCGACGGCGTGCGGGCCCGTCTCGCGCGCCCCCGGTCGGCAACGGGGGTGATCTTCGCACAAACGAGCGAAACGGGCCAGGCGCCTACTGCCGGTACCCGCTGAGGAACCTGCCGATCCGGCCGATCGCCGCCTCCAGGTCCTCCGCGTACGGCAGGGTCAGGATGCGGAAGTGGTCGGGCCGGGGCCAGTTGAAGCCGGTGCCCTGCACCACCTGGATCTTCTCGCGCAGCAGCAGGTCCAGGACGAACCGCTCGTCGTCGTGGATCGGGTGCACCTTGGGGTCGATGCGCGGGAACGCGTAGAGCGCGCCCCTGGGTTTGACGCAGGACACGCCGGGGATCTCGTTGAGCTTCTCCCAGGCCACGGTCCGCTGCTCGTGCAACCGGCCGCCGGGCGCGGTGAGTTCGCGGATGGACTGGCGTCCGCCGAGCGCGGCCTGGATGGCGTACTGGGCGGGCGCGTTGGCGCACAGCCGCATGGAGGCCAGCATGGTCAGGCCCTCCAGGTAGTCCCTGGCGTGCTGCTTCGGACCGGTGACCACCAGCCAGCCGGAGCGGAAGCCCGCCACCCGGTAGGTCTTGGACAGGCCGCAGAAGGTGAGGACGACCAGGTCGGGGGCGAGCGCGGCGGCCGAGTGGTGGACGGCGTCGTCGTACAGGATCTGGTCGTAGATCTCGTCGGCGAACACCATCAGGCCGTGCCGGCGGGCCAGGTCGAGGATGCCCTCGACGATCTCCTTCGGGTAGACCGCGCCGGTCGGGTTGTTGGGGTTGATGAGGACCACGGCCTTGGTGCGGTCCGTGATCTTCGACGCCATGTCGGCCAGGTCCGGGTTCCAGTCGGCCTGTTCGTCGCACAGGTAGTGCACGGCCTTGCCGCCGGCCAGCGTGGTGACGGCCGTCCAGAGCGGGAAGTCCGGGGCGGGGATGAGGATCTCGTCGCCGTCCTCGACCAGTGCCTGCACGGCCATCGAGACCAGCTCCGAGACGCCGTTGCCCAGGAAGACGTCGTCCACGCCGACCTCCAGGCCCAGGCTCTGGTAGCGCTGGGCGACCGCGCGGCGGGCCGTGAGGACACCGCGGGAGTCCGTGTAGCCGTGCGCCTGTGGCAGCATCCGGATCATGTCCTGGACGATCTCCTCCGGCGCCTCGAACCCGAAGGCCGCGGGGTTGCCGGTGTTCAGGCGCAGCACGCTGTGCCCCGCCTCCTCCAGCGCGTTGGCGCGCTCGATCACCGGACCGCGGATCTCGTAGCACACCTCGCTGAGCTTGTTGGACTGCCGGAACTCCATGCGCCCCTCCGGAAACTCGTGATGCTTGGTTTTACCAAGTGGGAGCTTGGAAAGTCCAACAACATGTCTAGACTGCGTCGCATGCCACCTCGCCGAAGCTACGACCAGTACTGCTCCGCAGCCCGCGCGCTCGACCTCGTCGGGGACCGCTGGACCCTGCTGATCGTCCGGGAACTGCTCGCCGGCCCGCGCCGCTACACGGACCTGCACGCGGACCTGCCCGGTGTGAGCACGGACGTACTCGCCTCCCGGCTGAAGGACATGGAACGCGACGGACTGGCCACCCGGCGCCGGCTGCCCCCGCCGGGCGCGGCCTACGTCTACGAACTCACCGGACGGGGGCGCGAGTTGCTGCCCGTGTTGCAGGCGCTGGGCAGCTGGGGTGAGGGCGAACTGGGCGAACGCCGGCCCACGGACGCCGTACGCGCCCACTGGTTCGCGCTGCCGCTGCTGCGCGCCCTGGACGGCGAGGGCCTGGTCGAAGTCTGCCTGGAGGAAGGCGAGTTCCACCTCCACGTCGGCGCGCAGGACGGGCCGGTGTACGGCGACGGGCCCGCGCCCGGCGAGGCGGACGCGCGGCTGGTGATGGACGCGGCGACCTGCGAGGCCCTCGCCCGCGGGGAGACCGGCCTGCCGGAGGCGGTGCGGGACGGCCGGGTGACGGTGACCGGCGACGGCACCCTGGCCAAGGCGCTGCGGGACGCCTGAGCGGCGGCCCGCGGGCAAAGGGGGCGAGGCCGGTGAAGGCGTGATGGCCAAGGCGCCGCGGGATGCGTGGGCGGCGGCCCGCGGATAGGGGGTCGGGAACAGCGAAGGCCCGCCGGGAGGCGGGCCTTCACGTCACCTCACGCTCACGCGTTCGGCGGCACCCGCGACGGCCGGCCCGACCCCCGCGTCAGCACGTACCCGCCGATGCCGGCGAGCGCGGCCAGCACGGCGCCGACACCGGTCCACACCCAGCGGTCGGACCACCAGCCGGAGGACCAGCCGTCGTCCCGGCCGAAGCTGGACAGCACGGCCGACTTCGAACTCCCCTCGTCGTCCTGTGACTTGGCGGCGATGCCCGGGACGAGCGGCTTGCCCAGCGAGCCGTCCACCGCCGCCGCACCGCCGATGTCCCTGGAGTCGACCCGCACCTCGGCGCCCACCGGCTGCCCGAGGTCGGCGGCGGCGAGGTCCACCACCGTCAGCCGGACGTAGTACGTGCCCGGCAGCGGGTCGTTCGCCGACGGCTCCGACCAGCCGCGCACCGTGCGCAGCACACAGGCCAGCTCGACCGAGGCGGCGCCCTGGTCGGCGGTGCGGGTCTGGGCGCCGTACTGGCAGGCCTGGCGGCGCCGCAGACCGTCGTACACGTCGAGCTGCCAGGTCTCGGAGCCGTGCGTGGCGGGCAGCTTCACCGTGGCCCGGACGGTGGGGCGCTGCCCGGTGTCGGCGGGGAACGACCAGTAGAGGTAGTCGCCGGTGGAGCCGGAGGCGGTGGCCCGCTGCCCCTGCTCGATCTCGGTGGCCGTCCGGAAGGAGGAGCCCGCCCGGGTCGGCGCGTCGCTGTCGGCGGAGGCGCTCGGGGAGGGCGAGGAGTCGGCGGCGGCCGGCCCGGCGGCCGCAGCCAGCGCCAGCAGCGTGGCGCCCAGCACACGTGTGATCCGCATCAGTTCGTCCTCCAGACCGCGACCCGCCAGCGCGACAGCCAGCCCCACAGCAGACCGGCGAGGAAGCCGGTCAGCACCAGCAGACCCAGCAGCCACCAGCCGCGGCCGAGCCCGAAGGCGGCCACGTCGTGGTGGCCCGAGGGCCCGTCGACCACGTCCACGGTCAGCTCCAGCGGCAGGCCGGGGCTCGTCTTGACGCCGGCGGCGGCGGAGAAGGAGCTGGTGAGCTGGAGGCACACCGTCTCCGCGGGCGCCGTGTCGTCGTCGCTGTCCGGCTTGGGATAGCGCAGACCGGTGGAGACGACGTCGGTACGGCCGGTGCCGGCGGCCTCGCCGCGCACGATCTCCCGGCCGTGCACCGTCACCGCCCGCAGCAGCACCCCGTAGTCCGGGTTCACGGCGCGGTCGTCCGCCACGCTCGCCGCGGCCCGCAGCTCCTGGCCGGGCGCGACCTCCACCTTGTACCAGCGCTGCCGCCCGAACTCCACCCGGTCGGTGTACAGCCCGGACTTGAGCTCCGGCGCCTTCTCGCACCGGTCCGCGCCCTCGGTGGCCACCGGCGTGACCACCGGGTCGGCCGCCCGCTCGACCAGGTCGCCGACCCGGTCGGAGAGCTCCTCCTTGTGCCGTACGTCGGTGTAGGTGCCGCCGGTCGCGTCCGCGATGCAGCTGAGCTGGTCGCGGGTCTTGGCGTCCGGCACCAGGCCGAGGGTGTCGATGGTCAGCCCGACGCCCTTGGCGGCTATCTCCCGGGCGACCTCGCACGGGTCGAGCGGCTGGCAGGTGTCCTCGCCGTCACTGATCAGCACGATACGGCGGGTGCCGGAACCGCCGTCCAGATCACCGGCCGCCTTCAGCAGCGCGGGCCCGATCGGGGTCCAGCCGGTCGGCGCCAGCGTGGCCACGGCCGTCTTCGCGTCGGTCCGGTTCAGCGGGCCGACCGGATACAGCTGCTCGGTGTCCTTGCAGCCCTCCTTGCGGTCGTTGCCGCGGTAGTTGGCACCGAGCGTGCGGATACCGAGCCGGACCTCCTCGGGGGTCGCGTCCAGCACCTCGTTGAACGCCTGCTTCGCCGCGGCCATCCGGGTGCCGCCGTCGATGTCGCGGGTGCGCATGGAACCGCTGACGTCCAGCACGAGTTCGACCTTCGGGGCGGCCTGGTCCGTCTCGTCGGCGACCGCACCGGCAGGGAACGCGATCCCGGCCGTCAGGGCGGCGAGCAGAGCACAGACGCCCGCCGCCAGCCGTTGTCTTGTGATCATCGCCGGATCTTATTGATCGGACGGGCCGCGCTCCAAAACGAGCGGGTTCGGCAGCCGGGTCCACCGGTCGCCCGGCTCCTCGGGGGACAGCCGCATCAGCGTCAACGCCTTGGCCGGCAACGGCTCCTGACGCAGTGCAGACAGGTCCGGGGTCGGTGCGAGGTCCGGCAGGGCGGCCGCGAGTGCCGTGCCGAGGGCCGGTCCGGAACCCGCCGTGGCGGCCAGCGCGCCCGCCACCAGCGAGCCGAACAGCTTGCGGCGCAGGGCGGTGTCGTCGTCCGTGACCAGGCGTCCGGCGAGGTCGGGCGGGGTGATGCCGTGCCGGGCCAGCCGGGCGGGGCTGACCCGGATGTCGGCCAGGTCCCGGTAGACCAGACGCACCGGGCTGCCGTCGGCCGCCAGGACCACCAGCAGGTTCTGGCCGTGCGCCTCCAGGGCCACACCGAGGTCCAACAGCCGCAGGCCCACCGCGAGCGCCAGCCGGGTGAACGCCGCCAGCCAGCCGGGGGACCCGGGCAGCCGCGTGGTGGCGAGCGCGGCCACCGGCACGACCCGCTCACCCGGCTCCGCGTACACCTGCGGCGACTCCCGCAGCAACGCGGCGAGATCGGGGGAGTGGGCCGTGGCCGCGCCCAGCGTGCGGGTGATGTGCAGCAGACCGTCGGTGCGCGCCGCCAGCTCCTCGGCGAACGCCGACAGGGACACCGCCGAGCGCACCGAGCCCACGGAGATGTCCCGCACCGACGACGTCAGCCGGGCGCTCAGCGCCGTCTTGACGTGCGGGCCGCCGGGCAGCGCCAGCGTGCGCAGGGACATCAGCGGCCGGGCCGGGCGCCAGACGTCGTACGACCGCCCCAGCACATGTGCGGCCTGCCAGGGGTGCACCGGCAGCAACAGCCGCCCGCCGTCCCGGAGTTCGTCCGGCCAGTCGCCGGACAGCAGGCAGTCCGCCGCCGGCACCGGCACCGTCCCCAGCTCCACCACCGGCCCGTGCTCCGGACCGTACGCCAGCTGGTCCGCCACCGAGAAACCGGGCCGGGACCGGCAGTTGGGGTGGTACGGGTGCCCGTCGACCACCCGCCGCTCCCACTCCCAGTCCTCCACCGGCCACTCCCGCGGGTGATCCGCACCGGCCCGGGACAGCGCCAGCGAGGCCACGCTGTGCGCCAGTTCCGCCGCGAAGGCGGACGCGTGCCGCACCCCGAGCGCCTCCATCAGCCGCGCCGGATCGTCGTACCGCTCCCGGTCCAGGTGTACGGCGGTGACGTGCGCGGCGGTGGCGTACGGGTCCGCGGCCGGCCCGTGCAGCGTCCGGCCGTCGGCCAGGCGCAGCGCGAGACCGTGCGCGCCGGACACCCGGCCGGTCAGCCACGGCAGCGGCTCGTGGGCCAGCGCCCGCCACAGCCGGGTCAGCACGGCGGCGCGGGCACCCGGCAGCCCGGCGGTGTACCGGGGCAGCATGGCGGGCCGGACGGCGGCCAGCTCCTCGGCGATCCCGGCGTCGGCGGCGGTACGGTGCACGGTCGGCTCCTCGGGTCCACGGGGCACGCCACGATTGTCCGGGACGGCAGCCATACTGATCGTCATCGGCTCCCGGACGGCGCACCCGGCGTGCGCGGGGCAGACCGCGGGGCCCCGGACGAAGAACGAATGGATCGCGTGGACCTCACACCCCCCACCGGCGCCGTCGGCCGCCGCGCCGACGCGTACGCGACCGCGCCCCTGCTCAACTGCCTGCTGCGGGAGGTGGCCGAGCCGCTCCGGGACACCGGGGACCGGCGCGTGCACCGGCTGCCGGACGGACGGCTGCTCCGGGTACGTGCCGGGCGACGCCCCGCGGACCCCGAGCTGTACACGGCCGGGGCCTGGCGCCCGATCGGCCACCCGGAGCTGGTCAAACTGGTCGCCGAGGAGCTGCGCCGGCACACCGGGCTGCCCGGCGGCGACCTGCCCGCCGAGATGATCGACAGCCGGGAGGCGGTCGCCGCCCTGCTCACCGCCCGCGCCCGGGCCACGGCACCCGCGGACCCGTATCTGCGCTCCGAGCAGTCCCTGCTCATCGGTCACCCCTACCACCCGGCGCCCAAGGCGCGCGGCGGCGGCCCGATCGCGTCCTGGCTGCCGTACGCCCCCGAGGCGCACGCCCGCTTCCCGCTGGTCCTCCTCGGCGTCCGCGAGGACCAGGTGGCCGAGGAGGGCGACACCCGCGCCCTGGACGCCCTCGGCACCGCACCGCCCGGCTACCGGCTGCTGCCCGCCCACCCCTGGCAGCTCGACCTGGTCGCCCGCGACCTCGCCCCCGCCCTCGCCGACGGCCGGCTGCTGCGGCTCGGCACGACGGAGTCCGACACCTGGCCGACGGCCGCCGTCCGCACGGTGTACGAGCCGCACGGCGACCTGTTCCTGAAGTTCAGCCTGGACGTCCGTATCACCAACGACATCCGCCGGCTGTGGCGGCACGACCTGCACCGGCTCCGCCGCACCGACGGCGCCGCCCGGCGGGCGTTCGCGGAGATGGGCCCGCCCGCGGCCTGGCTGAGCGACCGCGGCTACCGCACCGCCGCCTTCGCCTTCGAGGAACTGGCGGTGCTGGTCCGCGACGGGCTCCGCGGCCACCTGTCGCCGGGCGCGACCCCGCTGCTCGCGGCCGGGCTCGCCGAGGGCTTCGAGGGCAGCCCGCTGGCCGCCGCCCCCGACCCGGCCGGCTGGTGGGAGGCCTACCTGCGGCAGGTCGTACCGCCCGCCCTCACCGCGTTCGACGCGCACGGCGTCGTCCTGGAGGCCCACCTGCAGAACACGCTCGTCGCCGTGGACCCGGCCGGCACCCCCGTGCAGGCCCTGTTCCGGGACGCCGAGGGCGCCAAGCTGCTGCCCGACGTGACCCGGGCCGCCGGCTGGGAGCGGCTGGTGTACTGCCTGGTCGTCAACCACCTCACCGAGATCGCCGGCGCCCTCGCCGACCACCACCCCGGCCTCGACCCCTGGCCCGCCGCCCGCCGCGAACTCGCCCGCCACCCGCTGCCCGAGATCCCCACCCTGCTCACCGCGCCCACCCTGCCGGGCAAGACCAACCTCCTGCTCCGCTGGACCGGCGCGGCCGGCGCGGCCGCCCGCTACCGGCCCCTGCCGAACCCCCTGGCCGGTGCCTGACCGGCCGCTCGTGCGCGCCCTGGGGAGCCAGGCCGATACCTCGACCTGGAACACTTCAAGCAGGAGGCCGGAAGCGAACGTGGGAGCCGGCCGTGACATGTAAGCCAATCGACCCAAGGGGCCTTCGGACATGTTGAGAGAGGTCGCCGCGACCCGATACATCGAACCCCTGCACTCCGGTGGCTCCGTCCCCGGCATCGTGGAGGCCGACGACCTCGGCACGTACGTCGTGAAGTTCACCGGCTCGGCGCAGGGGCACAAGGCGTTGGTCGCGGAGATCATCGTGGGGGAGCTGGCCCGGGCGCTCGGGCTGCGGTTCCCGGAGCTGGTGCTGGTGCACTTCGATCCGGCCGTCGCCGCCGCGGAACCGCACCAGGAGGTGCGCGACCTGCACAGCGCCAGCGCGGGCGTCAACCTCGGCATGGACTACCTGCCGGGCGCCGTGGACCTCACCCCGGAGATCGCCCGGGACTTCCCGGTGGACCCGCTGGAGGCCGGGCGGATCGTCTGGCTGGACGCGCTGACCGTGAACGTCGACCGTACGGTGCACAGTTCCAACCTGATGGTCTGGCCGACGCTCGGCACCGTGCCGCCGCGCCTGTGGCTGATCGACCACGGCGCCGCGCTCGTCTTCCACCACCGCTGGGACACCACGGACCCCGGCCGCAGGTACGACTTCCGGCATCACGCCCTCGGCCACCACGGCCCCGACGTGCGCGCCGCCGACGCCGAGCTGGCGCCCCGGGTGACGGAGGAGCTGCTGCGCCGGATCGTCGCCGAGGTGCCGGACGCCTGGCTGGCCGAGGACGCCGGGTTCGCCACGCCCGACGACGTCCGGGACGCCTACGTCGGCTACCTCCTGGACCGGGTCCGGCGCTCGGCCGAGTGGCTGCCCACCGACTTCCCGAGCCGGGAACAGCTCGCGGCCGAGGAGGCCGACCGAGCCAGGCGGACCCAGGCGGGCCGCCCGGCCTGGCTGAAGCGGGTCCCGGACCTGCACGGCAAGCCGGCGGCGGAACAGGACTGGTCGGCGCACCTCGGGTGAGCCGACCGGAGCGGGCACCGGCAGGGCTCAGCCGCGCAGTTGCCGGTACGCCGGCAGGGTGAGGAAGTCGGCGTAGTCCTCGTCCAGGGACACCTGCAGCAGCAGGTCGTGCGCCTCCTGCCAGTGCCCCGCCGCGAAGGCCTCCTCGCCGATCTCCTTGCGGATGGCGTCGAGTTCCTCCGCCGCGACCTTGCGGGCCAGCTCCGGCGTGGCCTTGTCGCCGTTCTCGAACTCGACGCCGGCGTTGATCCACTGCCAGATCTGCGAGCGGGAGATCTCGGCGGTGGCCGCGTCCTCCATCAGGTTGAAGATGGCGACCGCACCGAGCCCGCGCAGCCACGCCTCGATGTAACGGATGCCCACCTGCACGGCGTTGACGAGACCGGCGTACGTCGGCTTCGCCTCCAGCGAGTCGATCGCGATCAGGTCGGCGGCCTCCACCCGGACGTCCTCGCGCAGCCGGTCCTTCTGGTTCGGCCTGTCGCCGAGGACCCTGTCGAAGCACTCCCTGGCGATCGGCACCAGGTCGGGGTGGGCGACCCAGGAGCCGTCGAAACCGTCGTTCGCCTCACGGTCCTTGTCGGCGCGGACCTTCTCGAAGGCGACCCTGTTGACCTCCGCGTCCCGGCGGGACGGGATGAAGGCCGCCATGCCGCCGATGGCGTGCGCGCCCCGCTTGTGGCAGGTGCGGACGAGGAGTTCGGTGTACGCCCGCATGAACGGCGCGGTCATGGTGACGGCGTTGCGGTCCGGCAGCACGAACCTCGGGCCGCCGTCCCGGAAGTTCTTCACGATGGAGAACAGGTAGTCCCAGCGGCCGGCGTTCAATCCGGAGGCGTGGTCGCGGAGTTCGTAGAGGATCTCCTCCATCTCGTACGCGGCCGTGATCGTCTCGATCAGGACGGTGGCGCGGATGGTGCCCTGCGGGATGCCGATGTGGTCCTGCGCGAAGACGAACACGTCGTTCCACAGGCGGGCTTCGAGGTGCGACTCGGTCTTCGGCAGGTAGAAGTAGGGGCCCTTGCCGAGGTCGAGCAGCCGCCGGGCGTTGTGGAAGAGGTACAGGCCGAAGTCGACCAGGGCGCCGGGGACGGCGCGGCCGTCGGCGTCGGTCAGGTGCCGCTCGTCCAGGTGCCAGCCGCGCGGGCGCATGACGACGGTCGCCAGCTCCTCGTCCGGCCGCAGGGCGTACGACTTGCCGGACCCCGGGTCGGTGAAGTCGATACGGCGGCTGTAGGCGTCGATCAGGTTCAGCTGGCCCAGGACCACGTTCTCCCAGGTGGGCGCGGAGGCGTCCTCGAAGTCGGCGAGCCAGACCCTCGCGCCCGAGTTGAGCGCGTTGATGGTCATCTTGCGATCGGTGGGGCCGGTGATCTCGACGCGCCGGTCGTCGAGCGCGGGCGGGGCCGGGGCGACCTTCCAGGAGTCGTCCGCGCGGATCGCGGCCGTCTCGGGCAGGAAGTCGAGCGTGGAGGTGCGGGCGATCTCGGCGCGGCGCTCGGCCCGGCGGGCCAGGAGTTCGTCACGGCGCGGGGTGAACCGCCGGTGCAGCTCCGCCACGAAGGCGAGCGCGGCGTCCGTGAGGACCTCCTCCTGCCGGGGCAGGGGCTCGGCGTCGACGATGGCCAGCGGGGACGGCGCTGGTGCGGACATGAGCTGTCACTTCCTTCAGCGGTGGCACCGGGTGCCTGGCGGCACGAATCAGGGCGAACGGCACCGGTCGTGCGGGCAGGCGCTTCTGATCAGTGGATACTAGTTTCCTTATCGTGGAACTTCAATGGTTTGTTGATGTCGAGATTCTCCGGGTCGAGGCACCGTGGCGCCCGGTGCCACCTGCCTCAGTCCAGGCGGCCCAGGTCGGCCTCGGTGTCGATGTCGTACGGCTCGGCCACGTCCGCGCACTCCACGAGCCGGATCCCGGCCTCGTGCGCCTTCAGGTAGGCCCGCGCCCCGCGGTCCCCGGTGGCCGCCTCGGCGATGCCCGCCCAGTGCGCGGCGCCGAACAGCACGGGATGCCCGCGCACCCCGTGGTAGCCGGCCGAGACCAGCGACTTCTCGTCCTTGCACGCGCCGAGTACCCGGGCCACGGCGGCCGGTCCGATCCCGGGTTGGTCGACCAGGCTCACCAGGGCCGCTCGCGCCCCCGTCCCGGCGAGCGACGCCAGCCCCGCGCGCAGGGACGAGCCCATCCCCTCGGCCCAGTCCGGGTTGTCCACCAGCAGGCAGCCGCCCAGGTCGGCGCGGGCGCGCACCTCGTCCGCCGCGGCGCCGAGCACCACATGGATCCGGTCGCACCCGGCGGCGCGCAGCACCCCGACGGCGTGCTCGACCAGGGGCCGCCCCCGGTGCGGCAGCAGTGCCTTGGGGCGCCCGCCGAGCCGTCTGCCGCCGCCGGCGGCGAGCAGCAGCCCCGCGACGTTCCCCTGGAGATCCTGGTTGTCCGTCATGGGTCCTGCATACCCGACGGAGGCCGAACCGGACGGTCTTCCGGCGTCGATTCCGTTGGGCTGAATTTCGGTTCGCCCTGTGGCGCTCCCGCACGGCGTGGCGTTTACTGACCCGCGCACGAGGGCGTGCCAGGGGGAGGGCTGTGTTGCGGAGCTTGGGGCAGAGGCCAGTGACCGGCAGCGACGAGGACCCGAGGGTGGCGGAACTGCGGACGGCGGTGTCCCGGCTGCGCCGCGAACTCGCCACGTTACCCTCGGACTTCCCCGACCGGGCGATAGCCGAGGACGAGCTGGCGACCCTGGCCGCGATGGCCGCCGGCGGCCTGCCGGAGATCCCGCGCCTGCGCAGCTCCCTGTTGCTGATCGCCGGAGCCATAGGGTCGATGAGCGCACTGGCCCGCGGGCTGTCGCAGGTACGGGACGCCGTGAACCTGTTCGGCGAGCCGCCCCGGGACTAGGTCCTTCCTTTCGGATCGGGTCGGCTTCGGGTGGCGGTGCCTTCCGGCCGGCCCGAGCGGGGTCTGGCGCGCGGCTGCAAGGTGGAGGACTGAGGACTGCCGGCGTGGGCGTGGCGGGATCCCGAGTGCGCCGGCCGCGGCCGAGCAGCCCGGGGCTCTCGTGGCCCCGGGCCGGTTACCCGTGGTTCTGGCTGGCCAGCGCCGCGGAGAGTTCCCGGGCGATCTGCTGGAGTACCGGCACGATCTTGTCCGTGGCCGCCTCCGTGACCCGGCCCGCCGGACCGGAGATGGAGATGGCCGCCGCCGTGGGGGAGTCGGGCACGGAGACCGCGAGGCACCGCACACCGATCTCCTGCTCGTTGTCGTCCACGGCGTACCCCAGCTGTCGTACGTCCTCCAGCGCCGCGAGGAAGCCCTCCGGCGTGGTGATCGTCTTCTCCGTGGCGGCCGGCATGCCCGTACGGGCCAGCAGCGCCCGCACCTCGTCGTCCGGCACCCCGGCCAGCAGCGCCTTGCCCACGCCCGTGGAGTGCGGCAGCACCCTGCGGCCGACCTCGGTGAACATGCGCATCGAGTGCTTCGAGGGCACCTGTGCCACGTACACGATCTCGTCGCCGTCGAGCAGCGCCATGTTCGCCGTCTCGCCGGTCTCCTCCACCAGCCGGGCCAGATACGGCCGCGCCCAGGTGCCGAGCAGCCGGGCCGCGGACTCGCCGAGCCGGATCAGGCGGGGGCCGAGCGCGTACCGCCGGTTGGCCTGCTGGCGGACGTAGCCGCAGGCGACCAGGGTGCGCATCAGCCGGTGGATGGTCGGCAGCGGCAGCCCGCTGGCCGCGGACAGCTCGCTCAGGCCCACCTCGCCGCCCGCGTCCGCCATCCGCTCGAGCAGGTCGAAGGCGCGCTCCAGGGACTGCACCCCGCCTGCGGCGGAGGGCTTGGCGGAGTCGGTGGTGCTGGCGCTGGACGTCGGCACGGCGCGTTCCTTTCGGGGCGGGCGGGAGGGCAGAAGCCTACCCGGAGGCCGGTTGACTCCCCGCTTGTGCAGAGCTACGTTCTGTCTATTGGAATTCTAATTCCGCTTTGTGGAAATGTCCAGAGTGGGCGCCCCTGCCGCACTGCCCGGAAGTGTGCCTCTTGACGGCGGAGAAGCGGGAGTGAAGACTCCTTCAACAGAACGTTGAAGTCCGTTACCTGGGTGTATCACCCGTTTCGTGGGCGTACAACGGCGGTAGAGAGAGGGGTTCGGGTGTCCGACGCTGAACTGGTGCTGCGCTCCACGCGCGTGATCACTCCGGAGGGGACACGGGCCGCCACCGTCACCGTGGCCGCCGGCCGGATCACGGCCGTCCTGCCGTACGACGCCGACATCCCGGCGTCGGCACGGCTGGAGGACGTCGGCGACCACGTCCTGCTGCCCGGCCTGGTCGACACGCACGTGCACGTCAACGACCCGGGCCGCACCGAGTGGGAGGGCTTCTGGACCGCCACCCGCGCGGCCGCGGCCGGCGGTATCACCACGCTCATCGACATGCCGCTCAACTCCCTCCCGCCGACCACCACCGTCGACCACCTGCGGACCAAGCAGGACGTCGCCCGCGACAAGGCGCACATCGACGTCGGCTTCTGGGGCGGCGCCCTGCCCGACAACGTCAAGGACCTGCGCCCGCTGCACGACGCCGGCGTCTTCGGATTCAAGGCCTTCCTGTCCCCCTCCGGCGTCGACGAGTTCCCGCACCTCGACCAGGACCAGCTCGCCCGTTCCCTCGCCGAGATCGCCGCCTTCGACGGGCTGCTGATCGTGCACGCCGAGGACCCGCACCATCTGGCCGCCGCCCCCCAGCACGGCGGCCCCAGGTACGCCGACTTCCTCGCCTCCCGCCCGCGCGACGCCGAGGACACCGCCATCGCCGCCCTCATCGCGCAGGCCCGGCGGCTGCACGCGCGCGTGCACGTCCTGCACCTGTCCTCCGGCGACGCTCTGCCGCTGATCCGCGCCGCCCGCGCCGAGGGTGTGCGGATCACCGTCGAGACCTGCCCGCACTACCTCACCCTGACCGCGGAGGAGGTCCCGGACGGCGCCAGCGAGTTCAAGTGCTGCCCGCCCATCCGCGAGGCCGCCAACCAGGACCTGCTCTGGGCGGCCCTGGCCGACGGCACCATCGACTGCGTGGTCACCGACCACTCCCCGTCCACCGCCGACCTCAAGACCGACGACTTCGCCACCGCGTGGGGCGGCATCTCCGGGCTCCAGCTCAGCCTCTCCGCCGTGTGGACCGAGGCCCGCAGGCGCGGCCACGGCCTGGAGGACGTCGTCCGCTGGATGTCCACGCGTACCGCCGCCCTGGCCGGCCTCGACACGCGCAAGGGCGCCATCGCTCCCGGCCTGGACGCCGACTTCGCCGTCCTCGCCCCCGACGAGACCTTCACCGTCGACCCGGCCGGCCTCCAGCACCGCAACCGGGTCACCGCCTACGCCGGCCGGACCCTGCACGGCGTCGTGAAGTCCACCTGGCTGCGCGGCCGGCGCATCGTCTGCGACGGCGCGTTCACCGAGCCGCAGGGCACGCTGCTCAGCCGCCCCCGCCAAGCCACCCCCCGCACCGGCCCGACTCCAGAAAGGACCCCCTGATTCCCGTGACGGCGACAGCGCACTTCACCGGCGACGCGAACCCCTACGGAGGCGGCGACCCGTACGCGGACTACCGCACCGCCGACTTCCCCTTCACCCGGTACGCCAACCTCGCCGACCGGCGGCTCGGCGCCGGTGTCGTCGCCGCCAACGACGAGTTCTTCGCCGAGCGCGAGAACCTGCTGGTACCCGGGCGGGCCGAGTTCGACCCCGAGCACTTCGGCCACAAGGGCAAGATCATGGACGGCTGGGAGACCCGCCGCCGACGCGGTACCTCGGCCGACCACCCCTGGCCGACCGACGAGGACCACGACTGGGCGCTGGTCCGGCTCGGCGCGCCCGGCGTGATCCGCGGGATCGTCGTCGACACCGCCCACTTCCGCGGCAACTACCCGCAGGCCGTCTCCGTCGAGGGCACCGCCGTACCCGGCTCCCCGTCCCCCGGGGAACTGCTCGGCGACGACGTGAAGTGGACGACGCTCGTCCCGCGCACCGCCGTCGGCGGGCACGCGGCCAACGGCTTCGAGGTCACCGCCGAACAGCGCTTCACCCACCTGCGGATCAACCAGCACCCCGACGGCGGCATCGCCCGCCTGCGCGTGTACGGCGAGGTCGTACCCGACCCGGAGTGGCTCACGGCGCTCGGGACCTTCGACGTGGTCGCCCTGGAGAACGGCGGCGGGGTCGAGGACGCCTCGGACCTCTTCTACTCCCCGGCCGGCCACACCATCCAGCCGGGCCGCTCCCTCAAGATGGACGACGGCTGGGAGACCCGCCGCCGCCGCGACCGGGGCAACGACTGGATCCGCTACCGGCTGGTGGCCCACTCCCAGATCCGCGCCATCGAGATCGACACCGCCTACCTGAAGGGCAACAGCGCCGGCTGGGCGTCGGTGTCGGTCAGGGACGGCGAGGACGGCGCGTGGACCGAGATCCTCCCGCGCACCCGCCTGCAGCCCGACACCAACCACCGCTTCGTCCTGCCGGAGCCGGCGGTCGGCACCCACGCGCGGATCGACATCTTCCCCGACGGCGGCATCTCCCGACTGCGCCTGTTCGGCTCCCTGACCGAACAGGGCGCGACCAGCCTCACCGCCCGTCACCAGGAACTGGGCGGCTGACACCGCACCCACGCGCGCGGGGCGCCCCGGCCGTACGGCGGCACCGGGGCGCCCCCGTGCGTCACCCGTACGGACCCTGTTCCAGGCCGCTGGAACTCTTGCCCTCCCCCCTCGCGTTCTCCCCACGTGACCCTTCAGCAAGAGATCGTCGGCAACGCCATGCAGATGGCGGTCGTCAACCTGCACCCCGGCCAGACCGTGTACTGCGAGGCCGGGAAGTTCCTGTTCAAGACGGTCAACGTGACCATGGAGACCCGGCTGTCCGGCCCGCCCGGCAGCGGCGGGCAGCAGCAGAGCGGCGGGGGCATGGGCGGCCTGCTCCGCCAGGCCATGGGGACGGCCATGCAGGTCGGCCAGCGCATGCTCGCGGGCGAGTCGCTCGCCTTCCAGTACTTCACCGCCCAGGGCGGCGAGGGCACGGTCGGCTTCGCCGGCGTCCTCCCCGGCGAGATGCGCGCCCTGGAGCTGGACGGCACGCGCGCGTGGTTCGCCGAGAAGGACGCCTTCGTGGCCGCCGAGTCCAGCGTCGAGTTCGGCATCGCCTTCGCCGGCGGCCGCACCGGGATGAGCGGCGGCGAGGGCTTCGTCCTGGAGAAGTTCACCGGGCACGGCACGGTGATCATCGCCGGCGCGGGCAACTTCATCGACCTGAACCCGGCGGACTTCGGCGGCCGCATCGAGGTCGACACCGGCTGCGTGGTCGCCTTCGAGGAGGGCATCCAGTACGGCGTCCAGCGCGTCGGCGGCCTCAACCGGCAGGGCGTCATGAACGCCGTCTTCGGTGGCGAGGGCCTGTCCCTGGCCACCCTGGAGGGCAACGGCCGGGTGATCCTGCAGTCCCTCACCATCGAGAGCCTCGCCAACGCACTGAAGAAGGCCCAGGGCGGAGACAAGCAGGGCCCGACCGGGGGACTGTTCTCCACCCACGCCGGCTGAACCGATGAGTTCCGGGCGGACGCGGGGTCTGACCCGATGACAGCGGACCCCGCACCCGGAAGAAGGCACCTCCCATGGGCAACCTCGTCTCCAGCCTCTTCGTCACCCTCGACGGCGTCTACCAGGCGCCCGGCGGACGCGAGGAGGACACCCGCGGCGGCTTCGAGCACGGCGGCTGGACCTTCCCGTTCTCCGACGACGACTCCGGCAGGTTCATCACCGATCTCTTCTCCCGCGCGGGCGGCTTCCTGCTCGGCCGCCGCACGTACGACATCTTCGCCGGCTACTGGCCGAAGGTGACCGACCCCGCGCACCCGATCGCCGGCCCGCTCAACGCCCTGCCGAAGTACGTCGTCTCCGCCACCCTCCAGGACCCGGAGTGGGCGCACACCACCGTCGTCCCGGGCGACCTCGCCAAGGAGGTCACGGCCCTGAAGGAGCGCACGGACGGCGAACTCCAGATCCACGGCAGCGGCGCCCTGGTCCGCTCCCTGCTGGACCTGCGGCTCCTCGACACCCTGCACCTGCTGACGTTCCCGGTCGTCCTCGGCACCGGCCACCGCCTCTTCACCGACGGCGCGGTCCCCACCCGCTTCACCCACCGCTCCGGCCACGTCACCGCCACGGGCGTCTCCGTGCAGACGTACGACGTCGGGGGCAGCCCCGAGTACGGCACCTTCCCCCTGCCCGAGGAGGCGTAGGGGAGGGGCAAGGCATGCGCGGAGGGGCGCAGGGGTGGTGTGGCGCCCTGGACGGTCGCGGCCCGGTAGCGCGCTCGGCTGGTTAACTCCCCGAGAATTTCCCGGACTTGAAAGGAAAATCTTCAACGTTGACGTTGACATGTCAACGTCTACGCGCGTCATCATGGGGACATGAGATTCCCCCCACGCGCCACCCGCGTCGGCACCGCAGCCGCGCTCCTGTCCGCCCTCCTCGTGGGCGGCACCGTCACCGCCACCACCGCGGACGCCGCGGCCGCCTCGGTCGGCAGCGTCTGCTACGGCGACCTGCCGTCACAGGCCCACGACACCCTGCGCCTGATCGACCAGGGCGGCCCCTTCCCGTACGCGCAGGACGGGATCGTCTTCCAGAACCGGGAAGGCGTCCTGCCCGGGCAACCGTCGGGCTACTACCACGAGTACACGGTCAAGACCCCGGGCTCCTCCACCCGCGGCGCCCGCCGCATCGTCACGGGCGAGGAGTACGAGGAGGACTACTACACCCCCGACCACTACGCCACGTTCGACCTGATCGACTTCGACTGCTGACCCACCGCTCGACGCCCACCGCTCTCGCCCCGAGGCCTCCCCCACGAGGGCCGCGGGGCGAGAGCGCGACGCCGAACGGCCCTGCGGGCGGCGGCCGCGTCGAAAGGCTGCAACGGGCGGCGGCGGCCGCGTCGAAAGTCCCCGGCGCCGCGACTTCGGTCGGTGATCCCGCGCACGGGGCGGCGGTACGGCGGAGCCCCGCGTAGCTTGGTCGACCGTGAGCAGAGACGAACAGGCGCGGGCGCCGCAGGGGTTCGGGGGCCGCCGCTGGCTGTTCCCGTCCGCGCTGGTCCACGAACTGGACCCGGACGCGGCCGCCTCGGATCGCCGGCCCCGGCGCACGGCGCGTGACTGGGCGGTCGACTTCTGCTGCTTCCTGCTGGCCGTGTTCATCGGCCTGCTGAGCGCCGACCCCCTGCGGCACGAGGACCTCCCGGACGGCTACGCAACCCTGGACCAGGTGCTGGGCGCGCTCGCCTGCGGCGCGGTGTGGCTGCGGCGCCGGTGGCCGGTCGGCCTCGCCGTGGCGCTGGTGCCGGTCGCCTTCCTGTCGAACACCGCGGGCGGCGCGGGGGTGGTCGCCCTGTTCACGCTCGCCGTGCACCGGCCCTTCCGGTACGTGGCCTGGGTGGGCGGGGTGTCAGTGGCGCTGCTCCCGGTCTACTACCGGCTGCGGCCCGACCCCGACGTGCCGTACGCCGGGGCGATCGCCTCGGGCGTGCTGCTCACCGCCGCGATGGTCGGCTGGGGCATGTTCGTCCGGTCCAAACGGCAGCTCATGCTGAGCCTGCGCGACCGTGCCCGGCACGCCGAGGCCGAGGCCCGGCTGCGGGCGGAGCAGGCCCAGCGGCTGGCCCGCGAGGCCATCGCCCGCGAGATGCACGACGTACTGGCCCACCGGCTCACCCTGCTGAGCGTGCACGCGGGCGCCCTGGAGTTCCGGCCGGACGCGCCCCGCGAGGAGGTCGCGCGGGCCGCCGGGGTGATCCGGGAGAGCGCCCACGAGGCACTCCAGGACCTGCGGGAGATCATCGGGGTGCTGCGGGCCGGCGATTCCGACGAAGCGCCCGGCAGGCGTCCGCAGCCGTCGCTGGCCGCACTGGACGCCCTGGTCGCCGAGTGCCGCGAGGCCGGCATGAGGGTCACCCTGGACCACGGCGTCGCGGACCCGGCCGCCGTCCCCGCCTCCGTCGGCCGCACCGCCTACCGCATCGCCCAGGAGGCCCTGACCAACGCCCGCAAGCACGCCCCCGGCACCGACGTCACGGTCCGCCTCGCCGGCACCCCCGGCGACGGCCTGACGGTCACGGTCACCCACCCCGCGCCACCCGCCGAGGCGCCCCCCGTGCCCGGCTCCGGCCAGGGCCTGATCGGCCTCACCGAACGCGCCACGCTGGCCGGCGGCCACCTGCGCCACGGGCCGCGCCCCGACGGGGGCTTCGAGGTACGGGGGTGGCTGCCGTGGCCGCGCACCTGAACCTGAGCCCGGCCGCCACCGGACACCGCGCGGGAGGTGACCTCGGGCCGTTTCCGCCGCCCCGCGTCCTGGCCCGTGGTTACGTGAACCCATGACTGCGACGCCGATCAGACTCCTCCTCGTGGACGACGACCCCCTCGTCCGTGCCGGTCTCGCGCTGATGATCGGCGGGGCCGAGGACATCGAGATCGTCGGGGAGGCCGCCGACGGCGCGCAGGCCGAGGAACTGGTGCGGCGGGCCCGGCCGGACGTCGTGCTGATGGACATCAGGATGCCCTCGGTGGACGGGATCACCGCGACCCGGCGGCTGCGCGCCCGGCCGGACGCGCCGCAGGTCGTGGTGCTGACCACCTTCCACGCCGACGAACAGGTGCTGCACGCCCTGCGCGCCGGCGCCGCCGGTTTCGTGCTCAAGGACACCCCGCCGGCCGAGATCGTCGACGCCGTCCGCCGGGTCGCGGCCGGCGACCCGGTCCTGTCGCCCGCCGTCACCCGGCAGTTGATGCGGCACGCGGCCGGCAGCGCCGCCGACTCCCGGCAGGCACGCGCGCGTGACCGGCTCGCCGTGCTCAACGACCGCGAACGCGAGGTCGCCGTCGCCGTCGGCCGCGGCCTCGCCAACGCCCGGATCGCCGCGGAACTGTTCATGAGCGTGGCCACCGTCAAGGCCCACGTTTCCCGCATCCTCGCCAAGACCGGCCTCGACAACCGCGTCCAGATCGCCCTGCTCGCCTACGACGCGGGACTTGTCGAGGACGGGCACTGAACCGGCGCCGGTGAGGTGCCGGGTGGTGGGCGTGTCGATGCGCGGCGGCGACCGGCCGGGGGCGACGTTCGTCCCTCGGTTCCACGGCGGCCCGTGCCGCCCGAATCCGCGTTCGGCCCTCAGCCGTACGCCCGCCCCTCGCCGCCCGGGATGTCCGTCAGCGGTACCGGGCGGTGCTCGTGGCGGGAGCGTTCGCAGGCCTCGGCGATACGGAGGGCCTGCAACGCCTCCCGGCCGTCGCAGGGGTTGGCGCGCTCGCCGCGGACGACGTCCACGAAGGCGTTCAGCTCGGCCTCGTACGCCGGTCCGAACCGTTCCAGGAACCCCGTCCACGGTTTGTCCGCGGGCGGCGGCCCGCTCGGCTCGGTGGACGCGAGGGGCGTACGGTCGTCCAGGCCCACCACCACCGTGTCCCGTTCCCCGGCCAGCTCCATGCGGACGTCGTACCCGGCGCCGTTCAGCCGGGTCGCCGTCGCGGTGGCCAGGGTGCCGTCGTCCAGCGTGAGCAGCGCCGCGCCCGTGTCGACGTCCCCGGCCTCCCGGAACATCGCGGGACCGCCGTCCGAGCCGGTGGCGTACACGACGGTCACCTCCCGGCCGGTCACCCAGCGCAGCACGTCGAAGTCGTGGATCAGCGTGTCCCGGAACAGCCCGCCGGACAGCGGCAGCCACGCGGCAGGCGGAGGGGACTGGTCGCAGGTCATGGCCCGCACGGTGTGCAGCCGGCCGAGCCGCCCGCTGCGTACGGCGTCCCGCGCGCCCGCGTAGCCCGCGTCGAACCGCCGCTGGAAGCCCATCTGCAGCACCGTCCCGGCCGTCTCCACCTCGGCCAGCGCGTGCAGCGTGCCCGGCAGGTCGAGCGCGATCGGCTTCTCGCAGAACACCGGCAGCCCCGAGCGCGCGGCCCGCCCGATGTACTCGGCGTGGGCAGCGGTCGCCGTGGTGATCACCACCGCGTCCACGCCCCAGCGGAAGATCTCGTCCACACCCGGCGCCGCCGTCTCGCCCAGCCGGTGCGCCAGCTCCTGTGCCCGCGCCGGCTCGCTGTCCGTCAGGATCAGGGACCCGACCTCGCGGTGACGGCTGAGCGTCCTCGCGTGAAGGGTGCCGATGCGGCCCGTACCGATGACCCCGATGCGCATGGAAACAAAGTGACGGCGGACACCGCACCCTGTCAATGCGTATGTCCGGACAATCGGACTACACAACTTCCCGTCAACCGGTCACGGGGCTACGCTCGGGCCCGTGCCGAAACCAGATGTGGACCCGACCGTGCCGCTCGACCTGCGGGTGGACCGCAGCTCCCCGGTGCCGCTGTACTTCCAGCTCTCCCAGCAGCTGGAGGCCGCCATCGAGCACGGCAGCCTCACCCCGGGCAGCCTGCTGGGCAACGAGATCGAGCTGGCCGCGCGACTCGGCCTGTCCCGGCCGACCGTCCGCCAGGCCATCCAGTCCCTCGTGGACAAGGGGCTCCTCGTCCGGCGCCGGGGCGTGGGCACCCAGGTCGTGCACAGCCAGGTCAAGCGCCCCCTGGAACTGAGCAGCCTCTACGACGACCTGGAGGCGGCCGGCCAGCGCCCCGCGACGAAGGTGCTGGTCAACACGGTCGTCCCGGCCTCCGCCGCGGTCGCCGCCGCGCTCGGCGTCGCCGAGGGCAGCGACGTCCACCGCGTCGAACGGCTCCGCCTCGCGCACGGCGAACCGATGGCGTACCTGATCAACCACCTGCCCCCGGGTCTGTTCGACCTCGACACCGGCCAGCTGGAGGCCACCGGCCTGTACCGGCTGATGCGCTCGGCCGGGATCACCCTGCACAGCGCCCGCCAGTCCATCGGCGCCCGCGGCGCCACGGCCGCCGAGGCCGAGCGGCTCGGCGAGGCCGAGGGTGCCCCGCTGCTGACCATGCAGCGCACCACTTACGACGACACCGGCCGCGCGGTGGAGTTCGGCGACCACACCTACCGGCCGGACCGCTACTCCTTCGAGTTCCAGCTGCTCGTACGCCCCTGAGTGACCGCCCCGCCGCCCCTGAGCGACCGCCTCGCCTTCGTCGCAATGTCCGGACAATGCGACCCGTGGGGGCCGCCCGGCCGTGTCACGGGTGTTCGGCGTGTTCGATACTGGAGCGTTTGGGGCCGCTGACGCGATCGACGGCCCCTTGCGTCTGTACGAACACGGCAAGAAGGGCACGGCCTCGTGGCACGGTTTCGGACCTGGGTAGGCATAGCGCTGGCGGGGGCACTCTCCGTGTCCCTGGCGGCGTGCAGCAGCACCGGAGGCAAGCGGGCGGAGGACGCCCGCAAGGCCGCCGCCGCCCAGGGCAGGTCGGCGGTGAACACCCCCCGCTGGACCTTCGCGATGATCACCCACTCCGGGGACGGCGACACCTTCTGGGACATCGTGCAGAGCGGTGCCAAGCAGGCCGCCGTCAAGGACAACATCAACTTCCTGTACTCGCACGACGACGAGGCCCAGCAGCAGGCCCAGCTGGTGGACGCGGCCGTGGACAAGAAGGTCGACGGCATCATCGTCACCCTGGCCAAGCCGGACGCCCTGAAGGCGGCCGTGGCCCGCGCCGAGAAGGCCGGCATCCCGGTGATCACGGTGAACTCCGGCTCCGCGGAGTCCAAGGCCTTCGGCGCCCTCACCCACATCGGCCAGGACGAGACCGTCGCGGGCGAGGCGGTCGGCGACGAGCTGAACAAGCGCGGGCGGAAGAAGGCCCTGTGCGTGCTGCACGAGCAGGGCAACGTCGGCCACGAGCAGCGCTGCGACGGCGTCGCCAGGACCTTCCACGGCACGCTGCGCAAGCTGTACGTCAACGGCACCAACATGCCCGACGTGCAGTCCGCGATCGAGGCCAAGCTCCAGGCCGACCGGTCCCTCGACGCCGTCGTCACCCTCGGCGCGCCCTACGCCGACACCGCCGTGAAGGCGCGGACGGACGCGGGCAGCAAGGCCGAGATCGACACCTTCGACCTGAACGCCAAGGTCGCGGCCTCGCTGAAGGACGGCAGCCTCGGCTTCGCCGTGGACCAGCAGCCGTACCTCCAGGGCTACCAGGCCGTCGACCTGCTGTGGCTGTACAAGTACAACGGCGACGTCCTCGGCGGCGGCAAGCCGGTGCTGACCGGCCCGCAGATCGTCACCAAGGACCAGGCGTCCGCGCTGGCGGAGTACACCGAGCGGGGCACCCGATGAGCGCGGCCACGGACGACAACCTGCTGGACGAAAGGATTCTGCAGACCTCCGCGCTGCGGAAGCTGCTCACCCGCCCGGAACTGGGCTCGGTGGTCGGGGCCCTCGCCGTCTTCGTCTTCTTCGCCCTCGCCGCCGACGGCTTCCTGCGCGCCTCCAGCCTCAGCACGGTCCTCTACGCCTCCTCGACCATCGGCATCATGGCCGTACCCGTGGCCCTGCTGATGATCGGCGGCGAGTTCGACCTCTCGGCGGGCGTCATGGTGACGTCGTCCGCGCTGGTCTCCTCGATGTTCAGCTACCAGATGACCGCGAACACCTGGGTCGGTGTCGGCGTGTCGCTGCTGGTCACCCTCGCCGTCGGCGCCTTCAACGGCTTCATGCTGACCCGCACGAAACTGCCCAGCTTCATCGTCACGCTGGGCACCTTCCTGATGCTGACCGGCATGAACCTCGGCTTCACCAAGCTGATCGACGGCACGGTCTCCACCAAGACCATCGCCGACATGCAGGGCTTCCCCAGCGCCCACGCCGTCTTCGCCTCGACGCTCACGCTCGGCGGTGTCGACGTCAAGGTCACCATCCTGTGGTGGCTCGGCCTCGTCGCCCTCGCCTCCTGGATCCTGCTGCGCACCCGGACCGGTAACTGGATCTTCGCTGTCGGCGGCAACGCGGACGCGGCCCGCGCGGTCGGCGTCCCGGTCGCCCGGACCAAGATCGGCCTCTACATGGGCGTCGCGTTCGGCGCCTGGATCTCCGGCCAGCACCTGCTGTTCTCGTTCGACGCCGTCCAGTCCGGCGAGGGCGTCGGCAACGAGCTGATCTACATCATCGCGGCCGTCATCGGCGGCTGCCTGATCACCGGCGGTCACGGCAGCGCCATCGGCTCGGCCGTGGGCGCCCTGCTGTTCGGCATGACCAGCAAGGGCATCGTCTTCGCCGAGTGGAACCCGGACTGGTTCAAGTTCTTCCTCGGAGCGATGCTGCTCCTCGCGACCCTGCTCAACGCCTGGGTCCGCAAGCGCGCGGAGGCGACCAAGTGACACTCGTGGAGCTGACCGGCGTCAGCAAGCACTACGGCACCGTCCGCGCCCTGGAAGGGGTCTCCCTGGAGGTCCGCGCGGGCGAGATCACCTGCGTCCTCGGGGACAACGGCGCCGGCAAGTCGACCCTGATCAAGATCATCTCCGGTCTGCACCGGCACGACGGCGGCACCCTGCGCATCGAGGGCGAGGAGACGGCCCTGTCCTCCCCGCGCGAGGCCCTGGACCGCGGCATCGCCACCGTCTACCAGGACCTCGCCGTCGTCCCGCTCATGCCGGTCTGGCGCAACTTCTTCCTCGGCTCCGAGCCCCGCAGGGGCTACGGCCCCTTCAAGCGCCTGGACACCGACCTGATGCGCCGCACCACCCGCGAGGCGCTGCTGCGCATGGGCATCGACCTGAGGGACGTCGACCAGCCCATCGGCACGCTGTCCGGCGGCGAGCGCCAGTGCGTCGCCATCGCGAGGGCGGTCCACTTCGGCGCGAAGGTCCTGGTCCTGGACGAGCCGACGGCGGCACTGGGAGTGAAGCAGTCCGGTGTGGTCCTCAAATATGTGGCCGCGGCACGGGACGAGGGCCTGGGCGTTGTCTTGATCACCCACAATCCGCACCACGCGTACCTGGTGGGCGACCGTTTCGTGTTGCTCAGGCGAGGCACGATGGTGGGCCATCACACACGTGACGAGATCACCCTGGACGAGCTGACCCAGCAGATGGCGGGAGGGTCCGACCTGGACGCTCTCCGCCACGAACTGCAACGCGGCTGAAGCGCGCGGGCCGTGCCGGTGCGGGGCTGCGCCGCGTGGGCGCGACCGACCGCGACCTGCGCCGCGTGGGCGCGACCGACCGTGACCTACCGCGCCGGACCCGCACCCGGTGCCGGCCCGCACCCGGTGCCGGTCCGCAGCCATCGCCGCAACCGGGCCCGGTGCCGGCCCACACCTCGCGCCACAACGGCACCCGGCGCTGGACGCGCGCTCCCGCCCCCCCCCCGCCCCGCGCGGCACTCGGCGTGAGGGTGCGGCACAATCGAGCCCGATGAGCACCTACCGCGACCTCACGGCCCCCATCGGCTCCCGCCGAGCCCCCGTCCTGCGAACAGTGGGTACCAGGGAGCGCCGGTCACATCTGACTGCCCCCCGTGTCCCCACCGTCGGCATCGACATCGGCGGCACCAAGGTCATGGCGGGCGTCGTGGACGCCGACGGCAACATCCTGGAGAAGCTCCGCACGGAGACCCCGGACAAGTCCAAGAGCCCCAAGGTCGTCGAGGACACCATCGTCGAGCTGGTCCTGGACCTGTCCGACCGGCACGACGTGCACGCGGTCGGCATCGGCGCCGCCGGCTGGGTCGACGCCGACCGCAACCGCGTCCTGTTCGCCCCCCACCTGTCCTGGCGCAACGAACCCCTGCGCGACCGGATCGCCGCCCGGCTCGCCGTGCCCGTCCTGGTGGACAACGACGCCAACACCGCCGCCTGGGCCGAGTGGCGCTTCGGCGCCGGCCGCGGCGAGGACCACCTGGTCATGATCACCCTGGGCACCGGCATCGGCGGCGCGATCCTGGAGGACGGCCAGGTCAAGCGGGGCAAGTTCGGGGTCGCCGGGGAGTTCGGCCACATGCAGGTCGTGCCCGGCGGGCACCGCTGCCCGTGCGGCAACCGCGGCTGCTGGGAGCAGTACAGCTCCGGCAACGCGCTCGTCCGCGAGGCCAGGGAGCTGGCCGCGGCCGACTCCCCGGTGGCCTACGGGATCATCGAGCACGTCAAGGGCAACATCCACGAGATCACCGGCCCGATGATCACCGAGCTGGCCCGCGAGGGCGACGCCATGTGCGTCGAGCTGCTCCAGGACATCGGCCAGTGGCTCGGCGTCGGCATCGCCAACCTCGCCGCCGCCCTCGACCCCTCCTGCTTCGTCATCGGCGGCGGCGTCTCGGCCGCCGACGACCTGCTCATCGGCCCGGCCCGGGACGCCTTCAAGCGCCACCTCACCGGCCGCGGCTACCGCCCCGAGGCCCGCATCACCCGCGCCCAGCTCGGCCCCGAGGCGGGCATGGTGGGGGCCGCCGACCTGGCCCGGCTGGTCGCCCGCCGGTTCCGCCGGGCCAAGCGGCGCCGTGTGGAGCGCTACGAGCGCTACGAGCGGTACGCCCAGTCCCGCCGCGACCAGGACAGCGCATGACGCCGTCCCTGCCCCACCAGGGCGGACCACCGGACGAGCCCCGGCGGGCGGCCGAGGACTCCCGGCACAAGGCCAGGCGTCGGGCGCTCACCCTGCTGATCATCGTCCTGCTCATCGGCGTCCCGGCCGGCTACCTGGTGATCTCCGCGAACCAGAGCCGCAACAGCGGCAAGGACAAGGAGGCGAAGTACTCGGCGACCGGCCTCACCCCGGGCTGGCCCTCCAAGGTGCAGCGCCGCCTGTACCAGGTGGCCGTCCCGCACCCCGCCGACGACATCGCCTCCTACGAGACGAACAACTGGAAGACCAGCCGCCTCTACGTCCAGTTCGGCACCAACCCCGCGGGCCTGGACAGCTTCCTGGAGGCCATGGGCGTCCGCCGGGAGCAGCTGAAGAAGGACGACATCGCCGTCGGCGAACGGGACCGCAAGGTCAGCGGCTGGACCTTCGGCGGACCGGGCCCCTGGTGGGGCCTGACCCACGAGCAGAAGAACCCCGCGCCCACCCAGGACGTGGTCGTCAACCTGTCCGACCCGGAACATCCCATGGTGTTCGTGGTCTCCCGGACGGTGCCGTAGGCGCGGGCCCAGACCGGCGCCGGGGCCGATTGTCAGACCCCGCCCGTAGAGTCGGAGACAGCTGATCCGACACATCGGCGGGAGGTGGCAGGACGTATGAGCGGCACGGCTGCGGTGGCCGAGCGCACGGGGGGTTCCCCGGAGCCCGGGGCGGCGACGGGGACGGACACCGGGACGGTCACGGGCCCGGAGGCCGGGCTTCCGGTCCCGGTGCGCCTCGCGTCCGTCTACCTGCCCGCGCCCCTGCCCCGTGAGGGCCGCCTCGCCTTCTGGTCCCCGGACGGCGACCCGCTGCCCGCCGGCACCGGGCACGCCCCGCAGGAGCTGACGGTCGTACGACGCCATGGCGCCGGCGTGCGCCGCCGCAAGGTGCCCGCGCTGACCCTGCCGCTCGCCGACGCCCTGCCGCTGCTGGTCCGCGCCCGGCGCGACCCGGCCGCCCACCCGGCCACTGCCTGCTGGGGCGCCGCCGCCCTGCACGCGCTGCGGCTCGCCGCCCGCGGCCGACTGCTGCCCGGCCTCACCCCGGCCGGGCACGACGCCTGGCGGGCCGGCCCGCTGGAGCCCGACGACATCGCCCACCTGCGCGCCGTCGCCGCCGCCCTGCCACCCGAGGGCCACGCCGTACCCCTGCCCGGGCCGGGCCCGCTGTGCCTGCCCGAACCGGAGGCCCTGGTCCGCTCCTTCCTGGACGCGGTCGCGGACACCCTGCCCCGCACGCCCGCCGCCCCCTACACCGCCGGCCGGCCCTTCGCCGCCCGCGAACCCCAGTCCCTGCCCGAGGCGCACGCCTGGGCGGCCGAGGTCGCCGCCGGGATGGACGCCGGCGTGCGGATCTCGCTCCGCCTGGACCTGTCCGCGTACGACGTCTTCGACGCCGGCGCGCAGGAGGGCACGCGCGCCGCGGGGGCCGCGATCGTGCAGGTGCACAGCCTCGCCGACCCCACCCTGGTGGCCGACGCGGCGACCCTGTGGACGGGCGGTGCCGACCCGGCGTTCGGGACCCGCGCGCGCGTGGACGCGGCCCTCGCCGTCCGGCGCGCCGCCCGTGTGTGGCCGCCCCTGGACCGCCTCGCCGGACAGGACGTGCCCGACGTCCTCGCCCTGTCCGAGGAGGAGCTGGGCGAGCTGCTCGGCGTGGTCGCGGGCCGGCTGGCCGCCGCCGGAATCGCCGTGCACTGGCCCCGCGACCTCGCCCGCGACCTGACCGCCACCGCGGTGGTCCGCCCGGCGCCCGGTTCGGCGACCGACGGCACCGGCTTCTTCGAGAGCGAGGAACTGCTCCGGTTCCGCTGGCAGCTGGCGCTCGGCGGCGATCCGCTGAGCGAGGCCGAGATGGACACCCTCGCCGAGGCCCACCGCCCGGTCGTACGGCTCCGGGACCGCTGGGTGCTGGTCGACCCCGCCCTGGTCCGCAAGGCCCGCAAGCGTGAACTGGGACTGCTCGACCCGGTCGACGCGCTGTCCGTAGCCCTCACCGGCACCGCCGAGGTCGACGGGGAGACCGTCGAGGCCGTCCCCGCCGGCGCGCTGGCCGCCCTGCGTGACCGGCTCACCGCGGGTCTGCTCCCCGCCGAGCCCCCGCCCGCCCTCGCCGCCACCCTCCGGGACTACCAGCTGCGCGGCCTGGCCTGGCTCGACCTGATGACCTCCCTCGGCCTCGGCGGCTGCCTCGCCGACGACATGGGCCTCGGCAAGACCGTCACCCTCATCGCCCTGCACCTCAAGCGGGCCCGCACCGAACCGACGCTCGTGGTCTGCCCGGCCTCCCTGCTCGGCAACTGGCAGCGCGAGATCAACCGGTTCGCACCCGGCGTCCCCGTCCGCCGCTTCCACGGCCCGGACCGCAGCCTGGACGGACTGGACGGCGGCTTCGTCCTCACCACGTACGGCACCATGCGCTCGGCCGCGGCCCGGCTCGCCGAACAGCGCTGGGGCATGGTCGTGGCCGACGAGGCCCAGCACGTGAAGAACCCCTACTCGGCCACCGCCAAGGCGCTGCGCACCATCCCCGCCCCCGCGCGCGTGGCGCTCACCGGCACCCCGGTGGAGAACAACCTCTCCGAACTGTGGGCTCTGCTCGACTGGACCACCCCCGGGCTCCTCGGCCCGCTGAAGTCGTTCCGCGCCCGGCACGCGCGGGCGGTGGAGAACGGGGAGGACGAGGAGGCGGTCGAGCGCCTGGCCCGCCTGGTACGGCCGTTCCTGCTGCGCCGCAGGAAGTCCGACCCCGGCATCGTCCCCGAACTGCCGCCCAAGACCGAGACGGACCACCCGGTGCCGCTCACCCGCGAACAGGCCGCGCTGTACGAGGCGGTGGTGCGCGAGTCGATGCTGGCCATCGAGACCGCCGAGGGCATCGCCCGCCGGGGCCTGGTGCTGAAGCTGCTGGGCGCGCTGAAGCAGATCTGCGACCACCCGGCGCTGTATCTGAAGGAGGAGGCGCACCCCGACCGGCTCGCCGCCCGCTCCGGCAAGCTCGCGCTGCTGGACGAGCTGGTGGACACCCTGCTCGCCGAGGACGGCTCGGCGCTCGTCTTCACCCAGTACGTCGGCATGGCCCGCCTCATCACCGCCCACCTGTCCGCCCGCGCGATCCCGGTGGACCTGCTGCACGGCGGCACCCCGGTCCCGGAGCGGGAGCGCATGGTGGACCGCTTCCAGGACGGTGAGACCCCGGTCCTCGTGCTGTCTCTGAAGGCCGCCGGCACCGGCCTCAACCTCACCCGCGCGGGCCACGTCGTCCACTTCGACCGCTGGTGGAACCCGGCTGTCGAGGAACAGGCCACCGACCGCGCCTACCGCATCGGGCAGACCCAGCCCGTCCAGGTCCACCGCCTGGTCACCGAGGGCACGGTGGAGGACCGCATCGCCGAGATGCTCGCCGCCAAGCGTGCCCTGGCCGACGCCGTCCTCGGTTCCGGCGAGGCCGCGCTCACCGAGCTGACGGACCGGGAACTGTCCGACCTCGTCTCCCTGCGGAGGACGCCATGACGGGCATCGACCGTCCCCGCCCCGGCGACGCCGCCCGCCAGGCGCTGCGCGCGGCCCGGGAACGCGCCGAGGACCCTGCCGTGGAGGAGCCGGCACAGGCCGACAGCGCCGACTGCGCCGTCAGCGCCGAGCCGAGGCCGGCCGATGTGGCACGGGCGGCGCTCAGGGCGGCGGACCGGGATCACGAGGCTGCGGCACCGGAAGCCGACGACGCCGTACGCCCCGCTCCGGAACCCCGAGCCGGTGGCGGCCGCCCCGGTGACGTGGCCCGGGAGGCCCTGCGCGCCGCCCGACGGGAACGCCGGGCTCCCACGGCACCCCGGGAGGAGCCCCAGGCGGCCAAGACCAACGCCAAGGCGAAGGCGAAGGCCGTCCAGGACATGCGCCACTATCTGGCAACCGCCTTCCGCATGCCCACCTGGGCGGAAACCCCGGACGACGCTCCCCTCCTCCCTGCGCCTCCACAAGGGGAGCCGGGGGACACCACACCGCTGCCCCCACCGGCCCACGCGCCCGCGTCGGCGGAGACGCCCGCGCCCGTCATGACGCCCCCGTCGGCGGAGACGTCCGCACCGCCGTCCCCGGCCCCGGCAACCGAGCCCGCGACCCGGGCGTCCTCCAAGCCTCCGTCGGCCGAGCCGCCCGCACCGTCGCTCCCGGGCCGTACGGCCGGGCCCGCGACTCCCGCGGCCCCCACGCCCCAAGCACCCGCACCCGACTCCACCTCCGCGGCGGCGCAGACGCCCGCGCCCGCCAACACGCGCCCGTCGGCGGAGACGTCCGCACCGCCGTCCCCGGCCCCGGCGACCGAGCCCGCGAGCCCCGCGCCCCTCTCCACGCCCCCGTCGGCCGAGCCAACCACCCCGACGCTCCAAGCGCCCGCGCCAACCGCCCCCGGGCACCCGTACGCGTCGGACAGCACGGCCGCCCCCGGGCCGTCGCGCGCGCCTGTCAGCATGGGTGCCCCCCATCGGGACAGTGAGCTTCGGCGGACGTTTCCTGCGGTGGTGGGGCGCGGCGAAGAGGGGGCGTTCGCGGGGAGTTGGTGGGGGAACGCCTGGGTGGAGGCGTTGGAGCGGGGGGCGTTGGATGCCGGGCGGCTGGCGCGGGGGCGCGGGTACGCGGAGCAGGGGCGGGTGGACGCGATCACCGTCACGCCGGGACTCGTGCTGGCGTACGTGCGCGGCAGCAGGCCCCGGCCCTACCGGGTGCAGGTACGGGTGCGGATGCTGGAGGACGACGACTGGGAGCGGTTCCTGGACGCCGCGGCCGACCGGCCGGGGCACATCGCGGCGCTGCTCGACAAGGAGCTGCCCCACTCGCTCGCCGACTGCGGGGTGCCCCTGCTGCCCGGCCCCCGCGACCTCGTCCCCCGCTGCAGCTGCCCGGACTCCGGTCACCCCTGCAAGCACGCCGCCGCCCTCTGCTACCAGACGGCCCGCCTCCTCGACGTCGACCCGTTCGTCCTGCTCCTGCTGCGCGGCCGGGGCGAGAGGGAACTGCTCGACGCGCTGTCCAGGCGCAGTGCCGCCCGTGCGGCCCGTGCCGCCCGGGAACGGCAGCCGCTGACCCTGCCCGGGATCCGGGCCACCGAGGTGCTCGCCGTGGGCGAACGCCCCCCGCTGCCCCCGCCGTTGCCGCCGCTCCCGCATCCCGAGCAGCCCCCGGCCTATCCGTCGGCGCCCGGCGGCCCGGACCCGTTCGCGCTGGACCAGCTGGCGACCGACGCCGCCGCCCGCGCCCACGCCCTGCTGGGCACCGGACGTGACCCGGTCGGCGAGCTGACGCTGTGGCAGGACGCGGTACGGCTGGCCGCGGCCCGCCCCGGTTCCGGGCTGACCGCGGCCACCCGCGCGCTGTACGCCACGCTCGCCGACGCCGTCGGCCGCCCCCCGGCCGAGCTGGCACGCGCCGTCGCGGCCTGGCGGCAGGGCGGCCCGGCGGGGCTGGAGGTCCTGGAGGAGCCGTGGGACCCACCGGCCGGCCGCTTCGACCGGGCCCGCCCGCTGCTGCTCGCGGCCGACCTCCCGGCGTTCCGCCCCTGGCGCAACCGTCTCACCCACCCCCGCGGCCACGTCCAGCTGCGCCTGGGCCGCGACGGCCTGTGGTACGCCTACGAGTCGGAGCCCGGCCGGGACGACTGGTGGCCCCGCGGCACCCCCGACCTCGACCCGGTGGGCGCGCTGACCGGGCTCGGCACACCGGAGGACTGCCGGTGAACGGGGGTCAGCCGTGCCGCGCGTACCGGTTGCGGGGCACCGGCAGTCCCAGCCGGGCCCGCAGGGTCCCGGTGCCGTAGGCGCGGCGGAACGCGGCGCGGCGCTGGAGTTCCGGCACCAGCCGCCGGGTGATCGCGGTGAGGTCGTGCGGCAGGGCGCCGGGGCGCAGCCGGTAGCCGTCGAGCCCGGCGGTGCGCCAGTCGAGCAGCAGGTCGGCCAGCTCGCCGGGAGTGCCCGTGAAGACGGCGGCGTCCGAGGTGTACTCGGCGCCGTCCAGCGCGTCCAGGCGCCCCTTGCGGCGGGCGGCGGCGCCGGGCTCGTCGTCCAGGAAGACGACCAGGTCCGCGAACCGGCGCAGCGGCCGGTCCCGCAGGTCCCTGCCGACCAGGTCCACGGCCTCGTCGACCTGCGCGAGGATCGCCTTCGCGCCCGTACGGTCCCGGGGCGTGACGAAGACGACGTCGCAGCCGCGCGCCGCGAACTCGTACGGCGTCGAGGCGTGCGCGAGGCTCGCCACCACGGGCTGGCCCTGCGGCGGGCGGGGGGTGATCGAGGGGCCCTTGACGCTGAAGTGCGGGCCCTCGAAGTCGATGTGGTGCAGTTTGCGGCGGTCGAGGAAGCGGCCCGTGGCCGTGTCCCGTATCTCCGCGTCGTCCTCCCAGCTGTCCCACAGCCGGCGTGCCACCTCCACCACGTCATCGGCCTCGGCGAACAGCGGGCGCAGCCTTCTGGCGATCAGTTCGGGGTCGCGCACGTCGTCGTCGGTCAGCTGCGGGGTGGTGCGGCGGCCGAAGTGGGCGGCGTCGGCGGCGCGTGGGGCGATCTGCGGACGCCAGCCGGCCCGGCCCTCGCTTACGTGGTCGAGGGTGGCGATGCCCACGGCGACGTGGAACGGCTCGGTGTGGGTGACGTTGACGGTGGGGACCAGGCCGATGTGCGTGGTGAGCAGGGCCAGATGGGAGGCGAGCAGGGCCGCGTCCAGGCTGCCGCGGACCTGGTCGGTCCGGTCGTCGGGACGGTGCGGCCTGGCCGACTGCGGGCCGAGGGCGTCCTCGAAGGTGACGAGGTCGAGCAGGCCGCGTTCGGCCTCCGCGACCAGGTCCGCCCAGTACGCGGCGGTGAACAGGGCGTCGGGGCGGGCGTCCTCGGCCCGCCAGGCCGCGGGGTGCCAGCCGGCGCCGTCGAGGGCGACGGCGAGGTGGAGCGGGGTGTCGTTCACGATGCCTCCCGTGCGTTCCCGGACGTGCGCTCGGCGCGCGGCCGAGGGGCGAGACCGAGGTGGTGGCGCAGGGTGGTGCCGGTGTAGTCCGGGCGGTGGACGCCCTTCTCCTGAAGCAGGGGCACCACCCGGTCCACGAAGTCGTCCAGGCCGCCGGGTGTCAGGTGCGTCGCGAAGACGAACCCGTCGGCGCCGTCGCTCTGCACGAAGTGGTCGATTGCGTCGGCGACGGTGTGCGGGCTGCCGACAAAGGTCTGTCCGCCGTGCACCTCGATCATCAACTCGCGGATGCTCAGCCCGCGTTCCCCGGCGAGGGCGCGCCAGCGCCGGGCGGTCTCGGCGCGTCCGGTGCGGAACACGGAATGCCCCTTCAGGACCAGCGACTCGGGCTCCGGGTCGATGTCGGGCAGCGGCCCGTCGGGGTCGTACGCGGACAGGTCGCGGCCCCAGACGGCCTCCAGGTGGGCGAGGGCGGTCTGCGGGCTCACCTGGGCCCGGGTGATCTCGTCGGCGTAGGCCGCGGCCTCCGCGTCGGTGTCGGCGACGACGACGGTGGCGGTGGGCATGATCCGCAGGTCGTCCGGCGAGCGGCCGTACCGGGCGAGACGGCCCTTGACGTCCCGGTAGAAGGCGCGGGCCTCCGCCAGGCGGTTGTACTTGCTGAAGACGACCTCGGCGTCCGAGGCCGCGAACTCACGGCCGGGTTCGGACTCTCCGGCCTGGATGATCACCGGGTGTCCCTGCGGGGTGCGCGGGGTGGTGAACCGGCCCGAGATGTCGAAGTGTTCGCCGTGGTGGGCGAATTCACCGGCTCCGGGGCGTACGAACCGCCCGGCCGCCGCGTCGGCGCGCACGTCCCCGTCGGCCCAGCTGTCCCACAGTTCAAGCGCCGTGGCCAGGAACTCGGCGGCGCGCGTGTAGCGGTCGGCCTCGGCGAGGAAGCCGCCGCGGCGGAAGTTCTCGCCGGTGAAGGCGTCGAAGCTGGTCACCACGTTCCAGCCGGCCCGCCCGCCGCTGAGGTGGTCCAGGGTCGCGAGCCGGCGCGCCACCTCGTACGGCTCGTTGAACGTGGCGTTGACGGTGGCGGCGACCCCGAGCCGGGTGGTGACGGCGGCCAGGGCGCTCAGCATGGTCAGGTTGTCCGGGCGGCCCGCCACGTCCAACTCGTAGATCTCTCCCTTGTGTTCGCGCAGTCGCAGCCCCTCGGCGAGGAAGAAGAAGTCGAACTTGCCGCGTTCGGCGGTCCGCGCGAGGTCCACGAAGGAGCCGATGGCGATCTGGCTGCGGGAGCGCGGGTCCGACCAGACGGTGACGTTGTGGATGGCGGGCAACTGGGCGGCGAGATGGATCTGCTTCGTCAAGATGCTCCTTCGGGTGGCGCGGGTTCGCGTACGCACGGACTGGGTACGCACGGACTGGGTACGCGCGGATGCGGTTACGCACGGCTTCGGTTAAGCACGGCTTCGGTTACGCGCGGATGCGGTTATGCACGGAGACGAACGGGCCGGCCGGTTCAGCTGACGGACGTCTCGGGCACCTGCCCGACGTGTCCCATGCGGTAGCCGACCCCGCGCACCGTGATGATCCAGCGGCTGGAGCCGAGCTTCGCCCGCAGGCTGCTGACGTGGGTGTCGATGGTGCGGCTGGTGCGCACCCAGTTGCTGCCCCAGACCTTGGCCATCAGCTCCTTGCGGGAGACGACGGAGTCCGGCCGGGCGGCCAGCGTGTAGAGCAGCTCGAACTCCGTCGCGGTCACGTCGACCACGCGGTCGCGCAGCCGCACCTCCCGGGTCCGCGGATCGATGTGCAGGGGGCGCAGGGAGATGCTGTCGGCGCCGGTCGAGTGCGGCCGGGTGCGCCGGAGCACCGCTTCGATCCGCGCGCCGATCTCCCGCGGACTCCACGTCCGCAGCACACAGTCGTCCGCGCCCGCCTTGAGCGCGAGCACTCTTTCCAGTTCGTTGTCGCGGCGCGTGCAGGCGATCAGCGGGATGTCGCTCTCCGCCCGCAGCGTGCGGCACACCTCCAGTCCGTCGATGTCGGGCAGGTCCAGGGAGAGCAGCACCAGGTCGGCGTCGTGGTACGACCGCAGGATCCGCGCCCCCCTGTCGACGGTGTGCGCGGCATAGCCCTGCCGGCGCAGATCGCCCGCCGTCGTCTCGGCCGCGGCGGCGTCCGGCTCCACGACCAGCACCTTCTTCACGCGCCCAGGCCTTTCGCTCCGGCGCCCGCCCAGCAGCCCGTGGCGTCGGCGCGTACCGCGGACAGCCCTGCGCCCGGCGCGGGAACAGCGGGGACGGCGCCGTGGGTGCCGTACAGCTGCTGGTAGGCGTACGCCGCCGAGACCATGGTCATGTGGTGGTGCCAGCCCGGGAAGGAACGGCCCTCGAAGTCGAGCACGCCGAATCGTTCCCCCAGGGTGTCCACGGTCGCCCGGGCGGCCCTCTGGCTGCGGGCCAGCGCCAGGACCTCCTCCACGCCCCGGTCCATCAGGCTGGTGATCCAGTACCGGGCGGCCCGGCCGCTGTCGGCGGGAGGCCGCTCCAGGACGTGGTACGTCCGTGAGACGCCGTCCTTGGCGGCCCCGCGCTGGGACAGCCGTACCGTTCCGGTGTACACGTTCACCCGTACCGCCTTCGCGCCGCCGTGTTCCGACGGACGTGTGAGTACGTGCGGTTGCCGGGCGTGCGGCTCCTCCATCAGGTCTCCGACGGTGACCACCCGCGGTGCGGGACGGCCGACGAGCACGATCTGGCCGGGGTCGACCTCGCACACGAAGTCCAGTTCGCGGCGGGCGAGTCCGGCCATGACCCCGCTCGCGTCGTCGCACCGCTGGGTCAGGTTGAGCACCCAGGGTGCCTTGCGCAACTGCGGCTGGGCGGCGAGGACTTCGGCGGCGAAGCCGAGGACGAACGCCCCCACGGGGCGTCCGGTCTCCGCCTCCGGTATGCGCGCACGGCGCCGGCGCAGGTCGTCCCAGTCCCAGGCCCCGTCGAGGACGAGGCTCCAGTCGACGGGGAAGCAGCGGGTGCCCGTGGCCAGGAAGAGGCCCACTCCGCGCTGGCAGTTGATGACGCGTCCGGTGGCCTGGTCCAGGCGCCGGTGCACCCCCACGGAGTGCTCACCCTGCTTCGGGATGAGCAGATCGGCGACCGTCCAGGCGTACGCCGGACGGTGCGCGGTGACGGCCCGGCCCAGTGCGCGGCGCACCGGTTCCCAGGCCCACGTGCTGCTGTTGATGAACTGGTGCAGACCGTGCGCCGCTCCGGCGGGCAGCAAGCCGGCCTCGGCCATGCGCCGCGGTGTCTTCTTTCCCGGTGTGTGGATCAGTCCCCACAGGTACACCCGGGCCCAGCGGCGCTGTTCCGCGCGGTGCAGCGGATTGAATACGCTTTCCACGAATGTCTGTATGCGCTCTCGCTCGGCTGCTGCGCCGCGCACTCCCAATGACGACATGTTTAACTACGCCCCCTCGCAGTCGTGTCGCCCCACAGTGACGATGTACGGGCAGACGTACGAGGGACAAGCTACCGGCTGCATCGCCAAATTCACGCCCCGTGCTGTCACTTTGCCATTTCGGCCGCTGACCAGCGCGAACAGCCCTTTGAGGGGCAGGCGCGAAGCGGGACGAGTGGCTCCGGAAAGCCTTTCCGCACCGCTCGGGACCCGGGAAACAGTCGCTGTCCGCGCTGGTCACGCGGGCTCGGCCGGTCCGGTCGCCGTTGACCGCGGCCGTCGGCGAAGAAGGTCCGAAAGAAAACCCGCGTACCGGCACTCGCGTATGAACATCACATTGCGCACGGGGACGCACTGAATCGTTGAATGGGCGACAGTTTGCTTTTCTTTGAGGAAAGTCAGCCGCCCGGGCGCCGGGCCGGGAAGCCGTGGCGGCGGGCGGCGAGCACGACCGCGAGCACCGGCAGCAGGAGCAGCAGCACCGTCCAGGGGAACGAGCCGCTGCCCACCGCGTCCAGAAGGATCCCGCCCAGCACACCGCCGCCCGCCATGGCCACGTTCCACAGCGTGACGAGCATCGCCTGGGCCGCGTCGGCCTGTTCGCCGCCCGCGTCGGCGACCGCGGTCTGCAACAGGGTCGGCAGCCCGCCCCAGCCCAGCCCCCACAGCACGGCGGCGACGTAGACCGGGGCCCCGCCGTCGCTCAGCGCCGCGAGCAGCGCGGCGGCGGCCGCCACCAGCACGGTGCCGGCGACCGTCAGCGCGTGCAGCCGGTGCTGGATCCAGTGGCCCACGATCCAGAGGCCGAGCAGCGAGGCGACACCGAAGGCGAGCAGCACCAGGTCGGTCCGGCCGCCCATGCCCAGGCCGTCCAGGAAGGCGGCGATGTAGGCGTACAGGACCGTGTGCGCCAGCACGAACACAAGCGTCACGAAGAGCACCGGACGCACCCCGGGGACGCCCAACGCCCGCAGCATGGGCGGCCGTTCACCGCGCCGTTGTCCCGGGAAGTCGGGCACGCGGGCGGTGATCCACAGCAGCAGCACCACCGTGAGCGCCGTCATCGCCAGGAACGCCACGCGCCAGCCGAGGGCCTGGCCGAGGAAGGTCCCCGCGGGCACGCCGAGGGAGAGCGCCACCGGGATGCCCGCCATGGCGACGGCGATCGCCCGGCCCTGCAACGGCACCGGCGCCATCCGCCGCGCGTAGCCGGCGAGCAGGGCCCACGCCAGGCCCGCGGCGACGCCGGCGAGGAAACGGGCCACCATCGTCAGGCCGTAGACGGACGACACGGCCGTGACCGTGTTGGCCACGGCGAAGCCCGCCACGGCGGTGAGCAGCAGCCGCTTGCGCCGCCAGCCCGCGGTGGCCGCCGTCAGCGGGATCGCGGTGAGCGCGGTGCCGATGGCGTAGACCGTGACCGTCTGCCCGGTCGCGGACTCGCTCACCCGCAGGTCGTGGCTCATGCCGGGGAGCAGGCCCGCGGGCAGCGTCTCGGTGAGGCTGGTCAGGAACACCGCGGTGGCCAGGGCGAGCAGCGCGAGCATCGGCAGTCCCGGCGGCGGCTCCGCGCCCTCCCGCGCGGCGGGCGGCGCGGCGCCGGAAGCGGCGGCGGTCTCGGGTGAGGCGCTCATCAGGGTCGTGTACTCCGTATCGTGCCGGGCGGGTCCGCGGACGCCACGGTGGCGTCACCGCGGGGAGTACGACGGTGCGCGCGGCCACTTCGGGAAAGCTTCGGAAAACCTTCCGGGCGGCCTCGGCTCTGGACCCGGGACCGTGAGGGGAGCCGGACCCGGGATCGTGAGGGGAGCCGGACCCGAGACCGTCAGGGGAGCCGGACCCGAGACCGTCAGGGGAGCAGGATCCAGGATCGTGAGGGGAGCCGGATCCAGGACCGGAACCGGAGCCGGATCAGGACCGGAACAGGCCGATCCGATCCCGGACCGGCCTGCGACGCTCACGTAACGGGTACGGTGGCGCACATGCGGTTAGGAGTGCTGGGACCACTCGCGGTGTGGGACGACGAAGGGGAGCCGGTCCGGGTCGCCGAGACCAAGGTACGGGCGCTGCTCGCGGATCTGCTCGCGCACGAGGGCGGCCCCGTCTCCGCCGACCGGCTCATCCACGACCTGTGGGGCGACCACCTCCCCGGCAACCCGGCCGGCGCGCTGCAGGCCAAGGTCTCCCAACTGCGCCGGGTGCTCGGCCGTGAGCGGCTGGTACGGCAGCCCCCGGGATACCGGCTGCGGCTCGACCCGGCCGACGACGTGGACGCCGCACGGTTCGGCCGGCTCGTCGCCCAGGCCCGCGCCGTCACCGACCCGGGGGCCCGGGCCGTCCTGCTCACCGAGGCGCTCGGGCTGTGGCGGGGGCCGGCCTACGCGGACTTCGCCGACGAGGAGTTCGCCCGGGCGGCCCGCGAGTGCCTCACGGAACAGCGGCTGGCCGTGCTGGAGGAGTGGGCCGAGGCCCGCCTGGCGGCGGGGGACCACCTGCTGCTCACCGGAGAGCTGGCCGCGCTCGTGGCCGAGCATCCGCTGCGGGAGCGGTTGCGCGCGGTGCAGATGCGGGCGCTGTACCGGGCCGGCCACCAGGGCGAGGCGCTCGCCTCGTACGAGGACCTGCGCACCCGCCTTTCGGAGGAACTGGGCACCAGCCCGGGGCCGGCGGTGGCCGCACTGCACCAGGCACTGCTCCGACAGGACCCGACGCTGCTTCCGGCTCCACCGGCCGGCCCCGCGGTGCGGGCCGGGTCGGCGGGCCCGGGGCCGGTGTACGCCGGACCGCTGGAGGCGGGATCCCCGCACCCCGCACCCGCGCATCCCGCAGGGCAACCCCCCGAGCCCACTCCCGCCACCACGACCCCGCCAGCACCCCCCACCACCCTCCCCACCCCGCTGACCGCCCTCATCGGACGGCAGAGGGCCCTCGGGGAACTGGCCGGGCTGCTCGGGGAGCAGCGGTTGGTCACTCTCACCGGGCCCGGTGGGGTCGGGAAGACGCGGCTGGCGTTGGCCGCCGCGCAGGGCGGGGACGACGGAGCCTGGTTCGTGGAGTTCGCGGGGGTCCGTGGCGCCACCCCCGACGACCTCGCCGATCTCGTCGCCGCGACCCTCGGCATCCGGGACGCCGCCCCGCCCGCCACCGGCGCCGCCTCCCCCGTGCACCGGCTGGCCGCCGCCCTGCGCGACCGCCGTACCCTCCTCGTGCTGGACAACTGCGAGCACGTCGTCGCGGCCGCCGCCGAGCTGGTCGCGCTGCTCCTGCGCAGCGCCCCCCGGTTGCGCATCCTCACCACCAGCCAGGAACCCCTCGGGCTGGCCGGCGAGGCCGTGTTCCTGGTGGAGCCGCTGCCCACCCCGGACGCCGTACGCCTGTTCACCGAGCGGGCCGCCGCCCGCGCGCCCGGTTTCCGGCTCGGGTCTGCGGACCCCGACGACACCGGTGAGGACGCGGCGACCGGCCACGCCTCGGCAACCGGCGACACCGCGGCAACCGACCACGCCGCCGTCGCCGAGATCTGCCGGCGGCTGGACGGCATTCCGCTCGCCCTGGAGCTCGCGGCCACCCGGGTACGTGCCCTGGGCGTACGGGAGTTGGCCGCCCGGCTCGGTGACCGGTTCCGGGTGCTGAACTCCGGGCAGCGGGGCGCACCCGCCCGCCAGCAGACCCTGCGCGCGATGATCGACTGGAGCTGGGAGCTGCTGAGCGCGCCCGAACGCCTCGTCCTGAGCCGCCTCGCCGTGCACCGTGAGGGCTGCGGCCTCGACGCGGCGGAAGCGGTGTGCGCGGGCGACGGCGTGGCCCGCGGGGCGGTGCTCGACCTCGTCACCCGGCTCGTGGAGAAGTCCCTGGTCGTCGTCACCGCCGGCCCGGCCGGCCCCCGCTACCGCCTGCTGGAGTCGGTCGCCGCCTACGCCGCCGAGCGGTTGCGCGAGACCGCCGACGACGCCCCGGCCCGCGAACGCCACCTGCGACACCACCTCGCGGTCGCCGAACACGCCGAGCGGCATCTGCGCGGCCCGCGGCAACGCGACTGGCTGACCCGCCTGGACACCGAGGCGTGCAACCTGCGCGCCGCCCTGGACGAGGCGGTGCGCCGCGCCGCCGCGGGGCACAGCGAGGAGGCCGTACGGCTCGCCACCGCCCTGTCCTGGTGGTGGCTGCTGCGCGGCCGCCTCACCGAGGCCCGCCGCGCCCTGGCCGCCGTACTGACCGCCACCGCCGGCCGCTGCGACCCCGAACTCGCCCTGCTGCACAGCGGTTTCGTGCTGCTGACCGGCGAGCGCACGGTCACCTGCCAGGCCGACGACATCCCCGACCCGGTGCGCCGCGCCCGGGCGCTGTGGCTCAACGCCTACGGCCGGTTCAGCGTCGGCGACCTGGACGGCAGCCGCGCCCTGAACACCCGCGCGCTGATCCATTTCGAGGCCGCGGACGAGCAGTGGGGGATCGCCGCCGCGCTCGGACTGCGGGCGGCGCTCGCCCTGGTCCGCGGCGACCTGGACGGCCTGGCCCGCGACGGGCAGCGCAGCCGGGCCCTCTTCCGCGGCCTCGGCGACCGCTGGGGCGAGTTGCAGACCGTCTCACCCCTCGCCGCGCTCGCCGAGATCAAGGGCGAGTACGAGCAGGCCGCGCACCGGCAGCACGAAGGACTGCAGATCGCCCGCGAGTTGGCCCTGGAGGCCGAGGTGTCGGCCAGGCTCTCGGGACTCGGCCGGCTCGCGCTGCTCGCCCGCGACTTCGACCGCGCCCGCGAACTGCACGAGCAGGCCCGCCGTATCGCCGTCGACCAGGGCTACAAGTACGGCGAGATCCACGCCGACATGGGCCTCGCCCTCGGCGCGCGCCGCTCCGGCGACATCGACGCGGCCGAGGCGCACCTCTCGCGCATCCGTGACGCCCACGCCGACGTCTCCTCACCGGCCGGCGACCACCTGCTCCACGCCGAACTCGGTTTCCTCGCCGAACTCCGCGGCGACGCCGCGCGGTCCGCCGCCCACCAGCTGCGCGGCCTCGGAATCGCCCACCGCCTGGACGAGCCGCGCGCCCTCGCGCTCTCCCTGGAGGGACTCGCCGGCACGGCCACGCTGGGCGGCGACCGGTCCGGCGCCGGCTGCGCGGCGCTGCTCCTCGGCGCCGCCCACGCCGCGCGCCGCAGCGTGGGCGCGCCCCTGCCGCCCGCCGAACGCGGCGACGTCGACCGGATCACCGCGGCGGCCCGCGCCGTCCTGGGCCGGCGCGCCTTCACCGAGGCGTTCGAGCGCGGCGCGCGGCTGGGCCCCGCCGAGGCCGAGCGCCACGCCCGCACCACCCTGGCCGCCCTGACCGACCGGGCCGCCTGAGCCGCGGCGGGTCGCCTGAGCCGCGCCGCCCGGCCGGCCGCGCCGGGTGGCCTGAGCCGTGCCGGTACGCACTCACCGACGCCGGTACGGATTGGCCGACGTCAGTACGGATCAGACAGCCCTGGTACGCACTCACCGGCACCGGTACGGACTGAGCGGCCTCGGTACGCACTCACCCGCGCCGCCACGGACTCACCCGCCCCGGCACGCACTCACCCGCCCCGGTACGCACACCCCCACGCCGATACGGGCCCAGCAGCCCCGGTACCTCACCCGCCCCCGTACAGACCTCACCCGCCGGAGAGCGCGGTCGCGTCCAGGCCCGTGGACGCGGTGCTGATGATGCCGTCCAGGACGTCGCGGGAGCGGACCAGGTCGGCGATCATCCGGTCCAGCCGGTCGCGTTCGGCGCTGAGTTCGTCGACGAGCCGGGGCGTCGCGCTCGCGCTCGGTGTGCCGTCGCCGTCGCGCATGCACGGCAGCAACTGGGCGATCTTCTTGCTGTTCAGGCCCGCCGCGTACAGCGCCTGGATGCGGATGACCCGGTCGACGGCCCAGTCGCCGTAGTCCCGGTGGCCGCCGGGGGTCCGCTCCGCGTGGAGCAGGCCCTGCGCCTCGTAGTAGCGCAGCGACCGCTCGCTCACCCCGCTGCGCCTGGCCAGTTCACCGATCCGCATGGTTCGACCCCCTGTGTCCGTACAGGACTTGAATCTCACACCGGTGTCAACTTCTAGCGTAGCGGTACGGCGTACACGCGAACCGTCTACGGAGGAAGCATCGATGAGTGACCTGACCGGCAAAGTGGCGTTGGTGACCGGCGGCAGCCGCGGTATCGGCGCGGCGGTGGCGAAGCGGCTGGCCGACGCGGGAGCGGCGGTCGCGCTGACCTATGTCCAGGCGGAGGACCAGGCCCGCGAGGTCGCCAAGGCGATCGAGGCGGACGGCGGCCGGGCCGCGGTCGTCCGGGCCGACCTGACCCGGCCGAACGACGCCGCCGAGGCCGTGGAGCAGACCGTCCGGGAACTGGGCGGCATCGACATCCTGGTGAACAACGCGGGCTTCCTCGCCTACGGCCCGCTGGACGAGGTGACCCCCGAGTACCTGGACAAGGTGCTCGCCGCCGACGTCCGGTCGGTGTTCCTGGCCGCGCAGGCCGCCGCCCGGCACATGGGCGACGGCGGGCGGATCATCAGCATCGGCTCCTGCTTCAACGGCCGTGTCCCCGCGGGCAACTTCGTCCTCCAGGCGATGGCCAAGACCGCGCTCGTCGGTCTGACCAAGGGACTGGCCCGGGAGCTGGGGCCGCGCGGGATCACCGCCACGCTCGTGGACCCGGGCCCCATCGACACCGACATGAACCCGGCCGACGGCGACTCCGCCGAGTGGCAGGCCTCCCTCACCGCCCTCGGCCGGTACGGCGAGGCCGAGGACATCGCCGCGGCGGTGGCCTACCTGGCGGGACCGGCCGGCCGTTACATCACCGGCACCTCCCTCGCCGTGGACGGCGGTTACACCAGCTGAGGCGACCCCGTCCGCGACGACGGCACCGAGCACGACAAGCCCCCGCCGGGCCGCCCGGCGGGGGCTTCCTTCTGCTTTCCGGCGCACGGCGAGCGGTTCCCGGAATGGTCGGAGCCGAAGAGAACGCGCGCATTCCCTGCCCCGCGTGACATTCCCTGACAGCCCTTGACAGAGCTCTGACAGAGCGTGCAGCGGTTCTTTGCAGAGGGTCGCGCAGCATGTTCGGTGTCGAAAAGGAAGCAGGCTCTGGAAAAGGAGGGAACGCAATGGCTGAATCAGCGAACGAGGGAAGCCTTCCGCGGCCACCCCGTCTGTCCGACGCGACCCTGCGCGACTCCGCCCACATGGGAGGTGTCGAATTCGGGCCGAAGGACGCCACCGTCATCGCCGACCTGCTCGTGAAGACCGGTATCGACCTGGTCGAGGTCGGCATGGTCTCCGGTCCGGACTCCAAGGACGCCGACCTGGTCCTCGCCACGCACGAGGCGATCGGTCCCGAGCGCAGCATGACGCTCGTGGTGGTGCGCGACCGCGAACAGGTCAGGAAGGCCCTGGACGAGGCCGAACGCCTGGGCGTGCGGCACATCATGTACTCCATCCCCACCTCGGAGCAGCACGCCGCGCTGAAACTGGGCTCGCCCAGCGCCAAGCTCCTCACCGTGCTGGCGCGTTCGGCGATCTCGCAGGCCAAGGAGCGCGGCTTCCACGTCACGTTCAGCGGCGAGGACGGCGCCCGCACCCCCAGGGAGCGGCTCGTCCCCTACGTCACCGCCGGCTTCGAGGCCGGGGCCGACCGGTTCCGGCTCGCGGAGACCGTCGCGTACCTGTCGCCCTGGCGGATGGAGGAGGTCATCGCCGACCTCACCGCCATCGACGGCTCCGAGATCGAGATCCACTCGCACAACATGCTCGGCATGGCCGTCGCCAACTCCCTCGCCGCCGTCCGCGCGGGCGCGCGGTGGATCTCGGCGACCGTCGGCGGCATCGGCGAGCGCGGCGGCAACGCCCCGCTGGCCGAACTGCTCACCTCACTGCGCGTCATCCACGGCGACACCCGGTTCGACCTGACCCATCTCACGGAGCTGTCCCGGGTGGCCCTCAGGGGCGCCGGGCTCGGCAGCGCCTTCCAGTCCGGTCCGACCACCCCGCACGCCTTCGCCTACGAACTGCCGGGCCAGCTCAGCCACCCGGAGGCGTACGAGACCCTGCCGGCCGAACTCGTCGGCAACACACGCGAGTTGCGCGTGCGCACCCGGCTCACGCCCGCCCTCGTCAAGTGGGCGCTCGCCGGTTCGGGCGTCGACGTCGACATCGACGCCTTCACCGCCTGGCTCGTCGAGCGGCAGGAGCGCAACGGCGCCCCCGTCCTGGACCAGGACGCCGTCCGCAAGGCCGCCGTCGACTTCCAGGCCGCCTGAGCCCCGTACCCGCCCGCGCTCCGCCCCGACAACCCCCTCTACCCACCACCCGTGATCGGAGTTCCGCCATGAGCACCGTAGTCCTGACCGGTTCGTGCCCCGAGTGCGAGACCGACCTGACCGTGCCCGAGATGGTCGAGGGCGAGACCCTCTCCTGCCCCGAGTGCATGCTGACGCTGCGCGTCGAGAGCATCGCCGACGGCCGGCTGACCCTGGAGATGGTCGAGGTCCAGCTCCGCGACTGGGGCCAGTGACATGGCCAACCGAGTCGCCGTCGTCGCGGACCGGGTCGGCTGGGAGGAACGCCGGCTGATCGAGACCGCCCAGGACCTCGGCCTGCGCGTCGACTGGGTCAACGACGAGTCCCTGTGCGCCGGTCACCGCGACGCCCTGTCCGTCAAGGACTACGACGCGCTGCTGGTGCGCAGCCGCAGCTACACCCGCGGCGGCCTGATCGCCACCCTCGCCGAGGCCGACGGCTTCCGCGTCCTCAACACCGCCGCCGCGATCCACTCCTGCGAGAACAAGCTGGTCCTGCGCGCCGTCCTGCGCGAGGCGGGCGTCCCGGTGCCGGACTTCCGGCTCGTACTGTCCCGCAAGGACTACGCGAAGGCGCTCGACGACCTGGGCGTGCCCGTGGTGCTCAAACCGGTCTACGGCGGCATGGGCAAACGCGTCACCCTGGTCCGCGACCCCGACCTGGCGCAGTCCGTGTACGACTACGTCGAGGACCTCGGCCACGCCTTCGAGCAGGCCTGCCTGGTGGAGCCGTACCTCGGCGGCGGATCGATCCGCTGCCTGGTCGTCGGCCGGGAGATCGTCGCCGCCGCCGAGTTCGAGAGCGCGGGCGCCGACTGGCGCAGCAACGCGGCCCTGGGCAACCAGAGCCGGGCGCTGGCCCACGACCCCGACGTACAGAAGATCGTGGACGGTGTCGTGGACCGGCTCGGCGCCGGCGTCTACGGGGTCGACCTGTTCCGGACCCCGTCCGGCTATCTCGTCAACGAGGTCAACCACGCCCCCGCCTGGCGGGGAGTGGCATCGACGACCGGGGTCGACATCGCGTCGGTCGTCGTCCGTTACGTCCAGGAGACACTCGAATGATCCGTGTGGGAATCGTCGGCGCGTCCGGGCTCGCCGGCGGCGAACTCATCAGGCTGGTCACCCAGCACCCCGAGCTGGAACTGACCTACCTGGGCGGGAACTCCAGCGTCGGCCGGCGGCCCGCCGAACTGCACCCCGGGCTCCGTCTCGACCTGGGCCTGACCGTCGAACCCGTCACCGCCGACCGGGTGGCCGAGCGGTGCGACGTGGTGTTCCTCGCCACGCCCGCCCCGGCCTCCGCCCGGCTCGCCGCGGAACTCGCCGACCGGGTGCCCTGCGTCACCGACCTGAGCGGCGCCTTCCGCATCCGCACCCCGGAGGTGCACGACCGCTGGTACCCGAAGGCCGAGCGCACCACCGAGCTGGCCGACCGCTTCGTCTACGGCGTGCCGGAGCTGGTCGGCGACGCCCTGGTGGACGCCCCGCTGATCTCGGTGCCCGGCTGCTACGCCACCGCCATCACCCTCGGGCTCGCGCCACTGACCCTCGGTCTCGGCCTGCACCTCAACACGGTCGTCGTGGACGGCAAGAGCGGCTCCAGCGGCGGCGGTCTGCAACTGCGCGTGCCGGACCTGCACCCGCTGCGCAACGGCGCCATCGCGCCGTACGCCCCCACCGGCCACCGGCACGCCGCCGAGGTCGGCGACTTCCTCCAGCGCAGCAAGCCCGGCAGCGTCGGCTCGCTCGCCATGTCGGCGTACGGGGTGTCCCATGTGCGCGGGCTGCTCGCCAGCGTCTACGTGTACACCGACGAGCAGGTCGACCAGCGCGAACTCCAGCGCGCGTACCTCCGGTTCTACAAGGGGCACACCTTCGTACGGGTACGGCGGCACAACGAGACGCTGATCCCGGTGCCCGACCCGCAGGCCGTGCTCGGCTCCAACTACTGCGACGTCACCGCCCTGCACGACCCGGACGCCGGCCGCATCGTCGTCCTCGCCGCCCTGGACAACCTGGTCAAGGGCGCCGCCGGGCAGGCCGTACAGGCCGTGAACAAGCGCTTCCGCCTGCCCGAGGACACGGGCCTGACCATGCAGCCGGTGATGCCCGCATGACCACGAACCCGACCCCGCCGCCCCCGACCGTGGTCAAGCTCGGCGGCAGCTGCCTGGCCGACCTCGACGGCGGCTGGTGGGACGACCTGGCCGCGCACGGCCGGGAGCGGCCACTGGTCCTCGTCCACGGCTGGTCCAAGCCGCTCAAGCAGCTCAGCCCCCGCTACAGCGAGCCGTCGGCGATCCTGCGCGACCGCTACGGCAACCAGAGCCGCTGGACCACGCCCGAGGTCATCGAGGACATCAAGACCGTCAGCGCCGACCTGGGCCGGGAGGTGCTGGCGCGCCTCGAACAGCGCGGCATCGCCGCCGAACGGCTGCTCGGCAGCGACGGACTGGTCCGGGCCGGCGCGGGCGAACGCTGGTGGTGGAAGGACAAGCAGCTGGTCGAACTGGAGAACCTGGTCGGCCCGATCACCGGCGTGGACCCCGCGCCGCTGACCAAGCTGGAGCCGGGCCGCGCCTACCTCGTCACCCCGCTGGCCCGCAACGCCGCGGGCCAGGAGGTCAACACCGACGCCGACCGGGCCGCCGCCGCGATCGCCGGGGCCACCGGCGCCACCGACCTGATCCTCGTCACCGACGTCGCACACCTGCTGATCGACGGCGAACCGGTACGCGAGATCACCGCGGAGGCGGCGGCCGGGTTCCGCGACAAGGGCGCCACCGGCGGCATGCGCAAGAAGCTCCGGGCCGCGGGCGAGGCCCTGGACCGGGGAGTGGCACGCGTCGTCATCGGCAGCGCACCCGTCACGGACCTGCTCGCCGCCCGCACCGGCACCGTCATCACGCGAACCTGAGGAGCACCCACGTGGCGAAGTCCCGTGTGCTGGTCGTCAACAACCGCACACTCTCCCTGAAGCAGCTCCGCGGCCGCTTCGAAGCGCTCGGCTCGGACACCGACACCGTCGAACCGGACGCCGTACCCGCCCGGCTCGACGGCCGCTACCAGGCGATCGTGCTCAGCGGCACCAAGGTACGGGCGTTTGACCAGGAGTACTACAAGCCGCTCGTCGACCTCGTCATGACCGCCGACGTGCCGGTCTTCGGGATCTGCGGCGGCATGCAGATCCTCGCGGTCGCCGCCGGCGGCCGGCTGGCCGAGGGCCCGCAGCGGGTCGGCGGCTACGAGGTCCAGGTCGACAAGGATGAACCGCTCTTCACCCATGTGAAGCCGACCGTGACGGTGTTCCACCGGCACACCCTCTACCTCCAGGAGGCCCCGAAGGGCTTCCGCTCCATCGGCCGCTCCGAGCACGCGCCCGTGGAGTTCCTGCGCTCCGACGACGGCCGCATCCTCGGTTCCCAGGCCCACCTGGAGTTCCGCAGCGACGGCCTGGAGATCCTGCGCGGCTTCGCACAGCTCTACCAGTGAACGCAGCCCACGCGGTGAACGCACCCTCATGCCCTCAAGAACGGACAGGAGTATTCGGCACATGAGCCTTGTCGACGACACCACACAGGATCCCGCGCTCGTCGTGCACCTGAACGGCAGCGGCGGCGCCATCAGGAGCTGGGTCGTGATCGACACACTGGTCGACGGCCTCGCCATGGGCGGGGTGCGCATGACCCCCGGAGTGACCCGGGAGGAGGTGGCCGGCCTCGCCCGCGACATGACCCACAAGTTCACCCTCGCGGGTCTGCGCATCGGCGGCGCCAAGGGCGGCATCGTCTCCGACGGCGGCGACCGCGAGCAGACCTTCCGCACCTTCGGCCGTACGGTCAAGCCGCTGCTGCACGGCGGCATCCACCTCGGCATCGACATGGGCGTCACCCCCGCCGACCGGGCCGTGTTCTTCGACGAGGCGGGCTACGACCCGCGCTACCGGCTGGGCGCCCCGGACATGCCCATCGACTGGCGCACCTACTACGAGCCGCTCATCGACGTCACCGGGCACGGCGTCGGCGTCGCCGCCGTCACCGCCCTGGAGGCGAGCGGCCGCACCGGGCCCGCCCGGGTCGTGGTGCAGGGCTTCGGCGCCGTCGGCCGCGCGGTCGCCCGGTTCCTCGAGGACCGCGGCCACACGGTCGTGGGCGTCGCGGACGCCCGGGGCACCATCAGTGCCGACCGGCTACCGGTCGCCGAACTGATCACCATCACGGACGAGTTCGGCCTGATCGACCGCTCCCGCCTGCCGCAGCACGTCACCCTCTCCAGCGGACCGGACGCCTGGCTCGACGTCGACGCCGACCTGCTGATCCTCGCCGCCCAGAAGCACGCGCTGAACGCCGAGAACGCGCACCGGCTGCGCGCCGGCCTGGTGGTCGAGGGCGCCAACCTCGCCTCCGACGCCGAGGCGCGGGAGAAGGCGCGGGCGGCCGGCGCCACCCTGGTGCCGGGCGTCATCGCCAACATCGGCGGCGCCGGCGCGGCGGCCCTCGCCGTCACCCGGGTCGTCCCCTTCGAGCTGGCGGCCGAGGCCCGCAAGGCCTGGGTCTTCGACTGGATCGGCGACCGGGTACGGGACAACACCCGGGCCCTGCTGGAGATCGCCGCCGCCCGCGCCGGCGACCCGCTGCCGGAGCTGCTCACGGTCCGCCGCGGAGAGCTGCGATGACGACGACCCTTCCCCCGGCGCCGACACCGGCGCGGGCCCCGGCACCGGCGGTGGCGGACCGCGCGGCCGCGTACCGGGCGCGCGGCTGGTGGCGGGACGAGACGTTCCTCGACGACCTGCGCCGGCAGGCCCGGATCCGGCCGCGCAAGCTGGCCGTCGCCGGCCGCCGGCTGGGCGAGGCGCGCACCGACACCCTGGACTACGCCGAACTCTCCCTGCTGACCGACCGATTCGCCGGTGCCCTGCTCGAACTCGACGTCCGGCGGGGGGACGTCGTCGCGGTCCAGCTGCCCAACCGGTGGGAGATGGTCCCGCTGATGTTCGCCTGCATGGCCGTCGGCGCCGTCATCTGCCCCATCGCGCCGGAGTGCCAGGGCGAGGAACTGCGCCACCGCCTCGAACTCACCGAGGCCCGGCTGTGCGTCACCGTCGCCGAGTGGGAGGGCCGCCCCCTCGCCCGGGACATCGCCGCTCTGCGCCCCTCACTGCCGCTGGAGCAGGTGGTGGTGGCCGGCGGCCGCGCCCCCGAGGGCACGCTCGGCTTCCACGACCACTTCGTCGCGGTGCCCTGGGAGGACGCCCGCATGGGAGACCTGGAGGGCCGCGCCCTCGGGCCCGACGAGCCGTTCGTGGTGCTGTTCACCTCCGGTACGACCGGCTTCTCCAAGGGAGTCGTGCACACCCAGAACACCGTCCACTCGGGCGTCCGCGGCTACGTGGACACCTTCCTGCTCCGCGACGACCTGGTGGCCGTCGTCACCACCCCGCTGGTGCACTACTCCGGCTTCGGCCAGGGCGTCCTGGCCGGTGTGATGCTCGGCGGGACGGTCGCCTTCCAGGACGGCAGGAACCACACCAGCCTGCTGGACCTGGCGGAGCGCTACCGGGCCACCCTGCTGTACGGCCCGCCGGCCACCCTCTTCGGCGTGGCGGCCGCCCAGCGCGCCGACCGGCACGACGTCTCCAGCCTGCGGCACACCGTCACCGGCGCCCAACCGGTGCTCCAGGAGCTGGTGGACGAGCTGCGCGACACCTTCGACACCAGCACGTACTCGGTGTGGGGGATGTCGGAGTTCGGGCCGATCACCATCAGCCGGCTCGACTACGACCAGGACTGGTCCGCGCACAGCCACGGCCGGCCGATCGACGCCATGGAGATCCGCATCGACGGCGACGGCGACGGTGAGCCCGGCGAACCCGCCCGGGCGGGCCGGGCGCGGGTGGGCCGGCTGCGGGTGCGCGGCGCCTCCCAGGCCCTCGGCTACCACCGCAACCAGGCCGCCTTCGACGCCGAGTTGTCCGCGGACGGCTGGTTCGACACCGGCGACGTGGCGCGGGAGGACGGCCGCGGCGGCATCCGGGTGCTGGGCCGGGCCAAGGACGCGATCGTGCGGGACGGGACCGTGATCCCGATGGCCGAGCTGGAGGCGGTCCTCGGCGCGCACCCGAAGATCGCGGAGGCGACGCTGGTCGGACCCACCGGCCGGCCGGACGACCCCGTCGTGGCCGTCCTCGTGCCCCGCGGCGGCGGGGCCCGGCCCACGCTCCGGGAGATCCGCGAGCACCTGCTCGGCCGCGGCCAGGATCCCCGCTTCCTCCCGGACCGGCTGGAACTGGTCGAGGCGCTGCCCAAGACCCTCACCGGAAAGGTCCGCAAGGCCGAACTCCGCAGGCGCCTCGCCGGCTCCTGACCCGCCCGGCGCACCGGCGCGGCGGCACTGCCCTCGGGCGGTGCCGCCGCGCCGTCGCCTTGCGCGCGGGCCTGGGCCCGGCGGTTCAGGCCGGCCCGGGCGGCACGTGCGGGAGCCCGTAGCTGTCGGCGATCAGGGACAGCGACGTCAGCCGCTCCTCCAGGCCGTGCGCGTTGGAGGCGAGCATGAGTTCGTCGGCGCCCGTCCGCCTGCGCAGCTCGTCCAGCTGGTCCCGCACCGAGTCCGGTGTGCCGTGGAGGGCGTTCTCCAGCCAGCCGCCGAGGACCTCACGCTCGTACCCGGTGAACACATGCGACCTGGCCTGCTCGGGAGTCGGTACGAGCCCCGGGCGCCCGGTGCGGAACCGTACCGTGGCCAGCGCCCCGGTCAGGGCCTGCTCCCGGGCCCGCCGCTCGCTCTCCGCGGCGAACGTGAAGACGCCCACCAGGGTGTAGGGCTCGGCCAGCACCGGCGAGGGCCGGAACGTCCGCCGGTACAGCTCCAGCGCAGGGATCGTGTGGTGCGCGGCGAAGTGGTGGGCGAAGGCGAAGGGCAGGCCCAGCCGGCCCGCCAACTGCGCGCTGAACCCGGACGAGCCGAGCAGCCACACCTCGGGCCGCCCACCGGTGGGCCCCTGCACCGGGCCGGGCACGGCGTGCACCCGGCGGTAGGGGTGCCCCTCGGGGAAGTCGTCGTGGAGGAACCCGAGCAGCTCGGCCACGTCCGCGGGGAAGGAGTCGCCCGTCGCCGGCCCGGTGGTGCGCCGCAGCGCCCGCGCGGTCGCCTGGTCGGTACCCGGGGCGCGCCCGAGCCCGAGGTCCACCCGGCCGGGGGCCATCGCCTCAAGCGTGTTGAACTGCTCGGCGACGACCAGCGGGGCGTGGTTGGGCAGCATCACGCCCCCGGAACCGAGCCGTATCCGGCTGGTCTGCGCGGCCAGGTACGCCAGGATCACCGCGGGGCTGCTGCTGGCGATGCCGGGCATCGAGTGGTGCTCGGCGACCCAGTGGCGGCGGAACCCGCGGGCCTCGGCCAGGCGGGCGAGCCGCGCCGAGGTCCGCAGGGCCTCCGGCGTGGTGTGGCCCTCCCCGACGGCCACCAGGTCGAGAACGGACAGGGCGTCGACCATCGTTGCTGTCCCTCCGCAGTCGCGCACGCGTGCGCGGTCGGTCGTGGAAGTCGGTCAGTGGATCCGGCAGGAAACGGGAGACCGGAAACCGGCAGACAACGGGAATGGGGCAGGAAAAGGCCCGGGCCGGGTGCGCGGGAGCGTTCCGATCCCGCACACCCGGCCCGGGCGCCCTGGGCGTCCGGGCCGTTACCTCGGGGCCGCGGCCCCGTACCGCACCTCGTTGGCCAGCACGACCCCGTGGCTGGACACGTCGATGACCATCCGGTCGCCGTTCTCGATCCGGAACCCGTCGTGGTAGGTGGCCTTGTCGGCGCCGAGGAACAGGTAGTTGACCAGGCCCGGCCGGCGCAGCAGCGGGTGCGAGAACAGGTACCGCGCCATGTCCGGGATGCGGTGGAAGAGGGAGTCGGCGCCGCACGAGAAGCCGCCCTGCCAGGCCGCGGCGCCCTCGCGCTCGATGGTGACGCTGCCGGTGACCTTCTCCGGCGGGGTGTCGAGGAACAGCCACGGCGTGATCGAGGTCTCGCACAGCTTGGCGTACGGGGTCCACGCCCACGGGTTCTTCAGGTGCAGGCCGATGTCGTTCAGGTCGTTGCCGAAGGTGTAGCCGGCGTAGTGCGGGACTCCCTGGTCGTCGTTGGCGTACACGAGGACGACCTCGGGCTCCTCCAGCAGCCAGACGGGATCGGCCGGCGTGGTCAGCGGCTCGTCGGGCAGCCGCAGCCAGGAACCGAAGCCCTTGATGTAGTAGTTCGGCGGGGTGAACTCCTCGTCCGGTTCCGGGGCGCGGTCGAACTTGGAGCGGTGGGTGCCCATGAAGCCGTTGATCAGAGAGTTCTCGGAGGCGGTCGGCAGCAGCGGCGGGAGGAACCGCAGGCCGGTGTCGCCGGGGTCCACCTCGATCCGGCCGCTGTCGCCGGTCACGGCGGACCGCAGGTCCCCGGGGCCCCGGCCGGCGACGAGGGCCGCCGTCAACTGCCCGTCGGCGACCGGGTAGAGGGTGAGCGGGCCGTCGGGCACGGGCAGGCCGTGGCCCGCGTACCGGCGGCCCTGGTATTCGCACTCGAAGATGATGGACATGGCTGTCGGGGTCTCCTCAGGAGTGGGCGGATGGGCGGGCGGCCGGGAACCCGTGGGAGCGGGCCGCGAGCACGAGGGCGAGGACCGGCACCAGGAGCACCAGCACCGTCCAGGGGAGGGCGTCGGCGCCGACGGCACCGAGCAGCAGGCCGCCGGCGATGCCCCCGCCGGCCATGGCGACGTTCCACAGGGTCACCAGCATGGCCTGGGCCGCCTCGGCCGCCTCCCCGCCGGCCTGGCCGCCCGCGGTCTGCAGCAGGGTCGGCACCCCGCCCCAGCCGAGGCCCCACAGGGCGGCGGCGACGTAGACCAGCGCGTCGGTGCCGGAGAAGGCGCCCATGACCGCGACGGCGACACCGACCAGCAGGGTGCCGGCGACGGTCAGCGCGCGCAGGTGGCGGTGGATGAGGGCGCCGACGACCCAGATGCTGACCAGGCAGGCGACACCGAAGACCAGCAGGACCGCGTCCGTCCGGCCGCCCATGCCGATGTGGTCGAGGAACGTGGCGACGTAGGCGTACAGCAGGGTGTGGGCCAGGACGAAGACCAGGGTGACGGTCAGCACCACGGCGACGCCCGGGACGCGCAGGGTGCCGCGCACCGGGATCCTGCCGCCCGTCGGCAGGCCGGGGTGGTCGGGTGCCACGGCCGTGATCCACACCAGCAGCACCACGGTCAGGGCGGTCATCGCGAGGAAGGCGGCCTGCCAGGAGACCGCCTGCCCCAGGAAGGTGCCGGCCGGCACGCCCAGGGACAGGGCGACGGGGATCCCGGCCATGGCGATCGCGAGGGCGCGGCCCTCCTGGTGCGGGGCGACCATGCGGCGGGCGTAACCGGCCAGCAGGGCCCAGGCCAGCCCGGCGGCGACACCGGCGACGAACCGGGCGACCAGGGTCAGCGGGTAGTTCGCCGACAGGGCGGTGACGGTGTTGGCCACGGCGAAGCCGGCCATGGCCGTCAGCAGCAGGCGCTTGCGGCTCCAGCCCGCGGTCGCGGCGGACAGCGGGATGGCCGTGAGCACCGTGCCCAGCGCGTACACGGTCACCGTCTGGCCGGTGGCCGACTCGCTGGTGTGCAGGGTGGCGCTCATGTCGGGCAGCAGCCCGGCGGGCAGGGTCTCGGTGAGGCTGGTGACGAACACCGCGACGGCCAGCGCGAGCAGGGCCGCCATCGGCAGCTTCTGCCCGGCCGCCGGCGCGGTGCCGGGTGCGGGGAGGGGGGTCGCGGTGCCGGTGGACGGCTCGGCGCTGGTCATGACGGTTGCCTTCGGTGAGAGGGTCGAGGCCGGCGTGGCCGGGTCGTTCGGGGCGGTGCTTCGCAGGCGGGTGGTTCGGGACGGCCCCTTGCATACGGGCCCTTGGTGTGCGGCCCCTTTGCGCACGGGGCCTTGGTGGGCGGGGCCTTGTGGGACGGGGTCCTTCGCGGAGGGGCGGGGCCTTCGCGGAACGGGGTTCTTCGTGGCGGCCCCTCGCGAACGGCCCCCTGTGGACGCGACCTTCGCAGGCGCCCCCCGCGCGGACGGGAACCGCTCAACCCCGCCCCGTACGGGCGCCGGCGAGATCGGCCAGCGCGGAGTCGATCTGCTCCAGGTTCTCGCGGATCCACGGCAGTCGGAGCGGGTCGGCCGCCGTGAGTGCGGCGATGCGCTGATCGTCGTCCTCGCCGTACAGGCGGCTGGTCGCGGCCCGGATCCGCAAGGGGTCGCCGTCCTCGCCGAACGCGCCGGCCGGGAGCAGGCCGACACCGTGCCGCTCACCGAGGAACCGGACCAGGTCCGCGCCCCCGTGCACGTCGTGGGCCCGGGCCAGGTGGCCGCGCAGCGGTGTGAAGTCCGGGTACAGGTAGCAGGTCGCGCGGACCGGTGCGAGCAGCGCGCCCGCGTCGGTGAACCGGCCGGCGACCGCGCGGGCCACGGTCTCGTGCAGCCGGCGGGCGGCCGCCACGCGCTCGACGACCTCCGGCGGCTCGCCGAACGCGTACGCGGCGGCGGCCTGCACCGGCGCCGGCGCACTGGACCAGATCTGGCTGGCGACCGACACGAGACGCCCGTACAGGGCCCGCCCGGTCTCGCTGTCGGGCAGCCGGGCCACACCGGTGCGCCAGCCGCCGACCGCCAGGTTCTTGGTGAGCCCGGTGGTGACGACGGTGCGCTCCGGGGCGTGCGAGGCCGGGGACCCGGCGGGCGCGGAGGTGTCGTAGACGAGGTCGCAGTAGATCTCGTCCGAGACGATGACGAGGTCCAGGTCCCGGGCCGCCGCCGCGAGCCGTCGTAGCGTGCCGGGCGAGGCGACGGTGCCGGTCGGGTTGTCGGGCACGGTCACCACCACGCACCGGGGGTCCCGGCCGGCGGCACGCGCCGCGCCGACGGCCGCGCGCAGCCGCTCCGGGTCGGGCGCCCCGCCCTCGCCCGGCGCGATCGGCACGGGCACCGGACGGGCCCCCACGAGCCGGGCCTGGGCGGCGTAGCTGACCCAACTCGGCACGGGCACGACGACGTCACCGCCGAGCGCGAGCAGCAGCGCGAACAGCAGCGGCTTGCTGCCCGGCCCGGCCACGACGAGTTCGGGATCGGTGGTGAGACCGCGCCGGCCCCAGTAGCCGGCGGCGGCGGCGCGCAGCGCCCGGCTGCCGGGCACGGGCCCGTAGGCGTTCTCGTCCGCCGCGGCGGCGAGCCGCCGGCGCAGTTCGGGCAGCACGGGCAGGCCGATCTCCCCGCCGGCCATGGGCAGGACCTGTTCCCCGGCCCGCCGCCTGCGGTCCAGGGCCTCGTCGGCGGCCAGGGTGGCCGACATCGGGATGGACGGGGCACCGGACATGCCGTCACCGCCCCCGGTCACGCGGCTGGACCTTGGACATGGATCGACTCCGTTCGACGAGGTGCGGGGCGGTCCACCACCTTCCAACGCGCCACCGGAACGAGTAAAGACGAGCCTGTTAAATCTCCGTAGTCGATTGTCAAGAAATGTCAAGAAGGAAAGGAGTTGCAAGAGGGAGCTGCCGGAATGTCAAGTCCGCCGTACAGCAGGGGACGGCATTCGGAGCGGCAACTAATGTGCGGCCATGGACATTTTCCCGCTGCCCCGGCTCGGGCTGGTCGTGCCCCCGGAAAACCCGCTCGCCGAACCGGAGTTCAACCGTCTGATCGGTGCCGAACTGAATGTGTACACCGCGCGTTTCCCGTTGACTCCCGGAATGGGTGTGAAGGAAACGATGCTCCGGTACAACGACGTGCTGGCGGACACGCTCGCCACCTTCGGCCGTATGCGCCTGGATGCCGCCGTGGTGGCCTGCAACGCCTCGCACTATCTGCTGGGCCCTGACGGCGACCGGGCCTTCGTGTCCGAACTGTCCGAGGCCTTCGGTTATCCGGTGCAGTCGACGACACAGGCCATCCTCGCGGTGTGCGAGGAATTCGGGATATCCCGCCTGACCCTCGTCTCCCCCTACTGGGACTGGCTCACCGAGACCTCCCGCGCCTTCTGGGAGCAGGCCGGTGTCGTCGTCGACCGTGTCGTCCTCGCCCCGGCCGTCGTGGACCCGAAGGAGCAGGACCACGAGTTCGACCCGTACCGGGTGACCACCAGGACCCTCCTCGGCCGGATCCGCGAGGCCGGCCTGCCCGACGAGGGGGCGATCCTCTTCACCGGCACGGGCATGGGCACGCTGGCGGCCCTCGCCGAACTCGACCGCGAGTTCGGCCGGACGACGCTGCTGACGTCCAACCTCGCGGCGGCCTGGTGGACACGGCGCGCGGTCGGTGTCGCCGGCGCCGAGGCGCACCGGCTCCTGGAGCGGCTGCAGCGCGGCACCCCGCGCCGGCCCCGCTAGCCGGCCCTCCCCGAACCGGCCTCCCCGTACCGGCCTTCCTCAACGACCGTCCTTCCTCAACGACCGGTCTTCCCCAACCGGCCCTTTCCGCACCGGCCTTCCTCAAAGGCAGCCCTTCCCCCAACCCCCCGCACCCACCGACCGCACCCACCACCCGAATCCACCGTCAAGGAGGCGCCCGCCGTGGCCGTCACCAGCGAAGCACCCTCGTCCGAACCCCTCGTGGCCGTCGTGAGCGGCGGCGCGTCCGGCATCGGCGCGGCCGCCGTGGCCGCGCTCGCCGCCCGGGGCGTCCGGGTCGCCGCCCTGGACCTGAAACCCGACGAGGTCGCCGCCCCGGCCGTCGGCATCGCCTGCGACGTCACCGACGACGCGTCCGTGCGCGCCGCCGTCGTCGAGACCGCCGACCGCTTCGGCCGTATCGACATCGTCGTGAACAACGCCGGCATCGCCGCGCAGGGCGACATCACCGACAACGACGACGACGAGTGGCGACGCGTCCTGGACGTGAACGTCGTCGGCATGGTGCGCCTCGCCCGGGCCGCGTTGCCGTACCTGCGCAAGTCGCCGGCCGCCGCGATCGTCAACACCTGCTCCGTGTTCGCCTCGATGGGGGTACGGCGGCGCGTCCTCTACTCCGCGTCCAAGGGCGCCGTCCACTCCTTGACCCTGGCGATGGCCGCCGACCACGTCCGCGAGGGCATCCGGGTCAACGCCGTCGCGCCCGGCGCCGTCGACACCCCCTGGATCCAGCGGGTGCTGGCCACGGCCGCCGACCCGCGGGCGGAACGGGACGCGCTGAACGACCGCCACCCCCTGGGCCGGCTGGCCCGCCCCGAGGAGGTCGGCGAGGCCATCGCCTTCCTGGCCACCGACGCCTCCGGCACCACCGGCACGATCCTCGCCGTCGACGGCGGCATCCACGACCTGCGTCTGTAGGCCCACAGCCGGGGGAACACGGGGAACGAAACGACGAGACGGGGGTATCAGCACGACGCGGAGCCGGCCGGCCGGCGAGCGGGCCCGCGGGAGGAGACGAGAGGTGGACCGACTCGACCGCCGTCAGCACGCACTCGACATGATCGACTGGCTGCTGGAGACCGCCTCCCTGCGCGACTTCCTCCAGCTCCTGATCGAGGACGCGGTCGGCGCCACGGGCGCGGACGGCTGCGGTGTCACACTGCACCGCCGTCAGCGGCCGCTGACCGTGGTGAGCACCGGGGGAGTGGCGGACAAGCTGGACGAGAAGCAGTACGGCCAGGACGACGGTCCCTGTCTGCACGCGCTGCGCACCGGCGAGGTCGTCCACGTGCCCGACGTCCTGGAGGAGACACGCTGGGGGTCCTATCCGCGCTTCGCGGCCGGCTTGGGCGTCCGCTCCTCGCTGTCCCTGCCGATCCGGGCGCGCGACCACACGGCCGGGGCGCTGAACTTCTACGCCGCCGGCCCCGACGCCTTCTCCGAGCGCGACCGGCAGACACTGACGCTGATCGCCGCACAGGCCGGCGGCGGTATCGCGCTGGCCCAACGCCTGGCGGACGCCGAGGAGTTCACCCGGGACCTGCAGACCGCGCTCGCCTCCCGCAGCGTCATCGACCAGGCCGTCGGGAGCGTCATGCAGCAACAGCACTGTACCGCCGAGGAGGCGTTCGACCTGCTGCGCCGGCTGTCCCAGGAGACCAACCTCAAGCTCCGTGACGTCTGCACCCGCCTGCTGACCGGCCTCGCCGGCCGGCCGCCCACCGAGCAACCCCCCTTGCGCCCCCGCCCCTGACCACGCCCACAGGTGTCCGATTCTCGCCACTCCGTGGTAAATGCCTGGACTGGTCAGCCCTGTGGACGGGAGACTTCGTCCTCCGAACCACCGGGGGTGTGATGGGGACCACAGACACGCAAGGGCCGACGCCGGGCAGGAGCGCGGTCGTTCTGGCACTGCGCCGCTACGGCCGGGAACTGCTGCGCCTACGACTGCTCGCCCTGCCCGCGCTGCTGCTGCCGGCCGTGGGCAACATCGGCATCCGCTACATCGCCCCCCTGCTGATCGCCAAACTGGCGGGACAGGCCGCCGACGACGGCCTCACCCTGCACGCGGCGCTGCCGTACGTCCTGGGCTTCGGCGTGACGCTGCTGCTCGCCGAGGCCGTGTGGCGGGTCGGACAGCACTGCCTGAACCGCGTGGACGCCCTCGGCATGGAACACCTCTACGTGAGCGGCATGGACGAACTCCTGGCCCAGGACGCGGCGTTCTTCCACGACAACTTCGCCGGTTCCCTGACCAAACGGGTGCTCAGCTTCGGCAAGCGCTTCGAGGACTTCATGGACACGGTGACGTACCAGATCGTGGGCAGTCTGGTCCCCCTCGTGTTCGGTTCCGTGGTGCTGTGGGGCTACGAACCGATGCTCGTCGTCGGCCTGCTGGTGATGATCGCGCTCACCGCGGTGGCCGCGACACCCCTGATCCGTCGCCGGCAGCGGCTCGTCAACGAGCGCGAGGCCGCGATCGCCCGGGTCTCCGGCCATGTCGCCGACAGCCTCACGAACATGGAGACCATCCGGGCGTTCGCGGCGGAGCGGCGGGAGGCCGCCGAACACCGCAGCCGCGTCGCGGACTCCCGGCGCCTGACGCTCCGGTCCTGGGACTACGGCAACCTCCGCGTCGACACCTTCGTCGCCCCCATGTCCGTGCTGACCAACGTACTGGGCCTGCTGGTCGCCATCGCCTTCGGCGGCCCGGGCCAGGGGGTCGAGGAGATCGTCGTCAGCTTCACCTACTACTCCAACGCCACCCAGATCATGTTCGAGTTCAACCGGATCTACCGGCGCCTGGAAAGCTCCATGACCGAGGCCGCGCAGTTCACCGAGCTGCTGCTGGACCCGCCCACCGTGCTCGACCCGGCGACCCCCGAACCGCTCGCCCCGCGGGACACCGCCGTCCGCTTCGAGGCGGTGACCTTCGCCCACACCGGCGCGAAGCCGATCTTCCAGGGCCTCGACCTGGACGTGCCCGCGGGCGCGCGGATCGGCCTGGTCGGCAGGTCCGGCGGCGGCAAGACCACACTCACCCGGCTCCTGCTGCGGATGTCGGACCTCGACGGCGGACGCATCCTGATCGGCGGCCAGGACATCAGCCGGCTGCGCCAGACCGACCTGCGCTCCCTGATCGCCTACGTCCCGCAGGAACCCGCCATGTTCCACCGCAGCCTGCGGGACAACATCGCCTTCGCCCGGCCCGGCGCCACCGACGAGGAGATCCACGCGGCGGCAGCGGCCGCGCACGTCACGGAGTTCGCCGACCACCTCCCCGACGGCTTCGCCACCCTGGTCGGGGAGCGGGGCATCAAACTCTCCGGCGGCCAGCGCCAGCGCGTCGCCCTCGCCCGGGCCATCCTGCGCGACGCGCCGATCCTGCTGCTGGACGAGGCCACCAGCGCGCTGGACTCGGAGAGCGAACTCCTCGTCCAGGACGCCCTGTGGCGTCTGATGGACGGACGCACGGCCCTCGTGGTCGCCCACCGCCTGAGCACGGTCGCCGGCATGGACCGCCTGGTCGTCCTCGACCGCGGCACCGTCATCGAGCAGGGCACCCACGACCAGCTCCTCACCGCGGACGGCGCCTACGCGAAACTCTGGCGACACCAGTCGGGCGGCTTCCTCGGCGAAACCCCCACCCCACCGGAAACCCCCGGGACGCCATCACCGGCACGCGTGAGCGCCGGCCCTGCATGACGGAGACGCCTCCCGGCGGGACCCCACCGCCCGCCCCAGCCCCCGGTGCGGCATACTCTCCCGGTGAGTTCACGCACGTCCCCGGTCCGCCCGCCCGTCACGATACGGCGGGCCGTCGCGCGGGATGCCAAGCGGCTCACGCGTCTCGTGCGTGGTTCCGGTGCCTACGAGGGGAAGTACGCGGCCGCGGTCGCGGGCTACCGGGTGGGACCGGATTACCTCGAGGCCCACCGTGTCTTCGTGGCCGTCGGTGACGAGGCGCAGGGAGGCCGGGTCCTCGGGTTCTACTCGCTCGTCCTCGACCCACCGGAGCTCGACCTGCTGTTCGTCGCCGACGACGCGCAGGGGCGGGGGATCGGACGGCTGCTCGTCGCGCACATGCAGGGTGAGGCCCGTGCCGCCGGGCTCGACCGGGTCAAGGTCGTGTCGCACGTCCCCGCCGAGGACTTCTACCACCGCGTCGGCGCGGTGCGGACCGGGACCGCGCTCGCGGCTCCGCCCGCCGTGCCATGGGACCGCCCCGAATTCGAGTTCCGGATTCCTTCGCCATGACACGGCATCCGGCGGCCCCTCGCGCCTGCCCCTCCCCGCCCCTCGCTACGGCGTGGGGGAGCGGAGCACGAGCAGGGTGATCTCGCTCGGGGCGAAGACGCGGAACGGCGGGCCCCAGAAGCCGGTGCCGCGGCTGGTGTAGAGGAGGGTGCGTCCGCCGTGGCGGCTGAGGCCGGCGAGGGCGGGCTGGTCGAGGCGGACCAGGTGGTGAAAAGGCCAGATCTGGCCGCCGTGGGTGTGGCCGGAGAGCTGCAGGTCGACGCCGGCCGCTGCCGCCCGGCCGACGAACCCCGGCTGGTGGGCCAGGAGCAGGACGGGCAGGTCGGGGTCGGCGCCGTGCAGGGCTCCGGCGAGGTCGGCGCCGTGGCCGGCGAGTCCGGAGGAGCCGGCGGTGACGTCGTCCACACCGGCGACGACGAGCGTGTCGCCACCGCGTTCGAGCAGCAGGTGGCGGTTGCGCAGCGGCTCCCAGCCCAGCTCCTCCATCAGGTCGACCCAGCCCTGGGCCTCGCCGTAGTACTCGTGGTTGCCGGTGACGTAGACCCGGGCCCGGGTGGCCCGCACGGTGCCGAGCGGGATGGCCTGGGCGCGGCGGCGTTCGGCCGTGCCGTCCGCGATGTCACCGGTGTGGCAGACCAGGTCGGCCTCCAGCGCGTTGACCGTCTCGCAGACCCGCGCCGACCAGCGGGCGCGGTCGAGGGGGCCGTAGTGGGTGTCGGTGACGAGGACGACGCGCGTGCCGTCCAGCCCGGCTCCCAGGCGCGGAAGCCGCACCTCCAGGCGGCGTACCCGTGGCACCCGGCGGGCCTCGGCGTACCCCCAGGCGAGCAGTACGGCGACCGTGCCGAGGACCGCCCAGGTGACGATCCGGGCCCGGTCCTGGCCGTCGCCGACGCCGGCCACGGCCAGGGCGAGCCGCAGCGGGACGCCGAGCACGACGGACCAGGTGAACAGGATCCAGCTGGCGCCCAGCAGGGTGTCCCCGACGATCGCCGCCCCATCCTGTTGGCGCCGGCCGTGGCCGCGCGCCATCGCGAGCGGCATACCGAACAGGCCGAGGGCGAACAGGGCCGTGCAGCCGAGCGTGACGGGGAGCGGCCAGTGCTGGCCGGTGTGCAGCAGCAGCCAGCAGGGCACGGCCCACAGCAGCACGGGGGCGATCAGCGGGAGGTAGCGCATCACGCGGTGCAGCCCGCTCTGCCGGGCCGCGGGCGCCGTACCGTCGGCGGAACCGTCGGCGGAACCGTCGGCGGATCGGGTGTCGCTGGAGTCGGTCACGCTTCCCCTCCTTGTGCGGCCAGGCTGCCTGCCGTCGCGCACTGTATCCGGCCGCCCCGGCCCGGTCCGAAGGACGGGGGTGCGAACGGTGGTGTCCCCACGCCGGCGCCACGTGTCCCCACCGAACCCGGAAGGCCCTCAGCCGTTCAAGCACCCAGCACGCGTCACCGGGCCCCGGGACGGCGTCACCTGGGAGCCGGCCCCGTCCGGGGCGGGGCGGGCACGCCGGCGGGCGGCCGCCGACGGCCCTGCTCAGCGGACGGCGGGCCGTTCCCCGTGGGCCGTTATGCGCGCGTGCCGACCGCGAGGGCAGTGGACGAGCCGCTCCTGCAGCCCGAGACGCCGCGCCTGGGCCAGGAAGTCCGCGAGCGGGGAGCTGAAAACGGTGTAGTCGTCGTAGTGCACCGGCATGACGCGTTGGTAACCCAGGCGGCGGGCCAGTTCCGCACCCTGCGCCCCGTCCATCGTCACCAGGAAGCCGCCCGGCAGCCGGGTGCCGCCCAGGTGGAGGACGGCCAGGTCGGCGCCGGGAAAGCGCCGCGCGATCTCCCCGAGGCCGTCGTAGAGCAGCGTGTCGCCGGAGAGGTAGAGGCGCAGGTGCACGGGCCCGTCGGCGGTCCCGAACTCCAGCATGCTGCCCATGACGGGGGGCAGCAGGCCCCGCAGCACGGGATGGAGCGCGTGCCTCCCGGGCAGGGACGTCACCCGCACCTGCTGCCCGCCCCGCCGGAGGACGCAGCTCTCCCACGTGCGCAGACCGCCCGCCCGCCGGAAGCCCTGCCAGGTGCGCAGGCGGCGGGCCGCGTGCGGTGTCGTGACGATCGGGACCGCGTGGTCGAGGTGCCGGCGGGCCCGGCGGTCCCAGTGGTCGCCGTGCAGGTGGGACAGGACGACCCCGTCCAGGCGCGGAAGCTCCTGAGCCGCGAGCGCCGGCTCGGTCATCCGGCGGCTCATCAGCCCGTACCCGAGGTACGCGGGCTCGCCGCGGTGCAGGAAATTGGGGTCCGTCAGCAGGCTCAGCCCACCGTACTGGAGCAGGACCGTCGCGTTGCCGATGAAGTGGAGGTCGAGCGCGTCGTCGAAGGAAGCCATGATCGGGTCCTTGCCCGACGGGATGCTGCCCGTCTGCGGTCTTCGCGGTGCCGTGCCGTCGGCTCCGGAGTACCCCGGTCCGGACGGCCGTACCGTCTTGCCGTTCCTTTGTTGATGCCCAGAACGCCGATCCATGCTTGCCACCGCGGCGTCCGATCGCCCGGCAGGGCGAGCGCCGAAGGGTCAGACTTCCGAAACTCCGTCAGCTCGGAGCATCCCCCCGAGAAGGGTCGATCGGGCCTTCTCCCGGCGAAAAGCGTGGGCGATGGCACGCGCCTCGATGCCCGCCTGGCGGAGGACCCCGGTGAGGGGATTGGTGTAGCCGGCGAAGTACAGGCGTGGGGCTCCGGGATGGGTTTCCGACCCTACGACGAGGGGGAGTCCGTCCTCGTCGAGTACGCCCAGGGACCCCACCAGGTCGTACAGGTTGGTCCGGTACCCGGTGGCGGCGATGACCGTGTCGGGCCGCACTCGGGTGCCGTCGGCCAGTACCACGTCGGGCCCGTCGAATCCCCGGACGGCCGGGACGGGCTCGACCCGCCCGGACCGCACGGCGTCCACGAAGCCGTGGTCGAGCACCGGGTTGACCCCTTCGCGGGCGTTACGGGTGTACAGGCCCGTGCGGGGCCGCGGCAGTCCCCGCGCCGTCAGGTCGGGCACCGCGACACGTTGCGTGAGCAGGGAGGTGCGGTCGCGCCACGCCAGCGGAAGGGCTTCCGTCAGCCGGCCGACCGCGTGCCATCGGGCGCTGGAGCGGGGCAGGATGTTGGGCGGGGTACGGACCGAGATCTGTACCCGCGCGGCTCCGGCCCCGGCGAGGACGGCGGCGATCTCGGTACCGCTGTTGCCGGCGCCGACCACCAGGACGTGCTGCCCGCGGTAGGGCGCCGGAGAGCGGTAGCGGGCCGAGTGCAGCAGCGTTCCGGTGAAGCTCGCACGCCCGGGCCAGTCGGGGACGTCCGGGGCGTGGCAGCGGCCGGTGGCCACCACGACCGCGTCGGTGGGGACGGGGCCGTCCGGGGTGTGAACCAGCCAGCGGGCGTTCGGGCCGGGCCCGGCCCGCCGGACGCGCAGCACCGGCGTGGTGAGCCGGACGTCGAGCCGGTGGTGGGCGTCGTAGCTCTCCAGGTAGCGCACGTAGTCGTCGCGGCTCACCCATGGGCCGGCCTGGCGCGGCACCGGCAGGCCGGGGAGTTTCGAGGTGCCGGGGGTGGTGTGCAGGCGCAGGTGGTCGTATCTCTGCGCCCAGCTGTCTCCTACTCGGTCCGACCTTTCGAGGATCACGGTCGGTACGCCGAAGCGTTTGAGTAGCGCGGCGGCCGCCAGCCCGTGGGGGCCGGCTCCGATCACGATCGTGGGAGCGCTGAGGTCTCGCTGTGGTGTCGGGGGCATCGATCCCTACAACGGCGGACCGCGGCGCACGTCACGCCCCACTGGCGGGTGTGGAACATCGAGCCGGCGCCGTTACACCGGCCGGTATGCGGTCGTTGGGCACCGGGAGGCAGCGCGCCGCCTCGCAGGCGGGTCCGGCACGCCCAGGCCGGACCGTCCGGGCCGGACGTGGCTGAGCCGTCATGAGCCGGGCAGGCCGGCGGACGTGAGCCTGCGCGGCCCCGGCCACCGTGGCGGGCTTTCCTGCGGGTCGGCTCGCTCCACCTGTCCGATCTTCCAAGGGGCTCATGTGCAGGCAGTAACCACGCGACAGCGGCCACGGCTGCGGATCAGCGGAGTCTGCAAGGCGTACGGCCGCAGACAGGTCCTGCGCGACGTGGACCTCGAGGTGTCCGCCGGGACGCTGGTCGGGATCGTCGGCGAGAACGGCGCGGGGAAGAGCACGCTTCTCCGGGTCGCCGTAGGACACCTTGCACCCGACCGCGGCACGGTGACGCGGACCGGAGCGGTGGGGTACTGCCCGCAACGGGCCGTGCTGAACGACGCGTTCACCGTCGGACAGCATCTGCGGCTGTTCCGGACGGCCTACCGGCTGCCGACCCTGAACCGCGCCGACGAGCTGATGGAGCTGCTGGCGCTGACCGACTGCCGACGGCAGCAGGTCGGCGAACTCAGTGGCGGAACACGCCAGAAGCTGAACCTGCTGATCGCGCTCATGCACGATCCGCAACTGCTGGTCCTGGACGAGCCCTACCAGGGCTTCGACTGGGACACCCATCAGCGGTTCTGGACCCTGGCCGCCGACCTGCGTGACCGGGGCCGGTCGATCATCGTGGTGTCCCATCTGCTGCACGACCTGCACCACTTCGACGCCATCGCCCATCTGCGCCAGGGCCGGCTGCACTTCGAGGAGACCGAGCGATGAGGGTCTCCTGGACGGCGTTCACCGAACTGCTGCGCTGCACCCTGCTGGGCCACCTGCGCAACCGGCTGGCCCTCTCTCTGGCGGTCGCGTTCATCCCCGTCTGGATCACCGTGGCCCGCCTGTGCACCGCCGACCAAGTGGTGCGCATTTCGCTGCACACCATCAGCGCCCCTGTCTCCGCCCCGGCCGGCCAGGTGGGGCAGGTGGCCAGCGCGCTGGGCGCCGTCACCATGGTCGCCGGCTTCATCGCCTTCATCGAGACCTTCCTGTCCCGGCAGTTGGACCGCCGTCTGCTGCTGGCCGGCTATCCCCGGCTGCCGATGCTGACGGCGAAGCTCGCCGCCGTCGCCCTCACCGCCGCCGTACTGGCCTGCTACACCACGATCCTGCTGTGGATCTCCCTGCCCGTACGCCACCCGGCAGCCCTGGCGCTGGCCCTGGCGGGCGCCGGCCTCGCCTACGGCGGCATCGGCCTCCTGCTCGGCTCCCTGGTCCGCGGCGAGCTGGAGGGCTTCTTCCTCATCATCATGCTCAGCCTGGTCGACACCGGCCTGCAGAATCCCGTCTTCAACACGCTCATGGACGTGGCGGGCGTGTCCGCGCTGCCTCTGTACGGCGTGACCCAGCTGGCGCTCAGCTCGGCCCTCACCCCGCACGTCCCCTGGTCTCACGGCCTGCTCACCCTGACCTGGTCCGCGGCGACCGGTGCCCTGGCGCTGCTCGTCCTCCACATCCAGCGCCCTTCCCGCTCCCCGTTGCCGAGCAGGGCGAGGGCCCGGACGGTGTGAGCGCGCTTCCTCCGACCCGCCGGTGGCGCCTGCCCCGACTGCCTGCCGGAGATGACCGCATGGCGAGCCCGCCCTCCGACGGGAGGGCGGGCCTGTCCTGTACATCCGGCGTAGATGTCGTCGAAGCGTGCTCGGCGGCTGTCAGTCCTGGTCTTCTGACGAGGGGTAGATCCGCCACAGCTGGGAGAGGTTGGGGCCGCCCCACATGCGGGTCAGGCCGACCAGCCGGTCGTTGCCCTGGAGGTGATCGGCGATGGCCAGGGCGTAGCGCGGGTGCACGACCGAGACCAGGTAGAAGTCGTTGCCTCGTTCCGCATGGGCAACGAGCCGCCAGTGCTGGTTGAGGCTGTCGGTGCTCTCCCGCAGGGTCACGATGTCGGACGGGTTGGCCCCGGCGGTGAGGCAGCGGTGGTTGGCGTACGACTCGATGCGCACGGTGCCGCCGGCGTTCTGCCGCAGGAACCACCGGTGTGAGGTGTTGTCCTTGGCGAACGGGTCCTGTGCCCAGGTCTGGGTGTGGTTGCCGACGCCGTCGTGCCAGTCGTTGCACATGAAGTAGGTGCCGGTGACGTGGTGGGTCATCGTCACCGGTCCGCCCGCGAGCAGTACGAGGTCCGTCACAGCAGTGCTCCTCCGCCTCGAGTTCGTCACAGGGGCGGGCGCCCCTTGCGACCCAGCGTAAGGAGCGGCTCGCTGTTCAACAGGACGGTCAACCGGTCGTCTCCCGAGGTCAGACCCTGTCCGAAAGATCCCGAACAGGCGGACGGTCTTCCTCGAACCACTTGACCGAGCGTCACTCACATGACCAACGGCCGGCGCAGCAGTGAGGTGGGACAGCGGTCGTTTCGAACAGGCGAGGGGGCCGGCACGCGGCAGGCGAGGGCGGCAAGAACAAGAAGGGGGCAGCTGTCCCTCCAGGTGGGCTGTCTCGTTTCAGGTGCCGCTGATCAGGCAAGCCCGCCCGTGGGGCCGCCTGCTTCCCGCAGCCGGACCTTCGCCCAGCCGCAGAGGGGCGGTACGCGACTTCAGGAGTAGTCACCTGTGTCACCGCTTCCCCGGGAGGCGTCATGACCGTGATCGTTCTGATCCTGCCGGTGACCCGGGCGGTCGCAGACGTTGGTAGTGGCTGGCACCGCTTCACCAGGACGGCCACGCATCAATGCGCAAGCAGCACCAGCACCAGCACCAGCGCCGGCTGCCCGGACCGGCGTGCGGGCAGCCGGCACACCGAGGCGAACTGCGACCGGGCTGCCCGGGCCGTCGGTGACCAGAAAGGCCGAGGCCGCGGTATGTGCGGTCGAGCGGTCAGGCGTCGCAGACGCTGGGCTGGTCGGCGGGGGAGCGGGCGGCATTCCAGTGCGCCGCCGGGTGGTCGAAGTGGTCGTAGTGGCCGGCGGACGCGATCGGCCGGGCCGCGAGGACTTCTTCGGGCAGGTGGAAGCCGTCGACGAGGACGCCTGCGTGGTCCCGCAGCCGGTCAATGGCCGCATCGGCCGCTGCGGGCAACTGGTGGACGTGCCTCGTGTCGAGGTGGCCGTCTGCCAGCAGCATGCCGGTGTGGGGTGTGAGGTGGCGCAGGGCGAACAGGGTGTGCAGCGTGTGCAGCAGCATCCCTGCCAGGGGTTCGCGGGCGCGTCGTGCGGTGTCCAGCAGGGCTTGCCCGGCCAGGCGCTCGGCGCGGGCGGTGACGGCGGCCAGGGCGTCCGGTGCGGCGGCGTTCCAACGGCGCTGGCTGTCGGTGCGCGGGGCACCGCGCATCCGCGTGCGCGCCCGGGACAGGTGCTGCTGCTCGACGGTGTGCAACAGGTACTGCAGGAAGCCGGGGTCGTCCAGCCGGCGGTGGGCGGGTGCGGGTGCGGGACTGTCGTCGTCGGCGGCGAAAAGTAGTTCGGCGCCGGTCTTCGCCCACAGGGCGAGGTTGTCGCCCTCCGCGGTGATCGTTCCCTCGGCGTCGATCGCCCAGCTGATGATGCCGTTGACGGGGAGCAGTCCTTGGGCGCCGCACCGCTCCCGGCACTCGACCAGGACGCTGCGAGCCTTCCAGGTGATCCATCCCTTGGTGAGGGCGGCCAGCTGCTCGGCGCGGGCAACGGCGCGCGGATCGCTGCGGTCGTGGCCGGCGTAGTGGCCGACCGCCTGGCGGTGCAGGGCGTTCATCGCGTACGCGGTGGCCAGCGCCTCGAGCAGCGGCCCGTGGTGGGTGCGGTGTGCCCACAGCGGCACGCGCCGGCCGGCGCGGGGGCCGCTGATGGTGCGGTGCCGGCTGTAGCGCACGGCGGTCGCCAGGGCGGCGCGGCTCGCGCCGAGTGCGGCGGCGCTCATGCAGAGTTTGCCGAGGGTGACGCGGCCGATGGCGGTCAGGAAGCGTTTGCGGGGGCTGCCCAGCGTGCTGGTGAAGGCCCCGTCGTCGGCCAGGCGGCCGTGGTCACCGCTCAGCAGGGCGTCCTTCGGCAGGATCACCTGGTCGAAGGAGGTCAGGCAGTGGTCGACCGGGCTGCCCGGCCGCAACGGCAGGGGGCGGACGGTGACGCCGGGCAGCGGGCCCCGGTGGTCCGACAGCGGCGTGAGGAACAGGAAGACGCCGTGGTCCCGCCCGCCGGCCAGCAGGCGCGCGGCCACCACCGCGTCCTTCGGTCCGCCGATCGGTGAGGTGTTCGGCATGAACTTCTGCGCGGCCAGCATAACCGTGAAGCGCCCGCTCATCACCGCCGTCGTGGTCGAGGAGGCTCCCGAGGAAGAGGTTGTCATGGATGCCGCTCACCACCGTCAGCGCACCGTCCAGACAAGCCGTCCACTCGTGCAGCGCCGTCACCTCGTAAGGGCTGCGTGCCAGCCGCAGAGGGTCCACCAGCTCGTTGACGGAGCGCAGGCGCGCCGGATCAGGTCGGCGGCGGTGGCCGACGTGGCTTCGCCGGCCACCGGGCGGCTGGTTCGGGGGAAAGCAGACACCGTCGTGTCACACGAGAAGTCATTCACAGAAGGCTGAGGGCGGGTCAACGCGTTGAGGAGGCGGTGCACGCTTCCGGGTGATGAGAGCAGCCGCTTTTCCAGCCAGGGTTGTTGTGGCCGCTGGACGTTGCTGGGACTGGTGGTGCGCAGAAGACCCCTTGTGTGCCCCCGCCGCCCTCCGAGCCTCGGTGATATGCCCGGCAAACCCGCCGCATGCCTATGTCCTTGGCCCGCTCCTGGCGACTGCGCGGACTCGCGTGTCTGCGGTTCGCTTCCGCAGCGACAGGGTTCTGCCGCATACGGCAGCGGGACCGGGAAAGCCCCTCACGGGAGGAATCGACTTGGCGAACGAGCTGCGCGACGGCGACCGCATCCACCTGCAGAACCTCCACCAGGGTGACGGCGGCTACCTCGACACCCACGGCGGCGCCGGCGGCGGGGGCACCAACCACGAAAGCTCCGCCAGCGGCGCCCGCTACGACGTGGACACCAACGCCTACTCCAACCGCAGCAACTCAAACGTCGCCTTCTGGAAGGTCCTGCCCGCCACCTGACCAGGGCCCGTCACAGAGGGCCGGTGCGGTGCGGCGGCGCAACCGCCGCACCGCACCGCCTCGCCCCGTTCCGGCGAGACCGCACCGGCTCCGGTCACCGTCACCGTGACGCGCACCGGGGTCGCAGGTCAGCCGGCTGCCATACGTCCCCGCGGCGTGATCCCGGCGCCGCACTCACCGGTCTCCTCACAGGAAAGGGCCAACAAGCATGGCGAACCGGAAGGTGTACCTCGCGGTGGGCAGGACCAACACCAGGCTTTTCCGCTTCGACCCGATCGACGGTGACGTCCGCGCCATCGACAACGTCCCGGCATACCCGAGCGGCTATACCGCCATGGGCGCGCAGTACCGCGGCGATGACCACGAGCCCCTGCTGCACGCCGTCAGCGGCGACAAGCTGGTCACCATCGACGCGGAGGAGGGAACCCTGACCGACGCGGTCGTAGAGGGCCTGCCCAGCGGCAGGACCTGGTACGACGGTGACATCGCCGCCGACGGCAACTCCTTGCTCGTGGTGAGCGGCCCGACCGTCCCCAGCTACACGGTCGACGTGACCGCCAAGACGGCCAGCGCCGGGAAATCGCCCGGCGGCGGACGGTGGGACGACTACTCCTTCCACCCGAAGGACGGCCGGCTGTACGCGGTCGAGGGGGACAATGGAGACCTGCTCCACATCGACCCGGCCAAGGAGCCGATGAAGCAGATCCTCAAGCAGGCGGTCTTCCCGCCGGCCGAAGCCAGCGGCTCCGACGGCTCCCGCAAGGCTTACGCGGCCGCCTTCTTCGACCAGGACGGCATGTTCTACGTCGTCGACTCCGCGGGCAACGTGTGCTTCCTCGACCTCACCGACCCCGACACCATCCCGGACAAGGCCCGGCGCGTCGACGGCAAGATTCCCGTCGACGGTCTGGAAGTCATGAACGGCGCCGGACGCATCACACCCCTGCCGATCGACCCCGGCTACGACTACATCGTCGTCGACAAGCAGTTCAAGACGTCCTGGCCCGCCTCCTGGCCCGTCCAGGGCAGGGTGTACAGCTACACCCTCACCGTCACGGCCACCAACCCAGGCGACCCTGGCGACCGGCGGGACGTACGGACATTCCGCATCTCCTTCGACCTCCCCTCCGCCCAGGGCGCCGCGGTGGAGTCCTCCGGCGTCGAGGTGAGCGAGCACGGCGACGGACGGGTCTACGTCGAGTCCATCGGCGACCAACTGCTGCCCGCAGGCCGGTCCCGTCCCGTCGACATCCAGGTCACCGTCCCGGGCAGCGGCCTCCCCACCGAGTTCCCCCTGCAGGGCCTCAAGGCAGCGCGGCTCGCCTGACATGCCGAGCCTTCGTCCAGCGGTGAGCAGAACCGACGATCCACACCGAGGCTTGTGACAGCCTGCTCCCGGCCGTCACGGACCTCGCACGCAAGCAGCGCGCTCCCGCCGCGGTACCCGGGGAAGCGATCAACTCGAACCCGATACCCCGACGGGCGGGCCGGGCCGATCGCTGGTACGACCTCCGGCGGGTCGACGCGATCAGCTCAGGTCGGCAGCGGTGTGGTGCGCGCCCTCGCAGGCCATGGGCTCCGCCCCGGTCGGCTCACCGGTCCCGCCACCTGCGGAGGAGTGGGTGATCGAGCCGTGCTCGCCCGCGCCGGTGACCTGGTCGGCGGTCATGGTGGTGACCGCTTCGGCGGTGGTGGCATGGACCGGCAGGACTGCGTCGACACCGGTGAGGGTGAGCATCCGCATCAGGCGGTCGGGGACGTTGGCGAGTATGAGTGCCCCGTCGGCTGCCTGGGCCGTGTGCCAGAGGCCGATGAGGGCGCTCAGGCCGGCGGAGTCGCAGAAGCCGACCTGTGACAGGTCCAGGATCAGGCGCGGGCACCCTTGCTGGATGATCTCCGAGGCTTCGCGGCGCAGGATGTCCGCGGTGTGCGTGTCCACTTCGCCGGCGACCGTGGCGATCGCGAGGCCGGGACGGGGGTGCTGGACGGTCAGGTGCAGCGTGTCGTTCACGTCGGTCGTCACTCCTGGCCGAAGTGTTCGGGCGCGGCGGTGGTGTGGGCGGTGGCAGCGACACCGCCGTCGGGTGTGGTGTGGGGGTCGGGGACGGACAGGGCCAGCAGGGCCACGTCGTCGCCGGCTCCGTCGGGCAGCGAGGCCAGCAGGGTGATGCTGTCCTCGATCAGGGAGGCGGCGGTGACGGGCCCGGTGCGCTGGTGGAGGAAGCCGGTCAGGCCGTCGTCACCGAGTATGGCGCCCTCGGTGGTGCGAGCTTCGATCAGCCCGTCGGTGTAGAGGAACAGGCTTTCCCCTGCCGTCAGGGAGAACGTGGTCTGGGCGAAGGGCGCCTTGGGGAAGGCGCCGACGAGCATCCCGCCCTTGGGGCGTACGGCCCGCACCCAGACGGCGCCGCTGTCGTCGGGGCGCACGTGGTAGGCCGGCGGGTGGCCGCCGCTGGCGACGGTGACGGTGAAGCCACCGTCCTCCCGGGGCTCCAGGAGGCCGAAGAGGACGGTGCAGAAGCGGCGGCCGGCGGAGACGTCGGTGAGCAGCATGGTGTTGAGCGCGCTCAGCACGGTGACGGGGTCGGCGTTGATCTGGGCCGCGGTGCGCAGGGTGTGGCGGGCCAGGGCGGTGACGGTCGCCGCCTCGGGGCCCTTGCCGCACACGTCACCGAGGAAGAACGCCCACCGGTCACCGTCGAGGGGGAAGACGTCGTAGAAGTCGCCGCCCACGTCGTGGGCGGAGGCGGTGCGGTAATGGCAGGCCAGTTCCAGGCCCGGCACCACGGGAAGGGCCGGGGGCAGCAGGGTGCGCTGGAGGGTGGAGGCGAACGCGGCGATGGCGGCCTTGTCCTGCTCCGCCTTTTCCCGCGCCGCCCGCTCGGCCTCGGCCCGCGCACGTTCCGCCTCGGCGTGCCGCTTCTCCGCTTCCCGGCGGGCCTGCTCGTCGCGCAGGGCGCGCAGCGCCGACAGCCGCAGCTCCATCTCGTCCAGCACGATCGCGGCGAGATCGGCAAGGGTGGCGGTGTCCTCCTCGGTGATCGAGCGCGGCTTGGTGTCGAGGATGTTGACCGTGCCCAGCCGGTGCCCGTCGGGGGTGGTGATCGGTGCGGCGGCGTAGAAGCGCACCCCCATCTCTCCGGCGACGAGCGGATTGTCCACAGCGACGGGGTCCAGGAGAGTGTCGGGGATGACCATCGTGTCATCGCGCAGGATCGCCGAGCCGCACAGGCCCGGATCGCGGCCGATCTCCGCGACACCCTCCAGGCCGTGGGCGGCCTTGAACCAGATGCGGTCGGTGTCCACGATCGTGACGGTCGCCACCGGCACGTCGAAGAGGCGGGCGGCCATCGCCGCCACCCGGTCGAACGCCCCGTCGGGCGGGGTGTCGAGGATGTCGTAGCGGCGCACCGCCTCGATGCGGGCCGTCTCCGCATCCGGGTCGGGCACCAGCTCGGGGCGGCGCCCGGGAGCCGGGTCGGTGGCCGATGCCTGCTGCATCATCGGCTTTCCTCTCCGTCGATGGGCTGCCGCCGTGAACGGCACGAACCGACGCAGCCTAAATCGCCCACACGCCTGAACGCCAATGCCGCCGTCAGCCGGGCCCCCGGACGCGGCCCCCCGCGCGATGTGCCGGGTCGGCGTCGGTGGAGGGGTGAGGTCTGGGGGTTCTCACCTCATCCGGTGCTTGGCCTGCGACGGCGCGTCCGGACGTGACAACGGCCACCGGCGTCCTGGCTTCGTCGGTGGCGCCGGTGGTGACCGCGACCGGGGTGACGAAGGACTCGGGCAGGGCGGTGCCGAAGGCGGCCGGAATCACCCCCGCGCTCACACGGTGCTCCCGCGTGGTCCGCAAGGTCATGCCGGCACCCCAGGGCCGGCACCCGGAGGGGGCCGTCACGCGTGGTTCACAGGCTGAGCGTGATCGCGGCGGCGACACCGCCCAGCCCAAGGGCGCAAGCTGCCTGTGCCCAGCCGCCGTTGCCCCAGCGGAAGAAGCGGTCGGCGGCCAGCCGGCCCGGACCGATCGCGGCGACGGCCAGCGCGACGATGGCGATGCACACGCTGTATTCGACGCCGCCGCCCGTCTCCCACAGCCCGTGCGCGCCGGTGACGGTGGCCATCGCATTGATCATGACGCCGATCAGGGCGGCGGCCGCCAGTGGCGTCAGCAGTCCGAGGGCCAGACCCAGGCCGCCGAGCAGCTCGGAAAGCCCCCCGATCGCAGCGAACAGCTTGCCCGGGTGAAAGCCCAGGGCCGCGAAGCCCTTGCCGGTCGCCGTCAGGCCGTGCCCTCCGAAGAGCCCGAAGACTTTCTGGGCACCATGGCCGGCCATCAGCAGGCCGAAGGTCAGCCTGATCAACAGCAGGCCGGCATCGGCGGCGGTCGCCACGGGGGCAGGGGCCGGGGCTGTGGTGCGATGTGCTGCCGGGCCGGTGGACAGGGCAGGACGGGTCAGGATGTTCTTGATGGTCAACATGGCCGGACTCCGGTGGGAATACGGAAACGGGTATATCCCCGGCTCGGCCCGGGTGGGCGCGAGCAACCGGTTGCGGGTGCGGCCCGCGCGGTGTCGCGCACCGCGGCCATGGCGGCACCGGCCTCGAGCGGACCGGGAGCCGAAGCGGCCGTCCCCGCCGAACGGCACTTCTCGCTTGTCGTAGCGGTGGCGCACGGCCTGTTCGCAGTCGTCACCCCAATCCTGGGTTTTGCTCACCGCCCTGGGCAGCGGCGGCAGCTGACAGGACCGAGACTCGGCATCTCCACGACATCGGCCGCCGTGTCAACCGTCCCCCTGCTCGATGTCGAGATGGACCGGACCCCGGAGAACGGGGCTGGGCCGGTACGGCGGTGGGTCGGCGACCAGCCTGGGGCGGTCGAGCCGGCGTACCAACTCGGTCAGCGCGATCTGGGTTTCCCGCCGGGCGAGCGGGCCGCCGAAACACAGGTGGATGCCGCTGCCGAATCCCAGGTGCTGGTTGTCCTGCCGATCCGGGTCGAAGCGGTCCGGATCGTGGAAGCGCTTCGGATCGCGGCTGCCCGAGGCCAGCATGAGCATGACCTGCGAGCCCTGGGGGATGACGGTGCCGGCGACGGTGACGTCGCTGTACGCCACCCGCCAGGGAATGATCTGCACGGGGGGCTCGTAGCGCAGCAGTTCCTCGACCAGGGGCACGACGAGTTCCGGTTCGTCGCGCAGTCGCTGCAGCACCTGCGGGTGGCGCAGCAGGGTCAGCATGCCGTTGGTGATGAGGTTGACGAGGGTCTCGTGGCCCGCGACGAGCAGCAGTCTGGCGGTGGCGACGATGTCGGCGTCGGCCATCCGGCCGTCGGGCCCGTCGTCGTTGGCCAGCCGGCCCAACAGGCCGTCGCGCGGTCGGCCGTGGCACTGTTCCACCAGTTCGCCGAGGCACTGGTACAAGTCCTTGCGGGCCTGTACGCCCTTGTCCCGTTTCTCCTTCGGGTCGGTCTCGGGGTCGTAGTCGACCGAGTTCATGATGTCGTTCACCCAGCGGTGGAACCTCGGTTCGTCCTCGGCTGGCACGCCGAGCAGGTGACAGGTCACGGTGACCGGGAGCGGGAGGGCGAAATCGTCGACGACGTCGATTCGCTCCCTGCCCGCCAGGCCGTCGATCAGGCTGCCGACGGTGGCGGTCAGATCGCTGTCCATCCCGGTCACCAGCCCCGGGGTGTGCGGGGGGCCGAAGTGACGCATCGCCATGCGCCGCAGGCGATCGTGCTCGGGCGGATCCATGTGGATGAACGACGACGTGGCCGCTCCCTCGACCGGGGGTATCGGATGCGACAGATTGCGCAGGTCGGAGCTCAGGTGCGGGTCGTTCAGCGTTTCCGCGATCTCACGATAGGTACTGATGACGTAGCTGCCGTCCTCCTGCCGAGCCACCGGCGTCTCCCGCAACTCGGCGTACAGCGGGTACGGGTCGGCCCGGGCGGAGTAGTCGAAGATCCGTTGCAGTGTGCTGGGCGTCCCGGCCGTGGTCGCCCGGTCTTCCGCCCGCCGATGCCGGTGCACGGCCGTGACGCGGCGGCCACCCGGGTCTTGGCCGGTGACGACCACCGTGGCGCTCTGGGCGAGCAGGGTGGGGCTGGGGAGGCCGACGGGAACCGGTTCCATGTCGGCCGGCTGGTCCGGCGTGGGGCAGGGGGGCGGGAAGGGCGCGGCCGTCTCGATCAGGTGCCGGTAGTGGCCCAGCCACTTGGCGTGGTCGAAGCTCACGGCGGCCGTGACGCGGCCCCGGTAGCCGTATGCGGTGACGAAGCGGTGGTCGTCCAGCGATCCCATGGTCACGGCCACTTCGTCGGCGAAGCTCGGCACACCGACGGACTTGATGTTGACACCGAACTGGATCGACCAGAACAGCGGGACGGACACGTGGGACCGGCGGTCCTCCGGGGCGCAGACCATGTTGTGTGCCGCGACCTCCGCCTGCTCGACGGCGTTGGCCCAGTGCTCCATCGAGATGAGCCGGTTCTCGTAGACGGGGTTCGGACAGCGTGCCACGTCTCCCGCGGCGAAGACGTCGTCGGTGACGCGGCCGTTGATGTCGAGGGCGCGGCAGCCCGTGTCACAGGTGACCCCCCACTCGCCCGCCGCCAGTCCCGACCCCCGCAGCCACTCGGTGTTGCGGATGCTCCCCAGTGCCACCACCGCCACATCGGCGTCGACCGTGCTGCCGTCCGTGAAGTGAGCACGGCGAAACCGTCCCCGCGCGTCGCCCTCCAGCCGGGCGACCCTGACCCCGCACCGCAGGTCGACACCGTGAGCGCGCTGCATGCCGGCCGCAACCTCGCCGATCACGGAGCCGAGCGCCCCGACCAGCGGGGCCCGGCCGAGTTCGGCGACGGTGACCGGGATGTCCCGCTCGCGGCAGACGGAGGCGATCTCGGAGCCGGTGAATCCCGCACCGATGACCAGCACACGGGAGGGCCCGGCGCCGAGAGCCCGCCGCAGGCTCTCGGCATGCCGACGCGTACGTACGACGAACACTCCGTCCAGGGCCGCCTCCGCCTCGACGAACCAAGGCCGTGCCCGTACCCCGGTGGAGATCAGCACCCGGTCGAAGGGAACCTCGCGTCCGTCGGCGAGACGCACGTGGTTCGCCGCCAGGTCCAGCCCGCTGGCGGCCACGCCCAGCAGCCACTCCGCATCGATGCCACGACGGCGAGGCAAAGTGGTGCCCCCGGCCGGCACCCACCCGCTCAGTACCTGCTTGGACAGGGGAGGCCGGTCGTAGGGCTCGCCCCACTCGTCACCGATCATCGTCAACGATCCGGTGAAACCCTCGTCCCGCAGAGCCTCCGCGGCGCGCAGTCCCGCCAGCGAAGCACCGACGACCACGATGCGGCCATCGCGCCTGAACGCACGCAGGTCGTCGGCACCGGTCATGACGGCGACGCCTCCGCCGGTGCGTGCCGTGCGTGCCGTGCCTGAAGCTGATCGACCAGGATCGCCTGGACCGGGCACGCCGCCGCGGCGCGTAGCACCCGGTCGCGCTGGGCGTCGTCGGGGCTCGGGTCGTACAGGAGCGCTTCCTCGCCATGCATCCGGAACGCCTCCGGAGCAAGAAACGCGCACTGCGCATACCCCGCACATCGCGAAAGATCAACGACGACCCTCACCCCGGCCTCCACATGGAGAGGGAGTTGCAGACCCTCGAGCCGGCGTCACTCAACCGTCACGAAATCAGCGTAGGCAGCGGCACCGACACCGGCGAGTCCGCTGGCCCGGGGGCGGACAGCCCCGCTGAGTCCAATCCGCGGAGCAGTAGCGGGGCAGCGCCGGCACGGCCCCTTCTGACGCAGTCGGACGTGCGCCCGCTGCACGACTCCGCCGCCCCGCACGAGGACGGCGGTCAACGGTGAGACGGAGCACGGCGGGCAACGCCTGCATCGGCGTGCCTGTCGGCCTCGCGTGCACAGCAGCGTGATCAAATACGGTATGGCATCGTCCTGGACCGGTCATCGGGTACGCCTGCGCGCCGTCGAGCCCGAGGACTGGACGGCGTTCGCGCGTCTCGCCGACGAGGAGGGGCCGCGAGGGGGCCGGCTGGATCTGCCGAGGTCTGCCGAGAGCTACCGTGCCTGGGCGAAGGAGCAGGCCGTTGCCGAGTGTGATGACGACCGGTTCCGGTTGGTGGTCGAAGCGACGGCCACGGGAGAGCTGGTCGGTACGGTCGGCTCCCATCGCACCGGCCCCCGCTCGGGCTGGTTCGAGTTCGACATCACCATCAGCCCCGGCCATCGGCGCAAGGGCTACGCGACGGAAGCCGTGGTGCTGCTGCTGCGCTTCATGTTCGCCGAGCGGCGCTATCACAAATGCCTGGCGGCGGTCCTGGCCCACAATCAGGCATCGCTGGCACTGTTTCGTGGGCTCGGCTTCACCGAGGAGGGGCGCCTGCGGGAACACGTTTTCCTCGGCGGCCGACACCACGACCTCGTCATGATGGGCATGCTCGTCGACGAGTTCGACCGGCGACACACGATGAGCGGACCATGAGCCGGTGATCCGAGCGCGTGGGGAACGGCACTCGGATTGATCGACGTCCGTTGTCCGCGGGTGGAGGCGGCCTGCCACCGCGAGCAGGACTGCCCTCAGCCGCGCAAGGTGGCACGCAGGTGCAGGCCGGCGGTCGCGAGGCCTTCGAAGGTGGTGACCCGGTAGCCGGTTTCCGGTCCGGGCAGCTCGGCCAGGTGGTAGCGGCGGGCGGTCTGCGCGGTCAGGAGCGTGAGGATGGCCATGGCCAGGGTGGCTCCCTCGCAGCCGTGCGGCCCGGTACCGAAGCCGAGGAAGACCCCGGGTTTCACCGGCGAGCCCGCATCGTCGAGCCAGCGCTCGGGCCGGAACCGGTCCGGTTCTGGGTGTTCCCGTGCGTCGCGGTGGGCGGTGTAGGGGCAGACGAGAACGGTGGATCCGGCGTCGATGGTGTAGCCGGCGAGTTGAGTCTCTCGCGGGGCGCGCCGGGTGAGCAGCCAGCTCGGGGGGTGCAGTCGGAGCACTTCGCGTACCAGCGCCTGGGTGTACTGCAGGTGGTCGAGGTGGGTGCTGGTCGTCGTGGCAGGGTCGGCGGGCAGTACGGCGGCTTCGGCCGCGACGCGGTCCGCGGCCTCGGCGTATCGGGCCAGATGGAGCAGGATCCATCCCGCTGCCCGGGAGGGGGTCTCGAAGGTGGCGACGGTGATCCCGGGGAGGGTGTCGAGGATGACCTCTTCCGACAACGTGCCGTAGCGGGGGGAGGGCCGGAGCATCTGCCCCAGCACGTCGTCACCGAGCCGGCCCGAGGAACGGCGCCGGCGGACGACAGGCCGCAGAGCGTTGGTGAAGGCGACTTGCCGCCGTGTGCGGAACCGCCGTGCCGGTGTGGGGACCCAGCGCGGCCACACCCAGTGCGAGGGGCGTACGAGCACCTCCCGGGCCACGAAGAGCTGCCAGGCGAAGGGCAGCAGGGCGGGCGCGTCTTCGGAGAAGAGGTAGCGCACACCGGTCTCTGCCAGGACGGGCCGGACCAGGGGCAGAATCTCGACGTCCCGGCCCTTGGGCCACTGATCGGCAAAGCGAGCGGTCCCGGACGCGATCTCACCGGTCCGGGCCGCGATCGCCTGCGGGCGCAGTCCGCGCATACGGGCGGCGCGAGCGTGCGCCCGCTCCCCAGGTATCGGCGCTCCGCAGGCCAACGGCGGGAAGAGGGGCGAGGACGGCTTGGGGAAGTCCTGCGCACGGTGCAGGACCGCTTCACAGACCCCGGCCGTGGCGGCTACGTAGACACCCGGCTCCAGCTGCCAGACGTCCCCGCACGTGTCAGCGCCACGGCGCGCCAGTGCGAGGCGGTCGCGGCTCCAGGCCGCGAAGCTGCCTCCGGGCAACTGCGGCGGCTCATTCACTCGGCCCATGGGATCGCCCCTGACTTCTCGTACCAGTCAGGGCCGCCCGGTAGTCGCCGGCGACTACCGGCGAGCCCGCCGATATCGTCGGTCGCGGCCAGGAGCCGGCGGGAGCCCGGGGGCGCCCGCCGAACGTGTGGTCAGACCTTGTCGTCGCCGGTGTGCGTGCCCCAGTCGTGGGCCCCGTACGCACCGTAGTTGCGGGTGAAGGACAACTTGGCGAGCAGCTTGGCGATCATGAGGCACTCCTCTCGCTTGCCTTCAGCACCATGTGCCGTACGTCCAATATTTCCCATATGGCACATGGATTCAAGGCGCGTGCTCGCAGGCCGGGCCTGCGGCCTGACAGCACCTCCCGGTGCCGACGGTCGGCGCCGCGCCCGGCCGAGAGGCGTGGCGACGCGGGGCGTCCCATGCCGGTATGCGAGGGGCGCCGCCCGCGGCCCGAGCCGTCGCCGGCAGGCCTGACCCCGGTCACCAGTAATGGCGTCGACCCGCGACGGCGTGTCCCATCGCGCCGAGGATCCACAGGATGACTCCGACGACCGCCAGGATGATTCCGATGGTCCACAGGATGGATATCCCGGTGAGGAAGCCGATGACGAGCAGGATGATGCCCAAGACGATCATGGTATCTCCTCCTGGGGAGTTGAGCCGGTCACCTGCGGACTGCGAAAGACCGCAGGGGAGTTGAGCAGGGGAACGGTCGGGGCTCTCCCTTCACTCCGCACGGTGGGGCTTGTGGCGGGCGACGTCCAGGCGGACCTCGGTGGGCATGTCGGGGCGGCCGGTGGACCGGCGTGCGGTGCGGAGCGGGCCTTCGCAGAGGGCACCGAGGGTGGCGCCGGGCATGCCCTCGGGGGTGAGGGTGAGTCCGACGCGGGTGTGGTGGTGGGCAGGCCGGCCGGTGATGCGTACGGTCGCGTCGTCGACCCCCGGCAGGGCACCGGCCTCGGCCGCGATCGCGTCGGCGAGAGCGCGGTCGCGCAGTTCGACGCCCTCCTGCGGGGGTGTGCCGCCGACCGGCAGTGAGCCGGGGCGGCGCCGGCTCAGCTGGGCGAGCAGCCACCACAGGGCGAGCAGGGCGGCGAGGACGAGGGCGGCGATGACCGCGGGCCACCACCACCATCCCTGGCTGCTCCAGCGGGCCCGGTCGGCCGAGCCGAGCAGGACGTCGTCCGCGGCGGTCAGGGGCCAGCCGGCGGGCGGGACCAGATCATGTCGCCGGTAGAGATCGAGCCCGGCGAAGAGGATCAGCAGTCCGCCGCCGAGCAGGACCAGGCCGGCGAGGGCCAGCAGACTGCGGTTGAGCGCGGGTCGCGGCGTCATGGCGTGGGCTCCGGTGCTGCGGGTTGCGGTCAGTCGGTGCGTCGCCGCAGGCGTACGACGATGCGGGGAGGACGGGCGAGGGCCAGCCGGTCGCGTTCCTCGTCGAGGACGGCGGTGAGGTCGTCCTTCACCTGCTGGGGATCGCGGAAGCGGACGTCCGCACGGGCCTTGATGCGGTGGCGGCCTACCAGGACGTGCGCCGAGCCGACTCCGGGGACCCGCATCGCGGCGTCACGCAGCAGGCCGGCGGCCCCGTCACGGTCCAGGAAGGCCCGCAGCCGGCGGCAGTCGGCGGGGGAGCGCAGGGGCAGCCAGCGGCGCTGGCCAGGGGTGAGGGCCAGGACGATCAGCCAGACGCCGACGGCGGCGGCCACGGCGGCTCCCGTGAGCATCCACACGTCGTCCACGGGGCGGGTGGCCAGTTCGTCGGCCAGACGCCGTCGCCAGGCCGCCGCCGGGCGTCCCGCTCGTACGGCGACGACATCGACCAGCGCCGCGACCGCCGCCACGAGGATCACCAAGGCGACCAGCGCGGCCGGGATGCGGCGCGCGGACCACGGCCTGTGGGCTCGGTGCCCGCCGCCGCGCTCACCGGCCGTGAGGTCATCGCCGGACACGTCGCGTCCGGACGGATCGGGCTCCTTCGTCAGCGGCACCGCGGCACGGTGGGCGGACGGCGCGGAGCCGCGCCCGGGAGGACCGGGGTCTGGGGTCATCGTGCTCCTCCTTCCCGCGCGGCATGCCCGGCGCCCCGTGCCGCGCCGCCGCTCACCGGACCCGCCCCCGGCTCGCTCCGACGGCGGTCACCAGCCGTCGGACGGTGAGGGTGACCTCCCCGACACGCAAGCCGGTCAGCTCGGCCACCCGTTCGGCGACGTCCTGCTGGATCCGCTCACAGACTCGGGGGATGTCGGTGGGGTAGGGCAGGTCCAGGGCCAGGTGCAGGCGCACCGATCCGGTACGGACGGCGGCGGAGGCGCTCGGTGCCGTCGGCCCGCCCCGGTCCGGCGGTACGGCTGCACGCCGCGACTGGGCCGTGCGGGCCGCCTGCGTGGCGATACGGGCCACCACCCTGTCCGGGATGACGGTGGCGCCCCGCTCGGCCGGGGGCGGCAGGCCGGCGGCCGGCGCCGGTGGGCCCGACGCCTCGCCGGCGGAACCGGGCTGGGCCTTCACCGCCGCCTCCGTGACCGGACGTCGAGGTCGCCCTGCAGGGCGAGTCCGGCGATCAGGCCCGCCGTACCCAGGACCAGCACCAGGAGGAACGCCCAGAAGCCGCCGAAATACCCGGCGAAGCCAAGGGCCATGCCCGCCGCGAGGCCCGTCGTTGCTGCGTTCATCATGCACTCACCCGTCTCGCGCACCTGCGTCACCGTGAGCGCGATCTACCGCGCCCGCGGGGGCCCGGCGGTGGATCACCTCACGCGGCCCTCGTCCGGTGCGGCCTCTTCCTCCTCGTCGGGCAGGTGGACGTCGTCGACGGCGATGTTCACCTCGACGACCTCCAGACCCGTCATCCGCTCCACGGCGCTGATGACATTGGTGCGGACGCCGCCGGCGACGTCGACGATGGAGACGCCGTACTCGACGACGACGTCCAGGTCGACAGCGGCCTGACGCTCGCCGACCTCGACCTTCACTCCCCGCGCGACGCCTCCGCCTCCTCCACCGGGAACGCGTTCCCGCACGGCGCCGAGGGCGCGGGCCATCCCGCCGCCCAGACTGTAGATGCCCGGTACCTCACGGGCGGCCATGCCCGCGATCTTGGCCACTACGCCGTCCGCGATGGTGGTCTTCCCCCGTGTCTCGGGCGGAGTCCCGGCTCCGGTACGGCCCTTCAGCGCGCTCACGCCCGTGTCGGCGGGCCTGCCGCCCCCGCCGACGCTGGTGATGTTCTCCGTCATGGCGGTCGCCTCGATCGGTCGGTCGGACACCGGTGTGGCGCCCTCGAAACGTTGGACATGCCGGACGACGCATTCCTCACGCGTGCGGCATGTGATGTGAGTCACAGAAGCCGGGGGGTACACGGGTGGTCCGAAGCCTTGTGCGGGGGCGTCATGATCGAACACGCTGTCCCATCATTGCCGGACCGCGACCTGCCGGACCGCGACCTGCCGGACCGCGACCTGCTGGGGCGAGACCTGCCGGACGCGCTGCTGGCCGTACGGGCGGCCGAGGGGGACGAGGACTCTTTCGCCGTCCTCGTCCGGCGGCACGGGCCGTCCCTCCTCACCCTGGCCCGCTGCATGCTCGTCGATCCGCAGGATGCCGAGGAGGCCGTTCAGGACGCCTTCGTCAGCGCCTGGCGGCGACTGCCGGAATACCGCCACAGCGCGGAGTTCGGCACCTGGATGTACCGGATCACCGTCAACCGCTGCCTGACCCTGCGCCGGCGCCGGCCGCCGCCCCTCTCGCTGGACGCCGTCGCCGAGCCCGCGGCGGGAGACGCCTGGAGCCAGCCCGCCCGGTACGCCGAACAGGACGCGGCCACCGACGCCCTGTCCCGTGCGCTCCGCGAGCTGGACGCCGGGCAGCGGCTCTGCTGGGTCCTGCGGGAGGTGCAGGGCCTGTCGTACAAGGAGATCGCCCACGTGACACGGGCCACCGAACCGACCGTGCGCGGCAGGCTGTTCAGGGCACGCCGATCCCTGCAGGAGGCGATGGGCCCATGGCGCTAGACGACCCGCACCCGCGGCCCTCAGATCCGACCGAAGCCGACGGGCCCCCGTTCGAGGGCGATGAGGTACTCCCTTGCGGCCGCCTGCTGAGCCGGGTCTGGGAACAGGGGTACGACGCACTGCCGGCCACGGACCCGCACACCGTCTCCTGTCCTTACTGCCGCGAGGCAGTCGAGGCACTGGCCACGGTGAACGCGGCTGCCCGCGCGCTGCGCGCCGAGCGCGCACCCGGCCTGGCCGCCCTCACCGACCGCGTCATGAACATCGTCCGGGCAGAGGTACGGCTCGGGCGGCTACTGCCTCTGGCGGACCCGGACCGGGACCTGCGGATCGCCGAGAGTGCCGCGGCGAAGGTCCTGCGGCGGGCCACGGACACGGTCCCCGGTGCCAGGGCGGCGGGCTGCCGTCTCGCACCCGAGGGGGAGGGCACCGACGTACGGGTGACCATGACCCTGGCCGCCGCTCTCGACCGTCCGCTGCCCGACCGGGTCCACCAGGTACGCCGAGCAGTCCTCCACTCGGCCGGACAGGACCTGGGTCTCGCCGTGTCGGCCGTCGACATCACCGTGGTCGACGTACTGGAGCCGTGGCCGTCCGGCCCCGGTCCCGCGACCGGCGGGGGCACGTGATGACCGCCACCGGCACCACCGCGCTCCTCGGCGTCGCGGCCGAGGCGGCCCTCGCGGTCCCCGGTGTGGCCGGCCTGCAACCCCGTCTCGCCCACCGCCTCGCGGCAGCCGCCGCGCCTGCTCGGGCGAACACCGCGCCCCACCGCACGCCACCCGAGGCCGGCGCCCGCGCCGACGGGGCGCCGAGCGGTTCGGGATGGCACATCGAGGTGCGCTGCGTGTTGACAGGGGGACGGCGGACGCTGGACATCGCCCGGAACGTGCACGACCGGGTGACTGCCGCCGTCATCGCCCACCTCACCACCCACGGTGCAGCGGAGCCGGTCACCGTCTCCGTCACGGTGACCGGTGTCGCCGCCTGACACGAATCCCACGTTCTGGCCCGTCATCCCGCGAAAGGTGCCCGGTCACGGGCACGTGGGGCACGTCGGCCGGTTCGAGGCCGAACAAGACCCGCACTAGCTGCTGCTGTGCTCCTACACCGTCGGCCGCTGGGACCTTGCCGGTCATACCGCCGGACACAGAACCGGCCACCACGACCCGGCTCATGGCCACGGCCACCGACCCGTCGCGGACCCTCACGGCGACGGGCCTGACCCATGAGGACGAGCGCTTCCGGTCGCCCCAGTGGACTCCGTCCGATTGCCGACGCATCCCCCGAGGTGACCAGCCGACCCTGCGCCAGGAACAAGGGCTTCTGAACCGGCCGTTCGCCTCTCCGCACGCGAGTACAACCGGGTGCCGAGCGCAGGATGAGTCGCGTGTCCGGTCCTTCGAGCGCCAGGCCCGTCCTCTGAACCGAGGTGCCGAACGCATTGCTGACCAGTCCGCTCAGCAGCAGGACCGTCGACTCCGCACTGTCCTCGGCGCCGCCCATGCCCTCAAATGCGACGCGCGGGCGGCAGCAGGCGCCACGGGCGCTCTCCGGGTGGCCGGCGAGCAGCATGCGAGCCTGCTGAGTGTTCCAGGGGCGGGGGCCTGCCCGGTGCGGCGTCGGCCGTGTCGACGGATGCCGGCCACGAGTGGGCGAGAAGCCGACTTCGCGTCGCTGGCTCTGATTGGGAAGCCGGGGGCGGAAGAACGCGCCGAAGCCCAGCACATCAGGACGGCGTTCAAGCATCCGGAGGACACCAAGCCGTACATGTCGGCCAGGGAGGTGCCCGGTCAGACCGTCAAGGACCCGCTGCACCGGACAGTGAGCGCGAAACGGAACGAGGACAACTGCAAGGCGGCGAAGAAGCAGTGCAGACGCTACTGAACTTGAACTCGTGATGTCGGTCGGCTCGTGGTGACGGCGTCAGGGTCCGAGACCGCCGGATGTTGCCAGCGCGGGTTCAGGACGGTGGCTGCAGCCAGCGCCGCGCTGCGGCGAGATTCACCTCGACGTCATCGCTCCAAGAGCAGACCTCCAGCCCTGAGAGGTAGCCGCCTTGCGCGAAGACCAGGACCTCGCCAGGGCACTCGCCGGTTTCGGTGAACAGCTGTACGTCGGCAGCCACGACGGTGCCGGGGCCCGTTGGCGCGGGCTCCACCGCATCGGCGTCGACTTCGAAGTAGGCAGTGCCGCAACCGCACTTACAACGGGATCGCACCGTGAGTTGGGGCACCTGCCGTCGGAGGGCGACGTGAGCGGGCTCGTCCGGCTTCAGGACGAGGTCAAGCACGTCGGCTACGTCCTCGGGCAGGCTGTCAGTCATGCCGCCACCGTAGCTGACCAGCGGCTTTGGGATTCGGTCAATTGCGGGTCCGTCAACCCGACGCTGACAGGTCCAGGGGCAGGTCGGTACCGGCGAGGCAGCCGTCGATGACCTCCGGCCGGTACTGCAGCATCTTCAGTTTGCGCTTCACGGCACGGGTGATCTGGCCGAGGTCGGCCGCGGCGAGGTTGCCGATGTCGCGCTCGACCAGCGACCAGACGCCCTCGGTGGGGTTGAGGTCCGGCGCGTAGGTCGGCAGTTGGAACACGGTGAGCCACTCGGCGTTCGCGTCGATGAACTCCTTCATGCCAGCCGTCAGGTGGAGGCGGACGTTGTCCCAGACGAGCACGATCGGGCCGCTGAGCTGGATGCGGGCGCGGACGATCAGGTCGCGGAAGTCGCGCCAGCCGAAGCCCTTCGGTTCGTCCTTGCGGCCCCGTTACTCGCGGATCGCGTAGATCAGCCGGGACCGTTCGCCGGACTTGTAGCAGGCCATGCCCGCCATCGACACGCGCCCCGAGACCCGGCCCCTCACACTTGCGACTGGGGTCCGGCCGATCCGGCCCCAGGTCCTGGCACGCGGCGGAGTCATCGACTGCCCAGCCTCGTCCTCGAAGACGATCCAGGCACCACGTTCCGCCGCGGTGCTCTTACCCGCGGCCAGGTCTCCTTTTCCACTTGTTCGGTACGTCGATGCGCGTGGATCCATCTCTTCTGCCTCTGCCGCGAAACCGGTAGCACATGGGCTCGGGTGTCAGGCGTCTTCGCGGTAGAGGTCGGTGAGCAGGGCGACGGCGGCGTGGGTGGCCGGGTGGGGGTCCTGTCGGCCCCAGATGAGGTGGACGGGGACAGGGGCAGCGTCGCGCAGGGGGCGATAAGTGATGCCGTCGCGGCGGTACTGGGCGACGGTGGCCTGCGGGGTGACGCCGACACAGCGGCCGGCGGCAATGGTGGCGAGCCAGTCGTCGACGTCGCGGGTGTACTCCACGGCAGGGCGGGCGTCTTCGGGCCACAGTTCCAGGGTGGTGGTGCCGGTTCGGCGGTCCACCACCAGGGTGCGCTCGCGGATCTCCGCCAGGCGGATGCTGCGACGTCTGGTCCATGGGTCGTCGGAGGCGAGGGCGACGTAGCGGCGTTCGTGGCCCACGAGGGCGTGGGCGTAGCGGCGGGTGTCGACGGGGGTGCGGAGGACGGCCAGGTCGCACAGGCCCTCGGCGAGGCCGCCGGTGGGGGTGTTGTGGCGGATCAGGTGGAGTTCGACGTTGGGGTAGCGGTCGTGCCAGCGGCGCTGGAACTCGGCGGTGTGGCGGCCCATCGCGGACCAGGCGTGGCCGATGTGCAGCCGGGTGTGGCCGGTGGTGGCCTGGTGGACCAGTTCGTCGGCGTCGACCAGGAGATTCCGGGCGCGGGCGAGAACCTGCACGCCTGCGGTGGTGGGGGTGACAGTGCGGCTGGTGCGGTGCAGCAGTCGCACGCCGAGGATGCGCTCCAGTGCGAGCAGTGTGCGGGAGACCGCGGCCTGGGAGACGCCCAGCTCGATCGCGGCGTCGGTGAAGCTGCCGGTGTCGACGATCTCGACCAGGCAACGCAGGTGCCGCAGCTCCAGTTCCGTACGACCATCCATACGTCCAGCGTATAGCTGGGGGTTCGGATGCATTTTGCGTATGCGTCGCTCTGGCGGATGGTCGTGCCATGACACTCGAAGCTCGCGCAGAGACTTCGGCCGCCGCGGCGCAGGCGTCGTCGCCCCGGTGGTCCGGGGTGGCGCTGATGATGGGCAGCGGCCTGTCCAACCAGGTCGGAGCATCAATAGCCGCGCTCGCCTTCCCGGTGCTGGGGCCGGCGGGAGTGGTGGCGGTGCGCCAGTGGGTGGCCGCCGTGGTGCTGCTGAGCGCCGGCCGGCCGCACCTGCGTTCCTTCACCGCCGCGCAGTGGCGTCCGGTCCTTGGCCTCGCCGCGGTGTTCGCGACCATGAACCTCACGCTGTATGCGGCGATCGACCGGATCGGGCTCGGCTTGGCGGTCACTCTGGAGTTCCTCGGCCCGCTCGCTGTGGCGCTGGCAAGCTCTCGCCGGCGTATCGATCTGGCCTGTGCTCTCGCCGCCGCGGTGGGCGTGGTGGTCCTCACCCGCCCCCGGCCCAGCACGGACTATCCCGGCATCGGCCTGGCCCTGATCGCCGCCGTCTGCTGGGGCTGTTACATCCTGCTCAACCGCACCGTGGGCGAGCGCCTGCCCGGGCTGCAGGGATCGGCCGCCGCCGCGGCCGTCTCCGGCCTGCTCTATCTGCCCCTCGGCGCTGCGGTCCTGCGGCTCCACCCGCCCACCGTCGGCGCCCTGCTGTGCGCGCTGGCTGCCGGTGTGCTGTCCTCCGCGGTGCCGTTTCTCGCCGACCTGCTCGCGCTGCGCCGGGTCCCCGCCCGCTTCTTCGGGATCTTCATGAGCGTCAACCCGGTGTTCGCCGCTCTGATCGGCATGCTCGTCCTCGACCAGCACCTCGGTGCGGCGTCGTGGCTGGCGATCACCGTGATTGTCACCGCCAACGCCGTCTCCGTGGGCACCGCCGCCGGCCACTCGGAGAAGTAGACCCACCTCTTGCGGTGAGCCCGCGTCGACGCAGCCGAGCGCCTTGCGTGCGATGGACAGCTCGCGGTTGACGGTATCGGCGTCCATCTCGTCCGCCCGGGCCGCCGCCGGTTCGGTCGGCACCTCGGGCGGCGCCGGGTCGTCGATCGCGGTGACGGGGACGGCAGGCGGCTTCGCGCCCCGGCGGGTGGGCCCGGTCGGCGCGGTTTCGCCGGCGAGCATCCCTCCCCACCTCGCCAATGAGATCCGGTAGATCCGCGCGGAGGACGTCGCAATGCCCGCGCCGGCCGCAGTAAATCCGGCATTTACTGCGCCTCGGTTGGATTACCGATTCAACTGCAACTACTGTGGTTGCAGTTGAATCGATGACGGCAAGGAGCAGGAGATGGCGGGGCTCAGCAGTAGGAGCGCGGTCGCGATTCACGCGCTGGCGATGCTGGCGCACCGGCGTGGGGGCTCGTTGACTTCCACGGAGATCGCGGACAGCCTTGAAAGCAATCCGGTCCTCGTGCGGCGTATCCTCGGCCGCTTGCGAGACGCTCACCTGGTGTGGTCCGTCGAGGGTCGGGGAGGCGGCTGGTCCCTTGCTCGCGCCCCGCGGGATATCACTCTCTATGACGCGTACGCCGCCGTCGAGGAAGGGCAGATCTTCTCGCGGCACACCCATCCACCCAGCGGGGCCTGCGAGGTCGGACGCAGCATCGGCGATCTGCTCGACGTCGAGTTCCGGAGCGCGGAACGAGCCCTGGAGGAACAACTCGGCAGGACGACGATCGCCGGCCTACTGCATCGGATACTGGCCTCCGACAACGAGCCGAGGAATCACTGATCAGGCGCTGACGCATGCCCACCCTGCGTCATGACGCACGGCTTAACTGTAACTGGGTTAGTTGCAGTTTTTCCGGTCCGGGCCCTCCGGGCGGCTCCCGCTGTCAGCGGCCGCGTGATCCGCCCGCGTGCACTGCGGCCCGAACACCTACTCAACGCAGCAGGAGTGAGAGCGATGCCCCAGGAACCCGAAGCAATCGCGAGCACGGGGGCTCGTGGTCCCGCGACCTACGACCTCGTGATCCGCCGCGCACATGTCTTCGACGGCCGCCGGGCGCTCGCCGGTCTGTACGACGTCGCCATCAACGGCGGAGAGATCGCTTCCGTCTCGGCCGAGCCGCTCAGGGGCAGCCAGGAGGTGGATGCGGCCGAAGGATGGGTCATGCCGGGCCTGATCGACACTCATATCCACTTCTACGACGTGCGCGCGGTCTCGGATCCGGATTCGATGCGGGCCTTCGAGGAGTACGAACTTCCCGGAAGGCTCGGGCTGTTCCTCGAACACGGGATCACCACCATCAAGTCGGTGGGCGATCCGACGGACGGAATTCTGGACACGCGGGCGAAAATCGCCGCCGGCACGCTACAGGGCCCGCGACTGCTGGCGACCGGTTGCGGTATCACCGGACGCGACGGGCATCCCGCCGCCACGGTCTTCAGGGTCAACCCCTGGGCGCGCGAGCGCTTCACGGGAGAGGTCGACAGCGTGCAGCAGATCCGCGACCTGGTGCACCACCTCGCTGACCGCAAGGTGGACGCGGTCAAACTCCTGTCGGAAGGCGCGTGTGCGCACGCCGGCGGGCCGAAGTACCTCTGGCGGAATGCTGCCTTTCCTGGTGGTGTCGAGTTGGAACGGCTTCCCCTCGATCTCCTTCGGGCGGGCATCGAGACCGCGCACGAGCGGGGCCTTCGGGTTACCGTCCACACCACCCAGCAAGCCGCGGCACGCGAGGCGATCGAGGCTGGGGCGGACGGCCTGGAGCACGGTGTCACCGTCGAGCCCCTCACCGACCACTCGCTCATCGACCTGATGCTCGAAGATGGCATCACCTACACGCCCACGCTCTGGATCGACGATGCCCACCCGGACGCCCGTGGCAATCTCAAGAAGGTCGCTGAGGCCGGCGTGCACATCGCGCTGGGCAGCGACACCTTCAGCGGTCGGGGCCTGTTCGGAGCCAACACCCTGGAGGAGGCCGAACTCATGGTGGCGGCCGGGATGACGCCCACCCAGGTACTGGCCGCAGGCACCAGCGGCGCGTCGCGGCGGTGTGACCGCCCCGACCTCGGCACGGTAGCCCCCGGCAAGCGCGCCGACCTGCTCGTGCTGAACGCTGATCCCACTGCGGACATCGGCAACCTTCGCGACCTCAGCGTAGTGATCCTGAACGGCGGGCTCGTCGTAGACAAGCGCTAGGCGCGCGCGTGGCAGGACGTCCTCCCGCCGCTTCCCCCCGGGGGGGAACCACCCGTGAAAACCTGGTTTATCACCGGCTTCCGTAACAGGAGCGCGAGGGTCGGGCCCCGTATCCCCGCCTATGACGCCTCACCCTCCAGGTTGTGGCTCATGCGCTCCAGGACTCGAATGACTGTGCGGTATTCGTCCAGGGAGATGCCGGTCGTGGACAGTTCGCGGAACGTGTCGACGCGGGCAGCCACGTCGGTCAGGCGCCGGCGGCCACCAGGCGTGAGGGTGAGCCGGCCCGGTGCGGGACGCTCTGCCCAGCCGTCGGCCAGAACGGTGTCTATGGCCCCGGTCAGCACGGCGATGTCGGCGTTGGCGGTGAGGATCGAGAGGATTTCGGTGTCGGAGGCCTCTGAGGTGTCGTGGACGACGTTGAGGACCTGCCAGGCGATTCGTGTGAGGCCGAACTCCTCCAGCATGTTGTTCATGGAGCAGGTGAGGGCCTTGTCGGTGCGGTTGAGCCAGTAGCCGATCGGTTTCATGAACACGCTCTTTCAGTAGTGGGCCGGGTTGTCGGGCAGGGCGGTGCCGGTGAGCTGATACGTCAGGGGAGGGCGTTGCTGGTGGAGGCCTGCGGGCGCAGCCGCAGTCGGAGAACGTCACTGACGCTCGGGCCTCCGGGACAGGAGCGTGGGCCAGTCCTGGGCGACAGCCCAATCGGTGAAAATGTGCCAGCCGACTTCGGGGTAGTCGCGGCGGAGCCCGGTGACGTCGACCTCCAGGCCGGCGGTGATGAAGTACTCGAACATGGCTGCCAGATCATCCGATCGGGTCCGGACGTAGGCGAGGGGTACCTCCTGGTGGGCGACCGGGAGACCGATGGCTGTCGCGAGGATCTCCGCGATCTCCGCGGGGGTGCGCACGTCGGCGGCGATGTCGATGCGGTGGCCGGTGAACTCGTCACGGCGCTGGAAGACCAGGGCAGCGAAGGCTCCGATGTCGGCAGCGGGGATGAGGGAGAGGGGCCGGTCGGCGGGCATGGGCCAGGCGAAGGTGCCGGCACCCAGCCCGTCGAGGGTCCAGCCGCTGGTGTGGTTGTCCATGAACGCGGCTGGGGCGATGACGGTCCAGGGCACCCCGACGGCACGCAGGTGCTGCTCCACCAGGTGCTTGCTCTGGTAATGCGGGACGCCGGTACTCCGGTCCGCGTGGGCTGCGGAGGCGAACACGATGTGCCCGAGACGGGCCTGTGCCGCGGCATCGACGAGGGCGGTGCCCTGCCGGACTTCGGTGGCGGTGTCGGTGCCGAACGGGGTGGTGACCGCGAAGAGGGCGTCGGCTCCGGTGAGGGCGGTCTTCAGCGACGAGGGGTCGTCGAAGTCGGCGTGACGTATACGGGCACCGAGGCTGCGCAGGGCGTCGGCGGCGGGTGCGTCAGGTCTGCGGGTGAGCGCGCGAACCTGGTGGCCGGCTGCCAGCAGCGCTCGGGCGGTGGCCCCACCCTGGGCTCCGGTGGCTCCAGTGACGGCAACGGTGAGCATGGTTCTCCAACGGGTAGTATCGCTGCGTAGCGCATTAACTGCGTCAAGCAGGAGACTATCGAGAATCGCTGCTCCGCGCAGCGAATCGGAGTGTGACCCAGTGACAGACTCACATCGGGCCCGGCTCTACGAGGAGCTGTCGATGGAGTCCCGCCGCTACCTGGCGGCATACGTCCTGTTCAACCAGGCCATCGCCGACCATCTCGGACTGCACCCGACCGACGTGCAGTGCCTCAGCCTGCTGACAGCCGAACCCGGCCCACTCACGGTCAAACAGATCGCGGACATGACGGGCCTGACCACTGGCTCGGCGACCCGCCTGGTCGACCGACTCGAACGCGGCGGCTACGTGCTCCGCGCCCCCGACCCACAGGACCGCCGCCGCGTGCTGGTCAGCCCGGTCCCGGAACGCGTCGCCCGTGTCACCGCAGTATGGGACGACCTCGGCCAGGCTTGGCAGGAACTCCTGGACGACCACACCGAGGGTGAAGTCGAAGTGATCACCCGGCACATGCGGCGGGCACGCGACCTCAGCCACGCCCAGATGCAACGCTTGCGGGCCCGCCCGAAGCCGGGCTGAGAGCCCGAACGTGCCTGATGTGGCTGTACCAGGTGGAGTAGATCCGTCGGCTGATCCTGAACTACCCGGCAGCACATCGCGTGCGGGTGAGATGTCCTTCCCCCTGAGAGCAAGCTCGCCGGCGGGGGCATTCCATCGCTGGTTGCCGGTCGCAACGCCGCTGACAGTCCCGACACGGCTGCGGTGAGGGCTTCGCCCTCCCGACGGAACGCTTCGGGCACGTGGTCCCGGCTCACCCCGGACGCTACCCAGCGGGCCCGCCGGTGTCCTCCGTATCTCCGAGTCGGGATCCTTCCCCTGCGTCGCCGCGTCAGGATCCGGCGGCTTCGTGGGCCGGGCCGGCGTCCGGATGCCGGAGGGTTGCGCGGGCCTCGCGGACGAGGGCGGCGTTGTCCCGCGCGGGTGTGCCGTCGGGGAGGTGGAGCACGTCCTCGAAGCCGATGCGGGTATCGAGGCCACGGGCTGCCGCGAGCCGCAGGACGGACCAGGCGGCCTCGTCCTGGCCGTGCAGGAGGAGCGGCGCGGAGGCTGCTTCCAGCTCGCCCAGCAGACGGTTCGCGGCGTCCAGGGCCTCGCGTGGGGCGGTCTCGGTGACCTCGGCCAGGACGCGCAGTACGCGGTGGGCCTGCGGCCAGGCCAGAAACTGCCGCGCCGCCGCTGTGCCGGAGAAGATGCCGGCCTCGATGCCGACCCCGCGGTCCAGCAGCACCGCGGCGACCTCGCAGGCGCCGTCCTCGTGCCAGTTGACGGAGGCGTGGTCGGGAAGCACGGTCCATGCCGCGATCCGTGCGACGCGGTCCTGGGGGTCGGGGCTGGCCCACGCGCCTGTGGTGACACCCACGGGGATGTCCGGGACGGCGGCCCGTACGGCGCTGACGGCGGCGGCGACGGCGGCTGCCTCCAGCGTGTCCCGGCCTTCGCTGTCCCTGGCGTGCAGATGGATGTTCTCGGCACCAGCGGCGACGGCGGCACGGGCGGCCGCCGCCAGTTGTTCGGGGGTGACCGGCAGAGTGGGGGATTCGGCGCGGCCGCGAGGGCCGTTGAGACAGACCTGCAACATGCCGCCATCCTCGCAGATCATGACGAAGGGCTGATAAGCGACCAATTGCACAGGGCGCAGACGACCCCACTGGCGGCTGTCGCCTGGAGAGGCGTGGTGCCCGCGATGCGGGATGTCATGCGTCGACCCAGCCGTTCCTGACGGCCAGGACGCCGGCCTGGAACCTGCTGTTCGCGCCCAAGCGCTGTGCCATCTTGCCGATCTTCCGTTCGAGGGAGGTGAGGGCTCCTTCGGTCTCGTCCGGCCCCTGCAGCAGGGTCGCCTGCTGCCAGTGCGCCTCGAAGAGGTCGGTGAGGAGATTCACGACGGGCGAGTCGTGGAGGAGGACCGCGCCCCGGCGCGTGTCCTCGGTCTGCAGCGGGATGACAGCAGCACGTTCGTCATAGATCAGCATCCGGGTCGGCAGAGTGGTCGTCAGCCGGACGGCGCCACCGGCCTGCTGCAGACGGCGCAGGTAGCGGTGGGTGGCGGCGTGTCCGGGCGCGGTGGTCAGGGAGAGGCTGCGCGGCCGTATGCCTCGGTCGAGCAGCCGCTGGTCCAGCGGCAGGGCCGCCTGGAGGGCGGCATCGCTCTGGCCGCCCCTGGGGAGCGAAACCGCCTGGAAGCCGTGACGAGGGCGGGAAGCTGTGGGGCGCGGGGATGGGGAGGGTGCGCGAGCCGGGAGGACGCACTGTCCCCACGGTCAGGCGTGCACATCGAAGAACCCGTACGTGGACCCATGAGGGTCTCGGCAGTGCCGGGCGTGGCCGCGCCGCGAGGGTCACGAGCCGCCGGGTTCACAGGACACGGTAGTTCGCACGCGGTGGCCGGCGGAGCAGCTCTGGTGAGGGGAGCCGTGAAGTCTGGAAAGCGAACGCTGGAAATGCTAGGCGACCTCATGAACGCTTCCGTCGACGTCCGCCCTTACTGACAGGTGCTCGGCCAGTGGCCGACGCGCCCCCTGTGGCCGCCTCCGCCTGCGGCCCGGGCCGGTCTGCCGAGACCACCAGGGCGGCGAGGAGCGTGGTGACGGGCACGGAGGCGACCAGGCCGATCGAGCCCACCAGCGTGCGCACGATCTCCTCGGCCACCAGCTCGCTGTTGGCGACCGTGGTCACGCCGCTCTGGGCGATGGAGAAGAGGAGCAGCAGCGGCAGCGCGGCGCCGGCGTAGGCGAGGACGAGGGTGTTGACGACGGAGGCGATGTGGTCGCGGCCGATGCGGATGCCCGCCCGGTAGAGTCCGCGCCAGCCCATCGTGGGGTTGGCGTCGTGCAGTTCCCAGACGGCCGAGGTCTGGGTGACGGTGACGTCGTCGAGCACGCCGAGGGAGCCGATGATGACGCCGGCGAGCAGCAGGCCGCTCATGTCGAGCTTCGGATAGAGGCCGTGGATCAGGCCGGTTTGGTCGTCCGTGTTGCCGGTGAGGGCGGCCCAGCCGATGAAAGCCGAGCCCAGGATGCCGATCAGCGCCAGCGAGAGCAGGGTGCCGAGCACCGCCACCGAGGTGCGGGCCGACAGGCCGTGGCACATGTACAGGGCGATCAGCATGATGGCGCTCGATCCGACGACCGCCACGAGCAACGGGTTCGAGCCCTGGAGGACCGCGGGCAGGATGAAGAAGTTCAGCACCAGGAAGCTGATGGCCAGGGCAACCAGCGCCATCACGCCCCGCAGTCGGCCCACTACCACGACGGCGAGCGCGAAGATGCCGGCGAGCAGGCCCATGGGGAAGCGGCGGTTGACGTCGGTGACCGAGTACTGCAGGTCCTTGGGCGCGGAGGGCTCGTAGGCAGTGACGACCTTCTCGCCCTGGTGCAGCTGCCGCGCCTGGTCGGGCTGCACGATCTCGGTGAAGGTACGGCCCTTGTCCTTGCCGGTGTCGATCCGGATCGTCGCCTTGTGGCAGGTGCCGTTCGCCTCCTGCTGCGCCGAGTTGCCCTCGGCGGTGGAGGTGTCGCCGGTGGGGGTCTCACCGGAGGCGTTCACCGACTTGCAGCTCACCTCGACGACCTTGGTGACCGTCGCCTGCTGGGTCTGCTGGTCGAAGCCGACACCGGTGCGCTTGTGCGGCGGGGCTCCGCCCGGCCACAGCACGACGAGCCCCACCACGACGGCGGCGGTGAAGGGGATCAGGATCGCCGCGATGACCTTGCGCAGGTGCCGGGACACCGGCGCGGCGGGCCCGTGGCTGTGACTGTGGCCGTGCGCGTGGCCGTGGCCGTGACCGTCGGTGCCTGCCCCGGGGCCTTGTTCGGCGCCGGTCACTGGTGCGTGCCCGTGGCCTGTCGCCTGAGAGGGAGCGGGAAGGTGGCCCGCGCCGGAATCGTGTCCGTAGCCGGGGTGGGCAATCGACTCAGGAGGATTCCGGTACCCGTAGTCGTGGCCGTACTCGCTCGCACGACCACTCCTGGTCCGGGGCAGGTCGCCGGCCCCGTTCCAGTCTCCGGCACTCTGCCGGTCAGCGGGTCCCATGCCGTCTCCCTCGCGGTTGTCCGTGCCCGTCCGGAGCCGGTCCTGCGCGGCGGCTCTGAGGAAGAGTACGGGAACGGCTGTGGGGTGGTCTCAGTCCGAGCATCGCCAGAAGGCCGAGCGTTCTGCTCACACCACGCGTTGGTCACGAGCCTCTTTACCGGCCGCATCTCCCGCACCCTCCCCGGATGCCCGCCGCTGTTGGAGAGCACGGCTCCTCCGCGGGTGTGCGGCAGGGCGCGAAAGGGGCGTGGTCGGCCGTAGATCCGTTCGCTCCCGGGGCTGGAGAGCCCTTCGCGGTGCGTTCCGAACGCGGATGGCCAGAGGCGCCGCGACGGTGCGTCGAGGATGCCGAGCTGACGGTGACCGCCGGTTCGACCACCCTGGTGACGTACTCGAACCTCAACAACAACTCCGGGTACGCGCAGAAGACCTTCGACCTGCCCTCGTTCGCGGGCCAGACGGCTGAAGTTCAACGGCGTGGAGGATTCCTCGCTGCAGGCCGGCATCGTTGTGGACGACACCGGCCTGACGGCCGGCTGATCTTCCGGTACGGCCCCGGTCCCCGCACGCTGAAGCCCTCAGCGTGCGGGGACCGGGGCCATACCCACCGGCTCGTCGCAGAACGCCACGAGCCGGTGCTGCCGCCCGCCCCCGTTCACAGTGGCGGAAGGTGTGGTCGGAACCGGGCACAGATCCGGGCTGCGTCGCCGGCGCGCCCGTCGTGAGCCTCTGGCGTGCCGGGTCACCAACTGCTTTTGGTCACGCCAGGGAGCTCGCCCGCGTGGGCCATCTCGCGTACGCGGATGCGGGACAGGCCGAAGGCGCGCAGGTAGCCGCGGGGGCGGCCGTCCACGCAGTCGCGATTGCGCAGGCGGGTGGCGCTGGCGTCGCGGGGATGCCGGCGTAGTTCCCGCTGGGCGGCGGCACGGTCCTCCTCGGAGCTTCCGGGGAACGCGATGACCGCCTTCAACGCGGCGCGGCGCGCGGCGTATCGGGCCACGATGAGGCGCCGCTGTTCGTTCTTCGCGATCTTGCTCTTCTTCGCCATCAGACCTTCCCTCCCCGGGCGCGGATGCGGGCCACCGCGGCCTCGACGCCGATCGTGTCGACCGTCTTGATGCCCTTGGTGGAGAGAGTGAGCCGGATGTGGCGGCCTTCACTCGGCAGCCAGTAGCGCTTGCTCTGGATGTTGGGGTCGAAGCGGCGCTTGCTGCGCCGGTGGGAGTGGGAGATGTGATGGCCGAAGCCCGGCTTTCGGCCGGTGAGTTGACAGTGGGCGGACATGGTTGTTCCTCCTTGGTGGTGGATGCAGCAGCACACTAGCCTCTAATGAAAATGAAAACCAATCTCATGTATGGTGTGTGCATGGCCCGTAACGAACTGCGCCCGATCATCAAGCTGAGGTCCACCGCCGGCACCGGCTACACCTACGTGACCCGCAAGAACCGCCGTAACGACCCCGACCGGCTGACGCTGCGCAAGTACGACCCGGTCGTCGCCCGCCACGTCGACTTCCGTGAGGAGCGCTGAGAGCCGTGAAGCCCGGAATCCACCCCGAGTACCGCCCCGTCGTCTTCCGTGACCGGGCCGCCGACTTCGCCTTCCTCACCCGGTCCACGGCAACGAGCGACAAGACCATCGAATGGGAGGACGGCAACACCTATCCGGTCATCGACGTCGAGATCTCCTCGGCGAGCCATCCCTTCTACACCGGCACCCAACGGGTCCTGGACACCGCGGGCCGGGTCGAGCGCTTCGAGCGGCGGTACGGACGCGGACGGAGCAAGCAGTGAGCGGAGAGCAGGCGCGGCTGCCGGTCGCGATCGTCGCCGGATTGCACGCGGACGCCCGCCGGGCCGCCGTGGAGGAGATCCTGCGTACGGTTCCCGGCGCGGTCGCGCTGCACCACGATCTGACGTCCGCCGTGGACAGTGCGGTGCACCGCACGGTACGCGACGCCGATGGTCTGCTGGGCAGTGGCGACGCACCCCTGGTCAACGACTGCGCGTGCTGCGCGCTGCGTGAGGACCTGGTGCCCGAACTGCTGCGGCTCGCGGGCGAGGGCAGGCATCGGCTGGCCGTCGTGGAACTGTGGGACTCCGTCGAACCCCAGGCCATGGCCGCGGTCATCGCCGCTGCGGGCCCACCGCTGGCGCTGACCGGCGTCGCGACGGCGGTCGATCCGGCACTCGTCCTGCCGTATCTGTCCAACGGCGACGACCTGGCCGACGTCGGCCTCGCCGCCGCCCCGACCGACCAGCGCACCGTTGCCGACACCTTCGCCCGGCAGCTGGAGTACCCCACGGTGATCGCCCTGGTCGAGGACAGCTCGCGCGGAGAGGACGGCGAGGCCGCCGACGACACCGACCACGCGCTGCTCGCTCAGCTCACACCGGGCGCACGAGCAGTACGCGTGGCAGGCGGCGGTCTGGGGGCCGCTCTGCTGGCGGGCTTCGACGTCGCAGCGGCCGCCACCCGCCTGCATCCCGCCTGCGCCCTTCTGCCGCAGGAGTGCGACGAGCACGGCGTGAGCACCTTCGTCTGGCGGCGCGAACGGCCCTTCCACCCACAGCGCCTCTACGCGGCGCTCGAGGACCTGACCTGCGCCGCCGCCCGCAGCCGTGGGCGGTTCTGGTTGGCCGACCGCCCCGACACCCTGCTGTCCTGGGACGCCGCGGGCGGCGCGCTGTGCGTGGAGTCGGCCGGCCCCTGGCTGGCCGCTCTGCCCGACGCGGCCTGGGAGATGGTGCCGGCCGAACGCCGCCTCGCCGCCTCCCTGGACTGGCACCCCGAACACGGTGACCGCTGCCAGTACCTCACCTTCACCTCGCCCGGCCTGGACCGCGACGGTCTGCCCGCCTTGCTCGACTCATGTCTGCTCACCGACGAGGAGTTCGCGGCGGGCAGGGAGCGCTGGAAACAACTCCCGCACGCCTTCGACGACCTGCTCGACCCCGTGACCTGAAAGAGAGGACCGACCTCACCATGCCCCGACGTACGAACACCGGGCGGCAGACCGCCAAGCGCCAGCGCACCAACCCGCTGGACGCCGCCGGTATCACCTACATCGACTACAAGGACACCGACCTGCTGCGGAAGTTCATCTCCGACCGCGGAAAGATCCGCAGCCGTCGGGTGACCCACGTGACGCGTCAGCAGCAGCGGCAGATAGCGCAGGCCATCAAGAACGCACGCGAGATGGCGCTCCTGCCCTACAGCTCCCGATAGTCGGCGCGCGTCAGCGCTTCTTTGCGTCCGGGTCCGACGGTGCCGCAACCCGCCTGGCCGTCGTGGCACCCAGCACCGGCGGCCCTGGTCATGGTCTCTCACTTCTTTCGTTCTGCGACAGTGTCCTCGGCTTCGTTCGGTGCGCAGTGACGGATCGTCAGCGACTGACGAGTTCCAGGGTACTGGCCGCGCGGCGGGCACCGATGCTCTCGAACAGGGCGGTGGCCGCCGCCTTGGACTCGGTCACCTCGGCCCATGCCGAAGCGGTCCCGGAGTGGTGCAGCGAACCCAGCGCGTGGGCCAGCAGCGCCCGGGCGATGCCGCGGCGGTGTCCGTCGGTCCGGACGGCGATCAGCCCGATCCGTGGCTGCCGGGTCGGCGGGGCCGCCCGGACCAGTCCCACGTACTAATCCACGTGCCGTGCCACCGCGTACTTCGACGGGTCGACCAGGGTGGTCCCCGCAGGGCGGGGCAGCACCTCGGCCGGCATCGTCCGCCATCCGACGGTGGCCTCGATCTCGTCGCGGATGAGGCGGTCCAGGGCGCGCAGTGGGCCCTCCTCCGCCTCACCGGCGGGCACGATCGTCATGCCGGACGGGGGCCGTACCGAGCCGAGCCCGGTGAGCTGCGGGTCGGTGGGCACGAGATAGCCCCACTCGCGGCGTGCGATGGCGAAGCCGGCCCGCTCCCAGGCGGACCTCGAGTCGTGGTCGGCCTCGTCGACGACGGTGTACAGCGGTGTCGGCAGGTCCGCCGGCATCGCGTCGGCGATGCGGTCGAAGACCGCGCCGTGCCACGCGTCGATGCTGACGAAGAGCCGTCCGTCGGGCCGACGCGAAGCGACGCCGCGGCCGACCGTCAGGTCGTCCTCCACGGCGTGCCACTGCGTTTCCGAGACCCGCGTGACCACAACCGGATGGCTGTCCGCGCCCGGAGCGGAATGCACAAAGTCCATAGGTGTTGCCTCTCAGGAGTGCCTTGTTGGAGGCGCTCCCGGCGACACCTACGTCAATCGCCCACCGTGACGACATGGGGGAGCACCCACAGGGATACAGCCTTCATGGGTCTCACCTCATCGCGTTCTCTCAGGGCTGCCCAGACGCTATCAGCGGGGGCCGGTCGGCCCAACGCGTTTATCCGAGTCGTGGTGTCCATACCGGGCCGGGCGGCGCCGTGGCTGTGTTCGCCGCCCGGCCCGGGGTCCTCAGGGGCGCGCCACGAGTTCGGGATGCTCATGCTCGCAGGTGTCGTCGATGCCGTAGGTGTCCCAGGTGGGGAACGGGTCCGTGGGCGGCAGGCTCTCGTCGTCGGCCATGAGGCAGTCGGTCAGTGCCGCGTGCAGTGCCTCCGTGTGCAGGTGCGTGCCGATGAAGACCAGTTCCTGAGACTCGGGGCTCTCGGTGTCGCGTGCGGCGGACGGTTCGAAGCGTGCGACGGAGCCGGCCTGTGACCACAGGCCCGTCACGTGCGGACGGCTGGCGAGAGTGAAGAAGCCCTTGGAGCGCAGGATCTGTCCGTATGCGCCGCTGTCGAGTTCCTCGGTCACGAACGTCCACAACCGGCCTGGATGGAAGGGACGTTCGGCGCGGAAGACGGTGGAGGAGATGCCGTACTCCTCCGTCTCGGGGACGTGGTCACCGTTGAGCTCCCGCACCCAGCCGGGGGCCTGTTGGGCGCGTTCCAGGTCGAACAGGCCGGTGCCCAGTACGTCGCCCACCTGCACGCGGCCGTGGACGGCCGGTACGACACGTGCGGCGGGGTTGAGGCGGGTGAGTGTCGCCCGCAGCCGGTCGGCCGACTCCTTGTCCACGAGGTCGAGTTTGTTGAGGACGATGACGTCGGCGAACTCGATCTGGTCCATCAGCAGGTCGCTGACGGTGCGTTCGTCGTCCTCGTACTGCTCCAGGCCGCGCTCGGCCAGCTCGTCGCCGCTTGCCAGCTCGGGCAGGAAGTTCGCGGCGTCCACGACCGAAACCATGGTGTCCAGGCGGGCGATCTCGCCGAGGGTGGCGCCGTCGTCGCGAGCGAAGGCGAAGGTCGCGGCGACCGGCATGGGTTCGGAGATACCGGACGACTCGATGAGCAGGTAGTCGAAGCGGCCCTCGCGGGCCAGCCGGTCGACCTCCTGAAGCAGGTCGTCGCGCAGGGTGCAGCAGATGCACCCGTTGGTCATCTCGACCAGGCGTTCCTCGGTGCGCGAGAGGGCTGCCTCGCCGCCGCGCACCAGGGCGGCGTCGATGTTGACCTCGCTCATGTCGTTGACGATCACCGCGACACGCAGTCCCTCGCGGTTGCCGAGGACGTGGTTGAGGAGGGTGGTCTTGCCCGCACCGAGGAATCCGGACAGGACGGTGACGGGCAGTCGGCCGGCGGGACCGGATGGCATCAACGCTCAGCCCTCGGGGCGCAGCAGACCGCGCTCGTACGCCTTCACCAGGCGCTGCGGTACCAGGTGGGACACTCCGTCGACGGTGATCGGTACGAGTGCCGGCGTGGTCGCCTTCCACTGGGCGCGGCGGTGGCGGGTGTTGCTGCGGGACATCTTCCGCTTGGGAACGGCCATGGGGGTCCTCCTGGTTGGGGGTGGTGAGTAGAGGCTACATGAAAATGAACACCGTTACGAAATGGCTGTAGTTCATGCTTTCGTGAATTCAGGAATCTGTGTATCGTTGACGGGGTGCTGACTGTTGCCTCCGACATCGAGGTCCTGGCCCGGTTCGGCCGGGCGCTCGCCGACCCGATCCGCTGCCGCATCCTGCTCGCCCTGCGGCAAGCACCCGCCTATCCCGCGGACCTCGCCGACGCGCTGGACATCTCGCGCACCAGGCTGTCCAACCACCTCGCCTGCCTGCGCGACTGCGGCCTGGTCGTCACCGTCCCCGACGGCCGCCGCACCCGCTACGAACTCGCCGACGAACGCCTCGGCCACGCGCTCGACGACCTGCGCACCGCCGTGGTCGCCGTCGAGGGCGACCGGACGTGTGCCGACGCCGACGCCGAAGGGTGCTGCTGACCGTGAGCGCAGGGATATCACTGTCCTTCGGCCCCGACCCGGCCAGGCGCGGTGTGCTTGCCCGGCGGATACGGCTCCTGGTCGCCGCGACCATCACCTACAACGCCGTCGAGGCGGCCGTCGCCCTCACGGCCGGGACCCTGGCGTCGTCCACCGCGCTGATCGGTTTCGGCCTCGACTCCGTCATCGAGGTCTCCTCGGCCGCAACCATCGCCTGGCAGTTCTCCGCGCGCGAGCACGCGGTGCGCGAAGCCCGCGAGAAGACCGCGTTGCGGATCATCGCGCTGTCGTTCCTGGCCCTCGCCGCCTACGTCACCGTCGATGCCGTACGGGCCCTGACCGGAACAGGCGAGGCCACGCGCTCCCAGGCCGGGATCGTGCTGGCCGCTCTCTCGCTCGTGGTCATGCCGGTCCTGTCGGCGGCCCAGCGCCGCGCCGGACGGGAACTCGGATCCGCATCGGCCGTGGCCGACTCCAAGCAGACCCTGCTGTGCACCTACCTGTCGGCGGTCCTGCTGGTGGGCCTCCTCGTCAACGCCGTGCTCGGCTGGTCGTGGGCCGATCCGCTCGCTGCTCTGGTCATCGCCGCGGTCGCGGTGAAGGAGGGGCGCGACGCGTGGCGTGGGGAGGGGTGTTGTGCGGTGCCGGCGGCCGTCGTGCCGGGCGCGCCCGGCCGGGAGGCGGATGCCTGCGGCTGTGCTTCGGGGTGCGACTACTGTCCTTGACGGAGGCCATTCCTGAAAGGGAGTGGCGTCGGAGCTCACCGGCGCTCGTCCGCCTCCGGACGTCGGCCGCAGTCCGGGCACACCCCGGACAGCTCCACCGTGTGCCGAACGTTCGCGAAGCCGGAGGTCTGTGCGATGGTGTCGGCCCAGTCCTCCACCGGGCCTGAGTCGACGGGCCGGCTCAGACCGCATTCGGTGCAGATGAGGTAGTGGCGGTGTTCGGGGCCGGGGCGGTAGCGGAAGAGGCGTTCACCGCTGGTGTCGCGCACCATGTCGGCCCGGCCGGCGGAGGCCAGGGCGGTGAGCGTGCGGTAGACCGTGGAGAGGCCGACCGGTGAGCCGGCGGCGGCGAGCTGGTTGTGGAGGGCTTGGGCGCCGACGAAGCCGTCGGCCCGGATGAGTGCCTCGACCACGGTGGTGCGTTGCTGGGTGAGGCGGCCGATCAGCGTGACGTCGTGCGACGGGGTGGGGGTGCGCCGGCGGTCGGGTGCCATCGAGTGCCTTCGCTCATGTGCCGGTGGGGACGGCGGTCCGCGTAAGAGGATCAGCCGTACGAGGTTCGGAGGCGGGCCGTCGTATCAGGAACGTCGCGGCGTAAACGGCCGTGGCGGCGGCCATGATGGCGAAGCTCGGCGGCATCTTCGGCACCGAGTACGAGGCGAACAGCCCCGCCCACATCTCCAGCACCGCCAGGCCGGCGGAGAGGGCGAGTGCCCGGTAGGGGCGGTCGGTGAGGCGGATCGCGGCGCCCGCCGGGGCGGCGAGCAGGCCGAGCAGGAGCAGGGAGCCGACCGCTTGGGTGGCCTCGGCGGCGCTGATTCCGGCCAGAGCGAGGAAGCCGTACCCGAGCAGGCGGACCGGTACTCCACGGGCGGCGGCCACGGCCTCGTCGAGCGTGGCGAACAGCAGCGGTCGGGCCATGAGGACCACCAGCAGGCCGACCCCGGCCGCCACCAGAGCGGCGACGACTGCGCTACTGGAGGAGATGCCGAAGATGGAGCCGAACAGCACACTCACGCCGGCGGTGCCGTTCGTGGTGCTGCGCGAGGTGGTGTAGAGCGTGATGAAGAAGGCGCCCAGGCCCAGGATCCAGGAGAAGACGCTCCCGATGACCACGTCGTCGGGCCGGGCCTTGCGGCCGAGGGTGCCGAAGAGCAGCGCCATGGCGATGGTGGCGGCGAACAGCCCGAGGCGAAGGTCGGCACCGAAGGCGAGGGCGGCCATCGCACCGGTGAAGGCGACGTGGCTGAGCGCGTCGCCGGTGAAGACCTGTGCCCGCAGCACCAGGAAGTAGCCGACCAGTCCGCAGGCCGCGGCGATGGCGGTACCGGCGAGGAAGGCGTGCAGGAAGAAGGGGTGGGACAGCGGGGAGGTGGCGAGCAGGACGGTCATGCGATCACCTCCTTGGCAGCGGGCGTGGCCCCGGCCCGGGTGCGACCGAGTACCTCGCGCAGCGAGCGCCGGCCCAGCGCGAGCAGGTATCCGGCGAAGGCGATCGTCGTCACGAAGAAGCCCAAAGGGTAGGGCGAGTAGTAGGCGGCGGTCAGCCCCAGCCAGGTCGCGGCGAAGGCCAGCAGGACGGCCAGGGCAACACTCAACGCCGGACGGGCGGTGAGGACTTGAGCGGTGGCGGCCGGGATCACCATGAGGGCGAAGACCAGGAGGGTCCCGGTGATCTGACTCGCCTCGGCGGTGGCCGCACCGAGCAGGACGAGGAAGACCACCGACAGGGCGCGCACCGGCACCCCGCGCCCGGCGGCGACCCGCGGATCGACGGAGGCGAACAGCAGTGGCCGCCCGATCAGCGCCAGCACCGCGAGCACCACCGCACCGACCACCGTCAACACCGTCACCTGGGAGGAGGTGATCCCCAGGAAGGTGCCGAAGAGGATGGTCTGCGGGCCTTCCAGCAGCCCTCTGTACAGGGCGGTGAACAGGAACCCGGACGCGAGCAGGAACGCCTGCACGGTCCCGGTCAGCGCGGATTCCTCGTGCTCACCGCCGCCCCGCAGGGCGGCTATGACCAGTGCAGAGGCCACGCACAGGGTGAAGTAGCCGTAGACCGCGCTGAACCCGAGCAGGAGCGCCCCGGCGGCGCCGGGGAAGGCGACGGCGGAGACGGTGTGCGCGGCGAACGTCTGCCGCCGCAGCACCACGAACCACCCCACGACCGCGGAGACCACGGCCACGACCGCACCCGCGCGGAACGCGTTGACCATGAACGGGTACGACCACATCTCCTGGAAGTCGGCCAGGAGGTTCCACGACCAGACGGGTGCCGCCGTCTCAGCGAGCGTCATGACCGCTCCCCGGGGTCTCGTGCCGGTCGGTGTGCACCGCGGGCGGCTCCGGTTGGCCCACGACCACCAGCCGGCCGTCCGAGGTCCGCAGCACCTCGACCGGTGTGCCGTACAGCCGGGTCAGCGTTTCCGAGGTGATGACCTCGGTCGGTGTACCCGCGGCGGCGCCGCCCTCGGCCAGGTACACCACCCGGTCCAGGTGGTGGAGTATCGGGTTCACGTCATGGGCGACCATGACCACCGAGACGCCTTCCTCGTGGCAGATGCGCCCGATCAGCGCGGCGACCGCGCTCTGGTTGGGCAGGTCGAGGCTGTCCAGCGGCTCGTCGAGCAGGAGCTGTTCGGGCCTACGGACCAGTGCCTGGGCGATCAGCAGCCGCTGCTGCTCGCCGCCGGAGCACTGCCCGATGGGCCGGTGTGCGTACACCGACGCCCCGACCAGTTCGATCACCTCATCCACTCGCGCACGGGCGGCCCGCCGACGCTCGCTCGGGAACGGCAGCGGCACCCCCCACCGGTCGCCGTCCAGGCCCATGCGCACCACATCGACACCGCGGATGCGCAGGTGGGCGTCGAAGCTTCGCCGCTGCGGCAGATAGCCGATGCGGTCGTTGGCCTGCCCGGGCCGGGCGCCGAGCACTCGGACCTCGCCGGCCGCCGCGGGCAGGACGCCGAGCAGCACCTTGATCATGGTGGACTTGCCGACGCCGTTGGGGCCGAGCACCGCGGTGAACTCGCCAACCCCGATGCGAAGGTCCACGCCCGACCACAACGTCCGGCCGCCGACCCGCACGGCGGCCCCGCGCAGGGCGACCACTGGATCGCTTCCTGCTCCTGTGGCCGTGTCGTGACCCCCGCTTCGGCGGCCGGGGACGAGGTGGCCGCTGGTGTGTGTGACGGCTTCGCGGGCCTTCGCTATCGGGTTCATGGCTCTGGTTCACTTCCCGGTGGCCTTGGCCAGGGCCTGCTCGATGCCCTGCAGCTGGGTGGTCTGCCACTGCTGGAAGGAGGCCCCGGCGGGGGTGAGGGTCTCGGTCACCGTGGCGACCGGGATGCCCTGCGCCTTGGCCTCCTTGACCTGCGCCTGCACGTCCGGCGTGGAGTTCTGCGAGTTGTAGACGTAGACCTTGATCTTCTTGTTCTTGATCTGCTGGTCGATGGTGGCCTTGTCCCTGGCCGTGGGGTCGGAGCCCTCGCTCATCGCGTCCAGGAACGTCTCCGGGGTGAGCATCTTCAGCCCCAGGCCCTGGGCGAGCGGCGTGACGATGGACTCGGAAGCACCGATCGGCGTGCCCGCGTACTTCGCCTTGATGTCGGCGATGACCTTGTTGTAGCCGGCGAGCGTCTTCGTCTCGAAGGTCTTCTTCCGCTGGTCGAAGTAGGAGGCGTCGGCAGGGTCGATCTTCTTGTAGTCGGTGGTGATCTTCTCGATGACCTGGCGGACGTCGTCCGGGGAGTACCAGCGGTGCGGGTTGCCGCCCGGCTCGATGCCGACCAGGTCGCCGACCTTGAGCTGGGTTCGCCCGCGGCCGGGATTCGCGGCCAGGAGCTTGTCGGCCCAGGCGTCGTAGCCGATGCCATTGACGATCGTGTACTGGGCGCCGGCCACGCTGCGTGCGTCGGCGGCGGTCGGCTCGTAGTCGTGGGGGTCCGCGTCCGGGTTGTTGATGATGTTGGTCACCTTCACGTGGCCGCCGCCGATCTGGGAGGCGATGCTGCCCCAGAAGTTCTCCGCCGCCACGACCTGGATCGTCTGGCCGGAGCCGCTGCCGGTCGCGGCGGTGTCGCCGGTGTGCGAGGGGGAGGTCGAGCAGGCGGTCGCCGTCACGGCCGTCAGGGCGGCCGTCGCGGTGACCAGTGCGATCCTCGCGGTCGGTCGGGGGGAACGGCGGGCGAGGGCGGTGGACATGCGGGAGCTCCTTCGGGCGATACCGGGCGCGCGGCGCACACGCGCCGGCCGTGTGGCGACACCTTCGACGCTAGGTGGAAATGATTTTCAGATCAATGCCAGATGAAAACCGTTGCCATCTCTTGACCGTGCGTGCGGCTGCCCGGGGCGGGCGCGCGGGTCCGCGCGGGGCGCGGGCCGGCGGATTGTCGCGAAGTCTGACTGAGGTTCGTCAAATCCCCATAGACTGGGCACAGTTCGACCGCGCACAGGACGGTGATCCGTGTGCGCCCGAGCTGTCGGCACGACAACCGCATAGGCGCGTGACTGGGGGAAGCCGGTGGGAGACCGGCGCTGACCTGCAACCGTGTGCGGCCGCGTGGCCGTGAGTCGGGGTACCCGGCGCGTGCCGTGAACCGCTTCTCACTGTCATGGTCTGCAGCAAGGAGCCGAGAGCCTCGTTCGGGTCACACCCTGGCCCGGTGCGTCCAGTCGTCGTACCGCACGGCGACGGGGCCGCCTCCGCAGGTGCCGGTCCGCTCCTACGGCGATGGGCTGCGGGCCACCCCGTCAGGAAGGCTCGAGCCTTGCACCGTACATCCGCACGCCGCACCGTGATCGCCTCAACCGTCCTCGGAATCGCCCTCGCCTCCGCGCCGGCCGTCGCGCACGCCGACAGCACGCAGGGCACGAACGCTCCCGTCAAGGTGACCCTGACCGTGCAGGGACCGGACGGTCTGCTGTTCAAGGGGAAGATCAGAACCCGCGGTCATGCGGTCACCACCGCGACCGGCGGTACGCACAGATGTGACGGCACCAACGGCGGCGCCAACCCGTCCGCCGTGCCGACGCCGACGGCGGCCCTCGACGACGCCGCGCGTAAGCGGCACTTCAGCTGGGACGGCACCTGGTACGCGTCGTTCGACGACTACTCGGTCGACACGATCAAGAACGTGAGTGGTGGAGGCAGCGCCTACTGGAACATCTCGGTCAACGGCACGTCCACCCCGGTGGGCGGCTGCCAGTTCAAGCTGAACGCCGGCGACCAGGTGGCGTTCACCTGGACGGCGTTCTGACTCCTGCCCGTCGTCACCGGTCGGGGAACAGCAGCGCTTCGGCCGGTGTGACCGGTTCTCCGGTGCGGGCGCCGTGCAGCACCTGGGCGAGTACTTCGGCCCCGCGTACCACCCGTGGCCCCGGGCGGTTGAAGTAGGCGGGGCCGTCCAGCACCCACACGCGGCCGGACCGAACCGCGGGCAGTTCCGGCCAGCCCGGCAGATCTCTGAGCAACTCCGCTTCGCGCACAGTGCGGTCAGGTGGAAAGCCACACGGCAGGACCAGGACGACGTCCGGCTGTGCGGCGCGTACCGCATCCCAGGTCATCGGCTTCGTGTGCTCGCCGGGCGTGGCGAGAAGAGGTTGGCCTCCGGCGGTGCCGATCTGCTCGGGCACCCAGTGTCCGGCGGGCCACAACGGGTCGAGCCACTCGATCGCCACCACCCGGGGCCGGACGCGTCCCGCGACCGCCGCGCGGACCCGGTCCAGGCGGCCCAGCAGGGCTGCCCGTCGGTGCTCGGCGCGCTCCCGCACGCCGAGCAGTTCGCCCACGCCGACCAGGCAGTCCAGGACATCGTCGAGCGTGCGCGGCTCCAGGCTGAGGACCCGGGTGTCGGCGTCGAGCAGCCGCACCGCCCGGCTGACCTTTTCGTAGGACACGGCGCACACGTCGCACAGGTCCTGGGTGAGGATCACGTCGGGGCGCAGGGCCGCGAGAGCCTCCGTGTCGAGCGTGTACAGCGACGAGCCCGAGTGCGCCGAGCCGCCGACGGCGTCGGAGATCTCCCTGCTGGTGAGTGCGTCCTGATCCAGATCCGCTCCGGTCACGACGGGTACCGAGGCCACCTCGTGCGGAGGCCAGTCGCACTCGTGGGTACGGCCGACCAGCCGGTCCGACAGTCCGAGCTCGGCGACGATGTCGGTCGCGGCGGGCAGCAGGGAGACGATGCGCATGCCTCGACTGTAGGTCCCGCCACGGCCGACAGCGCTGGTGTCAGGCGCCCCAGCGCAACGAGACCGTGTCGCCGACACCGAGGACCGTGCCCCGCGTGGCGGAAGTGAACGCCGAGCCGTCGATGCTGACCTTCCACGTGTTCGATCCGCTGTTGGCCTTGCCGTTGACGGCGGTGATCGTGGCGGTGCCGGAGGACGGGGTGACGCTCGTGACGCAGCCGGACGGCGTGGCGGCGCTCGCTGCCGCGTCGAGGAGGGCGCCCAGCGTGGTCGTCGAGCCGGTCGGGGTGAGGGCCACGGAGCACACCTTCAGGTTTCCCGCGCCGTCGTCCACCGTGAGTCCCAGCTTCGTGGCCGTACCGGCGGTGAGGGAGGACTGGCTCACCCACTGGGGCGCACCCGGCGTCGTGGGAACCGGCGGGGTGGCCGTGAAGCCGCCGCCGGCCACGGCCCGGAGTCCGTCGATGGACGCGTACGCCGCCGGTGAGGTGTCGGACGGCAGGTACTTGAAGCCGCCGCCCGGGTTGAACTGCTGGGCGATCAGGAAGTCCACCGGTGTCCTGCCCATGGAGGTGAGGAAGTCACCGGTCTGCGGGTTGATGCCGCAGGCGTTCAGGCCGGACACCGCCCAGCCGTTGGAGTCGGTGTTGACGCCGAACATGGCGTTGAAGGCGCCGCTGTTCGGCACGAGCTTGCTCTTCAGGAACGCCTTGGCCTGTACGACGTCCGTGTCCGTGTTCGGCACGCCCGACACGCACAGGGCGGCCATCGCCGCCCCTGTCATGTCGATGTCGCTCGCGGCGGAGAGCTGGCTGGGGTTGCCCTCGGCCTTGCTGTAGTTCCAGCCGCCGTCGTTGTGCTGGTTGGCCCGGATGCGGGTGACGACCGCATCGCGCAGGGCCTGCGGGATGCGTGCCTGCCCGGACTGGGTCTTCGCACCGTTCAGGGCGAGTGCCGCGAAGACGGTGCCGTTGAAGTTGGCGGACGGGCCGATGTAGCCGGGTTCGGCGGTCTGCCAGTAGCCGTAGATGTCGGCGATCAGGTTGCGGGACGCGGAGACGCGGGAGGGGTCGATGCCCGCGGCGTAGGCGTTCAGCGTGGCGCGTTCGTAGTCTGTGACCACGGGGGAGGTGGAGGGCCAGCCGGCGGTGGAGAGCAGGTTGCGGTAGACGGTTCTCGCGTTCTTGCTCGGGTCGCCGCCGGGCGTCACGTCCACGGCGGCGGTTCCGGCCGAGGCGAACGCGCTGAAGGCCCACTCGTTGGACAGGCCGGAGCCGGCGTACGAACCGTCCGCCGCTTGCAGCGACTTGAGGTAGGTGACGCCGTTCGTCTTCGACGTGGCGATCTGCGCGGGTGTGGAGGTGGCCGCGGCGGGCAGCGTGGTGAGGGCGAAGGCGCCGAGCGCGGCGGCCGTGGCGAGGGCGGGACGGCGGTAGGACAGCGAACGGGGCATGGCCTGCTCCTTGGACGGAGGACGCCGGCCGGACCCGGTGCGGGGCCGACGGTGGCCTGCGGAGCAGCGGGCGTGGCCGCCGTCCGGAACGCGTGGACCGGCTTCCAAAGGTGCTTCACCGCTTGGGCATTCGGGCTCGGGCCGGTCCCTGCCGTCCCACACCGCTGCGCGTCAGCCCCGGATTCCCACCGGGTTCCCCCACTCGGCAGTGGGACGGTATCGGACGCGTGACCGAGCCGCCAGTGTTCACCTCGGCCGGCCGGTGGACCACCTTGACGGTGTCTGTGAGACGTGTTCAAATCCCGCTGATACGCAACAAGTTCCAGGGGAAGCCGGTCGAAGTCCGGCGCTGACCCGCAACCGTGGGCCCGGTACCGCCGGGCGAGCCGGAATGCCTGGGGCGTGTTCAACAGCAACAGACGCCGTCGTGGACTACGGCGTGGTGCGACCAGCTTCCGGCTGCGGGGAACTCCTCGTCCGACGGAGGCCCTCTGCCACGTCCGCGCCCGCGTCGGGCAGGCGCGAGGGGGCCGTGGTGCGGACGGGGAAGCGAAGAAACGGGAGAATCGGGGGCGCGCGAGGCACGGCACTCGTGTCCGCCCTGTTCATCCTGATGGCGGCCTGCGTGACGTTCTTCGCGACGGCACCTGCCGCCGCCGAGGGTGTCGGTGACTGCACCTCGGCCAAGGGTGCCGTCGTCGCCGTCGACTTCGGGGCGTTCGGCGGCGAAGTGGAGCGCGGTTGCGACACCACGCCCACCACGGGCTACGACCTGCTGCACGACGCCGGCTTCACCACCACCGGCACCCAGCACGACGGCCCCGCATTCATCTGCCGCATCGGTTACGGCGCTTTCCACTCCGGCACGCAGTACCCGACCCCGGACAAGGAGTCCTGCGTTCTGACCCCGCAGGCGACGGCGTACTGGTCGTACTGGACCGCGTCACCCGGCCAGGACGAGTGGACCTACAGCCAGTACGGCGCAAAGGACCGCAAACTCAAGGACGGCGACGTCGACGCCTGGGTCTACGGCGGCACGGACGTCGGCGGCACGACGGGCAAGCCCGCCTTCACCCCCGACGACGTACGCGCCGGCGCCACCCACACACCCGACCCGGGCGGAACGCCCACCGGCGCCCCCGGCACGGTCGACCTGACCGCTGCCGCAGCATGGCTCAAGGGCCGCCTGACCGACGGCGAGCGCATCGTCGACGACGGAGCAACCACACCGAACTACGCGCTGACCGCCGACACCGCCTACGCTCTCGCCGCGGTGGACGGCGAGAGCGCCACGCTCGACAAGGTCACCGGCTTCCTCGCCGCCCACGTCGGCGACTTCGGCTACCCGAACGGCGCCGACCAGGCGCCGGACGCCACCGCCGTCGCCCGCCTCGCCCTCCTCGCCGAGGTCACCGAACGCGATCCGCGTGCTCTCGGCGGGCGCGACCTCATCGACGTCCTCACGAAGAACGTGTGCGCGGCGGGCCCCGAATCCGGCGACGCGCACCCGGGCTGCACCGCCGAGGGCGACTTCCGGTCCGCGTCCTACACCGAGGGCCAGGCCCTGTCCGTCCTGGCCCTCCTGCGCGCCGGGGTGGCACCCCCGGCCACGACCGTCGACCGTCTCACGCAACTCCAGTGCAAGGACGGCGGCATCACCAGCATCCTCATCCGCGCCGGCGAGTACTGCGACGGTGACCCCGCCACCACCGGCTTGGTCGCCCTGGTGCTGCACAAGGCCGGAGGCCACGACGACGCCGTCACCCACGCTCGCACCTACCTGACCAAGACCCAGCGAGCGGACGGCGCCTTCCCCGGCTATACCGGATCCTCCTCCGGCAGCGTGACCGCGACGGCATACGCCGCGCAGGCCCTGCGCGCTCTCGGTGACACCGAACGCGCGGACGCGGCCGTCGGCTGGCTGTCCCGGCACCAGCTCAAGGGCGGCGGCTTCGGCTTCGAGGAGACCGACACCGACCCGGCCCTCTACGCGACTCCGCCCGCCGTCCTCGCCGGTGCGGGAACGAGCCTGGTCACCCTCACGACGAAGAAGCCCGTGCCTCCGTCCGAGCCGCCGACCACGCCCAGCGGCTCACCGAGTGCTCCTACGGGCGTGGGACCGGATCTGAAGAAGGGTGTCGCCTACCTCACCAGGGCGGCCAACCTCAAGCGGGGCCAGTACTACACCGCCGGTACCGGTTCGGCCCGCGCCGATTTCGGCCTCACCATCGACGGCGCCTATGCCCTCGCCGCCACGGGCCTGGACAACGCCAGGCTGCGCGGCATCGTCGACTTCCTCGACCACCGCGGCAAGGACGGCGAGGGCCGCACCGTCGACGACTGGACCGGCATCGGCACGCCGTACGCTGCGGGCGGCTCTCTCGGGAAGACCGCGCTGCTCGCCGAGGCCGTCGGCCGCGACCCGCGTCACTTCGCGGGGCACGACCTGATCGCCGCGCTCGCGAAGGCCGTCTGCACCAAGCCGAGCACGGGCCCCGACCGCTCCTGCGCCGCCGAGGGCGCCTACCGGTACGCGCCCTCGGTCTTCGCCCAGTCCCTGGCCGTGATGGCGCAGCTGCGTGCCGGTGAGAAGGCGGCGGCCAAGCAGCCGATCACCTACCTCGAGAGCCTCCAGCAGCCCAGCGGCGCCTGGCCGAGTCTGATTCCGTCCACCATGGACTCCGACGTGGACTCCACCGCCATCGCCGCCATGACGCTCGACCTGGCGGGCGGGGCCAAGGCGGACAAGGCCGTGGACAAGGCGCTGACCTGGATCGCGTCCAGGCAGCTGGCCGACGGCGGCTTCCCCGGCGCCGCGGGTGACTCGGTGAACTCCGCCGCCCTCGCCGTGCAGGCGCTCTCCCTGGACGCCGGCGAGTACACCTCGAAGATCACCAAGGCACGCAGGTTCCTCGCCTCCCAGCAGAACACCGACGGTGGCTTCAACGTCGCCAAGGGCGGTCAGCGCGGCTCCGACCTGCGCGCCTCCACCCAGGCCGTCGGCGGCGCCACCGGCATCTCGTTCGGCAGGCTGAAGCGCAGCCTCACCGGCACGTCACCACAGCCCACACCTACACCCACAGCCATGCCCAGCAGCAGTGGCCCGGACATCGTCACCACGGGTGAGTCCGGTGGCGGCGACGGTGGGACGACCGCGAACGGGGGTGGCGGGGGCGGTGTCCTCGCTTCCACCGGTGCCCAGGCCGGTGCCCTCGCCGCGATCGCCGCCCTGCTGGTGCTCGCCGGCCGGCGCACGGTGATCGTCGCCCGCCGTCGCACGGACACCGGGAGCGGACGATGAACCGCATCGGTCTCCTTCGCGTGCTCGCCGTACTCGGCCTGACGGCCGGGACGGTCGCGGCGACCGCCACCCGGGCGGCCGCCGACCCGCAGCCCATGGGCCGCTGCACCACCACCTCCGGCGTCGTCCTCGCCGTGGACTTCAGCCACTGGGGCGGCCCGATCCTGCGCTCCTGCGGCACCACACCGACGACGGGGTACGAGCTGCTCAACCAGGGTGGCTGGAGGACCGTCGGCACCGGTCACGACGGCCCGGCTTTCGTCTGCAGGATCGGATACAGCGGCTACAAGAGCGGTCAGCAGTACCCGACGCCCGCCCAGGACGACTGCGTGCTCACCCCGCCGGCCTCCGCGTACTGGTCGTACTGGCACGCGGATCCCGGAGCCAGGGACTGGAGCTACAGCCAGCTGGGCGCCATGCTCTACAAGCCCAGGCCCGGCAGCGTCGACCTGTGGGTCTTCGGCGGTACGAACATCCAGGGCACCGAAGGCCGCCCGAAGGTCACGCCGGACCAGTTGCGCGCCCACAACACCAGGCCGCAGGGTGACGCGGGCAGGCCCGGATCGACCCACAGGGCGCCGTCCCTGCCACCGGACGTCGACACCGGCCCGGTTCCCGTACGGCAGACGACGACACCCTCCGAGCCGCGCTCACCCGAACCCGAGAAGCCGAGGCCCGGCAAGTCGCCGAGCCCGTCGCCGTCGCCCACTGCCACCACGAGCAGCCCGGCGCCCACCGCGTCGAGCCCGGCTACCGGTAGCGGTACCCGGGTCGTGAATGCCGAGCCTGCCGCCGATGCCAGGCGCGACTCGGGCTCGCTCGTACCGGTCGCCACCGGCGCCGGGCTCGTGGTCCTGATCGGCGGCGCCGCCGGCTACGTGGCACACCGGCGTCGTCGTACCGAGTGACCGCGGTGGCCCGAACGACCATGGAGGTGTCGCCGGCCGTCACGGTGTCCGACGGCGGCGGCCGTCGCCTCCCGCGCACGCTGCATCCCGCCGCCTGGTGGGTGTGGGCCCTCGCCCTGGCCACCGCCGTCAGCCGTACCGACAACCCGCTGCTGCTGGTCCTGGTGCTCGCCGTCCTCGGCTACGTCGTCACGGCCCGGCGCACCGAGGCACCGTGGGCGCGGGGCTTCAAGTACTACCTCTACCTCGCCCTGACGGTCGTGGCGATCCGCGTCGTCTTCCGCGCCGTGTTCGCCACCGGCGTCACCCCGCACGACCACTTCCTGTTCTCCCTGCCGCACATACCCACTCCCGACTGGTACGCGGGTATCAGGATCGGCGGCCCGGTGTCGCTGGAGGCGCTGCTGTCCTCGGCCACCGACGGGCTGCGGCTGGCCTGCATGATGTGCTGCATCGGTGCCGCCAACACCCTCGCCAACCCCAAGCGTGCCCTGCGGGTGCTGCCCGGCGCTCTGTACGAACTCGGAGTGGCGGTCACCGTCGCGATCAGTGTGGCGCCGCAGCTCGTGCAGAGCGTGCAACGCGTCGGCCGCGCCAAGAAGCTGCGCGCGGCACGGACACACGGGATGAAGGCGCTGCGCGGCATCGTCGTACCCGTCCTGGAAGACGCGCTCGAACGCTCCCTGCGGCTGGCGGCCGCCATGGACGCGCGCGGCTACGGCCGGGCGGGCACCGCCACCCGGCGCTCCCGCCGCGTCACGGGTGCCCTGATGCTGCTGGGCATGTGCGGGCTGTGCGCGGGGGCGTACGGGCTGCTCGACGCCTCGGCGCCGGCGCTCCTGGGGCTGCCGGCGATGGCCGTCGGAGCCGTCCTGTGCGTCGCGGGCCTGCGACTCGGCGGCCGGCGCGTCACCCGCACCGTGTACCGGCCCGATCCCTGGAGCCTGCCCGAGTGGGCCGTCGTCGGCAGCGGAGTGTTGTCCGCGATCCTGCTCTTCAGCAACCTCGGCTACGACCCGGCCCAGCTCAACCCCACCTACTACCCGCTGACCTGGCCGGAGCTTCCCCTCGTCCCGACCGCGGCGGTCCTCCTCGCCGGAACGGCCGGTTTCCTCGCCCCTCCGCCCAGCCCCGCCCAGAGAGCCGGTACACCGTGATCACCTTCGACCAGGTCACCGTCCAGTACGAGGACGCGGCCGAGCCCGCCCTGCGCGACGTCGATCTCACGGTGGAGGAAGGCGAGCTGTGCCTCGTCGTCGGGCACACCGGCGTCGGCAAGTCCACGCTCCTCGGTGCCGTCAACGGGCTGGTGCCGCACTTCACCGGCGGCACCCTGTACGGCCGCGTCACCGTCGACGGCCGTGACACCGCCGAGAACCCCCCGCGTGAACTCGCCGACGTCGTCGGCGTCGTCGGCCAGGACCCGGCCGACGGCTTCGTCACCGACACGGTGGAGGAGGAACTGGCCTACGCGATGGAGCAGTTGGCCGTTCCAGCCACGACCATGCGCAAGCGTGTGGAGGAGACCCTCGACCTGCTCGGCCTCGCCGACCTGCGCCACCGGGCGCTGCACGAACTGTCCGGCGGCCAGCAGCAGCGCGTCGCCATCGGCTCGGTCCTCACCGCCCACCCGCGCGTCCTTGTCCTGGACGAACCCACGTCCGCCCTCGACCCCACCGCGGCCGAGGAGGTCCTCGCCGCCGTCACCCGGCTCGTCCACGACCTCGGCGTCACCGTCCTGATGGCCGAGCACCGCCTCGAACGCGTCGTCCAGTACGCGGACCGCGTCATCCACCTGCCCGGCGACGGCCGCGCCCGCATCGGCACCCCCGCCGAGATCCTGCGGACGTCCACGATCGCGCCACCGATCGTCGAACTCGGCCGGACCGCGAAGTGGTCACCGCTGCCGCTGTCCGTCCGTGACGCCCGCCGCGCCGCCGCACCACTGCGGGCCACGCTCGCCGACCGTGCGCCCGTACCCGTGCGGTCCCCGCTGACGGACGGCGAACGGACACGGCTGCTGAGCGCGCGCGGCATCACGGTCGCCTACCGGGGTGTCGCCGCCGTTCGCGAAGTCGACCTCGACCTGCACGCGGGTGAGGTCACCGCGCTGATGGGCCGCAACGGCTCCGGAAAATCCTCCCTTCTGTGGGCCCTGCAGGGCTCCGGACCGCGCCGGGCGGGAAGCGTGCGGGTGACCGGCGACACCGGCGGTACGGACCCTCACTCGGTACCGCCGGCCCAGGCCCGTCGGCTCGTCGGGCTGGTTCCGCAGACCCCGGCCGACCTGCTCTACCTGGAGAGCGTCAAACAGGAACTCGACCAGGCCGACGCCGAGTCGGGTACCGAGTCGAAGGCGCGCGCCCTCCTCGACCGGCTCGCGCCGGGCATCGACGACGCCATCCATCCCCGAGATCTCTCCGAGGGGCAGAAACTCGCGCTGGTCCTCGCCATCCAGCTCTCGGCCGCGCCCCGGGTCGTCCTGCTCGACGAACCGACCCGGGGTCTGGACTACCAGGCCAAGACGGCACTGATCGGCATCGTGGACGCCCTCGCGGCGGAAGGCCGTACGGTCGTCGTCTCCACGCACGACGTCGAATTCGTCGCCCGTGCCGCAGACCGCGTCGTGGTGATGGCCGAGGGCGATGTCGTCGCCGACGGCCCGACCACGGACGTCATCGTCTCCTCGCCGACCTTCGCCCCGCAGACGGCGAAGATCCTCTCCCCGCTGCCGTTCCTGACGGTGCACCAAGTGGCACACGAGCTCGCCACCCACTGTGACGAGGGAGCACGCCCATGAAACCACGCACCGGCGCCGCCATCCGGCTGACCCCACGCGTCGGCGTGGTCATGGGACTGGCCGCCCTCCTCGGACTGGTCGCCTTCTTCTGGCCGTTCGTGGTCGCGCCGGGCACGTTCGGCTCGAACTACGCGCCCCCGCTGATCTTCGGCGTCCTGCTGGTGCTCGTCCTGTGCGTGGTCCTCTCGGAGATCGCCGAGGGCGGCATCGACTCCAAGGCGCTCGCCATGCTGGGCGTACTCTCCGCCGTGAACGCCGCCCTGCGCCCGCTCGGCGCCGGAACGGCGGGCATCGAGACCGTCTTCTTCGTCCTGGTCCTGGCGGGGCGGGTCTACGGCCCCGGCTTCGGTTTCGTCCTCGGCTGCACGTCGCTGTTCGCCTCCGCCCTGATCACCGGGGGAGTGGGGCCGTGGATGCCGTACCAGATGTTCGGCTGCGCCTTCGTGGGGATGCTCGCCGGGTTCCTGCCCAGGGCGAGCGGCCGGCGCGAGGTGCTGATGCTGGCCATGTACGGCTCGCTGTCCGGCTACCTCTTCGGCTTCCTGCTCAACCTCTCCTTCTGGCCGTTCTCCCTGGACCCCAACAGCTCCATCGCCTACCTCCCGGGCCTGCCCTTCACCGAGCAGTGGCACCGTTACGTCGCGTTCGACCTGGCCACCTCGCTGGGCTGGGACACCGGCCGGGCGGTCACCAACTTCGTGTGCCTGCTGCTGGCCGGACCCGCCGTCCTGACCACCTTCCGGCGCGCCGCCCGCAAGGCCCGCTTCCGGGCGCCGGTGCGCTTCGCGGCCCCCCGGACGGCCGCATCCGAGCCCCGCTGACCTCGAACACCACCGGAACCCGGGCTACGGGGGTGGATTTACTAGGACGTCCAACTATATATTCGAGGGGTAGGCCCGCGGTGCAGGGAAGCCGGTGTGATTCCGGCACGGTCCCGCCACTGTGACCGGGGAGTACGCCGTCGAGCAGGACGCCACTGACGAGCTGGATGTCGGGAAGGCGGACGGCGCGCGCTGATCCGGGAGTCAGGATACCGGCCGCGGGATGTTCCGTGTTGTCCACGAGGATGGAGCTGACACGCATGGCACCGCTGCGTATTCACGATCCCGGCGGACTCGGCCGCCGGCGTCACTCACGCCGCATTCCCGTCGTCACCGCCTGACGGTTCGCCCGCCATACGCGTTCTCGCGCTGCCCCCGCACACACGTGCACGCCACCGCGTCCCTGTGTGCCGGTTCGGCGCGCCATCCCGGATCACCCGCACCTGACGAGAGCAGGCACCCATGATCCGTCCGAACGACTCCGCCAACGTACGTGAGTTGACCCACTTCATCGATGGCAGGCACACCCCGGGAACCTCGGGGAACCACGGCGACGTGTACGACCCCAACACCGGCGAGGTCCAGGCACGCGTGCCGCTGGCCGACCGGGCCGAGACCGAGGCGGCGATCAGCGTCGCCGCCGAGGCACAGCGGGAGTGGGGCGGGTGGAACCCGCAGCGCCGCGCCCGCGTCCTGCTGCGCTTCCTGCACCTCGTCGAACAGGAGAAGGACGCGCTCGCCCGGCTGTTGTCGTCCGAGCACGGGAAGACCATCGCCGATGCCCACGGTGACATCCAGCGCGGTCTGGAGGTCGTGGAGTTCGCCGCGGGCATCCCGCATCTGCTCAAGGGCGAGTTCACCGACAACGCCGGCACCGGCATCGACGTGCACTCCCTGCGCGCCCCGCTCGGAGTCGCCGCCGGCATCACACCGTTCAACTTCCCGGCGATGATTCCCCTCTGGAAGGCCGCGCCCGCCCTGGCCTGCGGCAACGCCTTCATCCTCAAGCCTTCGGAGCGCGACCCCTCCGTCCCCCTCAGGCTGGCGGAACTGTTCCTGGAGGCGGGCCTGCCGGCCGGCGTCCTCAACGTCGTCAACGGCGCCAGGGAAGCGGTCGACACCCTCCTGGAAGATCCCCGCGTCGCCGCCCTCGGCTTCGTCGGTTCCACACCCGTCGCCGCGCACGTCTACGCGACCGCCGCGGCCCACGGCAAGCGTGCCCAGTGCTTCGGCGGCGCCAAGAACCACATGATCGTGATGCCGGACGCCGATCTCGACCAGGCGGTGGACGCCCTGATCGGCGCCGGGTACGGCTCTGCGGGCGAGCGCTGCATGGCCGTCTCCGTGGCCGTCCCCGTGGGCGAGGACACCGCCGACGCGCTGGTGGCCCGGCTGAAGGAGCGCATCGGCGCGCTGCGCATCGGCCGCAGCGACGACCCCCAGGCCGACTTCGGCCCGCTGGTCGGCAGGGACGCCGTCGACAGAGTCCGCGAGTACATCGACCTCGGTGTCGCAGAGGGCGCCGAACTCGTCGTGGACGGCCGGGGCTTCGTGCTTCCCGGTCACGAGAAGGGCTTCTTCGCGGGGGCGTCGCTGTTCGACCGGGTCACCCCGGCGATGCGCATCTACCAGGAGGAGATCTTCGGGCCCGTGCTGTCGGTCGTGCGCGCCGCCGACTACGAGGAGGCCCTGCGCCTGCCCAGCGAGCACGCCTACGGAAACGGCGTCGCCCTCTTCACCCGCGACGGGGACACGGCCCGGGACTTCACCCGGCGTGTGAACACCGGCATGGTCGGCGTCAACGTGCCCATCCCGGTGCCGGTCGCCTACCACACCTTCGGCGGCTGGAAGCGGTCCGGATTCGGCGACCTGAACCAGCACGGCCCGGACTCGATCCGCTTCTACACCCGCACCAAGACCGTCACCTCCCGCTGGCCGGCCGGGCTGCGCGAGGGCGCGAGCTTCACGATCCCCACGATGGGCTGAGTGCCGTATGACCACCACCTGGCTCACCGAGGACCAGCAGGCCCTCGTCGAGACCACCCTCGACTTCGCCCAGGACCACCTGGCACCGCACGCCCTGGACTGGGACCGCGACAAGCACTTCCCCGTCGATGTGCTGCGCAAGGCGGCCGGGCTCGGACTCGGCGGCGTCTACGTCCGCGAGGAGTCCGGCGGTTCCGGCCTCACCCGCACCGACGGCGTGCTCGTCTTCGAGACCCTCGCCTCCGGCTGCCCGTCCATCGCCGGGTACCTCTCCATCCACAACATGGTCGCCTGGATGATCGACCGCTACGGCGACGACCCCCAGCGCGACCGGTGGCTGCCCCGTATCTGCGCCATGGACGACCTCGCCAGCTACTGCCTGACCGAACCGGGCGCCGGTTCCGACGCGGCAGCGCTGACCACCAGGGCCGTCCGCGACGGCGACCACTACGTCCTGACCGGCGTCAAGCAGTTCATCTCCGGCGCGGGCGCCTCCCAGGTGTACGTCGTGATGGCCCGTACCGGAGGCGCCGGCCCTGACGGCGTCTCGGCCTTCCTCGTCGACAAGGACGACCCCGGGCTCACCTTCGGCCCCGACGAACGGAAGATGGGCTGGAACGCCCAGCCGACCCGCCAGGTCGTCCTGGACGGCGTACGACTGCCCGCCGGCCGGCTCCTGGGCCGCGAGGGCGAGGGCTTCCGCATCGCCATGAACGGCCTGAACGGCGGCCGCCTCGGCATCGCCGCCTGCTCGCTCGGCGGCGCCCGCAGCGCCCTCGACCGCAGTCTCGCCCACCTCGCCGACCGGGAGGCGTTCGGCGCACGGCTCCTCGACGCCCAGGCGCTGCGCTTCCGCCTCGCCGACATGGCCACCGAGCTGGCCGCCGCCCGTGCCCTGGTCCAGCAGGCCGCGGGAGCCCTCGACCGAGGCGACCCACAGGCACCGTACCTGTGCGCCATGGCGAAGCGGTTCGCCACCGACACCGGGTACTCGGTCGCCGACCGCGCACTCCAGCTGCACGGGGGCTACGGCTACCTCAGCGAGTACGGCATCGAGAAGATCGTCCGCGACCTGCGCGTCCACCAGATCCTGGAAGGAACCAACGAGATCATGCGCGTCATCGTGGCCCGCGGCCTGACGGAGGTATGCGGATGACCGCCACCGACGAACCCGTCCTGTTCCACACCACCGGCCGGGCCGCCCACATCACCCTGAACCGGCCCAAGGCCCTCAACGCCCTCAGCCACGAGATGGTCCGCCGCATCGACGACGCGCTCGGCAACTGGGAGCGCGACCCGGCCGTGGAGACCGTCGTCCTCACCGGTGCCGGGGAGCGGGGCCTGTGCGCGGGCGGCGACATCCGCAGCATCCACGACGACGCCCGCAACGGTGACGGCTCCGCCTCGGCCGCTTTCTGGCGCGACGAGTACCGCCTCAACGCCCGGATCGCCCACTACCCGAAGTCGTACGTGGCCGTCATGGACGGCATCGTCATGGGCGGCGGGGTCGGCCTTTCCGCGCACGGCAGCGTCCGGATCGTCACCGAACGCTCGCGGATCGCCATGCCGGAGACCGGGATCGGCTTCGTCCCGGACGTCGGCGGCACCTACCTGCTCGGGTTGGCGCCGGGTGAACTGGGCACGCACCTGGCGCTGACCGGCGCACAGATCGGTGCGGGAGACGCTCTGCTCTGCGGGCTCGCCGACCACTTCGTGCCGTCCGCGGCACTGAGGGGATTCATCGACGACCTCGCCGAGATGCCTGTGCACGACGCACTCGCCCGCCATGTACAGCCGCCCCCCGAGGACGAGTTGGGCAGCCGACGGGCGTGGATCGACTCCTGCTACGCCGCTGACACGGTCGAGGAGATCGTCGACCGGTTGCTCGCCGACGGCGGCCGGGACGCCAAGGAAGCAGCCGAAACCCTCCTGGCCAAGTCCCCCACCGCCCTCAAGGTCACCCTCGCCGCCCTGTCCCGCGCCCGGCGCCTCGGCCCGCTGGAGCGAGTCCTCGACCAGGAGTACCGCGTCTCCTGCGCCGCTCTCCGGCATCCCGACCTCGTGGAGGGCATCCGCGCCCAGGTCATCGACAAGGACCGCGACCCGCACTGGTCGCCGGCCACCCTGGTCGAGGTGACCGAAGCCGACGTCGAACGCTTCTTCGCCCCGCTCGGCGAGCAGGAACTCGGACTCGCCGGACCCGACGCCGCCACGGAGGTGGCCTGGTGAGCCGTACCGTCGCATTCATCGGCCTCGGGCACATGGGCGCCCCCATGGCCGCCAATCTGGTCAAGGCGGGCCACCGTGTCCGCGGCCATGACCTGGTGCCAGACGCTCTGGACGGCGCCACGCGGACGGGGGTGGAACCCGCGCCGTCGGCGGTCGACGCGGTCGCCGACGCCGAAATGGTCATCACCATGCTTCCCATGGGCAGCCACGTCCTGGACCTCTACGACACTGTCCTGACGGCGGCCCGGCCGGGCACTCTCTTCGTCGACTGCTCCACCATCGACGTCGCCGACGCCCGCACCGCCCATGAGCGTGCGGCGGCCGCCGGAATGCGGGCCCTGGACGCACCGGTTTCCGGCGGGGTGGTCGGAGCCGAAGCGGCCACGCTCACCTTCATGGTCGGCGGGGGAGAGGCGGAGTTCGCCGAGGCGCGGCCGCTGCTGGAAGCCATGGGTAAGAAGGCTGTCCACTGCGGCGGCGCCGGTGCCGGGCAGGCTGCCAAGATCTGCAACAACATGATCCTCGGCGTCTCCATGATCGCCGTAAGCGAGGCGTTCGTCCTCGCCGAGAGCCTCGGCCTGTCCCACCAGGCCCTTTACGACGTGGCCTCCACGGCATCCGGGCAGTGCTGGGCGCTCAGCGTCAACTGTCCCGTCCCCGGGCCCGTGCCGACCAGCCCGGCCAACCGGGACTACCGTCCGGGATTCGCCGCCTCTTTGATGGCCAAGGACCTCGGGCTCGCGGCCAACGCGGTCAAGGCGGGCGGAGTGCATGCGGAACTTGGTCTGCGAGCCGCGGAGTTGTATGCCGCCTATGCAGAGCGAGCCGGTGCCGTGGAGGACTTCTCCGGCATCGTGCGCACCATCAGGAACCAGAGCGGAGAACAGGCGTGACTGCGGAACCGGCCGTCGAGTACGAGACGATCCTTGTCGAGCGGAAGGGCCGTACTGCCCTGCTGACTCTCAACCGTCCCAAGGCCCTGAACGCGCTGAACCTTCAGGTGATGAACGAGGTGGTGGCCGCCACCGAGGCCCTCGACCGGGACCCGGAGTGCGGCTGCATCGTGATCACTGGTTCGGCGAAGGCGTTCGCGGCCGGCGCCGACATCAAGGAGATGCAGCCACAGGGATACATGGACATGTACCTGGCCGACTGGTTCGCCGCCTGGGACCGCCTCGGACAACTGCGTACGCCCACCGTGGCCGCCGTCGCGGGATACGCCCTGGGAGGAGGCTGCGAGCTCGCCATGCTCTGCGACATTTTGCTCGCCGCCGACACGGCCGTCTTCGGCCAACCCGAGATCAAGCTGGGGGTGATCCCCGGCATCGGCGGCTCCCAGCGCCTGACCCGTGCCGTCGGCAAGGCCAAGGCCATGGAGCTGTGCCTGACCGGGCGCACCATGGACGCGACCGAAGCCGAGCGAGCCGGACTGGTCTCCCGCGTCATCCCTGCCGACGACCTGCTCGGCGAAGCCCTGGCCGTCGCCGAGGCGGTCGCCGGCATGTCACTGCCGGTCGCGATGATGGCGAAGGAAGCGGTCGGGCGGGCCTTCGAGACCACACTCACGGAAGGTGTCCGCTTCGAACGCCGTCTGTTCCACGCCGTGTTCGCGACCGCCGACCAGAAGGAAGGCATGGGGGCGTTCATCGGCAAACGACCACCGGTATTCCGTCACCGCTGAACCCCGAAGCCCGTCCCCGTACCGTCCGTCCGGTGGGAGAGGAAGATCACGCCGGGCGGACGCGGTCTTGGCCAGGCCCGTGACTCGCGGTACGGTCTGTCCGATATCGACGACGGCGAGACGGAAGCCGGTGGGAATCCGGCACGGTCGCGCCACTGTGTGCGAAACGCCCCGACACGGGCGGTTCGTGAGTCAGACCCGTGGCCGTCGTCCTGTGCACCACCGAGATGGGACGCGAACTCCCAGAGGAGGTACTGCCATGGCGCAGTCCGTCGCCCAGCCGACAGTCACCACCCCCGCCGTGCCCGCCAAGCTGCCGGTGAAGGCGATAGCCCCCTGGGCCGTCTTCTTCGGCATCCTCATGCTCGTCCTGCTGTACTTCGTCGGCGCCGAGCAGGGCGCCACCTCCGTCTTC
>NZ_JBVHJE010000020.1:0-156283 GCF_055560195.1 Streptomyces sp. NPDC023481
GCGATCTCCCACAGCCCGTCCGGAACAATCCAACTCCACGTACCCCGCCCCATGCCCTGACCAACGACCGCCTCACCACGTAGGACACGGTCTAACAGGTCATTTCATTTGGGGAGTCTGCGGTAGCAGATGAGGGCAGCTGCCAGCGCGGTGAAGGCCAGGAAGTGGTCGGGCTTGCGCTCGTAGCGGCGGTGCAGGCGCCGGCAGCCGGTGAGCCAGGCGATGGTGCGTTCGACGACCCAGCGGTGTCGGCCCAGGTGTGTGGAGTTCTCGATGCCGCGTCGGGCGATGCGAGGGATGATGCCGCGCGTGCGTAACCATCGCCACAGGTGGGAGTAGTCGTAGCCCTTGTCCGCGTGCAGCTTGGTCGGGCGTCGGCGTCGTGGTCCGCGGCGTGAGCGGATCGGCGGGATGCCTTGCACGAGGGCCGGCAGGGCTTGGCTGTCGTGGGTGTTGGCTGCGGATATCCCCAGAGAGATGGGCAGGCCGCGGCGATCGACGATGAGGTGGATTTTCGATCCGCTCTTGCCGCGGTCGGTCGGATTCGGTCCGGTCAGGGGCCCCCTTTGACCGCCCGGACGCTCACCGAGTCGATGGCGCACCGCGACCAGTCCAGCTCACCCTGGCTGCCAAGTTCGTCGAGGATCAGCCGATGCAGCTTGGCCCACACACGAGCCTTCGACCACTCGGTGAACCGGCGGAACGCGGTCACGCCCGACGGGCCGAAGCCGGGCGGAAGCTGATTCCACGTACAGCCTGACGTGGCGACGAACACGATCGCCGCCAGGACCTCCCGGTCACCGTGCCGTCTACGACCGCCACCCTGCGGACGTACCGGAGCCGGTGGCACCACCCGCTGAAACAGCTCCCACAATCCGTCCGGCACCATCCGCTCGACCAACTCGCTCGACACGCAAACAGCATGCCGCAAGATCACACCAAACGAAATGAGCCGTAATCTGCCGCTCTTTTCCGAGGCCGACGGGCTGAGCGGCGCGGGGGAGGGTCACGCCGCTATGCGGCGGCGGCACGCTCTAGCTGGGACATGCCCCGGCGCCACAACCTACAGCCGGTGCCCCGGCACGCGGGGCGATGCGCCTCGCCCTGCTCGTTGCCTTGGTACCCGTCGGCCGTGCTGCACTGCGGATGGTCCTGGCCCAGCACGCACAGGGACCACCCGGCCTCCTCCAGTTCCTCAGCGAATGCGGAGTCCCAGTTCGCCCGGCCGTAGACCTGGTGCAGTGTCACCCCCGCCTTCTCCGCCGCCTCCGCAACGGGCGTCTGCGCCGCGACCAGGACCAGCACATGCCTGCGCTGCTCGGTGGTGAACGCCTCCTCCGCCAGGGCCCGCCGGCGCTCCTGGCTCGCGGCGCCCGGCTCGGGACACGTGCTCGTGTGGTTGAGCTATACAGTTCGGCATGAGCATCCTCGACACCTCCATAGCCGCGGTCTCGGCAGTGTTTACCGGCGCTGCCGCCTACGGCGCATGGAAGGCCTCCCGCCAGGCGAACATGGCAGCCCGCTACGCGAACGAGACAGCGACCGTCGTCGCGCAGATCGAGCAGGAGCGCTGGCACAGGGAGCTGACGCCCCAGCTCCGGATCAAACTCCAGGCGGAGCCTCATGAGGTGCTGTACGTGCGCTTCGATGGTCCGGCCAAGCTCGGCGAACTCCACATCGAACTGCGCATTCAGGATGACTTCTTGGGCTCCCGGACACACCACATGGCCGGTCTGACTCCCGAGCAGCGTGCTGAAGCCGACGAAGTCACCTGGGGGCCGTACCGCTTCAGGCCCGGAGTCGATTACGCGGATGCACTGGGCCGGGCGGTCCCTCCGTTCCCCCTCCTCCCCGGCGGCCGCACTCGGATCGCTGTAGACCCCTCCCCGCGGCCCTCTTGGTACGAAGGCTCCGACGGCGAGCAAGGCTGGCGCGACCGCTACCGCACCTCTCCCATTCGCCTCTGGGCGACCTGCACCGTCCCAGATCACAGGCCCTGGACGCTCGCCTTCGCGGTGCCGCAGGACGGCAGCTACGCCCTCGGCGGCGCCTGACCCGAGACGCGCCTCTGGGTTTCCTCGATCTTGTTCAGCGAGTCGTAGGTGCAGATCACCGTCAGTGCCCGGATCTGATCCTCCCCCTCCCCCACCACCGACATCAGCCTGCCCAGCGCATAGGGGTTGGCGGTCGACATGACCCGGGCCGCCACTACGACGAGTCGTGTCTCCCTGATCCTGTCACCCCGTACGGGGCGGCGAAGGCGGCGGCGGAGACCGGGATCCTCCTCGTGCATCCGCAGGCCGTCGTCGCCCGCACGTCACTGATCATCGGCGACGGGGATTCCGCGCACGAGCGCATCGTGCATGAACTGGCCGCCGGTACCCGCGACGGCGCCCTGTTCACCGACGACATCCGCTGCCCAGTGCACGTCACCGACCTGGCCGCCGCCCTCCTGGAACTGGCCTCCGGCGACGCCGCCGGCGTCCACCACCTTGCGGGGTCCGACGCTGTGAGCCGTCACGAGCTCGGCGTTCTGATCGCCAGGCGGGACGGTCTGGACGTCTCCCGGCTGCCCACGAGCCTGCGGACCCACAGCACGCTTCCGGGCGCCCTCGACGTACACCTCGACAGCCGGGCCACCCAGCGGAGACTACGCAGCACGCTGCGCGGTGCCCACCAGTTCTGCACCACACCAGCGTGACCCCCCAGCCCGACACTGCGGTGCCGGTCGCGTTGTGGGGCAGGCGCCAGTCAACGGTGATCGCGGTAAGCGCGTCCGCGCGGGCGCCCCGCCGCTCTATCACAGCTGGGGGATGTCACCCAGTTTCGGCGCCCCTCTAACGGCGCACCCGCGCCCGGCTGGAGGTCAATGCCGATGCCGCCGCACGTGCCAGAGCCGCCGAGCAGGCCCGCCGGTCAGCCGCCGCGCATGCCGCGGCCGCTGAACAGCGTCTGCAGGAGGCCCTGCTGCAAGCACGGGAACGGCAGGCGAAGCAGGAACGCCTGACCGTGTTCCTCGCGCACGCCGGCATAGACGCCCGGGTGTGGCCCGCCTTCACGCAGCTGGTCCGCACGGCGGCCAGAGCCCCGCTCACGGCAACGGGCTGCTCGTCTACAGCAGCCCCAGCCCGGGCGCGCCCCGCTCGCGGGACTTGATCAAGCGGCATACGGCTGTGTCCGGGCAGGGGCCTCGACGGGGCGGGTCGCTGCTCGTTCAGATAACGCCGAGTAGTCCGTTGCCGCCAAGGAGGGTGCTGTCTTTCTGCGGGAAGCCGACGGACGGGGCGGTGATCACGTTGCTGCCCTTGGCGGTGGGGCCGTTGGTGCCGCCCGGGAGGACCCAGACGGCGCCGGTGGCGTTGTTCTCCTCCGCGGCGCTGATGAAGAGTTCCGGTTTGCCGTCCTTGTTGATGTCGCCGACTGCCACGGTGGTACCGAAGGAGTCCTCGGCCTCGTCAGCTCCTGGGATACCGGAGGTGTTCTGGGTGAAGGAGTAGGCGCCGCTGCCCAGGGCCCCGGTGCGGCGGCCGGGGATGACCGTCACCTGCCCGGCGTTCGTCTTGCCCGTGTCCTCCAGCGGCGAGCCGACCACGATGTCCGCGAGCCCGTCACGGTTGAGGTCGGCCACCGTGAGGGCGCCGCCGAATCTGTCCTCCTTCTCGCTCGCGCCAGGGACACCGGGGGTGTCCTGGGTGAGCTGCACCGGTTTCGCAGCCCGTGCGATGCCGTGTGCCGAGCCGTACCAGAGGAGTACCCGGCCGCCGCGCGCACCGTCGGCTCCACCGTGGTCCGGCTCGTCCGGGTCGCCGACCACGAGATCGGCGTAGCCGTCGCCGTTGACGTCCCCGCTGGCCGCGATCAGGCCGTTGCCCATCTGCTGCTCACCGCCCGAAACGGGGTCGATGTACACCGCGCCGCCGCTGAGGTCGCCCAGCCGGACGGTGACGGCCACCTCGTCCGGGGATCCCCCGTGGTCGAAGTCGCCCAGCGTGACGCTTCCCACGGAAGCGGTGTCCCGGTTCTCCACGGCTTGGCCGTAGGTGCGGCGGCGACTGAAAGGGCCCGTGAAAGCCATCGATCCCTCATACCCGGCGACGAGCACCTCGGTCTTCGTACCCGGGCCGGTGCTGGCCGCTGCCACGTCGAGGCCGTAGTACTTGCCGGCAGTGGTCGCCGGCAGGTCGCTACCGGATGTCAGCCCGGACTTGCTGCCCCACAGAACCGTCACCGTGCCGGCGTCCCTGCCCCGCGTGGTGTCCTCGTATGGTGCGGAGACCACCAAGTCCGCGTAACCGTCCCGGTTCAAGTCGGCCGTCGCGGTGGCGGCACCGAACCCGTCGTGCGACTCGGCCGTGCCCGGCACACCCGCCGTGTTCTGCGTGATGGTCGCCCGCCGGGACGTCGACAGCCCCGCCTTCGATCCGTAGAGAACGACCACGGCACCGGCTCCCGCCTTACCGGAGATGTTCGCCCCCGGCGCGGGCAGCACGGCGTCGCGGTAACCATCACCGTTGAAGTCACCAGGCACCGCACCGTGCACGGCCGCCGCAGGCGCGGCCGACAGCAGCGGAGCGCCCATGACGGCCGCAACCAGGAACGCCCCTGTCCGCCAACCTCCCTGCAGGAGACTTCTGTTCCTCATGAGCTGGATCCCCTCCCCCTCGACGCACCCGGCGTGCGCCACAGTCATGCATCGTAAGCGGCGCCTCCGAAAGACTCGCCCGCGAGGGCGTCGCACTCGACAGCGTGCGACTGCTACGCCAGGGATCTCCTTCCACACCAACGACCTGCAAGGCGCACCGCGCTCGACTGCGGCCTGCGCGCACCCTCGCCCCGGTCGCGATGTACGGGCTGGCCGGGCTGATGAGGGCCGTGCTCTGGCGCAGCCCGCGCCCAAGCCGTCGACATCAAGTCCGACGGCGAGGAGCTGGTCGAAGTCGGCGGATGTCGTCACCCCGGCCACCCACTACCGCCAGGGACTGCCTGACTGGCACCGCCCTGTCTACGACCGGTCCGCGCACGTGCCCTTGCCGCTCGGGCTGCTGCCTGTGGCGTCGCCCGTGGCGCTGGTCTGGAACTCTGTCGTCACAAACGGACCAACGAGACCCTCGCTTCACGCACGTGGTTACTTCGGACTTACTCGTCTAGGGCGTGAAGTGCTGGTCACAGCCATTCGTTGATGGCTGCGACCAGCACGGTTGCTTCGTATTGAACTTGGCGGAGCGGGATGGCCGCCCCTGTGTGAGTTCGTCGTGAAGATCCCCAAAGGTGCCAAATGCAGTATTTCGCGGCTGCCTTGTTGCGTCTGACCCCGGGGCAACTGGCCAAGGATGAGTTGACAATCGGTCAATGAGCCGTGAGGAGCAGGCTGAGCTCTGCCCTCACCGTAGGATCTTCAACTTGGGCGCGACTCGCACAAACGTTTGAAGAATCCCACGGGAAGGACACGAGCCCTCGTGCAAAGCTCCAGACAGTGGATGACCAGTCGCCGCTTAACCCGCGCCGCACTCGGTGCGGCGCTGCTAGCCATCGCCCCATTTGCCGCAACAACGAATGCCGCTGCCACCTCCCCCGCGACAACCGCGAGTCCGGGGATCACCGCACCGCCGTCGGCGACTCCGGCCGCAGGGCCCGAGGCCAAAGCCACCGTGGCTGGCGGCAGCCGACCCGTGTCGGGCAAGAACCTCCAGGCCAGCCCCCCGTCCACCAAGGACTCCGGGGGCGTTTGGCAGGTCAATCGCACAACTGTCACCCTGCGCAACACGGTGACGGATGCGGACGGCGACAAAGCTGACCTCTCCTTCCAGGTCTACACCACGGATGCCAGCGGCAACCCGAAGGACCAGGTCCAGCTCACCGATCCCGACACCGGAAAGCCCGCCGCCTACGGCGTACTGGTGTCCGACTTCGTGACGTCCGGCGGATGGGCGAACGTCACCCTCCGGTACGGCGACCTGAAGCCGAACACCACCTACGCCTTCCGCACCAGTGCCTACGACGGCAGCCTGTACGAGACCACCTGGTCTTCCTGGGCGAAGTTCCACACCCGCGGCCGAAGCGTGGACCTCAAGCTGCCCGAGCCGAACAAGGACGCCGCAGCTCTCAATCAGGACGACTACCAGGAGCCCCAAAAGATCCCTCAGCCGAGCATCGCTGCGGTGCCGCCGACTACACCGCCCACCGGACTTCGTGCCCCCTCCGACTGGAACTGCGGCAAGGTCAACGCGAGGACCGGGATCCAGCCGTGCTCGCGGATCGTGCCCCGCGTCAGCAAGAGGGCCCGCCAGTCTCTGCTCAAGCAGGCGACTTCGGGCCTGCCCCACCTGGTCGCCTGGTGCGAGACGTACACCGACTCGCACATCAAGCGCTATGAGGCGTGCATCTCGGGCTTCACCTACGAGTACGAAGGCATCGTCGTGAAGGACGGCAAGCCCACCGGGGAAGTCTTGAACGCCTCATGGGCCGTCGGCCAGGAGGTGAGGCTCTCTGGGAACTCGGGAACGTTCACGCAGCAGCTCATCCTCGTGCCCGTGGAAGTCGACCCGAAGTTCGTCTCTGTGACGCTCAACGTGGAGTTTGACTGCCTCATGGCCGAGGACTGCTCAAACGGCCCGCAGTCCTGGAACGGCGCCCTGGAGTGGACAGGCGCCAACCCGTTTTCACACAACGCGATCGGCAAGCTCGACCACACGTGGACGCCGACGGACAACATGGACCTGCTGGACCTGTCCACGAAGATCACGGCCTACTCCCCTGTGGCGAATCCCTCCGCCTCCCGGTGGCAAGCCGACGGCGCGCAGATCCGCTGCGAGACGATCGCCTCGGCGACACCGGGCTGCACCTTCTACAAGTACGTGCCGACGTGGGTGATGAACTTCGCGAAGGCTCCGCCGGCAGTCGCTCATGCGTGGCTGATCCAGTCCAAGCTGTCCAACCACCCCGGCAGCAGGGCCGCCAACAAGCCGATGTTCTTCCTTCCCTCCAAGGACAAGAACGCCCCTGGCCGCGACCCCGACGACAACCGCAAGGTGATCTGCCCCGACGGCTGGGCAGCAACCTACGGCAACCCGGACGCCACGACCGTTCCCGAGATCAGCACCGGCGACAAGGCGTCCTGCGATGAGTTCTCCTATGCCTCCACCTACAACTCCGGCGGCATGCCCGGCGGCGCGATCGGAGGCCTGAACGAGGTCGATACCGGCAACGACTGCGTGCAGTCGTACGCCACCCGCGTCAAGCAGGGGGAATGGCACCTGTACGACGACATCCGCACAGCAGCCCCCACCTGGAAGGAAGTCTGTGGCCGCTCGGCCATGTCGGGCTGGATCAACTCCACCTCGATGGGCGGAGCGTTCAGCTCGGGCTTCTCGGGCAAGTACCGGCTGCTGGACAAGGACCCGTACTGGGTGGACTTCCCCCAGTTCGCACACTGTGACGCATCCAAGGCGACGGTGACCTGCACCGTACCCAAGCCCTGACCGGCCGCTGACAACAGGTGGGGCACAGCATGGGATCTACGCTGTGCCCCACCACCCTGGCTCCGCCAACAGAGGGGAGAGTACCCGTGCCCGAGAGCCTTGCCTGGATCGCCGACGCCTGGGGCGGCACCAACCTCAGCGCCAGCGACCTCTACATCACGTGCGCCCGCGGCCTGCGTCCTGAGCAACTCGCCGAACGCATGGCCGACCACCAGCCCATCGTGATCGGCGCCGCCCTCACCGGCCGGGAAGCGTCCGCCCTCGTCGACTTCGCACAGACCTACTGCGTAGGCCGCCTGGGCCGAAGCGGCGACTGGTCGTTCATCGTGGAATCCGGCGGCAGCGAAGGCTGGGCCCTCGACTCGGCAGTCTCCCGGGACGGCACCGATGTGCTGATCTTCGACCCACGGCCGGACGACCCGCCCGCCTTCTTCAGGTACCTCGCCGATGGTGAACTGCAACTGCACTTCGAGCTCGGCGCCGGCTACTACCCCAGCGGCGCCCAATCCGACCTCCTGCGCCCAGCGCTGGAAGCCGCACGAGCCATCCCGGCGGAAGACTCCCTCGACGACCTGCTCGGCGCCGACGAGGAACTGACGCCCCTCGAGACCAAGCGCAAGACACTGGAGGTTATCGGTGAGCATTTCGGACTGTCCCTCCCCCGCCATGTGATCGAGAACGAGCCCCTTCCGTCCGTGATCACCCGCACCTCACCGCCCTCATCCTGGTGATCGCGACCTGGCCGCAGTCGTCGTCCGTCCGGACGGTTTCACGGCCTGGCCGACGTGGTGGCGCAGGCGCCGACGTCCACAGCCGGGCTGGTGGAACGCGCGAAGGCGTCTCACAGGTGGGAGCGGCGTTTTTTGGCGTTGCCATCCATCGGTAGCCGGCGAGCACCTTGAACTTCGGGGCCATCTGGTCGTGACTCTTTGGGAGGACGTGGCCAGGCCGCGGGCGGGGCTGTGGCCAGTGAAGCAAACCTGCATAAGACCCGTTCGTTGGCACGGGTGACGAGGCCCCCCTCCCGGTCGGCGGGCAACTTCCATGCGAAGTGCGCAAGCTGCGGGTGCTCCTGGGCGTCCTGCTCTTCCTCGTCCCACTCGGGGAAGTACCAGCCGGAGTCGTAGGTGTGCAGCAGTACGCGCCGTTTCGCTGGCTCAGCAGAGAGCGAGACTCCCGGAACGTCACTGTCTGTCACTCCATCAGGCCATGAGCAAATCTCGGCTGACGAAGATGCGACACCGGGCCTACCAGTCCCGAGGCCGGGGTGCGGCAGCTGATCACGGAGTTCATGGCACGAGAGTGTCGCCGCACCGCAGTGCCAACGTGCCCTTCATGCATCCGATCACCAGGAGCTGCTCGGCGGCCGTCACGGACAGCACCTCTGAGTTGATCCACAGGTGGTCGAGGTGCACCAAGGAGGCGGAATCCTCGGGCGGTGCACGTCACGCCGTATGACCATCTGTCCCGTCTCACATCTGCGCACCCGCCTCGCGTCGGCCGGGGACCGGCGGATCTGCTGCGCTCCCCTGCTTGACGGTCCTCCCTGCTGCGCCTCCAGAACCGTTGGGCCGGCTAACGCGGGCCAGGCTGCCCACGAGAGTCTGGGGGGCTAGGGCAAGCCTGATGACGGGTTGTCATCAGGCCTGTCTCATGTAATCAGCGTCTGCGGGTCCAGCCGGAGCCGATCCCTGCCACGTGCAGCGCCAGAGCAGTTAGCCCCAGCAGCATCACGTTGGTTGAAGTGAACACATCATTGGTGCTGAGGTCCGCTGCGTTGATCAAAAAGGACACGAAGAACAGCACCGCCGCGACTATGCCGAGCATGAAGCGAGCTCCTCTCGAAGGGGGTGAAGCCCGTATGCCCGGCCACCGCCATCGCAGACGTGGGAGCGCTCTGCAGCCGGTGCCGCTCGGTGCGAGCTGGTCGGCTTACCGGCGGCGGAGCCTCAGGCGTGAGCGTGACGAGGGCTAGCTGTCTTATTCGAGGCAGCGTGATGCGCGGGCCGGCCCGTCTCGGGGAGTTTCAGACGTCGCAGGGACAAGGCGGCGGTGACGAGGAGCCCGGTGAAGAAGGCCAGGAGAAGGACAGACACCCACATCTGCCGACTCCCCGGCGCCTGCCAGCTGGTCCAGGTGGCGCAGACCGCCCACAGCAGGGCGCCCCCGGCGTAGAAAGAGCGGACCCGGTGCAGTTGCCGCACGGCCCGCAGAAACATGATGCGTTCGGTCTTCGGTGCCATGCGCAGCCGTATACCCCAGGGCACCTTGTTCAGCGGCCCGGGTTTTCTGCTCCTGCGGTACCGCTCACTGTTGCTCTTGCTGCTCGGCGCGCCTTTCGAAGTCGCGCCGCACCGCTGCACCTTCGTCTTCGACCAGTCCCGCACCATCCGGGAAGTCCAGAACGGCGCCGCAGTGGTCGCGCAGTTTCCCGTCTTCGGCCGGCGTGCCGCACGCCTTGCAGAACCGGTTTCCTTCGCTGCCATCAGGATTCTGCGTCATGACTCTCCCCAGCAAGTTGGGCTGTTCGTTCGGGCACTGATGAGTGCCGAGTACCCACGGCAGGTGCAGCGGCGTTCGCAGCCTGTTGGCAGACGTCGCTCAGCAGCTCCGCAGGGGGCCCGTCCCTGGGCTGTACTCGCTGTACTGTCTGCGGCGAACGCTAGCCGCTCCGCCGGCGGCCGTTCGCGTGCTCGGCGAAGGCGTCGCGGCGACGCGCCGCCATCATCCCGGCAAAAGGTGGGGCCGCCTCTGCACGAGGCGACCCACCGCGGACAGCCCGGCCGATGGGCCGGCGTGGCAGCCTGTACTGCACGAGTCGGGTCGTACCGGCGATCTCCTTGCCGCCCGAATTGGCGCCGTGTGACACCGGGACAATCACCCTCTTGTGCCGTCTACTGGTTGGCGAAGATCTCTTCGTTGGTTTCGAAGAGGTGCTCGTCCAGGGGCATGTCGGGGAAGTACTCGGAATCGATCTCTCCCGTCATCAGCCCCAGCAAGAAAGAGGTGCAGGGGCCGGCGTGCCGCTCCCATTCGGGGCCGCGACCTTCGTTGATCATGATAGGCCAGTTCTCGGGTTTCTGGTCGGGGGTGGACAAGAAGTAGAGGACTTCACCGCCCTCGTCCTCATAAGCCCATGGGATGAGACGGGCTCCTTCCTGGTCCAGTCCGGCGGGGCGGGGCTCACCACGGTCCCACAGAAGCTTCAGGGACTCGCGGCACTGAGCGTCCATGGCGATCAGGTCGTAGCGCGGGCGCTGGCAACCGGGCTCCAGCAGCCAGACGTTCTCGTCGAACAGACCGCCACCGTAGGTGTCGACGAGTTCCTTGTAGTCCTGCGGCAGCTCAGTGCCCAGTTGCTCCTCCACGGCAGCCCAGTCCTTGGGGGCTACTGCGGGGGGCGGCAGCAGCTCGGTCAGGCGGGTGAGGGCGGGGTTCATTAGCGTTCCTCGGGTCGGGGTTCGTTCAGGATAGTGACCGTATTGGTCGGGGAACTGGAGCCCAGCGGAGTGAACTGGAATCCGCGGTTGCCGTGTGCCTCGATGGTGACGCCGACGGGGACGACATCGGTCGGGTCGTTGGTGCGGTAGATCGGCGTGACGTTGTACGTGATCGTCTCGCCTCGGTCGACGGCTGCGCGAACGTCGTTTTCGACTTGCCGCATGACCGGGCTGTTGGCGTAGGCGTGCATGGCGACGAAGTTGCGCGGGTCCCGGTTCGATCCGCCGAGCTGGGCGCCGAGCAGATGGCCTTTGTTCCACGCACCGCCCTTTATATAACCGGGTACGTTGACACGCGGCCGGGTTTTTCCGCCCATCATGTCGGGTTCGAGCGTGGCACGGACGCCGGTGGCGCGGTTGCCGGGGCCCAGCGGACCGTACTGGACACGGCCGCCCCAGGTGACCTCGTTCTCGTCGCACCTGGCAAGTCCGAGTGGGTCGAGTTCGGACTGCGGGTTGGTTACGTAGGCGACCGGGTTCGGGCCCGGTCCGAGACCGAGTGGGTCGGGACTGGTGTAGCGGGCGGTTTCGGGGTCGTAGTGCCGGAAGTAGTTGTAGTGCAGGCCGGTTTCGGGGTCAGCGTACTGTCCGGGGAAGCGCAGCGGGGTGTAGGCCGTGGCATTGGTGTTCCATGCGGTGGTGCCCCATGCCGTGGTCCTGGTGCGCCAGGCCACTGCGCTGTCATCGACGAGTTCGGTGGGTGAGCCTGCCAGGTCGGTGACGATGGCGAAGAACCGGGCGTCGACGTCTTCCTGGGAAAGGATCTTGCGCTCATACTGGGCCAGTGGTCGGTAGCCGTCGTATTCCCACGTCAGCACCGTTTTGGTGGACGTGTCCGCCTGCTCCGCCAGCCGGGTGCCGTCCCAGCTGAAGAGGGTTTCCTCGGCGATGGTGCCGTCCTGGCCCCGGCGGTACTTCGCAGTGCGGCGCCCGAGGGCGTCGTAGCGGTAGTGCCAGACGGTGCCGTCAGGGGTGGTGCAGGACGTGAGCCGGTTCTCCGCGTCCCAGGAGTACCGCCAGGTGTCGGGCTTGCGGGAGAGTCGCTTGCGGGTCCGCTCGACGAGGCGGCCCGCACGGTCGTAGCGGTAGGTGACACGTCCTGCGGACACCAGCCGGGTTCCGGAAACGACGCGGTCCCCGGCGGCCTCGGGGGCGCCGGCTCCCTGTCTCCAGATGGCGTGCGTCTGGTTGCCCGCAGGATCGTAGCGGTAGGTCTCGGTGGTGCCGCCTCGGGTGACGACCGACAGGGGACGGCCCAGGGGGTCAAGTTCGTAGCTGAGACTGCGGCCGGCGCCGCGATCGGTGACGGAGGTGAGATGGCCGTCAGGGCGATAGGAGAAGTCCCGCTCGTGCGCGGGCTGCCCACCCAAGCTCAGGGTCTGGCTGGTCAGGCGGCCCACCTCGTCCCAGGACGAGGCGAGGAGGGCCTGCTCGCCCCAGGTCCGCCGCGTCTCCCGGCCCAGCAGGTCGCGCTCGAAGGCCAGCCGGTGCACGTCGGCGACCGTCAGGCCGGTGCAGTTGCCGACCGCGTCCCAGGACGTCTCGGTGACCACACCGGTGGGGGTCGTGCGACGCGTGCGCCGTCCGAGCGCGTCGTAGCGGTACTGCATCGTACGTCCGTCGACCGTTTCAGCCACCATCCGCCCGACCGTGTCGTACGACAGCGCAACCCGGGAGGTGGCGGATACGGCCGAGGTGAGGCGTCCGGCCTGGTCGTAGGTGTATTCGGTGCGCGCTCCGTCGGCTTCCTTGGCGCGCAGATCGCCGGCCGCGTCGTACTCGAAGGCGAACGACGCTCCCGTGGGGGTGTGCCGTGCCGTGAGCTGGCCGGCGGCGTCGTAGGTGCTCGATGTGGTGCGGCCGTCGAAGTCCGTCTCCGCAACCAGGGCGCCGCGCTCGTCGTAGCGGTAGGTCCAGGTGAGCCCGGCGGTGTCGGTGACGGTGGTCAGCCGCATCTCGGTGTCGTGAGCGAAGGTGTAGACGGCGCCGTCCGGTGTGGTGCGGGTGCGCAGCAGGTCGAAGGGACCGTAGGTGAATTCGCTGCGCCCACCCGCCTGGTCCGTGTAAGCGAGGCAGTTGTGCTCGCCGTCCCAGCTCCAGCTCTCGCGGGTGCCGTCGGCTGCGATTCTCTCCACCAGACGGTGCTCCGCGTCCCAGCGCAGGCTGGTCGTGGCGCCGAGCGGGTCGGTGAGCAGTATGGGGCGGCCGAACGCATCCCGTTGGCAGGTGGTGCGGGCACCGCGGCTGTCCTCGACGGCGACCAGCAGTCCTGCTGGGTCCGCTTCGATCTGCACCCTCGCGCCGAGCGCGTCGGTCAGGGTCGCTGGCGCGCCCGTCGGATGGTGCGTGAAGCGGGTGACCGCGCCGTCGGGCCCGGTGATGCTGATGCGGTTGCCCCGCTCGTCGAACTCCTGCTGTATTCGCGTGCCGTCCGGTCCGGTCCATTGGATGGGCAGGTGGAGGTCGTTGTACGTAGTGTGGCGGACCGTGCCGTCGGGCGTGATGGTGGCCACCAAGTCGCCCGCGCCGTCCCACTCCCACTGTGTAGTGCGCCCCAATGCGTCGGTACGGGAGCGCAGGCGGTCGCGCCGGTTCCATTCCTGGGTGACCGTCGCACCGAGTGGGTCGGTCACCGAGATGATCTGGCCGTACCGGTTGGCGCGGTAGATGGTGGCGTGGCCCAGGGAGTCGGTGTAGGTGGCGGCGGTGACGCCGTTGTTGTCCGCGCCGGTATACGCGATGGTGGAGTTGAGGATGCCGTCGGTACCTCGGGTGGCGATCACCCGACCCTGCTCGTCGTACTCGTAGGCGAACGTCGTGCCGTTGGAATCGCGCCACCCGGTGACGCGGTGCGCTTCGTCGTAGGTCAGGTACAGCGGTGCATCGACCGCGTTGCGTACCTCGGTCAGGTCCCCGCCTGTCTCGTCGTAGCCGAAGGCGCGTAGTACCACCGGGTCGCTTTCAGCGGCAGCGTGGAGCGCTGTGACACGTATTCGGTCACCGACGGTGCGGGTTGTCACCTGGAGCCGGTATCCGCCGGAGTGAGTGACTGCGTGCGGGGCATCGTCCTCACCGCGGTCGATGCCGATGGCGTTGTGGTTGCGGTCCCTTATCTCTGTCAGCCACCAGGTGCCGCCGTCCGTGGCGGCCGGTTCGAAGTGGCGGGTCAGCCCTGTGTAGGGGTCTTCCACGGTCAGGACGTAAGAGGTTCCGCGCGTGACATACGTCAGGGGCAGCGGGACGCCGGCGACGGGAAGGACGCGGTCGCCGGGGAGGTCCGGGCGGCGAGGATAGACCAGGATCGAGCCGTCTTCGCGGTACCACCAGACACCGCCTGCGTCCGGATGCTCAGCCAGCCGTTCGTCCAAGGTAGAGGCCCAGGACGGGCCGAAGAAGCGCCCCGCGTCGTAGCCGCTGAGATGAGTACGGCGCAGGCTTAGCGGCAGTACACCCGGCAGGTCCACATCGGTGTAGGCCAGCATCATCTGGCCGCTCGCCATATCGATCGGGTCCCCGCACCACTCCCTGCTGTTCAGGGCGTGTGACTGCTTGAAGAGCTTCGCGTCATCGATCTTCAGACCGTGGTCGGGTGCACGGCCGGAAGCGGGGGTGCCACCGTGGCCGTGCGAGCCGCCGCCGCCCTTGTTGACCTGGATGCTGTCGGCCTTGGTGCCGACGTTGATGTCGTTGTGCTTGTGCAGACGAGAGGTGGCCTTGACCCGGTCCGGGACGGTTTCCGTGATGTGCTTGGTGATCTTCTTGAGGGCCTTCTCGGAGCCCTCGAGCGCGCCGTGGAGCACACTGTCGAAGGTCTTTGTGAACGGGTCACGGCCCTTGCTGTGGCCGAACACGCTCTTGGCTCGGCCCAGGGGGTTGGACGAGGCGAGATGCAGCTCGTTTCCGTGACGGGAGACCTTTCCGGCGCCGTCCTCGAACTCGGCGTGATCGATGCGGATCCGCTTCTGCGGGCCACCGCTCCCGCCGGAACCGCCGGCCGAGGCGAGCTGCATTCCTCCGTGTCCGCCCCTGCCTCCGTGCCCTGCGCTTCCGGCGTCGCTCTGCATGGAGAACGCGCCCTCGGCCAAGTCGAGGACCATGTCCTCGACCATCGCCTCCAGCTTGGCGTTGACCGGTTCGCTGACCTTCGCGATCACCTCGTCGACGATCCGGTCCACCGCCTCGTCGATGATCCGCTTGACGGCTTGCCGCATCGCTGTGATCTCGGCCGCGCCCAGAACTGCGGACAGGCCGCCGGTCACCCAGGCGAGACCGATGGACAGGCCCACCGATCCGGCCATGACGGCGAGTTCGGCCTCGGCCTTGGTTTTCATCCCGAAGATGACGTCCGCGAGCACATCGCAGGCATCAGCGAACAACCGAGCAAGTTCGGGGAGTTTTTCCAGGTGACTTGCCTTCACCTGGTTCCAGTGCTTCTCGAACGCATCGACCGCCCAGCCCTCCGATGAGGACAGGATCCGTGAGACCGCCGCGTGCGCGTCTCCGCTGTGTCCTTCGAACGTATCCGCGAACTCCCTCATGGCGTCGGCCATGTCACGGTAGTCGTCCTCGTCGACGTTCGGGAAGTTGATCCCGATGAAGTCCAGGACTTCGTCCAGCCAGCCCGGGATCGTGTAACCCATCCCCGTTGTCCTCCCCGTTACTCTGCATCTGCACGCGACAGCTGGCTTCTGCGGTCGCGGTCGAAAACCCTAGTAGGTGGCGCCGACACCCACCGAGGCACCTGCCGACAGCGGCCGGCACAACGGGAAGGACCGCCTCTGAGCGCCGCGCCCGACGTGTTCGCACCGCGACCCGGCGTGGCGCCCGTGGGCACGGCCGGACGCGGTAGGCGGCTACGACCGGGCCGCACTCGCCTCACCGCGGATTCGCTCCGGTACGGGAGCTGAAAGAGCGCGCGCGTCAGGTGGCCGCCGCCAAGGACGCTGCCTGACGGCTTGTACGGCGCTGTGAGCGCCTATCTCCCCATCCGGCACCGGGACAACTTACCGGCGAGGGGCGATCGGCGCCCACAGGCGCACTCAGGACGGCGTACGGCCTAGACGAGTAAGTCCGAAGGCTTGGTCAGTGGTCGTAGGCGATCAGTGATCGGGGGATCGTCCGGCCTGTGTTGCGGTTGTGCCAGATGGCCGCGGTCATGGCCAGGATGCGCTGTCCGACGCGGGCGAGGACACCGGCCGGGGTTCTCGCTCCGTGGCGTTCGAGGTCGAGTTGGCCCTGGAGTTAGCGCAGTCAACGGACCCCTGCTTGCATAACAACTGGCGAGCCTTGCGGACATGGTCCCTCTCGCGACAATCAGTGGTCCGTGGCGAGCTGAAGCCGGCCGTCGCGGATGTCGGGGCGGTTGCGGGGCCTTACCGAAAATTCCGGAGCGTGACCGTCGGCCGGCTCGTACATTTCCACTTTCTCCCCTCCTGTCTCCGCGTCCGGGACACGCCTGCGGTGCATCCATCCTGTCGGCCCGCCGGCGCTAAGGAGCTCGCCGCACGCGGCACACAACACGTCGTCGGGGCGGAGGGTTTCGGCAAGCAGCTCGGCTCCGTGCCCCGCGGCGATTCCAGGCAGCTCCCAGGAGGACGACTGCAGCAGTTCCTTCACGGTGTCGAGGTCTCGGTCCGAGGTGGCGGCAAGAGCCTGGCCGAGGACGCCAATGATGGCGCTGCTCTCCCGGAGGACCGTAGTGAAGTGTGAGTGCGCGGCCTCCAACGCGGCCCGTGTCCAGTCCGCCTCGGCGTCGGGCTGCTCCGCGTGGTGCGCAGGCCGTGCCCCCGGAGAGCCGAGACGGCCGCCGGCCGCCGTGGGCGTTGGGCGTAGGACGGATACCCGCTCGTCGGCGGACCGGTTCGGCTGCACCTGCTCGGCCAGCGCGGCCGGGACCACGGCAGCAACGCGCGCGCCGTTTCGGGTGATGTACGTGATGTCACTGGAGTCTTTGGCTCGGTCTACGACCTCGGCCAGATTGTCGCGGACCTTACGGATGGGAGCTTCGTACTCGACCAATGTCATGTACCAAAGGTACCAACGTCGCGTACCAAAGGTACCGTGTACGGCACCGCCCCCACAGCGGAGCCGGCACTCAAGGGCTTTGGCCTCGTCGAGCGGTTCCAGGTCTTCGTGCTGGACAACTGCGATGAGTGCAGTCTCCAGCAATGTGTCGGCGTCGTGGGCAAGCGCGTCATCGACGTGGACGGGAACCTCGTCAAGACCAGCGAACTTGGCGCCGGCAAGGCGACGGTTGCCGTCGACGACGTACTCGGCTGACGCGAAGTCCTGTGCGTGGTCGGGATGCGCTGCCAGGAATGCTTCGCGTGTGACGATGGCGAGAGGCAGGATGATCCCGTTGCTGGCGAGGCTATCTGCTATCTCCTCTAGTGCGGCGAGGGTGACGCGGGGGTTGAGGGGTCTGGTGCCAGCTGGTCGACAGCAACCCGGACTGAACTGTGGGTGGCGGCTGCGGCCGGGGTCCCTGTGGTCTGTCCAGCAAAGGCAGCGAAGCTCGCGGCGCGGCTACTCATTGGCTGGGCAACAGCAGCGGGGCCAGGGCTCGCTCAAGGGCAGCGTGCCGGGGCCCGCGGAACATGGTTAGGCCGGAGTCGAGCAGGAAGGCGTCGAAGGCCGCAGGGAGAATCTGCAGCCGGTCTCCAAGCGCGTCTCCTATAGGCGACGGTGAGTTCGGTGAGGGGGTGCGCGCCTGCTCCCCGGACGTCCGGCGGGAGCACACGGTCGTTCAGGCAGCGGCGTGTCGCGCTTCTACAGGCCGCCGTTCGCACCCTGCATGGCTGAGGGCCAGCTCTAGGGGGAGGAGCTGGCCCTCAGCCATGCAAATTATGCGCCTTACCGGAGAGTCGAGCTGATGCCGATTGGCTGCAGGTGTGGTTCAACCGACCTGCATAGTCTGGCTGTCCTTGTGCTGAATGAGCAGGGACAGCATCTTGTCGAACTCTGCCGGCGGCATCCTGTTGATCAGGAAGTATGCAGCATCCGCGCCATTGTCATAGGGGAACTTCTTGGGCTGAGGGCCTCGCGTACCAGCCGTCGCATCGGTAGCTGCGGCCTGGGGAGGAACAGAAGGCGCGACCTCTGCTGCTTCGCTGTCATGCGTCCCCTCCCCTACAGTCATCGGCTTGGATGCGGGCAGGTCGGTGACGGATGACTCCTGCGGTGCCGAGGCAGGTTCAGCACGCCGCTTGTGGCTGATTACGTCGTAATCACCAGCGCGGGGAAGCTCTGCACTGACTTGTTCCCCGACTGTCTGCTCGTGCTGAGTGCTGGCCGCGCGGAACCTCTCTTGCTCCTTGCGAGCCCGCTCCGCCTTCAGCCCCTCCAAGGCTGCTTCCTGCTCGTCGGCTGGCTTGTTGCCGACTGCACGCAGAAGGTCGATTGGCTCTACGCCGATGCGAGCCTGCAGCTCTGGAGTCAGGTTGAGCAGGGCAAGGCGTTGAGAGACCCAGCCCTGCGAGCGGTGGAGGCGTTTGGCGAGCGCGCGCTGGCTGCCGTGGATGGCCAGTAGCCGTTGCAGGGCGCGGGCTTCGTCGATCTCCTCGAGGTCTTGCCGGTGGATGTTGGCGACGAGGGCGGACTCGAGGAGTTCCTCGGAGGTGGCTCCCTGGTCGTCGCTGACCATGACCTTGATGGTGGCGAGTCCGGCTTCGCGGGCTGCGGCGAGTCGGCTGCTGCCGTCGACTACGACGTGGGTGGTGTCCGGCTCGAGGGCTGATTCCTGGGTGGGGTTGGCCTTGAGGTAGGCATCACGGTTCATGACCGTGATCGCCTGCTTCTGCCCGTGGGTCTTCAAGCTGCCCGCGAGGTCAGTCAGGTCCCCGAGAGCGGAGCGCGGGTTATCTGGATTGAGGCTGATGCGGTTGACGGAAAGTTCCGTGGGGTCTGCTACGCCTTCAGTAGGAACTCCCGTGGCGGCTGCCACAGCCTGACGGCGCGCGCTGACCTGGCGCACTCCCCCACCGAAGCGGCCACTGCCCAGCTGATCGGCCTTGCTCACAACACCTCCCTGGCCAGAGCTCGCATGCCGACAGCCTGCTGCGATTTAGGTGCGTAGGACAGCAGAGGCTTCTTCACTCGGACGGCTTCCTTCTGTTCCTTCAGGTCGCCGATGAGGCCGACGACTCGCGGATCCTTTATGTCAACCCAGCCCTGAAGCGACGAGGTGGCGATGTAACCGCGGCGGGAGTCGTAGAGGTTCACGACGATGCCGAGGTAGTCAATGTCGACCTGGAGGTCGCCGCGGAGGTCGTCGATCTGGGTGGTGAGGAGCTCGTAGGCGTCTGCGGAGCTGTCCTCGGCCTGCACGACGATCAGGGCACCGGACTGGCCGGGCTTTTCACCGTCACGGCGCCGGCCGTAGTAGGCGGCAGCGTCCATGCTGAGGCCGAGGCTGGGCGGGCAGTCGACGATGATTACGTCGTAATCGGCTTCCAGCGGCGCGAGAGCTCGTTCGAGGGCGGCTTCCCGGGCGCGTACTGCAGACAGGCGTACGTCCAGGAGGAAGGCGTCGTTGCAGGCCGGCAGGAGATGAAGCCTGCCGTCGAAGCTGTCGTCGTCCACGGAGACGATGAGGTCGCGGAGTTCGCCCTTGGGGTCACCTGCCATGTGGTTGGTGAGGCTGTCCCCGTTCATCGGTAGGGGGGAGGCACCCAACTGGTTGGTGAGGTGGCACTGCGGGTCGAAGTCGACGAGCAGCACCTTCAGGCCGGGCCCGGGCAGGTTCTCGATTTCCAGCGGGTCGTCTGCCGGCGCATCACCGCCGTCCTGAGTCTCACTCTGCCTCAGTGCCTTGGTGAGCGCTTTGGCCACACGTACGGGGTGCAACGCGTTGGAGTCCTCGGCCAGCGCTTCACCGAGACCCGCAGTGATCGCCGTTTTGCCCACACCGCCCTTCTGGTTGCAGACGATGATGCGACGGGTGATCTCCGGCCGCTCCACGTCCGGTGCGGGATGGGCGTCGAGCCAGAGCTGGACGGACTGGGCAAGGCCCTGGATGAGAGAGACACGGCGGTCCGCTGCGACCTGCCGGAACTCTTCCCACTGTCCGGAAGGCAGGAACGTGGAGAACGAGTCGGCGCCGGCGGTGTCGACGGCTGCGGCGGTGGAGGCCAGGCTGCACCAGTCCCTGATGCCCTGTTCCACAGCAGCCTGGATCTCGACGCCGCGTTGGGCGGCTCTGATTTTGAGGTTCTGCCGGAGCCATCCCGGCAGCTTGGAGACGACCTTCTCGCGGTCGCTGGAAGAGACTGGCGAACTCATGAGGACACCATACTAACGTTCTTGATCCTTTGGATGGTCGACACGTTAGTTAGGAATCATTGGTGGTGTCTGCTCATCCACCTGGGTGATTACGGCGTAATCACCCGCGGCTGCCTGTCCGCTCCCGCCGCTTCTCTACTGGAACCCACGTCCTATCCGGGTCTGGGGCAGCCGGCTGCGGATCGACCAGGACGCACTGGCTTGGTTGCAACAACGGCTTACAGTCCGAGCAGTCACTGCCTGCCCTCGGTCGGCAGCAAACCCTCGATCACAACACGAGACCGTCGTGTGCCGTCTGCGCCGCTCAACGCTAACGCGGAAGCAGGTTCGCGCAACGGGCCGTCACCACTTCGACAGCAGACACCGCCAACCCCTATTGGTCGTGTCCTCATCAGCTCGGTTCACTGAGTGGCCACCACGTCGGGGCACTTCCCTAGGAAGTGGCCGACGGTGATTACGCCGTAATCGCCGCCCGTTGACCGCGTCCACCGGCGTGCCTTGCCCGACCTGCAGCAGACTGAAGGGGCCCGCGGCGCCAGGTGGCCGGAACGCAACAAGGCACTCCGTCCCGCGCCGTCCCCACTCGAAACGCATTGCCTGCTGGAGCACAGGGCCCTTTGTACGCAGCCCCGGCGAGGTACCTCTGCGAAACGAGAAGCCTGGCCGTCCCGAGGACAACATCCTGGCTGGCATGGCTCTTCGACGGGGGCGCCTGGTCCCACCGCAGGCGGTTGGGTCTCGCCCGTTCCTGGCTCTGAAACGCAAGAAGGCCCGGCTCCCCCACATCTGCGGGGGAGCCGGGCCTTCGGCTGTCAGGCTGCCCAGGTCGCGGGCGCGCCTGCGTCGGGGTCAGGGATGCCGGCTGCGGTCGCCGGCGCGGCCGGGTGCCGAAGTGCGGTGACCGGGATGGCGCCGGGTTCGGTGGCGGGTGCCCAGACCATGCGCCAGGTGTCGTCCCACTCGCATCCGCAGCCGTGTTCCGGGTGCGGGTGTCGTAAGAAGACGCCGTGGGTGTGGACTGCGCGCGGGATGCGGGGGATGAGGACCGAGGGATCGTCACCGGGGTAGAGATACAAGTTCCGCCAGCCGTGGATCCGGGCCATGTACGCAGCGGCGGCCTCGATGACGGTGGCCCACCCCTGATGCCCGAGCACGAGGAACGCGACCGGGTAGAGGTGGTCGTCGGTCGGGTCGTCGATCCCGGTGACGTGCAGGCCGGAGTGAGCGAGGAAGCCGTTCTCCACCGCGTCCTCGCCAGGCGTCCAGAGCTGTTCGACGGGGTGCATGGTGCCGTCGTCGCCTTCGCTGGTCTCGATCTCGTACCGAGCCGAGGTCACGCACTCACCCCCGCGACGGCGGCGTCCAGGAGCGCCACGGCGTCGGCCTCGTACGGGTCGGCGACCAGTTGGTGGTCGCTGACGTCGAACGACGCGTAGCGCACCGAGACCCGGCAGCCGGGGACGAGGGTGGTCTCCCGCCCGTCCAGCGCGGCGGTAATCCGGTCATTATCCTGCTGGGCGTGCCGGGTCTGGGTGTACGGGCCGAGGCGCAGCAGGGTGTAGCCGTCGCGGCTGTCGTCGCGCTTGTGGGCCTCGATGTAGAGGGCGTAGTGGGCGGGTTCCATGCCGACGTCGTCGGGCAGGGGCAGGCCGGCGGCGGCGTAGGTGAGCATCGCGTAGCCGGGCTGCCAGAAGCCGACGATCGACGTCGTGTTGCAGCGCAGCCAGTCGCGGTCGGTGTAACCCAGCTGGCGGCCGCATTGGTAGGCGCCCGCGTGCGGGGCGTCGGGGTGGACCAGGGCGACGGCGATCATGTCGGGGCCATGGTCGTCGCCGGGCCGGGTGTGCGCGCGTTCCACGAACGGCCCGACACGAACGGCGATGTCCCGAGCGCTGCCGGGCGTCCAAGGCTCGGGGTTGCGCAGGGCGGTGAGCATCGTGCGGAACTGGTCGACGACGGCCTGGTCCTCGGGCGTGAGGGCGCCGGGGCCGTGGCCGCAGCGGCGGAAGCGACGGATCATCGGGCGGTCTCCTGCTCTGTGTTGGCGGTACGGGGGCCGGCGGGCGTCTTGAGGACGCGCGGCAGATGGACGTGCAGGTGCTCGACTACGACCTCACGGCCGCGGCCGCGGAGTTCTCGGGCAAGGAGTTCGGTAAGACCGCTGGCCCTGTGCCTGCCGCCCGCGCAACCGATGGCGATGCGGCTGGGGCCGGCGGGCAGATCGGCATAGTCGGCGAGGTTGGCGAGTAACTCGCGGGCGCTGGGGGTTGCGAGGACGACTCCCTGGACCCGGGGGTCACGGCCGTCGAGATCGAGGATGTCCCGGGCGGCGGCGGGATCGCGGAGCCGGTCGCGGACGTCTTCGATCCGGTCGGCGGCGGGCGGGACGGGGGAGCCGCCCGGGCCAGTGGGCAGGTGCAGGTAGCCGAACGAGGTCAGACGGATCGGGTGCACGGGTGAGCCTCCTGCTCGGTGGCGAGGGACGGGAACACACGGAGCGCCGCGCCCGGCCGGGAAAGGCGGGGCGCAGCGCTCCGGCGCGGCGCTTCGGGGCGGCGCTTCGGGGCGGTGCTTCGGGGCGGTGCTACTGAGTGGTGCTACTGAGTGGTGCTACTGGGTGGTGGTGTCGGTGACCACGAGGAACTGGTCGGTGCTCAGGTCCATGACGACCTGGGCGTTGGTGCCCTGGGCGCGTTGGGCGGCGGCGTACTCTTCGGCCGGCCAGGAGCCGCGGGGACCTCCGGCGGGGAACCGCTCCAGCACCGTGCGGGTCTGCGTGCTGGGGGTGGCCATCAGGCGTCACCGCCGTTCACGCGCTCGTGGATGTCGATGAGGGTGGCGATGGCGTCGGGATTGTCCGCCTCGCCGACCCACTGCCCGAGCGCGGTGAAGACGGGCACCTTCTCGCGGTCGGCGTCGAAGATGACGCAGTAGTCGCCGTACCGGTCCATCACCATGTCCCGCAGGACCGGGATGAGTCCGGTGTCGAGGACCTCCAGGGCGTCGACGGTGAGCCGGGCGGGCTCGCCGGGTGCCGGCGGCTGGACCAGGGTGCCGGTGACGCGCAGCAGGTCGCCGGGCTGGACGCCGTTCAGCAGCTCGTGCGTGATCCGGGGGTCGCCGCTGGTGCAGGTGACGATCGTGTCGGGGGCGTCGTCGGGGAGCGCGTCGATGTCGGCGGGCGGGACGATCAGGTCGAAGGTGGTGGTCCCGATGCGCGGGCCGGGGACGGGGATCGTGTCGACCCAGCCGTCGACGGCGTAGTTCTTGGTGTCCATCAGCTGGCCTCCGCCAGGGTCTCGGTGGGGCGAGGGGAGCGGGGTCGGGTGGTGCGCTGTGCGATGTCCAGCAGCTCGCGGTGGCGCCGCTGCTGTTCGGGGGTGAGCGGGCGGGCCGTTGCGCCGTGGCGGTGCCAGTGCGGGGAGGCCGGCGGCTCGGGGTAGGCGAGGGCGTGGTCGACGTCGCGTTCGGTGCTGCTCATGAGGTCCTCCCGGTGGAGGTCAGGCGTGGTCGCCTTGGCCCTTGGAGTTGGGCTTCGGCGCGAGGTCGGAGGCGAACCGCCCGAGGCGGGCCTCAACGGGGTGGGCGGTGATCCAGCCCTCCGCGCATGCCTTGTGCACGGGCTCGCCGGAGTGGGAGCGCATGGGCGTGGGCTGGCCGCACAGCGTGCAGGGGAGGTTCTGCCAGCGGTCGAAGTGCTGGCCGTCGCGCCAGACGAGAAGTTCGCCGGGAGCCGGGATCAGGCCCGGCTCGAACGGCGGCTTCTCCTTCTTGCGTCCCGTGCGGGTCACGGACGGAAGTCGGGCAGCTGCTGGAACACGCGGTCCAGCAGGTCCTCGGTCGGCTTCCAGGGCCCGAGCTGCCCGGCGGCGGGGACCGGCAGCGGCAGCTCCTGGACGTCCTGGAGGACCAGGTGCCAGGTACCGGCCTGTGCCCATGGCGTGCAGGGCTCGGAGCCCTCGGGGTCCTGGTGGCAGTCGACCAGGCGGCCCACGCCGATCACGGCTCCGGTGGTCAGCTCCCGGCCGCGGATCGTGCGGGCGATCAGCGGGACGCGCAGGGCGGGCCGGTCGATCCGCTGGCCCGCGTGCAGGAGCATCCAGCCGCGCCAGCTCCAGGGCTTGGGGCGATTCTCAATGCCCTTGGCGCCGGTCAGGATGCAGGTGGCGTGCGGCTGCTGGACGCTGATGCCGCGGATCCAGTCGCCCTGCGGGAGGGTCGCATTGCTCATGCTGCCCGCCCCCATACGGCCGTTCCCGGGCGCCCGGCACGGCGGCCGTTGATGGACGGCACCGTGGTGTGCGCGGGCGAGGCGACGGCGGCGCGCCCCGAGTGCTTGCCGTCGTACAGGGCGGCGTCGGCGGCCCGCTGCAACGCGGACAGGTCGCGGGTGCCGAGGACGTCGGAGGTCGCAGCGCCGACCGAGGCGGCGACGTCGACGGTGCGGCCGTCGTCCAGGACGACCGGGGTGTGCAGCATCCGGACCAGCTGCTCCAGGCGGCGCGCGCGGCCGTCGGCGGGCAGGTCCAGGACCACGGCGAACTCATCGCCTCCGAGCCTGCCCACAGCAGCGCGCGGGCCCGCCCAGGCGGTGAGCCTGGCGCCGAACGCGGCGAGCACGGCGTCCCCGGCCGGATGTCCCATCGTGTCGTTCACGGCCTTGAAGTGGTCGGCGTCGACCATGACCACGGCCACGCTGTCGCCGTGGCGGGTAAGGATGCGGCGGGCGCGTGAGGTGTAGGCGTCGCGGCGCAGCAGCCCGGTCAGCGGGTCCTTCCGCGTGGCGGCGAGCCGCTTGTGGAGCGCGATGGCGTGCACCGCCCAGCCGGTCAACGGCACGGCGGCGGTGGTCATAAGGAGTGTGCGCGAGCCGATCCGGCCCCGGTGGTGCAGGACGGAGTCCATACTGAGGATCTCCCTCTCGTCTCGTACGGGTTGGGTGGGCCCGGGGCAGGCGAACTGGTTTGGACGCCTTGAGCGCCTGTCCCGGGGCAGAGCTACAGCTCGAAGGGGCTGGAGTTGAGCCAGCTGTAAGGGCTCCTCCAGGGGCCGGCCTTCGCAGCGGGCCAGTCGAGCTCCCAGCCGGGCCGGTATCCGCAGGCGCCCCAGCCGTCCGGGCGCCCGTGGGGAATCTCAAGTCCGGCCTCCGCCGCGGCGCGTGCCGCGTCGTAGACCTCGTGCGCGGCCTTCATGGCGGCGCTACGGCTGTCGGCCTGGCCGGTGAAGATGTGCACGCCTTCCAGGCCGGGGGTCTCGGTGCTCCGTATGGGGACGTCGACCTCGAAGTAGGGCAGGGTCATGACGTCCATCTCCTCTCGTGATCGCGGCGGTTGAGGGACCACCGCGACCGCCCCGGCCCCAGGCGGTGAGCCGGGGCCGGGGCAGCACGGAGAGTCCGTCAGCCTCGGATCGCTTCGAGGGCCTGCTCCTCGAGGTCGGCGCGGCCTTCGGGGTCGTCGTCCTGGTCGTCGGCGTTGTTCGGGCCGTGGACGGTGCAGACGATGTCCTCGTCGTCGTCCAGGTCGTCGTTCAGCGCGCGGAACAGACAGGTGACGCTGTAGGCGGGCACCCACGCGTAGCCGTCGCATTCGTCGTCGTGCGGGCACGGCACCCTCACGTCGAACCCGACGTCACCCTCGCCGTCCACGTCGGTGCGCAGGGCGAGGGTGAGGTACTGCTGACCGAGGCGGATCTCCGCGACGCGGTCGCCGCCGGCGACGTTCGAGCCGGGCTTCCACTGCCACAGCGGCAGGATCTCCTCGCCGAACACCCGGGATACGAGGTTCAGGTCACCGAGGCCGTCGCCGCCGTCCAGCCCGAGGTCGGCTTGCCGGGCCTCGCTCAGGCGCTCCAGGAACGGCAGCAGCCGGTAGAGGCTGTCGGAGAAGACGATTTCGGCGAAGCCTTCCGCCTTGAGGGTCCGGTGCGAAGCGACCATGTCCTGGCGCTGCTTGATGACCGTGGCCTCGGGGACCGTGCGGTTGGCCGGCCGCGGGCCCTGCCGCTCGATACAGACGCTGCCAGGGGTGGCGACCATGACCGCGATGGGCAGCATGCTGTGCCGCTTGGCAGCGGCGACCAGCGGCTCCCTGGCTGCCTGGGTCACGTTGGTCGCGTCGACGACCGTGAACAGGCGGCGACGCATCCTCGCCTCCAGGAGCAGGTGCAGGGCGGCGACGGCGTCGCCGGTCGCGTCCTGGGCGCCCGCGTCGTCGCTGACCGTCTCGCGCAGCGCGTCCAGGGACAGGACCTGCGAGGCGGGCCAGGTGCGGGCGATCGTGGACTTCCCGGCGCCGGACGGGCCGATGAGGACCACCAGGCTGTGCTCGGGCATCTGCGGGTAGATCAGCTCGGTCATGCGGATTCTCCTTGCGGGTCAAGGGCGCAGGCAGCCCAGATGAGGCGCTGCCCGGCGTGGTCGGTGAGCAGGTCGGCGGCTTCGTGCAGCGGGCAGGAGGCGTCGCCGTCGCGGTCGGGCTCGATCTGCTCAGCTCGCTTCGCAGCAGCGGTGAGCAGCTGCGCGACGCAGGCCATGAACCCGCCGGGCGGGTCGGTGTCCTCGATGAGCTCACGCAGGATCGCGGCGAGCTCCTCCTGGTCGACGTCGTCGGCGCTGAGGTCGTCCTCGATCTGCTGGAGAGCCAGCGAGGCGATCCCGACCGATGCGCGGACGCGTTCCAGGCGGGTCCGGCTCACCGGCGGGCGCGGGGGCGGGTGGAGAGCCAGGTGGTGACGGCGGCGGCCGCGATGCCGATGGAGCGGTGCAGGGCCGCGTCCAGCTCCATCCACGCGCTGCCCGGCCCGGTGAGCTCCTTGGTGACCGCGCCTTCGTCGTCGAGGCGGACCGCCTGGCAGTGCTCGATGTAGCCGGTCTTCTTGGTCTTCTTCGCCAGCCACAGCAGTAAGGCCCCACGGTCGATCGCGGCGTGCGTTCCGGCGTTGAGGGCCGCGCCGGCGAGCAGCGCGGTGGGCGTGACGCGGTAGCCGAACGCCCGGGTGATCGCGACGGTCGTCCCGAGCTGCACGGCGGTGTACGAGGCGACGTGGCAGGCCACCGCACGGCGCCCGAGAGCGCTGGTGGTCATGGTTAGGCGGGCGGAGTCCGGCGTGGCGGGGGAGCCGTCAGCGTGGACCAGGTCCTCGCCGTACAGGCGCTTGCGCATCGACGTTTTCGAGCCCTGCACCCAGTGGTCGCACAGGGGATGCAGCTCGCCGAAGGTGGCCAGCAGAGTGCCGAAGATGGCCAGACGTTCGGTGGTGAGACGGGGCATGCTGGAGGTCTCCTGATCTCGAAAAGGGTGAGGGAGCGGGGTGGTCGGCCCTTTGCCGATGCGCGGCCACCCGGCGGTCCCGACCCCGGCCGGTGTGGCCGGGGTCGGGTCGTTCAGAACGGGGGTTCGTCCGGCCAGGCCGGGACGGGCAGGAGCCGGATGCGCAGCTCGCGCCGGTCCGACCAGCAGCCGCACGCCTCCATCTCCGGGTTCGCGCCGCCGACCCACCAGCCGCCCGCGCCCCGGCAGTCGGGGCAGGAGCGGCGGGGCCGCGGCGTCAGCTCGATGCGGTGCCGGTCGGCGTACAGCCGCCAGCGGCCGGCCTTGAGCGTGAGGACAGCCGCGCCGACGGCGGCCGCCAGGAGCACGGCGGTGCGGGCGCGCACGGTCAGGTCCGTGCCGGGTGCGGCTGGACCAGGAAGCGGGTGCCCGTGCCGCTGACGCAGGGCTCCGCGGTGACGAAGTGCGGCTCGCTCTGGGCGAGCCGGCGCATCGTCTCCTTGATGAAGTCGGCGGGGCGCTGGAGGGCGAAACGGTCCGCGTGGAAGTCACTCAGGCTGACGGCGTGGGCGCGGCTGCCGTGCTGGCGCAGGCTCCAGAGCCGGTCGCGCACAATCGTCGCGGCCTCGGTGTCGTCGGGCGCGGCCGGGACGCCGCGGTTCATCGCGCGGCAGCTGGCGGCGTGGGCGTTGGCCGCCTTGGCGGCGTCCTGCTCGGACATCGGGTTGTGCGCGACGGTCTTCGAGGCGCGGAAGGTGCAGCCGAGACAGACGGCGGCGTAGCGCGAGGTGCCTCGGTCGCCGTCGGCCGTGTAGACGAGGACGATCGCTCCTTCCCGTTCCCCGAGGGTGTTGCGGTAGCGCTGGACGACGGTCGTGCCCGGCGGCGTCCAGGTCGCGGGGTCCTGCACGCCGGGGCGGCGGGTGAACAGGCTCATGGGTGACTTCTCCTTCGGGGGACTCGTTGATCAGGCGGCCAGCCGGTGGACGACCGGGGCCGTGGACGGCAAGTAGGTGTCGGGGCTGGGCTCGTAGCCCCTGGCGCAGGGGTCGCAGACGCCCTGGGTGCGCAGCGGGAGGCAGAAGTAGTACCTCCGGCGGCACTGGGGGCACGTGGACCTCGCGGCCATCGCCCGGTCCAGCGCCTCTTCCTGCGCGAGCGTCGGCACCCGCTTCGGTCGGGCGAACTCCACGCTGTAGAGCCAGGCCCGGGTGGGATGGATGCACGACTGGTCGGGCCGGTAGGCGCACGCCTTGCAGCGCAGCACCGCGACCGGGCCGTGCCCGCCGGGGCTCAGTCCTCGCTCGCGTAACTGCCGCCGGGTGACCAAACCCTCTGGACAAGCGCGTCGGTCGAACTCCGGCAGCGTCGCGTCGCTGCGCGGCACCCGTTTCACCTCGCGGCGGCGCTTCTTCCTCGGGCGCGGCATCACCTGCTCCAGGCGCCGGGCAGCCGGTCGGGGCGGTGCGGGTAGCGGGGGCCGGGGCGCTGCGGGCGGGGCCGGCCGATCCGTCGGCGCGGGCGGGGGATGAGCACGGTGTGTCCTCCAACAGGGTTGAGGGCGGGCAGTGCTGCGCCCCGTCGGCGGAGGGTCCGCTGGCGGGGCGTGGGGTGTGGCGGGCGGCCGGGCGGCCTGTCCGGTCCTCGCCCGCGCGGGGCGGGCGAGAGCCAGGCAGGGCGACGGGTCAGCGCTTCTGGAGCGGGTGCACGTTGTCCGGGGTGTCGTCGGCGGCCGGGGCGGCCGGGGCCGGGAGGTGGATGTGGGGCTCGATCTGGTGACCGGCGTTGTGGATGTGGGTGAAGAACGCCGGGCGCAGGGTCAGGCCGCGCAGTGCGAACGCGGAGGCGACGGTCCAGGCGAGGACGGCGAGCCCGGTGGCGATGGCGCGGCCGTCGGCGGGAGCTGCGCTGTAGACCATGGCGATGCTGGCCGCGCCCCACGCAGTCCAGGTCAGGCGGGCGCCGCTGCTGCGGAAGAACCCGCCAACCAGGCCGAAGAGTCCGACCAGTTGCCAAACGGTGTAGACGGTGGAGGCGCTGATCGGCAGCGATGCTGAGTGGGCCGCGATGTACGAGCGGATCGGCTGGTCGACCACGGCGAAGACGCCGGTGGAGGTGTCGGCGCCGACCTGGACGCGCGGCACGGCGGTCAGCAGGCGGTGCAGCGTGTCGGCCAGGACGTCGGTCGCGCCGTCCAGGAGGATGAGGACCGCGCAGATCCCGGCGAGTCCGAGCGCCGTCTTCACCCAGTTCGCCATGCCGTGCCAGCCGAGTTCGGGGGCGCGGCGCAGGTCCTCCCAGCGGTCGTGCAGGAAGCCGCCTTCGTCCCAGGCGTCGTCCCACCACTCGCGCAGGGCCTCCAGCCGCGGCTCCTTCTCTTCGAGGTCTTCGAGCGAGGGCACGGGCGGGGCCTCGGGGAAGTCGAGGGCCTGGCCGTCGTCGGCGGGCGGGGACTCCTGGCGCTGGCCGGGGATGTGCGGGGTGCGGTCGGTGTGGTCAGCCACGGTCGGCATCTCCTTCGAGGGCGGTGACGCTGCGTACGGGATGGGAATGTCTCTGTCGCCGGGGCCTGGTGGTGCGACAGGCTGGGGCGAGGCCAGGGAGCAGCAAGGGGGCGCGATGGCAGTCGAGTTCGATTCGGTGATCGCCGACGGGGTGATCTATCCGGCGTTCACGGACGACGACGGCGTGCTGTGGATCGACGACGAAGACGACTTCGAGGTGGTCGTCGACCACGCGGTCGTCGACGGCGTGATCTATGAGGCGGAGGTCGATGAGTACGGCCGCCTGCTGATCTACCTGGACGACGACTGATCGCGCGGGCTGCCCGGGGCGGCCTGCGCCGCACTCGACTCCCGGCCGTGCGGGCGGGGTTCGAGTACGACGCAGGGTGCCGGGATCAGCTGTGGATGTCGTTGCGGGTGCGGGCGAAGAACATGCCGCGCGTGGTGCTGTGGTTGTTGATCTCGGTCTTCTGTGTGACCGGGCCCTCGTAGATGTTCTTGGTGACGGCGGAGCGGGCGCGGCTGATCGCGCCGCCGATCGCGGTGGCGGCCATGGCGAGGCCGGCGAACGGCAGGGTGACCATCAGGACGCCGGTCAGGGTGACCGAGGCGAGGCCCTGCAGAACCAGCCAGGCGCCGCAGCCGATGCCGGTGACCCCCGCTCCGACGCCGATGGAGGCGACGGCGATCCCGGCCGCCCAGGCGGGCACGATCCGGCGGTCGTCCTGATGGACGGGCGGGGTGTTGCCGTAGGCGGGCACGGGGGAGTCGTCGCGGAACGACGTCGGGAAGTGGCGTACCGGCGGCTCGGGCCGGAAGTTCTCTTCGATGATCCGCTTGGCTTCGGCGGCGGCCTCGGAGTCGGACATCGGGCGGCCGTCGGTGGAGTGGAAGTCCATCGTGCTGTCTCCGTTCGGTACGGGCGCGCCCTCCCTGCCGTGGTGGCGGGGAGGGCGCGAGGGGTGGGGAGCGGGGCGGGTTATCCGAGGCTGCTGATCCATCCGGCGACGCTGCTGATTCCGCTGTTGATGGCGGGCGCGACGCCGGTGGAGGCGAGGGTGAAGCCGAACAGGACGGCGGCGAGCGCGGGCCACAGCCGCAGGTAGCCGGTGCGCAGCAGGACGACGACGATGATTCCGGCGAAGACGACCAGGGAGACGGTCAGCGCCACAGCGGTGAACTCCTTCGGGAAGGCCGGCGGCCGGGTGGGGCCAGCGCAAGGCCGGGCCGGCCGGGCGGCGGGGGGAGGTGGGTCAGTTCCTGATCGCGGTAAGGGTGTTGCGGACGCTGCCGAGCTTGACCTCGCGGCCGCCGTCGGCGTTGACCAGCTGAAGGATCTGGAGCGCGTCCAGCGGGTCGTCGTGTGCGTCCAGGACGGCCTGGATGCGGTCGCGCAGCGTGCGGGCGCGGGACTTGGGCGGCGAGGCCGGGACCGGGGAGGCGGCCGTCTTGGCGCCGCCGCCCTTCTTCTTCCCCCCGCCGCCTTCGCCATCCTCGTCTTCCTCGGGCTCGGGGAAGACGGCCCGGTACGCCTCCATGCCGTCCAGGCGCTGGCAGTAGGCGTCCCTGATGAGGTCCCAGGCGGCTTCCTCGATCTCGGGCGGGGCGCCGGGGCCGTACAGGTCCAGGATCATCGGGTCCAGGCCCTCGGTGGGGACCGGGGAGCCGATGTTCCAGAACCGCATCTTGGACGTCGGGTAACGGCCGTTGACGTTGTACGCGGTGCCCTGGGTGCCGGGCCGGTCGTCGTCGGTGTGTTCCTCGTCGAACTGCGAGACGAGGTCGACTTCGCCCGCGTACTTCGGGATCGGGGCGAGGACCTGACCGGCGGGCAGCAGGCCGTCGGTCACCAGCTGCTTCATCATCGAGCTGGTCCAGCGGAGCAGGATGACCTCACCCTCCTTGAGCATCGCCCGGAGCGTGTCCGAGCCGCCCATCTCCTCGAGGTGGCCGGCCTGCGCGAACAGGCCGATGCCCACCCCGAGGGAGCGGCCGGTGCGGCCGATGTCCTTGATGTAGAACGTCGCTTCGTCCCGGTAGGGCGCGCCCTTCTCCAGGAGGCGGTTGGCCTCGTCCACGATCTGGTAGATCAGCGGGTCGGGCCTGTCGCGAAGGAACTTGGAGCGTCCCAGGCGGGCGTAGCGCTCCTGGCGGTCCATCATGGTCAGCCACGTCGTGCGCAGCTGCGCCATCGTGCCTTCCTGCGTGGTGACCCGCCAGGCGACGTTGCCGTCCGCGCCGGGCCCGGTCTGCCCGTACGCCTCGGGGGCGGACTGGCCGCCCTTGAGGTCGGCGTACAGCACAGCGATCCCGGAGCGCTTCATCGCGGCGAGGATGATCTGCCCGGCGGTGGACTTGCCCGCGCCGGTGGTGCCGAACAGCAGCAGGCGCTGCGCGGAGCCGGACTGCGGGTCGTACAGGCGCAGCAGGGAGGGCCGGCCGTTGTGGTAGCGGCCGATCCACACGCGCCCGCGTTCGTCCATGACCAGCATCTGCGGGTCGGCGAGGATGACGCGGGCGAGCGGGTCATTGGGGTAGATGGTGACCAGCGCCTTGTCGCCCATGACGCTGGTCTCCACCGCGAGCCGGTTGACGTCCTTGATGCGCAGGGCGTTGGCGAGCTTCATCGGGTGGTACGTGATGATGTCGCCGGCCTCCACCGCTTCCACGGTCAGCTCGTAGATCTTGCTCATGCGGGGAGCTCCTTGGTCTCCTCGTCGGGGATGTCGACGGTGCGGATCGCGGTGATGACGGTGGAGGGCATGCCCTTGGGGGCGATGAGCTTCTCCCAGGCCGTGTAGATGTCCAGGGCCTCTTCGGGGGCCTGGCCGACGGTGAGGCGCCGGACCCCGGCGCCCTGCTTGGGCACGGGGGTGATGGCGATGTCGTCCTCGGGCCAGTTGATGGCCGCGGACAGCTCCAGCAGGTCGATCTTCGGGACCGGCTTGCCGGGGAGGGTGGAGCGGATGACGGCGGTCATCGACTCCTCACCGGTGCGTTCGATCTGCTCCAGCACGGTGTTCGGGGCGGCGCCGCCCTCGATGGCGACGTGCTGTGCCCAGTAGGCGGCCATCGGGTGCTGCGGCCCGGCCTGGTCGGTGTCGGCGGCCAGGAGCACTTGGGTCTGCTCGATGGCCTCGGGGGTCAGCGACTTCTCGCGGCCGACCAGGACGCGGGCCAGGCGGGCCGGGCGCACGTACAGCACCAGGGCGGTCCAGCCCGCGTCGGCGAGCAGCTGCCAGTACCAGTCGATGCCGGGGACGATGCGCTGCGCGGTGAGCAGCGCGGCCATGGACACCGACGGGGACAGGTACAGGCCCATGGCGGTGTTGCCCGCGGCGTTGCGCGGCAGGGTCAGCGACCACAGGGCGCCCCATCCGCCGCAGCCGAGGGCGGCCAGCACGGAGGGGCCGTAGAAGTCGTGGGTGAAGGTTCCGGTGGCGAGCGCGCCGGTGCCGGCCACGGTGGCAACGCGGCCGAAGGCGTTGCGGGCCAGGGCGAAGCGGCCGCGCAGGGGTCCGAGGCGGATCATCGGTGGGCTCTCCTTCGAGGCATGAGGAAGGGCGGCGAACCCGCAGTGGGTTCGCCGCCCTTCGTGGTGAGAGGGGGTGAGGGTGGATCAGCGGTTGCTGTAGAAGGTGCGGTCGGCCATCTCGATGCCGTCGGGCATGTTGTTGGCGGCGTCCGCGACCGCGCCGTAGTCGGCGATGTGCGCGTCGGCGGTCTCGTGGAACAGCGAGGACATCTCCTCGCACTCCACCGCCATGGCCTCCGCTTCCTCCTTGCAGGACCGCATCACGGTCGCCGCCTCGCGGTGCTCGTTGACGGTGGACTGGTCGACGGCCTTGGCCGCGGCGAGGTCGGCGAGCTTGTCGACCGAGTCCGCGCAGTCCTCCACGTACTTGAACGTGGAGCGGACCTGGTTGGACAGGCCCGCCATGGTGGCGCTGGCGGCGGTCAGCTGCGCGACGACGATGCCGAAGCGGACCGCGCCGACGATGACCGAGCCGGTCTTCTGGAGGGCGCCGCCGATGACGGGAACGAGGTCAGACACGGTGGGTTCTCCTATTCGACGTGGTAGTCGCGCTCAGCGGGGGCGGCGTGTCCGGCATCGCGGACCGCGTCGGCGAGCGGCTTGTGGCGGCGCTCCGCGTTCTCGCCGGCGGTGCGGATGGCCTCGGAGGCGGCGGGCAGCTTCTCCGCCAGGGCCTCCGCCTTCGCCTTCACGCTGACGGCCTTCTCCGCCAGGATCAGCACCCAGCCCTCCAGGACGCCGGGCACCTTGAGGTCGACGATCTTCGCGTGGAGGGCCTCCAGCCGCGTCATCATCTTGTCGCAGCCCTCAGCAGCGGCGTTGGCCTCGTCGACGCCCGCCATGATCTCCTCCGCCATGTCGGCGTCGGAGTCGATGACGTCGTAGATCGTCAGGTCGCTGTCCGCGTACTGGGTGTTCGGTGCCTTCGCCGGGACGGGCACGACGCTCACTCCGGTTCCTCCTGTTCGTGATGCGGGAATGGCTCCGGCCGGGATGCGGGCCGCGCGGCGGTTCTCCTTGCGGCGGGCGGTCCAGCCCTCACCGCCGACCTGTTCGACGGTGATCGTCGTTCCCTCCGCGTAGCCCCAGCCCGGGGGCGGGCCGAACCCTCCGCCGGGTGCTGTGCCCGGCCCCGGTCCCGGCGTGGGGCCGGAGCTGGTGGAGCTGGACGGGTCGGGAGCCGGGCGGCCGGAGCGGCGGGCGCTCGCCCGCTCCCACCAGCCGCGGCGGGAACGGCGCTTGTCCGCCTTCGGCTTGGGGACCGCACCGGCCGGACCGGTCGGCTTCGGCCCGGCCGTGCCCGGTCCGGGCTTGCGCGGCTTCTTGGTGAGCTTGACCTTCTTGCGGAGGTTCACCTTCGGAGCCGTGCCGCCGGTGCCGGCCGCGCCGGGAGTACCCGGCTTCGGCTTCTTCGTGAGGCTGACCTTCGGCGTCGCCGCACCGCCCGCGCCGGGAGTACCCGGCTTGGGCTTCTTGGTCAGGCTGACCTTCGGCGTCGTCGGCGTCGTCCCGGCCGCGGCGGGCTTCTTGCCCTTCGTGCCTTTCTTCTTGGGCACCGTGGTCAGGACCGGCGGGGACAGCCGCTTGCGGCGCTTCTTCAGCCGCCGCGCCGACTCCTTCGCGATGGCCGCCGGCAGCGTGACCCGGCCCTTGCCCTTGCGCTTCGGTCCCGGGCCGCCGCTGCCCGACTTCCCCGCCCCCTTCTTGCCCTTGCGGACCGTGGTCAGGACGGGCGGGGACAGCCGCTTGCGGCGCTTCTTCAGCCGCCGCGCCGATTCCTTCGCCACCGCCTCCGGCAGCGTGACCCGGCCCTTGCCGCCCGAACCTGTCCCGGAGGTACCGGACTTCGTCCCGGTCGTGCCGGACTTCGAGCCGGAGGTGCCGGTGGTGCCGGACTTCGAGCCGGGGCCGCGGCCCGACTTCGACCCGGAGGACGGTGTGGTGCCGCCGCCCGAGCCGGACTTGCTGGTGCCGAGGGTGCCGGTGCTGTTCTTCGGCTTGGGGCCGTTGCGAATCCGGTCGGCGGCCCGGTCGCGTACGGCTCCGGAGAGGCTGCCGGAGTTGTTCTTCGTGCCGGTTGTCGGGGTCTTTCGGCCCCCGCTCCCGGTGTTTCCGCCGCCCTTTGTCCCGGAGGACTCCAGGGCTCCCCTGCGGCCTCCGCCGCCGCCTCCGCGCCCGCCGGTGCCCAGCGACGGTGTACGGCCGCCAGAGCCGCCTCCAGGCGTCTTGCTGGGCGTCTTAGTCCCGGAGCCACCCGGGGGCTTGGTGCCTCCGGAGGAGCGGAACGTGTTGGGCGTGGAATTCTTTCCGGAGTTTGTCCGGCCGCTTCCACCGCCCGATGTGCGGGTGCTCCGGCCGAATTCCGGACCGGCCTGCAAGCGGCTTTTCTGACGGGCCGCTTCAACGCCGATCGATGCTTTATCGGCCGCCACTCGCTGCTGATCTGCGATTGCCCGGTGGTGTTCGTGGCGGGCTTTCAGATAAGCAGCGGCATTCCATGCTCCGCGCATTGCGGCGACGGTAATACCGGCCATCATCACCACCGACATGGCGGCGATTCCCTGCCCTTCCGGGCGGTCCGGCATTCCGGGGTCCGCGTGTGCGGTGGTCGTACTCCCGCCGCCGACGTCGGAATTACCCGCCACCAGTAGGGAGGGCGGGGGTGCCAGTTCGGGCAGGTCGCTCAGGGACGGGGCGGCGGCCCCGGGCGGCGGCGCGCCGCTGCCCACCGGCCCCGGGATCGTCAGCCCGCCGGGGAAGCCGAGGACGGTCCCCCCAGCGTCGTCGTCGGCCATCGGCCGTCTCCTTTGGATCAGTCACTCAGGGTCACGAACCCGGGGGGCCTCACGCGCGCGTATAGGCGCGCGTGTTGGGCCCCCCGGATTCACGGAGTGAAGCGGTGATGATGAGCAGTGATGAGCGCGGAGCGTTACGAGCCGGACCGCCGACCCTGCTGCTCCGTCGTCCAGCGCTGGAGCAGCAGGACCAGGTCGGCCCACGCCTTGTCGTCGTCGCCGGCCAGGAGGCGGGCCAGGTCCCACAGCGCGGTCGCCCGCGCCTTGTTCGTCGTGGTCTCCGCCAGGCGCTTGTCCCAGCGGGCGACCTGACCCTTGGAAAGCGGAGCAGCCACTTATCAGGCCCTCTTTTCCAGGAAGTCCAGGAAGGTGTGGTCGCCGCCGTCCGTACCGGTCTTCTTCGCGACTCCCTTCCCGTCGCCGGTCGGCTCGTTGAGGGCCTGCGAGAGGCCGTTGAGCTGTCCGGCGGTGCTGACCGCGCGGGCGGTGTTCAGGCCCTTCTTGTGCGCCTTCTCCAGCTCCTTCTTCTCCGCCTTCTTCTCACGCTTCTTGGGCAGCTCGACATAGCGCCGCTGGAATTCGGCGTCGAGCTTTCCGGCGTGATTTACGGCGTCCCGAAGGTCGCTTTCGAGCTGCGCCAGCGGACGCGATGCGAGAAAGGCCCGGATGCGGGCCTCGAAGGGCTTGTCCCCGTCGAACTTGATGTTCTCCAGGTCGGCCCGGTACTCGCGGAGCAGCGCCCTGACCTCGTCGGCCATCTGCCGCAGCCGCTCGCGCTGCTGGGCGCCGTACAGGGCGGTGCCGCCGGGCTTCATCAGGTGGTCCGAGGTCCACCGGTTGTTGTTCTCGGGCATGGCAGAAGACCTCCAGGTCTCGGGGGTGGGGAGGGGAAGGGGTTCATGGGTCCGTGTCCCCGAGGCGTGCGTGCGGGGCCGGGATCGTGCTCGGTTCGGGCTGATCGGCCGCGCCCCGCTCGGGGCGGGCGCGGGCGAGCGGCCTGCCGGCCGTGGCCGTCACCGGCCCGCGCTCACGCTGGGGAGCGTGGCGCGGGCCGGGGGCGACCATGAGCGGCAGGTGCTGTGCGGGGGTGCGGGCGCTCAGGTGTTGGCGGGCGCGCTCGCCTTGGCGCTCACCGGGGCGCTCGCTTCGACCTGAGCGCGCAGGCGCTGCGCGGTCGGGCGGGAGACCGGCTCATCGGACAGGCCCGCGTCGGTGAGCGCGTCGCGGATCTCGGTCCACTGCGGGCGGCGCCCGAGCTCTGTGTAGAGCAGACGGATACGAGCGTGGCGGCGCTCGGTGAGCGCGTCACTCTCGCTGCGCGTGAGCGCGCCGTCCGCTCGGTGAGCGTCCGTCTCCTCCGTGGGGCGCTCACCCTTGTGAGCGCCGGAGGTGAGCGCCGGGCGCTCGCGCTCGCCGCGAACCTCGCCCGAGGTGAGCGCGCTCATGTCGGGGTGAGCGTGCTCGGTCTCCTCCGCTCGGTCGACGGTGAGCGTGTCCTCGGGGGTGAGTGTGTCGGCGAGCGTGGCGGGCGCGCTGCCGAGCTTGAGCGTCATCCGCTTCTCCAGCGGAGCCTTCCACCGCCACAGCAGACCGTGCTCCTCGCGCAGTCGCGCTCGCAGCCAGGTCTCCTGCTGGAGCCGGGTGAGCGCGTCCTCGTAGGAGGTGATCTCCCACAGGATCATCCGGCGGCGAAGCCGGGCGGTGGGGATCGGGGCGAGGATCCAGCGCGAGCGCCGCACCGTCTCCATGCGCTTCTTGCCGGTGACCGCGCCGATCCGCGTGGCGTACACGTGGGAGGCGATCTCCGAGAAGACGACCCACAGCAGGGTGAGGGCCGCGTGACCGAGACGCCCCGAGGTGCTGTCCGAGGCGTTCCAGTTGAGGTACACGGTCACTGCCGTCAGCGCCCTGGGCACCCAGCGGATCCAGCGCAGCTCCATGCCCATGCGGATCAGGACCAGGTTGGCGCCGGTGAACGCCGGGATGGCGACGTCGATGCCGACCGGCAGCAGCCACGGCCACTCCCAGCCCCACCCGGCCGCCTTGGTCTCCAGCGCGGTGTAGGAGGACAGCAGACCGAGGGTGGAGACGACGGCGGCCGCCAGGACGATCCCGACGACCAGGACCAGCTCCTGCCCGGACAGCGGCGGGACACCGCCGGCGGGCCGGGCGTCGTTGCGGGTCTTGCGCCGCTTGGCGCGGGACTCGGTCCGGATCTCCCGGCGCCGGGTCCGCTGCACGGTGCGCTGCGTCGCCGCCTCGAGGACCCGCTCCGCCTCCTCCAGGGCGCGTTCGGCGGCGGCCTGGTCGGCCGTGGCCTTGGCCTCCGCCTGCCGTGCCGCCGTCGCGTCCGTCTCCGCCTGCTCGCGCAGCCGGGTGACGTCCTTGTCGGTGGCTGCCCGCAGCTCCTCAGCGGAGGAACGGGCGTCGGCCAGGGCGCGTTCGGCGTCCTGGCGAAGGCCGGCCGCGGCCTTCTCTGCTCCGGCCCGGATCTGCGCGGCCTGGCCGTCCGCGCTCTCGCGCATCCGGTCCGCCTCGCTCCGCGCCCGCTGAAGGACCTGGTCGGCGTCGGTGGCGGCGCGGCTGCGGGTCTCCGCCGCGGTGCGCTCCGCCGCCGCGAGCAGCTCGGTGCGCTTGGTCTCCGCGTCGGCGAGGACCTGCGCGGCCTCCGCCTGGACGGTGTCGGCCTTCGCGGCCGCCGTGGTGGTGACCTCCTGCGCCTGGTCGCGGGCGTCGGCGAGCAGCTGCTCGGCAGCCACGCGGGCGTCGGCGAGGACCTGGTCGGCCTCGTCGGCCGCCGTCGCCGTGACAGTGTCGGCCTCGCTGCGCGCGTCGGCGAGCAGCTGCTTGGCCTTCGCGTCGGCGTCGGCCAGAACCTGGTCGGCGTCGGCGGCCGCGCTGGTCACGGCCTCCGTGCGGACCCGGTCGGCGTCGGCCTGCGCGTCGGCAAGGAGGCGGGCGTGCTCCGCGGTGGCGGCCTCGGTGATCGAGGCGGCATCGGAGCGCGCGCCGTCCAGCAGCTCGGTGAGGGCGTTCTCCGCGTCGGCGAGGATCCGCGCGGCGTCGTCGGCGGCCTGGTCCCGGAGGTCGGCGGCGCGGTCGGCGGCGTCGGCCAGGACCGGGTCGGCCTCCGGGAAAACCAGCGGCACCGTCACCTCGGGCGCGGCGGCCTGGGCGGGGATGGCGGCCGGCGTCGCCGGTGCCTTGGCACGCCCGTTGCGGGGCTTCGGATTCGCCGCGGGGCGCCGGCGGCGGGTGGCGGGCTTGGTGGCCACGGAAAGTCCTCTCTCTTCCGGGCGCCTCCGAGAAGGGGCACCGTGGATCTGCGACGGTGGGTAAGGTCGTGACCAGGCCCTCCGAGGCCCCGGCAGCTCTAATGCCGGGGACTCGGAGGGCCGTCGTCTTGATGCGGTCAGCGCCGGGGATCAGGCAGCCGCCGCGTCCTGGCCGGGCCCGTAGGTGCGGGCAAACCGGGCGCCCGCGGTCAGCAGGGCAGTGATGTCCGCGTGAGTGCGGTGCTGCCGCTCCGACCACGGCGTGGCGCGGGCGGTGCAGGACCCGGTGTGGGCCTGGATCACCCGGTCCAGGACGAAGCCCGCCACGTAGTCGGTGTCCTTGTCGCCGTGGGTACCGTCCTCGCCGACGTGACGCAGCGCCGTGGACAGGGTCCGCTGCGGGTCGGTGCCGCTCTCGTCGCGGACGAAGCGGATCAGCGCCCGGAGCATCGCCTTGACCGTCATGGAGTCGTCGGCGGCGAGGTCCGCGCCGGCCGACCAGTCCTTGCCGTGGTTGTAGGCGCGGATCCAGCCGTCCTTGTCGAGCAGGGCGATGGTGGCCTCCAGGTGGCGGGCCACGGCCTCGCCGGAGGACTCCTCGCCGGACGGGCCGATCCACAGCGGCTGGTAGGAGTCGGCGGCGAGTTCGGCCGCCTTGCTCAGCGTCACGTCGGAGAACACCGCAGCAGTGGCGGCGGGGGTGATGGTCGTCTCAGTCATGCGAGCCTCATTCCAGGGTTCGTTGGGTGGGTCCGGGCTGTCCGGCTCCCCGTCACCGCCCGACCCGGCCGCCACGGTGGCGGGCGGTCGATGCGGGCGGATCAGGCAGCCGTCAGACCAGGGCGAGGACGGGGCGGTGCGGGGCGACGATCCGGCCGTCGGGGAGCAGCTCGCCGGTGTCCTCGAAGAGCACGACGGCGTTGCACAGCAGGCTCCAGCCCTGCTCCGGGTGGGCCGCCACGACGTGCGCGGCCTCTCGGTCCGGGCTGGCGGCCGACGGGCACTTCGGGGTGTGCGTGCACAGCGAGTCCGGCAGCGGTCGAGTGCCGGTGATGGTCGGGATGGTGCGGTTCATGAGCTCTCCCGGAGAGGAAGGGATCCCGAGGCTTTCCCGGGCTGGAGACGTGCGAAAGGCTGGCCGCCCGTCGTGCGGGCGGGCAGGCAGTGGCAGTGCTGTGGGGCGGGCCAGAACTTGCCCGCCGATCCCGTCCAGCGGTCAGGCGCCGGCGCGCTTGCGGGCGGCGCGGCGCTTCATCCGCCGCCGCTCGTCCTCGTCGGTGCCGCCCCACACGCCGTGCTCCTGGCCGCTCTCCAGCGCCCACTGCAGGCAGCGCTCCATGACCGGGCAGCGGCGGCACACGGCCTTCGCCTCCTCGATCTGCAGCAGCGCCGGACCGGTGTTGCCGATCGGGAAGAACAGCTCGGGGTCTTCGTCCTTGCACACCGAGTGGGCCCGCCAGTCGGTGTTGACCGGCAGGTCGGCGGAGGGCGCGTAGGTCGTGCGTACGATGGAGCGGTTCATCAGGGCCTCCCAGAAGGTCCGTACGGAACAGCCCCAGGGGCGCAATCCCTGGGGCTGTTCGCATGTCTGCGGCCAGACGGCCGGAGCGGGGGGTGAGCTCCCGGCGCTCTCCGCCGGCCCCACCCGGTAAGGGGCGGGGACGACGGGCAATGCCGAAGGATCCGGTCAGCGGCGGTTGTTCTCCGACCGCTTGTTCTGCTCAGCGTTCTTACGCGAGAGCTCATCGCGCTCCGCGTCGGTCAGGCTGAGGACGGCGTTCACCGGACCGTCGCCATCTCGGAGAGGGTGCGGCGGGCGCGGCGGCCGGCCTTCGCGGCCCGCGCGTCGCCGTCGGCCACCAGGTGGCGGACCAACCGGTGGAGAGCGACGGTCTTCTCGCGGTCCGGGCCGTTCGCCGGGGCGGGGATGGTGCGTGTCATGCTGTGCTGCATCAGGTCTTCCAGTTCAGGTCCTGGACAGCCCCACGGGCCGCAATCCCAAGGGCTATCGCGATCACTCCCCAAATGGGGAGCTGACTGCTGTACGAGCAGCCACGGCCCCGGCCGTCCCGATCGCTCGGGATGGCCGGGGCCGTGGTTGTTCGTCGTGCAGTCCTACCGGGTGAGCTGTTCTTCCTGCGTCGCCAGGAGAGTGATCGCGCTCATCAGGTCGGCGCGCTCCCAGTCGGTGAGCTGCGGGGCGTCGGCCCTGCGCGGGTTGAGCGTCTGGATCAGCGCGGCCAAGGTGTCGCGGACGCGCCGGAGGTCGGCGTCGGCGACCGACTCCGAGACGTTCTGCCACTGCTGCTCGTGCAGCAGGCGCAGGCCCCACGCGCGGCGGTCGTTCCAGTCCTCGCGGTCCATCTGTGCTTTGCGGCGGGCGGGGGCGAGACGCTTGGTGTGCGCGGCGAGCTGGGCGAGGCGGCGGCCGTCCGTGCACCGGGAGGTGAGGTCGGCGGCGCGCAGGATGTTGCCCTTGTCGTCCTTGATGGAGCAGGTGGAGCAGCCGCGGACGTGGGCTTCGTCCAGCTCGCGGGCCGTCTTGTCGTCGACGGTGCCGCCGACGATCTGCATGACGGCGGGGGTCGAACCGGTCTTCAGCTTGCGGATCACTCGGGTGGGGCGTCGGCTGGCGGTCTGGGTGAGGCCCTCTTCCAGCCTCCGGAACCACTGGTCGACGGTGAGGTTGATGGTGACCAGGCGGTGGCTGCCGGGGCAGCGGATCGGGTCTTCGGTGCCGGCCTTCTCCGTGTGGTGGGGGACCAGCTTGGGCCGTGCGCTGTGCGGCGCGTTGATCGGCACCCAGGTCCGGCAGGTGGGGCAGACCAGCGCGGAGACGGTGAGGTCGACTTCGTGCGGCTTGAGGCTTGAGACGACCAGCGGGGGGAGCGTGCTGATGGCGCGGGACCGGGCCCGGCGCGGACGCTTCTGAGCGATGAGATCACGGGTTCGCGTAGGCATGAGGGCTCCTTCTACGAAGTGGCAGGAGTGCATCGCAGGTGCTCTCTCCGCCCTCCAGGCCGCACGGCGAACCGGCGTCCTGAAGGACAGACAACGCATCAGCGCTGCGGGGTGGTACTCGCTGCAGACCATGGGCGGAGGAGTTAGAGGTGCCTCGGGCTCCGGCCACCGAAGTGGCTAGGGCTTTGGACTCCGGCCACCGAAGTGGCGATCTGCTGCGATGGTGCTCACTCGGTGCTCCCGGAGGATCATCGACGTCTTACATACATCAGGTTACATCAGGTACCCTCACGTGTCAAGCGGTATAGTGAGGCACCCAGAGTGAATTTGAAGGAGGCGAAGGCACATGGCAGGGCCGCCCCGAGCCGACAATCGGCCGCCGTACGCGCGCATCGCGGGCCACTACCGCGACCTGATCAGCTCTGGGGAGCTCTCGCCGGGCGACCTCCTGCCCAGCATCAAGACGCTGGCGACCGAGTGGGAGGTCAGCACAGCTACCGCGGACCGAGCCATGCGGCTGTTGCGTGAAGAGAAGCTCGTACAGGGCATCCCTGGCGTCGGCACCGAGGTGATGGAACGCCCCATCTCGCTGTCCTCCGGGGCTGAGCGCCACGACCGCAGCAGCAAGACGCAGTCGTCGTGGGGCGTCGGCGAGAAGTCGTCCGGCCACACCGCCGGCATAGTCGAGGCTCCCGAAGACGTCGCTGACGTGCTGGGCATTTCGCCTGGTGACGACGTGATTCGCCGTAGCCGTGTCTACCGGGACGGTCATGGCATCGTCTCCCACTCCACGTCATGGATCCCAGCGGAGTTCGCCCAGGCCGTACCCGAGTTGGCGCGGAGCGAGCGGCTCAAAGGCGGGTTGTCACTCGACTTGATCGCTCGGGCCACCGGGCGGCACGTCGTGAAACGCGTGGATGAAGAATCGGCTCGCATCGCAACGTCACGCGACCTCGAGCTCCTGGAGCTGGAAGCCGACACCGTCGCGGCGATCCTTGTGCTGACCGCACGCTTCCTGGACGCCGACGGCGAGCTGCTGGAGTACGGCGTGGACTTGGGCGCCCCCGGCCGCACCCGTCGCACGACGACAGAGGTGCAGCGGTGAGCACGTACGACACCGCCGTACTGGACGACACGCTCGTCTCCTGCCTCGAAGCCCGCCTCAGCCAGCTCCTTAAAGCCGAGCACATCGACACCCTCACGCTGGAAGGACGATTCGAGATCACGCGCATCGCCGCCGCTTTGTCCGGCCGACCGGGCCCCGCGCCTCGCGCGATCCTCATGTCCGGGCTGCAGGGCTCCGGCAAGACGACCCTCGCCCGCGCCCTGGAGGCGGCCGGCTTCCGGCGCCTGTGCCCCGATGAGGAGATGTTCCGCCGCTACGGCCACTACGGCAGGGACTTCCCTCGCGGCGAGTTCAGGGTCCGGGAGGCACCCGTCCTCAAGGACATCGCCCTTGAGCTCCAGGAGCTCCTGGCGGCCGGGCACGAGGTCGTGGTCGACCACGGCTTCTGGACCCCGGAAGAGCGGGCCCAGTGGGCAGCGACCGTGATGGAGGCTGGCGGCGAGCCTGTCCTCATCTACTTGCCCGTGCCGCATGAGGTGCGCTGGGACCGAATCCGGAAGCGCAACGAGCAGTCGCTGGTCGACGCGAACAGCATCGAGTTCAGCGAGGAGGATCTGCTCAGGCATGCGGGCCGTTTCTCCCCGCCGACCGACGATGAGCCGCACATCGTTTACAACGGGCAACCGGACAGCGTGCTGGCCGACATACAGCTCAGCAGGCATTTCGATGCCTGACGGCACGCAGAACTCGATGCGGGCGCGGCACTGGGTTGTGCCCGGGATCGCCATGGTTCCTCCGGCCGGAGTTGCGGGTGTGGATCAACAAGAAACAGCATCCGCACCAGGGGCCTTGAGCGAGATGTCCGACCGTGGAAGTGGTGTAGCAACAGCGTGGCAATAGGGCCGTTGATACCTGGAAGGTGACCGCGAAGGGGGTGTGTAGTGATCGCTGTGGACAGGTGGACAGGTGAGGAGGCGCTGCTGTTGCGGTCGGTGATGCGAGCGTCTGTGCGCGAGTTCGCCGGTCGCCTCGGCATCAGCCCCCGGACCGTCTCGAACTGGCAGCGGAACAAGTCGAGCGTCTGTCGTCCCCAGATGGCGCAGATCCTGGACACGGCGCTCCTCCAGTGCACCCCGGCTGAGCAGGAGGCGTTCAGCCTCCGTCTGGCAGCGCTGCGTGGAACGTCAGCTCCCATCAAGGCGGAGTCGGCAGCGCGTCCGGCACCGTGCACGGTCGTCTCCCACAAGTTCTTGCCGGTGTACCTCGGTGAGTGCAGTACGCCCCTCTACGCTGCGGGTTCGCCAAGCGAGCCGGGGCCAGGCGGTTTGGAGCAGCGGGTCCTGCCGGCTGACCACCACTCCGCGCAGTCGTCGACGGTGCACATATACGCCTGCGGTGTCGCGGTGGTGCATCTCGAGGAGCACCACCGTCTCGAGTCACTGACCGAGTTGGCTCTGTGGCGTTACCGCACGTACCTGAAGGAACCGGGCTGGGTGGGGGAGTGGATGGCTCACCTGCTGACCCGCCACGGCGACGGCAAGGATCAGCCTGCCCAGTCGCTCATTCCGCAGTACGTGCTGTCGGCCTACGAGCTCCGCACACATTCCTGGTCAAGTGCCGGCCTGGATACGGCTCTCCAGCTGCTCGCGACGCCATCAGTGCTGGTCAACCGGCAGAATCCGGCAGATGTGGTGCCGCTCGGGCCGGGGGTAGAGGAAGCCAAGTTCCGTGACGGCTGGGCTCACCCCGAGGCCGTGACGTTCGACGGTGGAGTCTCCCGCGGCGTCGTCGGCTGGTCGGGGGTCGCCTATCACCCGCAGCAGGACGAGCGGGCTCTGACCATGAGCCAGATCGTGGCCCTTGAGCTCGACGTGCAGGCCCTCTGGGCTCTCTCGTCGCACATCCTGCACACGATCGAAGACGGCCAGGACCCGGTGATGCCGACGGCCTACGGCTGGCGCTTTCTGCGCAGTGCCTACTTCCGGCTCACTACCGCGCGCCCCACTGAGACCGCTCAACACCGTGTGATGCGCGAGGCCATCCTGGCCACCAGCGAACTTCCTGATCGGCTGCGCGCCGCCCAGGACGCTCTCCGAGACAGCAATCCGTGACGGCCATGTGGAAGGCGGAGTGGGTGGACCCTCGATCGACAGCGCTGCTGGTCATTGATGTGCAGCAGGGCTTTGTCAACCAGCACAGCCGCGGAGTCATCCCAGCGGTTGTGCGGCTGGTGGAGGGCTGGCAAGCAGCCGGCGCTCCAGTGGTGCTGTCGCGGTTCCACAACGAGCCCGGGTCACCGTACGAGACGATCACGGGATGGACGCGCTTGCGTACTCCCGAAGAACAAGCCCTCGTTGCTGACCTGGTCCCCTTCGCTGCCAGCGCCGCCGCGATCATCGACAAGCCCCAGGCGTCAGTGTTCACCCCCGAGGGCGCCCGGACCATCCGCGAGGCGGGTTGGACCGATCTGGTGCTGTGCGGCATCGACACCGACGCGTGCGTATACGACTCCGCTGTTGCGGCCTACCAGGCCGGATACCGGCCGTGGATCGTCACCGACGCTTGTGCCTCCACCGGCGGAGCCCGCTACCACGACGCCGCGCTCCTGCTCGCCTCCCGAAACATCGGCGCTGAGCAACTGGTCACGAGCGAGGTTGTCTTGTCCCGAATCAGTGGAACGCAGGGAGCCCGCGCATGAGCACACCGCATGAGACAGATGTGCTGGTAGTCGGCGCGGGGCCGTCAGGCGTGGCGGCCGCGGTCATGGCGGCCAGCCTGAACCTTCGAACGGTCGTCGTGGAAGCCGGTGCAGTAGGCGGCAAGCTGCATGTCATCGGGGCGCTGGAGAACGTCCCTGGCAACTGGTCGGCCGGCCCCCAGCTTGCTGAAGCCCTTGTCGCCGACCTGGAACGCCTACAGCAGGCTGACCGATGCTCCGTCATCCAGGGCCGTGCGGTGAGCGTCACCGGCTACGACAACCGGGCGGAGCTCGTACTCGAGGACGGTCGCGCACTGAGCGCACAGCTGATCGTGGTCGCCACCGGCGTGGCTCCCCTGACTCCGCCCGATGCCGACTGGATCAGCGCTCCTGCACGTTTGTCCGTTCCTCCGCTGTGGCGCACCACGCCGGCAGACCTAGCAGGCCGGACCTACGTTCTCGGAGGGGACCGTCCCCTCGGAACGTGGCTCCGCACCCATCCGCACTCCTCAACGACCTTGCATGTCCTTTGTCCGCCGGCGGATGACTACAAGATCGCCGAAGTCGCGGGGGACGAGCGCGTGCGCGTCGTCCCTGTCTCTCACGTCGCCCTGTCGCCGATGGCCTACGGAGACGAGTGGAGCTTGCAGGTCAAGGACCGGCAGGGGGAGCGCAAGTCCTACGTCGCCAAGACCGTGTTGAACAACCTCGGCAACACACCAGCCGGTCTGGACGGTCTCACCTCGAGCGAGGACGGCTACTGCCCTCCCGGTAAACAGCACCGTCGGATCCAGGTCGCCGGCGACTTGAGGTCAGCCCAGTTCCAACGCGTCACGACGGCGCAGGGCTCTGGAGCGGAAGCTGTGCTCGCGTCCTACTACGCATCGGTCGTGAAGCCATGCTGAGGCCCGATGCCCACCGCCACATCGGCGTATCGATGCGTGCTCGCAACATCGATCCTGTGGTGTATCTTTCAGGGATTCGGTGATCATGAGAGGTTGGGGCATGTCCGACGCGGATCCCATGCAGCGGGTCAACGCTCTCCTCGACGACGTCCTGCCGTCGCCGCGCGTGCGGCAGCAGCTGCGCCTCGCCGCGGGGCTCACTCAGCAGGAAGTCGCGGACGCCGTAGGCGTGAAACGTTTGGCCGTAGCCCGCTGGGAGCTAGGTCAGACCCACCCCCGGCGGCCCCATCGCGCGGTCTACATCCACTTGCTCAAAGGGCTCGCGGAGCGTTTTCCCGACGTCGCTGAGCTGGATGCAGGCAGCACGACGCCGGCCTCCGGAAGGGGGTCGGGATGACCTAGCGGCCATCGGCCGCGCGCGCGAATGAGGTGGACTGCAATCCACTGTGGCCCCGCGCGGCCCGTCTCGCCGACCGTCAGGTCGGCCGCCCAGTCCCCGGTTGGCGCCGGTTCTGGGCTCCAGCTCATCGAGCTGGGTCTTCATTCCTTCGCAACACCCCGCCTTGGCAGGCGGTTCGTTCCACCCGGTCCGCTTTGGCAAGCGGGCCACCCCGGCTCTCCAGGAGCCCCTTTGGCAGGGGGCCTCTGTTGAGCCACCAGCGTTACCCCGGGTTCCGGCGGCTTTGGCAGGCCGTTCGGTGTTCGGGGCTCCGCCCGTACAGAGCGCTCGACTGTGGTCGGGTCCCTTGGCAGGGGCCTGGTCGCGGTCGGGGCGATCCATATGAAGGTTGGTGTCCCCGCCATAGTGCACGAGATCGGTGTCTTCTGTCAGCTCGACCGTGCCCGATTCACACCGGTTCGAGCCCCCCGCGCTTCCCGCGTGACGGGATTCGCACGCCCTGTTTGCCCTGTTCAGGGCATTAGTCACGAAGATTCTTCGGGGTGGAGTGTCACACCGCCCCCGGTCCCCGACGCCTTTTCCGAGAGGGGGACCCCCGTCCTCCTGGCGGCGCCGGTCGCCGCGGTGCTGCGGGCCCCCGTCCCGTGGGGCGGGACGCGATCCGAAGTTGTTGCCCGCCGGGCGGGAGGGGCCAGGGGTCTCGCCACTGCTCGGAATCTATCCACAGGCAACCTGCGCAAGGCTGCCGAGATGATCTCTTTCTCGTGCATCCGGGTGGGCCGGTGAGCGCCGTGGCGGCGTCGGCCGCTGCGTTCGCGCGCCCGCGTACGGAGTTGCCCGTCCTGGCCGGGCCGGTCCCGGCGCGGGTGGCGGGTCATCCGCTGTCGCTCGGTCGGGACGCTCGCGCCCGTCTGGGTGGCGCGGTGCGCATGCTGCTGGACCTGGCCGGCCTGGACGGTGCGTCGGACGCGGTGCGTCTGGCGGTGCTGGTGCTGGCGTCGCGGACGCCGTCGGAGACCGGTGTGGTGGAGATCCGCACCCAGGAGTTGGGCCGGTGGCTCGGGCTGTCCGCGTCGTACACGGCCTCCAACGTGGTGCCGGGGCTGCGCCGCTCGGGCGTGGTCTCGGTGAAGACGGCGGAGGGCGACTACGGGCAGGACGACGGCCTGGAGTGCAAGGTGTTGCCGCTGTGGGCGGCGCAGGACGTCGTCGGGCACCCGCTGAACCTCGCGAAGAAGGAGTACGCGACGCTGCTGCGCCTGCTGGAGGCCGTCATGGCTCCGGGCTGGTCGCACCGGGATGGCCAGGTCACCCCGACCGGGCTGATCGGTACGCGTACCGGTCGGGGCGCGGCGACAGACCGTCTGGCGCTGCTGCTGCTGGTACTGGAGGCGCGGGAGACCGGGCGGGTGCGGCAGTGCGGCGGCACGGTGGACACCAAGCGCGGCCGCGCGGCGGCGACGGTAGCCCGGCTGCTCGGGTGCACGGCGTCGGCGGGGGAGCGGGTGCTGGAGCGCCTGGAGGACCGGGAGCTGGTGCTGCGGGTCCGGCTCAAGACGGGCTCCGGGCTGGCGAACCGGTCGCGGCTGATGGTGCCGGCGGTCGCCGCCGCGCACGGCCGTACGGTCAGCGACGACGTCCAGGAGGACCGTGTGGAGGCCCTGGGCCCCGAGTTTTCAGACCCCGACGCTGCGGCAGGGCCTGGTGAGGCGCCGGAGCTGGGGAAGGAATCGCAGGTCAGCGGCGTGCCGGTGATGGATGTGGCGGATATTCCAGAGCCCGACGTTGCGGCAGCCCTTCACACTGACCACCCTCACCTGGTTACTCCCGTCTCTTCCCCCGCTCTCTCTGGTGGCTTTTCCGGCGAAGGCCGTGGGAGTGAAGGCCGTCGGCCGGAGCGCGCGTGCGCGGGCGAGGACCAGGCCGTCAACGGCGAGGACGCCGCTGCCGGTTCGGCGTCGCCGGTGGTTGAGGGCGGCCCGCTTCGCGGGGAACAGCCGAAGAAGTCCCCGGTCGATGAGCGGGGTGGGCAGCGTGCTGCCGGGGCTGGGGCCGGTGGTCGGCCGAAGGCCGTGGGCTGGGACAAGACGCAGCAGCGGCGGAGGGGGGGCCTTCCGGCTCGTCCTGCTCTGCAGGTGGCGTTGGGGCCGGTCGCGGGGCTGTGGGCGCAGCTTTCGGGCTGGCAGCAGGACCAGGTCCAGGCAGCCGCGGAGGTGGAGATCAAGCGGCTGGAGGGCCTGCTGGAGCATCCGGGCGGCGGGCCGCGGCTGCTGGCCGACCGGCTCACCGACCGGCTGGAGGAGACCGGCGGCGAGGCCCTGGTCGAGCGCCCGTTCCCGTGGCTGATGCGGCGTGGCCTGGTACAGCGCCAGGCGTGCACGGACCGGCGCTGCGACGACGGGATCAGGCTGGACACCCGCGGCGACTGCCCGGCCTGTGCCACGATCGTCGCCGACCGTCGAGCACATCGTGCTCGGCTGCGAGTCGTCATCGACAGCGAGCTCGCCGATGCCGATGTCGTACGCCGGCGTGCCGCCTACGAGGCCCGGCTGCGGGAGCACACCGACTTGGAAGCCAGCCGGACCGAGGCCCGGCACGCGCGTGCCGTGATCGAGGTCGCCCAGCGGCGGGCCGCCGCGGACCGCCGGCGTCTGGCGGAGGCGAGCGCCGAGCTGGCCCGCAGGTCGGCTCCGTGCGCGGAGTGCGGGCTGCCCGACGCGGCCGGCCTCTGCCCCCAGTGCACGTACCGGCAGCGCATCGACCTGCTGGTGCAGGAAGCGGTCGACCTTGCCGTCGTAGTCCGCGCCGACCTGGACGACGTCGAGTCGGTGGCCGCGTTGAGCGAGCGGTGCGAGGCTGACACCCGCAGGCTTCTGGACGAACTAAACCGGCGCACCGGGCAGCCGGTGGTCACCGACGCTGCCTTCACGGCGCGGCAGGCCGCCGAGCGGATCCGTGATGAGCGTCGGGCCAGCGCCTACCGACGTCTCCTCGCAAGCGAGGAAGCCGAGACGGAGGCCGGCGCGGTCTACGACAGCGTGCTGCGCCGGCGCCCTCGTGGACACCCGGCCGCGGAAAGGGCCGCCGAGGAGGCCCGCCATCGCACCGCCGAGTACCTGCTGAGGCAAAAGCTTGGGCAGCTGCGGGTACTTCGGGCCAGGGCGACGGCGGGTCGCGGCCCGCAGCGGTCCGCATGAAGGAGGTGATGACTTCAACTCCCGCCGCTACCCTGGACGTTGCCGCCGGTCGGGCGGCCTTCACACACCGGAGGTTGACGGTCGTGAGCGTTCTTCCCCAGCAAGGGCTGGCAGATGCGTTCGTTCCGTCCTGGGGACACAGGCTGACCGTGCCGTGCCCGGCCTGCAACCTCCCCACGCACCGTCACCGGACCATGGACTACGACGGAGTGAACATCTACCGTCCCAACGCCGGAGCCGCCCCCGTGTCCGCGATCGGGGATGAGGAACCCGAGCAGGAAGTGGCGTGGATCGCCTTGATGCCGGGCGACTACCCGGCCCGCCACTTCGCGGACAACGAGGTCTACCACCTCGCCGGCGGAATCGCCTGGCCGGGCCCTCATCACCGCGACTACGGCACGGCCAAGGTCGCCCACGACGCCTGCTGCCCAGGCCTGCACCGCACCCGCCCCACAACCAGCCAGGGCGCAGACGAACTATGGCGGGCGATGCAGATCCGGCTGGCCCGGGGCCCACGAACAGGCCGCTGACCGCATCCGAGCCCCGCTCGGCGACCAGGAGACCGGACCACAGGAGAGACGTGTGAACCACGCCCAGCTCATCGCACTGGGGCGAGCCTTGCGCGTAGCCGGAGAACACGGCCAGCGCCTCACCGCCGATACGGAAGGCGAGGCCGTCCTCAACACAGAGGAGCTTCGTCAGGATCTCGAGCGGGCCCTGCACCTGCTCGACGAAACGATCACCACCCCGAAAGCGATCACGCGGTGCCCTGAACACCCCAGCGGCCCCGTGGACCCGGACGCGGCCGACCTGTGCCTGCTGTGCGAGACCCGTCGCCGGGCAGGGCGCCGGGCCGCCCCCCGGATGCGCTCGGCAGAATCCGACGAGCCGGACGCGGCCGCGCGTGTGCAGTCCCGGTACCGGCTGCGCGCCGACGAGCCCGAACCGCAGAAGCGCTGGATCCCCGAGATGTGGAACGGCCAGGCCTGGCAGGCCTGCGGGACGCCGCGGCGCAGTGAACCGGAGGCGCAGCAGTACCTTGCACAGCTGCGGCAGGCCCCGAACCCCGCCACGGCCTACCGGCTGGTGTACGCGTTCACCGACCACGACATCGTCCGGGTGTGGGGCAGCCCGGCGCTTCGCCAGGCCGAACTTTGAATGATCAGCATCGCCCAGGCACCGAGGCATACATCGATCTGGCTTTGACGAGCCTGCGCCGGGCCCGCGAGGACGCTCGGCGAGGCCGCTTCACCGAGCGTGCCCCCGCCACCCGCCGCCCGCGAGTGCGAAGGCGGACCGCGCCGGTCGCCCTCGGGCAAGTCCTCCAAGGCATGTTCACCATGTTCGAGACCTCGCCGCTGCCAGCCTGGTACTCGGTGGCCGGCCCCCTGGCCAAGCACGTCGTGCCCACCGCCTTCGACTCCGAGACCGGGACGCTCACCCTGGCGGGAGCCTCGGCGGCCTGGCTGACCAGCTCACGGCTCTTGGCCGACCTTCTGGTGCAACGGCTCAATGACGTGCTCGGTGCGGGCACGGTGCGCCACATCCGTCTGGTGAAGCGGGAGGACCCACCCACGCTCCTTCCACCGCCACCGCTGCCGGACAGCCCGCGCGCCCAACAGCCGGAAGTGACAACTATGCCGCCCGATCCCGCCGTCGAGGCGGCCTTGATCCGTCAGGCACTCCAACTTCCGCGCGAGGCCCGTGGGTTCACCCCTCGTGCGTGAACGGGACGAACTCCTGATCACGCAACCAGGCCGCGGCTACGCTGAGCTGTTGCCGCGTACTGCGGTCGACGGAGCCTGGGAATCCACACGGGGGAGGGGTACACGTGGCCAACGACGACAACGACGGCGCCGCCCTGCATCATCCGCACGATCTTGAAGCGGAGAAGGCGGTGCTGAGGGCGATGCTGCTGTCCAAGGACGCCATTGCCGACATCGTCGGCGCCCTCCACGGGCACGACTTCTACCGGCCCGCCCACGATCTGATCTATTCGACGATCCTCGACCTGTACGGGCGGGGAGAAACCACCGACCCGCTCGCCGTAGCCGCCCGGCTGACACAACAGGGCAACCTCGAAAAGGCCGGCGGCTCCGCCTACATCACCGCTCTCGTCAACGGGTCGTCCTCCGCCCGGAGCTGGCAGATCAACGCCGAGCGCGTACAGAACGCCGCTATGCTGCGCCGCACCAAGATCGCGGCGATCCACATCGAAAACCTGGCCTCCGACGCCGACCCGGACACCGTCGACCGCATCGCCGACCAGGCACAGGCAGAGATCTTCGCCGCCACCACCCGGCGCCCCCTGCTCCCGCCGGCCAGCCCGCTCGGCGACGTCATGGAGGGCACCCTCGACTGGATCGAGGCGATCGGCGGCCGCGACGCAACTCTGCCCGGCGTGCCCACCGGGTTCACCGACCTGGACTCCCTTACCGGCGGACTCCACCCCGGCCAGCTCATCGTCATCGCCGCCCGCCCCGCCATGGGCAAGTCCACCCTCGCCCTCGACTTCGTCCGCAGCGCCAGCATCAAACACAACCTGCCCAGCGCAGTGTTCTCCCTCGAAGCCGACCGCAACGAGATCGGCATGCGCCTGCTCTCCGCCGAAGCCCGCGTCGCGCTGCACCACATGCGCTCCGGAACCATGACCGACGAGGACTGGACTCGCCTTGCCCGGCGGATGCCCGACGTCAGCGCCGCCCCGATCTACATCCAGGACGGCGCCTACTCCAACGTCCACGACCTGCGCGCCCACTGCCGCTACCTGCAGGCCCGAGCCGGCGTCCAGCTCATCGTCGTCGACGCCGTTCACCTGCTCACCTACGGCACCAGGCCGCTCGGCTCCCGCTACGAAGAAATCTCCGAGATCGCCCGCTGCCTAAAACTCCTGGCCAAGGAACTCCGTCTGCCGATCGTCGCGATCTCCACCCTCAACCGCAGCCCCGAACAGCGCATCGACAAGAAGCCGATGATCAACGACCTTCGGGACTCCGGCGCCCTCGAGGACAACGCCGATCTTGTGATCCTCCTGCATCGCGAGGACGCCTACGAGAAGGACTCGCCTCGGGCAGGCGAAGCAGACTTCATCGTCGCCAAGCACCGTCATGGACCCACCGCGACCATCACGGTCGCCTTCCAGGGCCATTACTCCCGTTTCGTGGACATGGCCCAGACCTGATCCGCCGGTGTAGGGCCTCAAATTCGTGTCGGAATCTCACGGTCGGTGTCGGATGGAAGTCGGATCCGACACGAAGCTGAGAATCGCAGACCGCCGCCATCATGGGCTCGTGAAGACATGGATGCGCTGCTACTGGGACGAGGAAGACACCTGGTTCTACTTCGAGGTCGACGCTGAAGGCTGGGTGATCCGGCAAGTCGAGCTCGAAGGGCCTGAGCTGACCCCGGTCGCAGCTGCCTCCCTCGCCGAGTGGCAGCGGGCCTACGACGCAGACCGCCTCGATGAGTACGACAACAGGTTCGGGATCACAGCCGAGCTGCCCGTCTCGGAATGGGAAGGCCACGAACCCGAACAACTCACCTCTGAGGAGTTCGAGGAAGTCTGGGGTCGTGCCCGTCGCCAGATTCCGTCCCAGCCCAGCTGACCTCTCGGCCCCGCGAAGACTTCTTGGCATCATCGCGACATGACCCTGACGCTTCCCCGCGCCGTCCGAGCCGTCGACCCAGCTCATCTCCTGGACCTGGCCCAGGAAGCCGCTATGCACAGCTTCAGCCAGCGGCTCCCGGTCGACTGGCTCCGCGAGCACCTCGCTGCGGAGGCGACGCACTACCTGTTCCCGACGCTCGTGCAGCGGCTCACGCACCGCCCCGAGATGCCGCTGCAGTGGAGGTGCCAACAACTGCTGACCGTCAACACCGGCGAACAGATCTGGGGGCCGCTCGACGTCCTTCCCGACACCTTCGACAAGATCCCGGATCCCCTGGACACGACCTCCAAGAAGTACATCGTCAGCCGCATCGAGCGAGCAATAACCGTCCTCGAGTGGATGGAACGGACAGGTGCCGAAGCCGGTTCGTGACGCCCCTGGGCGTGATGGAGCCTGCCGGACAGTCTGAGGAAATGACACCGAGCTGAGACAACCGACGGCCGACACGTCATAAGACTGAAGAGGGACGTCCAGGTCACAGGATCGGCGCCTGACACCAAAAGCGGGACCCTACACTGCTTGTAGATTTCCAGATTCCGTGGCCACTTTCCATCAGCGATGGCCACTGCGTGGCCAATAGGACACGGGGATGGAAATCATGCTCCGTGAAGAAGTAGTTCCCTCTTCGTGCACAGGACCTCCCCAGTAGTCGTAATCACGCCTGGTCGGGGCAGGACCCCAGCGTTTGGCGGCTGACGGGCCGCCTCGGGAAAAGCGGGGTAGGTGGTCCGATGGGTACAGCGGGCCAGCAAGGCACCGGAGATCCTCCGTCCTGCCTTCACGGGGCCGGGCGCATGGGACCGCCTTCGCAAGTTCGCTGCCGTGTCGCGCTATCGCACACTCAAGGAAGCCGCCGAAGCATTCGGAACCCATCACACGGCCTTGATCACGAGATTCGGAAGACTGCATCGCGAGATCGGACACCCACTCCTCATCCGTGCAACCACGGCGTCGCCAATGAAATTGACCCCGATCGGCGAAGCCGTAGTCGCAGCGATCCATGCGGCGACAGAATGAGGACTTGCCCGGCCGATCATGTGACTGATCCGCGTCCGGGGCGTTGACGTGGGCACGACGCAAGAGGCGGAGATTTCCTCTCAAGCTGGCCGAGTTCATCCGCAGCACCATGTCGGTTCGCCGCACACAGTGCTGCGGATCGGGACCCAGCAGCCCTTTTCCTCCAGTTCAGCCCAGTGCGCAGCGATCGAGTGCAGCACGAACCCGGTTGAGTCCCTCCACTCTCCAGTGGCTCCGGTCAGGCATCTGGTCGTCTCGGCGCCAGCGCCAAGCCGAGAACATCGCCCAGTTCAGGGCGCGGCACTGCTGAATCAGGCGGTGGTCCGCCCCCGCATAGTGCTCTCCCACTTCTTCGGGTGCATGGGCGAGGTCGAACTCGATCGGCCCACGGCAGCAGGTGGCGAGGTCCACGAAAAGCAGCCCTCTCCTCGTGTTGAGGAGGTTGCCCGGATGCGGCTCGCCATGCAACAGCTGGTCGCCGGTTTCGTCGCTGCTGATCGTGGCACTCAGCCCACCGAGTGTGTTGCTGAGGAGTTCCCGGTCAGAGTCGGGTAGCTCGGGGGATCGCTCCCGGTCGTTCACCTCTCTCAGCGCCGCGGCGACTCGATCGGTGAAATACGGTGCGTCCAGATCGATCTGGCGCAGGGCGGCATGGTGCCGCATGAGCACGTTTGCATAGCCGGTCGGCGCGATCTCTGATCCCATAGGTTCGTAGTAGGTCCAGAGCGAGATGGCGAAGGCGTCACGCACATAGACTCGGGGCTCGACCCGAGGATCGAGCTCAGCCACCGGCGCGTCGACGTTGGAGAGACGGTGAGCAACCTCCACTTCGAACTCGGAACCAGCCAGATGCCGCGAAGGCGCGACCCGAGCGAGAACATCACAAGGGACCAGGCGCAGCGCGACGCGGTCCGAGTTGTGGATGACGATGGCATCGTCGACCTGAAGGCCCAGCTCCGAAGCGGTTGCCCGTCCTGCCGCAACTGCTCGGCGGAGTTCTAACGGCTCCATACCGTTCTCCCTCATCGTTGAGTACTCATACACGTCTGGGGACAACAGCGACGCCCCCGATGTCTTCGTGAACATCATTCGGAGCCCAGACCCGGGACCCGGCGATAAGCATCGCAAAGCAGGGCCTGCACAGGCCGTTGGATTTTTGTCCGCGGACGGAACGTGGGAGCTGCTGCTCCAGTAGGCCCTGGCCGCTGCCGACACGGCAGATGAGATCGACTGGGACATCTCGGCCGACTCCATCATCGTCCGCGCTCACCAACATGAGGCCCGCGCCCGCACGCAGACGCCGCTGGGTTCGTGCGCCGAGGAAGATGACACGCACCATGGGCCCCGGCTGCGCGCCCTGCGCCCGGACGCCCCCGCAGAGCTGGAGCGGCTCGTCAGCCGGTTTATGGCCAAGGACCCTGCCCAGCGGCCGGCCAGCGCAGACGTGTGGGCCGCTCTCAAGGAGATCAACGACCGCTACTTCGGATCCACCCCGCCCAGCCGCGGCAAAGACATCGCCCACGACATCGACGTCACCCCGGCGGAAGCCGCCGACGGCGCGATCATCCCCCTGCGGATCACCGCCCACAAGCCCTGTCCCGCGTGCGCCACCAGGACGGACGAGAAGGCGGCACGGGCCTGCACGACCTGCAAGGGGGAGGGCCGGCTCATCCGGGAGCAGCACACCTACAAGGTCCGCATCCCCGACGGCCTCAAGGACGGCCAGGAGGTCGGCATACGCGAGCTCGGCGGCCCTGGCAAAAACGGCGGTGCACCCGGAGACTTGTACGTCACCGTGCACATTACCGACTGATCAGCCGCGCGGTATTCGGCCAGGTCCGATGGCTTTATGCCATTCGTCGGCAATCCGTCTCCTACATCACTGGGGCGCCGCTACACAGGAAGGCTGGGACGGCGTGCTGCCGTTCCCGTGTAGTGGTGGCCGGTCGGTGGGGGAGGTCTGGACGGTTGCTGACTATCAACGTGGCGGTGCTGCTCGCGGTCATCGTCGTGTGGCGACTGCGGCGGCGTACGGAGGCCCGCAGCCGCTTCGACGAGAAGCTGACCGTCGTCATCGTCCTGGCGCTGGGGGTCCTGATCGCACCCACTCCGGCGGGCCAGGGAATCCTGAACATCTTGGGGCAGCTCGCGAGCGGCGTTACGCAGGCCAGCCGATGAGCCCCCGCGCGCGTAAGGGCCGGGCGACGTCCAGGCGCCCGCCGGTACGACGGCGCACCCCCCGACCAGGCAGGGGACAGCGCGCGGATGACCGGCTGGTCGGCCTCCTAGTGGCCGCCACCTTCGCCATCGCTCTCGTCGTGAGCGTCGTCAACTGGCTGCTGGTCCACTGGTGGATCCTGGCCGGTGTCGGCGCGCTCTCGTCGTCAACTGTCGCGGGTCCGCGAGTCGAGGGGGTGCCTCCGCTACTGACTGCAACTCCCGATGCGGCCGAGCGGGATGTGACGCCCCCGAATGTTCGATTTTATGTATGGATGCCGCGAGCGGGAACTTGAGCGGCTGACGTCACGTCTGACATGTCGTAGGACGGGGACATTGGTGTTTCACAGCCAGTGAAGTGCCCCCTCCCGCCGACCCCGGGCGGTGGTGTTCTGCCATGAACGCCAGCTTTGTCTCTCCCAGAGATGGGAGGGGCGAAGGCGAGAGGTTGAATACGGTGTCGATCACCGAGCTCATCGAGGTTCTGTCAGCAGCTTCACCTTGGATCCCCGTGATCCGGCTGATGGCACAGGGACTGTCGGCATGGCTGCGGCGTTGCGATGGCAGCGCCCAGACCGCATTTGTCCGGGACTCTCTCCATGACGAGGAGGGAGAGATCAGGGGCAAGGAGTGCCCCCGATGCCTTGGGGGTGGAAACCGCCCTCACCGTCAAGCAGACCGTCGATGAGACATCCAGGAACACCTGTGGGCCCCAACCGGGGCCCACAGGCCTGTCGCCCGTCTTGCTGGTGAACTTGCTCTACTGGGACCATCCCCGCAGGCGTGGGGAGCAGGTGGGCCGGTACCGCACCGTCACCGTCGCCCTGGGACCATCCCCGCAGGCGCGGGGAGCAGCCGAGAAGCTGAGCAAGCTCCTGGACGGGCATGGGACCATCCCCGCGGGCGCGGGGAGCAGTAGCGGGCCGGGATGGTCGGCACGTCGTAGGCGGGACCATCCCCGCGGGCACGGGGAGCAGCCGGCGTACACCGACGTCGTCGCCGGCCACGAGGGACCATCCCCGCGGGTGCGGGGAGTAAGACAGCCTTCTCCGGCATAGCCAGTCTGATACGAGACCACTTCTGTAGTGGGTTAAGAGAAGGCATCATCGACCATCCTCGCCAGCGCGCCGACCGACTCCGAGGCCAGACGATAGAACCCCTGGAGGCTGACCGACCGCTCAAGTCGGCCATCCACCAGGTATTTCAGCCCACGCGTCTGCCCCCGGCGGTTGCGCCACGTGAGCCCCGCCAGAACGTCCCCTGGTATCGGCATGTCGAAGCGTATGGGCGTCGCGTCCACGTGCACCGCCGTGGCACCGCAGCCATTGGCACCAAGCATCGACCAGCCACCGTGCCCCGGAAACGCCGGATCCTGCCAGCTGGTGGGGGCAGTGCCGCAGCACTCGCGCCGGTCCATGTCGATCACCCGCATCCGGCTCACGAGGTACACGGCGCACCGATTGACGTGCAGCGCGTACACCTCGTCCCCGGCTCGGGCACCCGACCAGGTGGGCAGGGAGGAATGGACGCCGCTGAAGGCCACTGGCGGCCGCTCGCCCGCGTGACCCGCCTTACGCAAGGCACGGCAGGTGTCATGGGTCCACAAGACGGTGAAGGCATCAGGCATGCCGTGACCTTATGAACGACCACTGACAACCCTTCGCTCACAGATTCTTTCGGCCACATGGTCTCTAGCAGGCAAGGGAAGAGCCGCTCACCCCGCACCGGTTGCGTTGGGACCATCCCCACACGAGCGGGGAGCAGCGCTGCACGGTGCGCGTGCTGATCTTGGCGTAGGGACCAACCCCGCGGCGCGGGGAGCAGGCGGTGGTGATGGCGGTGCGTCGGATGGTGGTGGGACCATCCCCGCACGAGCGGGGAGCACACCTGGCCGTCCGACCATCCCCGCAGGTGCGGGGAGCACGAGTGCGACCGCGGAGAGGTCGTAGTAGCCGAGGGACCATCCCCGCCGGCGCGGGGAGCAGGGCACGCCGTTGTGGCCTGGGCCGCCCACCGGGGGACCATCCCCGCCGGCGCGGGGAGCAGGGCACGCCGTTGTGGCCTGGGCCGCCCACCGGGGGACCATCCCCGCGGGCGCGGGGAGCACGGGAGCCTGAGCCAGACGGTGGGCTGGCATCGCGGAGCATCTCCGCGCGTGCGGGGAGTGCGATTCACCGGACGCCGCCGAAACTCATGCCCATGACTCAAGCCGTCGCGCGATATCCCGGAGGGCCACTTCTTGGGCACGCACGGCCCGGGCCAATTCGTACAGCTCTTCATTCTTGGGGTGCACCGGCTCGCCGGACAGCTGCATGTACTGATACGTGCAGGCCCAACCGATGACCAGGTTGTAGTCAGCGAAGGGCCTAAGGAGCAACGCGGTTGCAAAAAGGTGGCAGCTCGGGAGGCAGCTTCTTCGTAGTAGAGGACTCCGCGCTCACGTTCGAACTTGTGCCGGTCGGCCATGAGGGCGAGGGCTCCCCAATCGGTGATGGGGACATTCAAAGGTGAGATGGCTGACTGAACCTGAAGGACCCAGCCGGCATCAACCCGGATGATCGGGCTCAACGAAGGCCTTCCGGGAAGTGCGCCGTGATCCCAGGCAGGATCCGCTCAGCTTCAGCGATAGCGCCCTGCACGAAGGCGAGTCGATCGGCCTCTTCAACGATCACGTCATGCGCATGCTGCTTGAGGCTCTTGCCCGTGATCGTCGCGCGCTCGCGAAGGCGTTCCATCTCCTCTGCGGTGAACTCGATGTTGAGTGCTGGCATAGGTAGACGGTACCCAGCGCAGTACCTGTTTGGGTACCCGCCGGCTGGTGAAGCGGAGGATGTCGACCGGCGACGCAAGATCAAGCGCGCGGTCCGAAGCCCACTGCCGCTTCTCTGCGCCGTATCCCCGCATGCGCGGGGAGCACTTCCAGCTGACGACCCACATGGGGTCATCCCCGCAGCGGCAGGGAACAGGGTCCGAAGGTAGGGGCCCGGCAAGAGCGCACGAGACGGCATCCCGCTTACGGCGTGCCTCCACATCGCGGGCAATGCGCTGGGCCTACTGCTGTGCATGGGGTACACCATGCACGACGTCTTACGACTCACATGTTGGAAGATCGAAAACATGTAGATTCCGACCAGTATCCGAACGTAATCGACCAAAAAATGCTTGAGATCGAGCGTAGCGCCTACCACTGTGACCTCCGGGGCTCAGTGAAGACCACAGCCTTAGTGAGAAGCACCTCTACGCGTGTTAGGCCAGGCTGGCAGCCAGCCTGTGCAAGGCCGGGACCATCCCGCAAGAACGGGGAGCAGTGAGTGCCGGCGGACCCGTGCACCCGTGGCGGGGGACCATCTCCGCGGGTGCGGGGAGCAGAGGCATCGAAGCTCCCGGCCCGCGACCGGGGCGGGACCATCCCCGCGGGTGCGGGGAGCAGCGCCCCAGCGCCTCACGCGTCCAGCTCGGCACGGGACCATCCCCGCGGGCGCGGGGAGCAGGCGATCCAGCTCCTCGACCAGAGCCCCGTGTCGGGACCATCCCCGCGGGCGCGGGGAGCAGAAGGCCACGACCGGCTTGCTGGCCGTGTTTTTGGGACCATCCCCGCGGGCGCGGGGAGCAGGATGAGGAGCAGCGGCCCCACTGCGGCGAGGCGGGACCATCCCCGCGGGCGCGGGGAGCAGCCCCTCGCCCTCTGGTCGGCCCGCTTGTAGGTGGGACCATCCCCGCGGGCGCGGGGAGCAGGCCATCGCTTACTCGGTGCCGAACCACCGCCAGGGACCATCCCCGCGGGCGCGGGGAGCAGATCATCCGGCAGCCAGACGGAAAGCTCGCTGTGGGACCATCCCCGCGGGCGCGGGGAGCAGGCCATCGCTTCCGGGTGCAGCTTGTCGAGCGCGGGACCATCCCCGCGGGCGCGGGGAGCAGCCGGCCATCTGCCCGAAGTGGGAGATCGTGAGGGGACCATCCCCGCGGGCGCGGGGAGCAGTGGGCCATGGCCTGGAGGTTCTGGGCGGTGCTGGGACCATCCCCGCGGGCGCGGGGAGCAGCGGCGGGCCTTGAGGGTGGCGCGGCGGGTGCGGGGAGCATCCCCGCGGGCGCGGGGAGCAGATTTCGCCCGGATCCTGGACGCGGGCTCCACCGGGACCATCCCCGCGGGCGCGGGGAGCAGTACTCCTTCAGCACGGGCACCATCACGCTCGGGGGACCATCCCCGCGGGCGCGGGGAGCAGTCGGGGGTGAGCGTGGCCGTGGCGCCGGCCGCGGGACCATCCCCGCGGGCGCGGGGAGCAGTTGAGGCCATCCTTCTGAAGGACCCCGAGTTTGGGACCATCCCCGCGGGCGCGGGGAGCAGATCGGGGTGCCGTCTTTCCAGCCGGCGAACTTGGGACCATCCCCGCGGGCGCGGGGAGCAGTCCCCCAGGGTCGGCAGGATCGGGGCAAGCGCGGGACCATCCCCGCGGGCGCGGGGAGCAGTCGCGGGGGTGGCTGCTGACCGATGAGCAGGTGGGACCATCCCCGCGGGCGCGGGGAGCAGAGTTGGTCGCCGAGGCAGGGGGTCTCCCACCAGGGACCATCCCCGCGGGCGCGGGGAGCAGTCGTACTGCGCGACCGTGAGGACCTGCAGCTCGGGACCATCCCCGCGGGCGCGGGGAGCAGAGACTCGTCTGCTAGCTGAGCGGGAAGGTTGGGGGACCATCCCCGCGGGCGCGGGGAGCAGACTGCGTGACCTGGGCGTTTACTGGGTGGCAGACCAGTTTTTCGGCACTTTCAGGAATTCCGGCATATCACGCAAATTTCACAAGCTGGCGGACTGGGTTGAGTGGACAGCGCATCATAAACGGATTGGGATCACGGCTGGGAGGGTTGAGCCAAGAGAGACCTGGTTTTCCCGAAAGGGGCGCGAGCTGTGGCTTCTCGGTGTAGTCATCTGCCATGCGGTGCGTGGGGGAGGGCCGTTCGGGGCTGCACGTTCGGTTGAGTGGTCCGGCTCGGCTGGTGTGGGCGAAGCACGATCGGGACAGTGATGGCTGGCTGCCGTTGTGGCGGCATATGGAAGACAGTGCTGGGGTGGCTGGCCTTCTGTGGGACCGGTGGCTTCCCAAGGCGGTGCGGCGGCGGGTTGCTGAGGTGCTGCCAGGCGGGGAAGCGGATGCGCGGCGATTGGTGACATGGCTGGCGGGCGTGCACGACGTCGGGAAGGCTACTCCGGCTTTCGCGTGTCAGGTGGATGCGCTGGCGGACCAGATGCGCGCGGCGGGTCTGGAGATGCCTTACCGGCGGGAGATGGGTCGGGAGCGCCGGATGGCGCCGCATGGGCTGGCCGGGCAGTTGCTGCTGCAGGAGTGGCTGGAGGAGCGGTGCGGCTGGCCGGGCCGGGCTACCGCTCAGTTCGCGGTGGTGGTTGGCGGTCATCACGGTGTGCCGCCGGACCATGTCCAGGTCGGTGACTTGGATGCGCATCCGGCGCTGCTGCGGACGCCTGGTCCGAGTCGGCAGGTGTGGCTGGGGGTGCAGGAGGAACTGCTGGAGGCGTGCGCGCATGAGTTCGGTGTGCGTGAGCGGTTGGGGGCGTGGCAGCAGGTGAAGCTGCCGCAGACGGTGCAGGTGCTGCTGTCGGCGCTGGTGATCGTCGCGGACTGGATCGCGAGCAACGCCGACCTCTTCCCCTACGCAGGCCTGGGTCGGGCATCGTGGGACGTGGACCGTGTGGCGGCGGCCTGGGCCGGGTTGGCTCTGCCTGCGCCGTGGCGGCCGCAGTTGTTTGAGGGCAGTGTGGCGGAGCTGTTCGCTGCCCGTTTCTCCCTGCCGGCCGGTGCGAGGCTGCGGCCGGTGCAGGAGGCGGTGGTGCGTATGGCGCGGGAGATGCCCGAGCCGGGGCTGCTGATCGTCGAGGCGCCGATGGGGGAGGGGAAGACGGAGGCCGCGCTAGCAGCGGCTGAGGTGCTGGCGGCGCGCAGCGGCGCGGGCGGGGTGTTTTTCGCGCTGCCGACGATGGCGACGAGCAACGCGATGTTCCCGCGCTTGCTGGCCTGGCTCGACCGGCTGCCTGCTCAAGATGGCGAGCGTCTGTCGGTGCTGCTGGCGCACTCCAAGGCGGCCCTGAACGAAGACTTTGCCCAGGTGAAGGCGGCTTCGTGGCAGCGGATCGCGGCGGTGGACCTGGACGGCGTCGAGGAGCTGCCCGGGCCGGGGCGGGAGGAGCGGGCGGCGCCGGCCGAGCTGGTGGCGCATCAGTGGCTGGGTGGCCGGAAGAAGGGCATGTTGTCGTCGTTCGTGGCCGGGACGGTCGACCAGCTGCTGTTCGCGGGGCTGAAGAGTCGGCATCTGGCTTTGCGGCACCTGGCGTTGGCGGGCAAGGTCGTCGTGATCGACGAGGCGCACGCCTACGACACCTACATGAACTGCTATCTGGACCGGGTGCTGGCGTGGCTGTGCGCGTACCGGGTGCCGGTGGTGGTGCTGTCGGCGACGCTGCCGGCGGCCCGGCGGCAGGAGCTGGCGCAGGCGTACGCGGGTGCGGGCGGCCGGGATGAGGGTTTCGCGGTGGTGGGTTCGGCGGACGGTTATCCGCTGCTGACCGCCGTGGCCCCGGGGCATCCTCCGCTGCTGGAGCAGCCCGCGGCGTCCGGCCGTGGCAGCCGGGTGCGGGTAGGGGCGCTGGTGGACGACCTTGCGGTGCTGGGTGACCGGTTGGAGCGCGAGCTCGCCGACGGCGGCTGTGCGCTGGTGGTGCGCAACACCGTGGACCGGGTGCTGGAAACCGCGAAGGCGTTGCGTGAACGGTTCGGCGCGGGTGAGGTGACCACGGCGCACGCTCGGTTCACCGACGTCGACCGTGCTGCCAAGGACAAGGGTCTGCTGGACCGCTTCGGTCCGCCGGAGAGAAGCGAGGGGTGCCGCCCGCGCCGGCACGTCGTGGTGGCGAGCCAGGTCGCTGAGCAGTCGCTGGACGTCGACTTCGACCTGCTGGTCACCGATGTGGCTCCGGTGGATCTGCTGCTGCAGCGCATGGGCCGGCTGCATCGTCACGCGCGTGACGATCGTCCTGAGCGGCTGCGCGAGCCGCTGTGCCTGGTTACCGGTGCCGACTGGGAGGGCGTGCCGCCGGAGCCGGTGGCTGGCTCGCAGGCCGTTTACGGGCGGTATGCGCTGCTGCGTTCACTCGCGGTGCTGGATCTGCCGCAGGGAGGCGGGCATCGGGTGGTGGAGCTGCCGCGGGATATCAGCGTGCTGGTGCAGCGCGCCTACGGTGACGGGTCGGTCGGGCCGGCCGTGTGGGCCGAGGCGATGGGCCGGGCGCGCCTTGAGTACGACAAGGTCAAGGCGGCCAAGGCCAGGGCTGCGGATACGTTCCGTATCGCTGATGCGGCCCGTCCCGGGCGGTCGCTGGTGGGTTGGCTCGCCGGGAACGCGGGGGATGCGGACGATACTCGGGCTGGGCGGGCGCAGGTGCGCGATGCCCCGGAGAGTGTGGAGGTCATCGTCGTCGAGCGGCTCGATGACGGGTCGCTGGCGACGCTCAGTTGGGCCGGCGAGGGACGTGGGGGCCTGCCGCTTCCGACCGGCTCGGTTCCGGCGCCGAAGGCGGCGAAGGCTGCGGCGGCGTGTGCGCTGCGGCTTCCGGCGCGGATGGCGAAGCCGTACGTGATCGACCGTGTGATCGCCGAGCTCGAGGAGTTCTGCGTGCCGAGCTGGCAGGTGAAGGACAGTATCTGGCTGTCGGGCGAGCTGATCCTGCCGGTCAGGCCCGGTTGTCAGACCCGTGTGGCAGGGTTCCGGCTCAGCTACAGCCCCGACGACGGACTCGAGGTGTCCCGTGAGCGGTGATCAGGCGGCAGGCGCGGGCGGCCTGTTGGCGTTCGACCTGACGGATCGCCCGTGGCTGCCTGTGCAGATGCTTGACGGCGGCGAGGCGGAGCTGTCGCTGCGCGAGGTCTTCGCGCGGGCCGGGCGGATTGGCAGGCTGGCGGGTGACCTGCCCACCCAGGACTTCGCGTTGATGCGGTTGCTGCTGGCGATCGCGTACGACGCTCTGGACGGGCCGGCGGACATCGATGCGTGGGCCGAGCTGTGGGAGGACGACGACCCGTTCGCGGCCGTGCCCGGTTACCTGGACGCACACCGCGAACGGTTCGACCTGCTCCACCCGCACAGGCCCTTCTTCCAGACCCCTGGGCTGCGTACCACGGGCGGCGAGGTGTTCTCGCTCAACCGGATCGTCGCGGATGTGCCCAACGGGTCCCCGTTCTTCACCGCGCGCTTCCCCGGCGCGGTGCGGATCACTTTCGCCGAGGCCGCGCGCTGGGTGGTGCACGCCCAGGCGTTTGACACCTCGGGCATCAAGACCGGTGTCGTGGGCGACCCGCGGGCGAAGAACGGCAAGGCCTACCCACAGGGGGTCGCCTGGGCCGGCAACCTCGGAGGCGTGCTGGCCGAAGGCCAGACGCTGCGTGAGACGCTGCTGCTCAACCTGGTCGCCGCCGACCACCTGCCGCTCCGGGTGGGTGACCTGCCCGCCTGGCGCCGTGCGCCCGCCGCTCCGGGTGCGGCCGACGACCTGGCCGAGCGCCCGGCGGGGCTGCGTGACCTGTACACCTGGCAGTCGCGCCGGCTGCTGCTGCACGCCGACACGGGCGGCGTGCACGGCGTCGTCCTGACCTACGGTGACCCGCTGGCCCCGCAAAACGCCCACACCAGTGAGCCGATGTCCGCCTGGCGGCGCAGTCAGGCCCAGGAGAAGAAGCTGGGCAAGCCGCTGGTGTACATGCCGCGCGAGCATGACCCGGCTCGCGCTGCCTGGCGCGGCCTGGAGGCTTTGATCGCGCCGCGCGATCAGGGCGCTGGAGGGGGCGGGGAGCCGGCGTCGTCGCTGCGGCCCGGTGTCGTGGACTGGCTGGCGCGGCTGACCGGCGAGCGGATCCTGCCGCGGCGCACGTTGGTGCGGCTGCGCACTTATGGGGCCCTGTACGGCACGCAGCAGTCTGTGATCGACGAGGTCACCAGCGACGCGGTGGCGCTGGACGTGGTGCTGCTTCACGAGGTGGACCGGGAGCTGGGGCAGGCGGCGGTCGACGCCGTCGCGGACGCGGACCTGGCTGTGCGGGCGCTCGGTGACCTGGCTACCGACCTGGCCCGGGCGGCCGGCAGTGAGTCCGAGGCGGGCCGCGGCGCCGCGCGGGATGCGGGCTTCGGCGCGCTGGACGGTCCGTTCCGGCTGTGGCTGGCCCAGCTCGGCGTGGGTGACGATCCGCAGCAGGTGCGCGCCGCCTGGCAGCGCACCGCGCACCGCCTGATCGGGCGGCTCGGCGAGGAGTTGGTGGCGTCCGCCGGTCAGGCCGCCTGGCGGGGCCGGGTCGTCTCTGACGCCAACGGCCAGACGTGGCTGAATGCGGCCTCGGCCGACCTGTGGTTCCGTTCCCGGCTGCGTACGGCCCTCCCGCTCGCCCGGGCCGGCGCCACGGCCGCCGTGCCGGCGCAAGGCCCCTCACCCGATCCGGCTGGTGTGCAGGACGCCCCTGCCGGCCCCGACGCCCGGAAGGTGTCCGCATGACCGCCGCCGCCGAAGTCCCCGCTGCCAAGGCCCCGGCACCTGACGCCCCGCGCACCGAGGGCACCGTCCAGGCTCTGGTCGGGCGCGAGATCGCCCGGCTGCAGCGCGGCTACCTTGCCGACCGGCCGGGCGCCGTCGCCGCGCTGGCGCGGCTGCGCCGCGGCGCGGGACGGGACGCGGCCGCCGTCGCCGACCTGTGGGGCCTGATCGACCTGGAGCAGGTGTACGGGGACGGCCGGCTGCGTACGGACGCGGCCGAGACGGCCGTGTACACGGCCATGACGCTGTGGTCGCTGCACCAGCAGTCCCGCAGCAGCGGCATGCACCGCCCTGGCACCGAACTCGGTGCGGCCGTCCGCCGGCTGATGCCGGCCGGCGAGATCGACGAGCCAGTCCGCAAGCGCTTCGTGCGCGCCGGCACTGCCGCAACCCTGCCCGTCCTCGCGACCCGGCTGCGCGAGATCGTCTTGCTGCTGCGCGGTAAGGACATCGCCTTGGACTACGCCCTCCTCGCCGAGCAGCTCTACCGCTGGCAGCAGCCCGGCGGGCCGGAGCGCGTGCGCCGCTCCTGGGGCCGCGCCTTCCACGCCCACCGCTCCACCACCGACGAGAACACCGGCGACGCTGCCGCCACCGACCCGAAGGACGCTTCGTGACCGCTCGCCTCATCCTCGACGTGCACGCCCTGCAGAACGTCCCGCCGAGCAACGTCAACCGCGACGACACCGGCGCTCCCAAGACGGCCGTCTACGGCGGTGTGATGCGCGCCCGCGTCTCCAGCCAGGCGTGGAAGCGGGCCACCCGCCACTACTTCGCCCAGCTGCTTGACCCCGGCGAGCTGGGCGTGCGCACTAAGCGCGTCGCCGAACTGCTGGCCGAGCGCATCACCGGCCTGCAGCCGGACCTGGACAGCACGCAGGCCCTGGCCCTGGCCGCCGAAGTGCTGCAGACCGCCACCGGCTCGAAGATCGAGCCGCCCAAGCGCAAGGCCGACGCCGCGAAGAAGAACGGCGAGCCCGTTCCCGCGCCTGAGTCGTCCTACCTGATGTTTCTCAGCTCCCGTCAGCTGGACCTGCTGGCCGGCCTGGCCGTCGAGGGCGCCGACGACATCAAGGCGTATCTCAAGGACAAAGACGCCAAAGCCCGCGCCAAGAAGATCGCCGACGGTCGGCACTCGGTGGACATCGCCCTGTTCGGCCGCATGGTCGCCGACTCCACCGACCTGGGCGTCGACGCCGCCGCACAGGTCGCGCACGCCCTCAGCGTCCACCGCGCCGAGATCGAATCGGACTATTTCACCGCCGTCGACGACCGCAACCTGGACTCCGAGCCGGGCGCCGGCATGATCGGCACCGTCGACTTCAACTCCGCCACCCTGTACCGCTACGCCGCCGTGGACGTCGACCTGCTGGCCCGCAACCTCGGCCAGGGCCTCCACGAGGACGAGCCGGCCACCCCGGTACGCCGCGCCGTCGAAGCGTTCGTGAACGGTTTCGTCTCCTCCCTGCCCACCGGCAAGATCAACACCTTCGGCCACCACACCCTTCCCGACGCGGTACTGGTCAAGCTGCGCACCACACGCCCCGTCAGCTTCGTCTCCGCGTTCGAAAAGCCTGTCGTCGCCGACGAGTTTGGCGGCCACATGGAGGCAGCCTGCGCCCGCCTGACCGACTACGTCCCCGAACTGGAACGCGCCTACGGCGAGGACAACTGCGCCACCTGGCTGCTGCGCGTCGGCCCGGCCACCACCAAGCTCGCCTCACTTGGCACGGAGACCTCCAGCCTGTCCGCCCTGGTCTCCGCCGTCGGCCAGGCCGTGACCGACCGCCTGGAGCAGCGCGGATGAGCGTTCTCGTGCTGCAGCTGGCCGGCCCCCTGCAGTCGTGGGGGGCCTCGGCCCGCTTCGCCCGCCGCGGCACGGAGAACGCGCCCACCAAGAGCGGCGTGGTCGGCCTGCTCGCCGCCGCACTCGGCTTGGACCGCGACGCAGACCAGCAGCTCGCCGAGCTTGCCGCGCTGCGCTTCGGCGTGCGCATCGACCAGCCCGGCACCCGCATCCGCGACTTCCAGACTGCACACCACCTCGACACCGGCGAAGCCATGCCGCTGTCGGAGCGGTTCTACCTGGCCGACGCCGTGTTCGTCGCCGCAGTCGAAGGCGACGACGCGCTGGCCGACCGGCTCGCCGCCGCCTTGCGCGCACCGGCATACCTGCCCTACCTGGGACGGCGCTCCTGCCCGCCCGCACGCCCCCTCGAGCCCGCCGTCCACCGCGGCGCGGCCGGCCTGGAGCGGGTGCTCGCCGAAGAGCCGTGGCGTGCCGCCGACTGGTACCAAAAGCGGCGCAGCCACCAAGAACGCGTCGAGCTGACGGTGCTGCTCGAAGCCCGCACGGGCGACGGCGGTACGCAGCCGCTGGGAGACACGGTGCGTGACCAGCCGCTCAGCTTCGACCCCCGTCACCGCCGCTACGCGCTGCGCACCGTCCACAGCCGCACAGTCCTGGTCACCAACGCCCACGCCCGCCCGCGCCGGGCCGTCCCGGCGCACGACCCCACCGGACATCTGGAAGGCGCCTGATGTACCTCACCCGATTCCGCGTCAACACCGCGCGCCCGGGCGCCCGCCGCCTGCTGTCCTCACCCCAGACCATGCACGCCGCCGTCATGTCCTCCTTCCCCCATGCACTGCCCACCGCCGAACAGGCACCGCGCGTCCTGTGGCGCACCGACCGCAACACCACCGCCGAAGTGCTGCTCTTCGTCGTCAGCCCCGACCGGCCCGACCTGACCCATCTGGTCGAGCAGACCGGCTGGCCCGCCGCAGCCGCCTCCGGCACCCCCGGCTGGCAGACCTACGCCTACACCCCCTTCCTGGAACGGCTGGACAAAGGCACCACCTGGAACTTCCGCCTCACCGCCAACCCCGTCCACCACGCCCGCACCCGCGACGGCCAACCCACCAAGCGCACCGCCCACCTCACCCCCCGCCATCAGCTGCAGTGGCTGCTCACCCGCCAGGACGCCGCCGGCTTCCGCGTCCTGGCCAAGCCCGAGGACAGACGCCGCACCGAGCACGGCGACGAGCACCAGCTCACCGTCCGCGACCAGCGCAGCCTCGCCTTCGGCAAGCGCGGCGCGCCTGGCCGCGTCACCCTCACCACCGTCACCTACGACGGACGGCTGCAGGTCACCGACCCCGACGCACTACGCCATGTCCTCACCAGCGGCCTGGGCAAGGCCAAGGCCTACGGCTGCGGGCTGATGACGCTCGCCCCCGTGGAGTGAGCCGGTGACGACCGTCGGCCGCAAGCCCGCGAGCAGCCCGCGCGAACTGACCCGGGCCGCCGACCGGGCCAGTTTCATCTACCTCGAACGCTGCACCATCCACCGCGATGCCAACGCCATCACCGCCGAGGACGCCGAAGGAACCACCCACATTCCCTCCGCGACCATCGGCACCCTGCTGCTTGGCCCCGGCACCCGCATCACCCACCAGGCGATGAGCGTGCTCGGCGAAACAGGGGCCGGTGTCGTCTGGGTCGGCGAACACGGCGTGCGCTACTACGCGTCCGGACGGGCATTGTCCCGTTCGGCCGCCCTCGCCGAAGCACAGGCCGCCTGCTGGGCAAACCGCCGCACCCGCCTGAACACCGCCCGCGCGATGTACCGGCTCCGGTTCCCCGACGAGGACCCCTCCGGCTGCACCCGCCGGGAACTGCTCGGCCGCGAAGGCCGCCGCGTCAAGGACTGCTACCGCGCCCAGGCCCAACGCACCGGCATCCCGTGGCACGGACGCCGCTACACCCCCGGCGACTTCACCTCCGGCGACCCGGTCAACCAGGCCATCACCGCGGCGGCCCAGGCGATGTACGGCGTCGCCCACGCCGTCGTCACCGCACTGGGCTGCTCACCCGCCCTCGGATTCGTCCACTCCGGACACGAACTTTCCTTCGTCCTGGACATCGCCGACCTGTATAAGACCGAAGTGGGCATCCCTGTCGCCTTCGACGCCGCAGCCGTCTCACCCAAGGACGTCGGCGCGCGTACACGCCGTGCGCTGCGCGACCGCATCCACGAACTACGACTGCTGGACCGTGTCGTCGCCGACATTCGCCACCTTCTCCTGCCCGACGGCGCCACGCCCGCCGACTTCGATGCCATCGACGAGGTCACCCTCCAGTCCGACGGAGACGTGCCGGTCGCTGCAGGCATCAACTACGACCCTGGAGGCATCTGGTGACGGTCATCGTGCTCACCAACTGCCCCGCCGGTCTGCGCGGCTTCCTCACCCGCTGGCTGCTTGAAATCTCGCCCGGCGTCTTCATCGGCAATCCCTCCGCCCGCATCCGCGACGCCCTGTGGCGCGAGGTCCGCCAGTACTCCGGTCAGGGCCGCGCCCTGCTCGCCCACACCACCAAAAGCGAGCAAGGCTTCACCTTCCGCACACACGAGCACGCTTGGCATCCCATCGATCACGAAGGCCTCACCGTCATCCGCTGCCCTAACGACCGCGCGCCCGCCCCCTCGACAACCCCACCCCGCCCCGGCTGGAGCAAAGCAGCCAAACGCCGCCGCTTCGGCAACCGCTGACAGACCGAAGGGCTAAATGTCTAATTAGATGCAAATGCCGGTCTCTGTGAAAGTGCATGATTCTCGCTACCCACGGTCGTAAACCCGCAGGTCAGCAAGTCTGCTCCCCGCGCCCGCGGGGATGGTCCCGACTGGCACTACGCCTGGAGCGAGGCAGAAGGCTGCTCCCCGCGCCCGCGGGGATGGTCCCACGGCCGACGGCAGCGCGTGGGGCGGGCACCTCTGCTCCCCGCGCCCGCGGGGATGGTCCCGACGCCTCGTCGATCACCCCGAGCGGTTTCACCTGCTCCCCGCGCCCGCGGGGATGGTCCACGATCGATCGCTGTCGCCGCCGTCGACATCAACTGCTCCCCGCGCCCGCGGGGATGGTCCCTACGAGGACGTCGAGACCGCCGGCACCGACCTCTGCTCCCCGCGCCCGCGGGGATGGTCCCATCGACCTCACCACCCCGTAAGGGCCCCGATACTGCTCCCCGCGCCCGCGGGGATGGTCCCAACCAGGCCGCCGAACTCGCCGAGATCCTCGACTGCTCCCCGCGCCCGCGGGGATGGTCCCGCAGAGGTCGCCTGGGTGCCTCGCAAGTCCCTCTGCTCCCCGCGCCCGCGGGGATGGTCCTCAACCAGGCCAAGGCGGACCAGGACCCGGCCCAATGGATGCCGCCGGCGGCATCGGCGACCTGCCGCTACATCGCGGACTGGGTCACCGTGAAGACCCGGTGGGGCCTTGCCGCCGACCCCGCCGAACACGCCGCCGTCCAGAAGACCGCCGCGCGGTGCGACGGCCAGGAGATCACCGTCGTACTCGCCCGCTGAACCGCCACCGCCATCGTCTGGCCGCGCACACCAGAGCGCAGACGGACCCGAATGCCGGCGCGCGTCGGCTGGCCGGTGGCCCAAGCCTCCCGGTGTCGTCCGGACGGGCGGCCCCGGGCGTCCAGCCGCTCGGCGCCGCGCGCGACCGGGGCGGCCCACCGGAGCGGGGCCCGGCCCAGTGCCGCCCTGTTCAGGTGTCAGGGATAGTCCGGTGCACCGTCTTGTACGAGTCGGGGCGCGGCCGTGCCGCGGGTTCAGTCCGTCACGGCGACGAGAGCGACCAGCCGTGTCTGCCCTCCATCATGCTGGCCGTCTACCCGCCCAGGGAGCGGCGGAGGATGTCGTGTTCCTGGCGGTGCTGCCCGCGCGGGGTGTGGGTGGTGACGCGGGTCTGGTGGAACTGTTCGGCGCGTAGCTGGCTGCCGTAGTCGTCCGTGGCGCGCAGGAGTTGGGCCGGTGTGGGCGGGGCGGGCCAGCACTGGAGGAGGTAGTGCTCGGTGATGGTGTCGGGGGCGAGGTCGACGGCTTGGTCGCGGCCGCGGGCGTGGACGCGGAGCCGGTAGGTGCCGGGGCCGGTTGCCGCGAGGGAGGGGAGGTCTTCGTCCAGGTCGGTCATGAGGGGGGTGACCTGGAGGGTGCCGGTGGGGGAGCGGAGGGAGATCTCTGCGATCTCCTCCCACTCCCCGGCATCCGGCGCGGGTTCGTGGCGGTGGGCGGTGACCGTGACGTCGACGTCGCCGGTGTGGATGCCGGTGTGGATGGTGGCGTCGCCTGCGGTGATGCCGACGAGCCCGGTCTGTGAGGCGTCCGTCTCCTCACCGGCGACGGGCCCGCCGGGGTCGGTGACGAGGAACTGGTGGTAGTGGACGCCGACCGGGCCGTGCCCGGTGATGATGGGATCGGTCACTGCGGTTGCCCCTGCCGGTGGACGGTTACTTGATCCAGACCAGGAACCGGTCCTTCTCGATGATCCGGTTGTAGGTGTAGAAGTTGTTCAGGGCGTTGCCGCCCTGGCTGTTCTGCTTGGCGTCGATCATGCGCCAGCTGAACTTGCCGCTTCCGGTGGAAGCGCCCTGCCAGGTCGTGGCGAAAGGGTACTCGTCGCAGCTCTTGCCCCGCGGGCGGGGCCGGCTGGACGGGCAGGCCTTGTTGCGGTTCTTTGTGATCTTGCCCTTGTTCGTCAGCCGTGTCAGGTACTGCTTGGTGCCGTGCTTGCCGGGCAGCTTCTTCACGTCCTGCGCGTAGGCGATGTGCGTGGCCAGCTCCGGGTACTCGCCGCGCTTGTTGTACACCATCTCCGGGACGTAACCGGGGTTGATGCAGCCCACCTGTGTGGTGCGTCCGGGAAGCGCTGTGTCACAGCGCACGTCCGAGGTGGCCAGTTCGACGGGGGTGGATGAGCCCCAGGCCGGGTTGGTGAAGTGGTGCGTGATGACGGCGCGCCCGCTGCCCGTCTGGCCGCGCTGGCGGATGTTGATCGTGGTGTCGATGAAGTACTGGCCGTACGGGTCCTTGCTGGCGCTGATGGTCTGCGAGGGGAAGCTGCCGTTGGCGATCTTGCACTTGCCGCGGCAGGAGGCGGACCCCTGGGCCTTGGTGCCAGCCGTGCCCTGGCCCCAGCGCTGGTACTCCAGCAGCGCAACCTGATACGCCCAGCGGGACAGGGTACGGTCGGAGAACTCGTAGCCGACCATCATGTACTTGATCCCGCCGACCTGCTTGCCGCGGGTGTCGAGCACCTTGAGCTCGACGCCGAACACCCCGCATCCGTTGATACGGGTGATGTACCAGACGTTCGCGACGCCGTGGTCGTCGCACCAGTCCGGCCACTTCCAGATCGGGTCCCGCGCTGCCGCGCGCATGCCGTCGGTGACCTTGATGGGCTGCACGCACGCGGCGTACTTGTGCCGGGCCGACAGAGCCTGTTGCCGGGCGGTGGCGCACGCGCCAGCGTCTGTGCGGACGACGGTTTCACCGCTGCGCTGCACCTGCTGACCGGTGCTGTCTGGCGACGCTGCCGGAGCACCGGTGACCTCCGGCCGTTGGGTGCCGGCCACGGCAGCGTCGGATGGTGCTGCCGCCGCTGACGCGAGCAGTGCGCACAGGACTGCTCCTGACGTTATGAGCGTTCTCAAACGCACGAACTTTTTCTCCCCGTGAAGTGGTCACTTCAGAGTGACGCATGTGATGGTCACGTCACTCGCAGTGATCACATCACGGGAAGGGCGGGCATCAAAGGCATCTCTGAGACGAACTAGTGCACCGTATCGGACAGTTGACGCATGCAGGCGCACGTCGCGAGGTAGTCTGCCGCGCAACCGGGAGAACGGCGTCGGCCAGCCCTCGCCTACACCCTCGCCGCGCCCGTGCTGGCCGGCGCCGCCGGGATCGGCGGCTGGGTCCCTGCCACCAAGAGCGACGAGCCCAGCGCCGGACGCAAGATCCTGCGCTGGTCCCCACTGGTCCTGGCCGCCGCCCCGTCTCGCGCTGACACCCGCCACGGTCACGCCGTAGCCGACCGTGGCGCAGCCGGACGACGGCGCCGCTGGTGGCCACCGTTACCCGGTGGTGCCGGAGCGGGCCGCTCACCCGGCTCGGCGTCTGACCCGACCCCCGCTTCACTGACCCGCACCGTCGGCCACCGCTGTCACTGCCTGGTCCACCATCCACCGCTCGCCGGAAGCCTCGGCGGCCTCGGCCGCGCGGCGCCGCATGAGCGTCGCGGCCTCCCGCAACAGCGCCGCCGTCATCGCGCTCCCTCCGCCGGGCCCGTGACGGCTCCATTCTCACCCGCTGCTCCACCAGCCGCCCGGGCTGCCGGTGGCGTCCCGCAGCTGGCGCCCCCAGCAGGCCCCTGTCCAGTCGCTGACCGGTTCCGTGCTGCCCGCTGCGCAGGGCGGCTGATCGTGGTGCGCGGGCCTGGCAGGATAGTGGGAGGTGAATGAGACGGTGACGCACGACGAGCGGCTGCGGGACCTGGAGGCGGAGGCGTTCCGTACCGGCCGGACGCTGGAGCACAGCGAGCAGCTGACGACGATCCGCGAGCAGCAGCGCACCGCGTTCGGGAACATCGACTCCCTCGCCAACGCCGTCGGCGCGCCGGGAGAACGGTCGATCGCCGACCGCCTGGACACGATCGAGCGGGTTCTGTTCGCCTTGGCGCGTGCGCAGGGCGTCGACCCGGATGCCTTCTAGCTTCTCTGCTCGACGGGAGTTCCGCGTGCCGGAGGGCCCCATCGCACAGCCCGGTGCCGCTGCGCTCACCCGGCGTTTCGAGGATGTGGCGGAGCGGACGGACCGGGAGTTCGGGATCGTCAAGAGCGATCTGACCGCAGTGCGGCTGCAGGTCGGCAACCTTGATCAGAAGGTGGGGAACCTGGACGCGAAGGTGAGCAGCCTCACCGAGGAGGTCCGGGGGCTTTCCGGCAAGATCGACCGGAATCAGGCGCAGATCGTGGAGCTGCTGACCCGGCTCGTCGGCCGGAACCCCGACGCCGGCTGACCCCCTCCTTGTGGCTGTGGCCCGGGACGCACCAGCTGGTGCGTCCCGGGCCACAGCCGTCTGCGCGCGGGTCGCCACCCGGTACGAACGCTGCGTGGTTCACGGCCGGCGGATGCCGAGGTGGTGCCGGCTCTCGGCGACGAGCGTCTCCCAGCGCCTGCGTACGGTCTCCTCGGGCTCGAGCCAGCGGGTGGTGGAGGGGTGGGGGAGGGGCTGTCCGGCCATGAAGTGGGCGATGTCGGCGTAGTAGGCGTAGTCGCCGCTCTGGGCCAGTTCACGGAGCCGGCCGGCGGCTGTGCGGACCTTGTCGTGGTCGCCGAGGACGGCGTGGTGGAACGCGAGGACCAGGTCGAGCGCGGCTTCGGCCGCGGTGATACCGGCGTCGCGGCTCTCGGCGCGCAGGACGCGGGCGGCTTCGAGGCCGGGCAGGGTGCCGGCGTTACGGGCGAGCGCGGCGATCTGGAGCGTGAGGGTGGTGGCGCGGAGGTCGAGGCCGGTGAGGAGCTGCTCGGCGAGGTGGCTTTCGTCGTCCGCGGTGTCGGGGTCGGTGAAGGCGAGGACAAGGGCGCGGTGGGTCTGGCTGGTGGCGCGTTCTCCGGCGACGCCGTGCTGGTCGGCCTGGTCGCGGGCTGTGGCGTAGGCGGCGGCCGCGCGGTGCATGTCGCCGTGGGGCCAGTAGATGTCGCCTTCGACGCGGTGCTGGCGGCCGGCCCAGCCGAGGGTGCGGGCGGTGTCGTGGGCGGTGGGGAAGTCGCCGGCGAGGCGGGCGAGGTGGGCAAGTCCGCGTCGGGCGGCGGGGGCGAGGCGGCCGCCGCCCGCGGAGACGGTCTGCATCCCGTGTCGGGAGGCGGCGGAGTTTCCGAGGTCGCGGTGGGCCTTGGCGAGGTAGTAGAGGCCCATCTCGTGCAGGTCGGCGGGCAGCAGGTGGCTGTCGGTGACGGTGGTGAGCCGGGCGGCGGTGGTGGAGCGGTGTTCGTGCTGGCGGCGGGCGAGCGCGGCGAGGAGTTCGACCAGGGCGTCGGCCGGCGTCTCGAAGCCGTCGGTGCGGTTCGGCCGGGCGGGTGGGGCGATGGGCTCCCACACGGAGTCGCTGACGTAGGCCCAGGCGGCTTCGGCGAGCCAGCCCAGGGGGAGGCGGAAGTCCCGGGCGAGCGGGAGGCCTTGGCGCAGGCAGCCGACGAGCAGCAGCCGGTTGCGGCCGCTGTCTGGGGCGGTGGCCCACTTGGTGCCGAGGGCGGTCAGGGCGCGCTCCGCGGCGCGCGCCCAGTCGTCATCGGTCCAGCGGTCGTCGGTGGTGTCGTCGGCGCTGCGGATGGTGGAGCGGATCAGGCTGTGCAGGTGGTAGGGCCACACGCCGAAGGGGTTCTCGCGGACGAAGGGCCGCTCGATCAGCCGCTGGGCGGGGGCCTGGTGGGTGAGGCCGGCCGCGGTGGTGGCGAGGGTGAGGTCGAAGGCGTCGAGCAGGCTGACGGAGCGCAGGACGTGGCGTTCGTCGGGGGTGAGGTCGGACAGGGTGCGGGCGATCAGGGCGCCGAAGTCGTGGTCGAAGTCCGCAGGGACGGGTTCGCGGGTGCGGCGGATCTCCAGGAAGCGCAGCACGGACAGGTCGAGGTAGAGGGGCAGGCCGTGGGAGCGGTCGGTGATGACCTGGCGGATCTCGCTGCTGATGAGCGGCCGTCCGTCGCGGGAGAGCCGGCGGGCGAGGTAGTCGTCGCAGTCCTCGGGGGGGAAGTCGCCTTTACCGACTCTCGATGTGTGCGGGTGGACTCTGAACTGAGGTGATGCGTCGCGTAGATGTCCGTGACGATTTTGAGCCGCCCGTCAAAGCAGCGGCTTTTGCGCGTTGTCGGGTCGCTCGCCACTGGTCAGGTCAGGGCTGAGCGTCACGCCGACGGCCGGGTGAGTTTGGCGGCCACGGCGTCGAGGACCCAGTCCAGGCCGGTTGCGAAGGATGTCTCGGCGTCCACGTCTGTGCCGTCGTGCACGGCCTTGGCCAGCGCCGGGAAGCGGCCCGTGGCCAACATGCTCGTCACACGCGGGCCGTGGGCGCGCTGCCAGTCGTGCTTGGACAGGCCCGTGGCGCGCTCGGCCCGCAGGTTCGCGATCTCGCGCCTGATCGCGCCAATGAAGTAGGCGCTGACAGTCTCCACGGCGCGCATGACGGTGTCGACATGGGCGAGGCCGTCGAGGGCGGCCAGCGTGGCCTCGGTCACGGCGAGGCCGTTCGGGCCCAGGGCCGGGCGGCCGCCGAGCAGGTCGGCCAGCCATTCGTGACGGAGAGCGGCCTTCCTGGTGCGGTGGGCGAGGGCGCGCAGCGCCTCCCGCCAGTCACCGGGCTGCGTCTCGGGGAGAATCTCGGCGTGGACCTCGTCCACCATGAGGTCGAACAGGTCCTCCTTGGTGGAGATGTATCCGTACAGCCGCATCGGCCCGGCGTTCAGCCGGGCGGCGACCTTGCGCACCGACACCGCCTCCAGCCCGCCCTCGTCGGCCAGTGCGATGGCGGCGGCGACGATCCGCTCCCGGTCGAGCGGCACGGGGCGAGGCGGCGGCTCCGGCCGGTCCCACACAGTCATGGTGACATCGTAGTGTTGCGATACACCGTCATGGAACAATACAGTGTATCGGCATGAGACATCGCATCGCAGTGGTCGGGGGCGGTCCCGGCGGCCTTACCTTCGCCCGTGTCCTGCACCGCCATGGCTACCCCGTCGCGGTCCTCGAACGCGATCCCACCCCTGACGCCCGCCCTCCGGGCGGCATGCTGGACCTGCACGAGGGGCTGGGCCAGCTAGCGCTGGACAAGGCGGGGCTGCTGGCGGAGTTCCAGGCGCTGTCCCGTCCCGAGGGACAGGCCATGCGCATCCTGGACACGGACGGGACCGTCCTGCGCGACTGGCAACCCCACCCGGATGACCGGGCCAATCCCGAAATCGACCGCGGACAACTCTGTGACCTGCTGCTCGGCCCTCTCGACGTCCAGTGGGGGCGGGGCGTGACGCAGGTGGTGCCGGGGGCCCGGGATGGCGTACTGGTCCATTTCGCGGACGGGCGGCAGGAGACGTTCGACCTCGTGATCGGCGCGGACGGCGCCTGGTCCCGGATCCGCCCGGCAGTCTCGTCGGTGACGCCGCAATACACCGGCGTCACCTATGTCGAGACCTCCCTCGACGACGTCGACACTCGCCACCCTGACCTCGCCCGGTTGATCGGCGACGGTTCCGTAGCTGTGTACGGCGTGAACCGCTCCCTCGTCGCCCAGCGCAACAGCGGCGGCCACGTCAAGGTGTACGCCAAGTTCCGCGCGCCGCTGGACTGGCACACGAACCTGGACCTGGCCGACGTCGAGGCCGTGCGATCGAGCCTGCTGGCTCTGTTCGACGGCTGGGCCGCTCCCGTCCTCGACCTCCTCCGCCAAGGCACCGCCTTCGTCCATCGCCCCCTCTACGTCCTGCCCGTGTCCCACACCTGGACCCACGTCCCCGGGGTGACGCTACTGGGCGACGCCGCCCATCTGATGCCCCCCTTGGGGGCGGGCGCGAACCTCGCGATGCTGGAAGGCGCCGAACTCGCCGAGTCGCTCGCCACCGGCCCTGGAGACCTGGACGAGACCGTCCGCGCCTTCGAGGAACAGATGTGGGCACGGGCCAGCAAGTGGGCGAAGATCACGACGGCCGGTCTGGAACGCCTCGTGAGCCCGGACCCCGCCGAAGCCCTCGCCCTCTTCGACCAAGTCCAGCCATCCTGAGCACCAGCACTATCACCTCGCCACAGCTTCACGGGACAGTACGGCACCGCCGCGGTCCCTTCCGGCAAGACCACCGCCAGACGAACCCACGGACGTCTGCACTGAACGCAGCCCTCAGCCCGCTACCGCGAAAATCCGGTCCGCTCCTCTTCGCGGGCCTGTTCGAGAAGTTGGGCTTCGAGGTCGGCGATGCGCTTCTCGGCGAAGCGCAGGTTGGAGCGGGCGCCTTCGAGTCGCTCCTGGAGTGAGCGGTGCTCGCGCCAACAACAGCCGGGCGCACGGCCTGGGCGTGGAGTTCACCGACGTGGAGCACATCGAGATCGAGCTGTAGGCCGGCTTCCGCACAAGCGCCTCGTCCCCGGCTGTGACTGAGCGCCTCAGTCGGCGAGTGAGCGCGTGAGTTGGCGGCTGAAGTTGCGAGTTTGGGCGAGTTGGCCCCTACCGGAGGTAGCGCTGGCAGCCCATCTCGGACCCTGCCCGAGACGAGTCGGCGCCCTGTACCGTCCCAGGCGCAGCACATGCACGCTGTGGCTAGGGAGGGGGCCGACCGTGACCATCTACGACGATCACCCGACCGATCCCCGCCTGGAGGCAATCTCCCTGCGGGTGTCACGCCAGCACCTCCGGTACTGCTTCGACAATGGCATCGTGCCGCACATCGCTGACAGCCTGCGTGTCATGCAGGCCGCGTACGACGCCATGACCCGCTCCGGCGACCCGCTCGACGCGCCCGGCGAGCGCCTGTACTTGCTTTCCTTCGAGGGTTTGCAGACCTACATCAAGGTTGGCCGCGTCGAGAAGCGCCTCTTCCCCGAACGGCTCAAGGAGTACGAGCACGCTGCCGAGCTGGGCATGGTCGTCATCTTCGATGGCTGGGTGTCCAAGGCATGGCCGTCGACACGCCTGTGGGAGGCGAGGGCCCGCGACGCCATCGCGGCCGTGCCCGGAGTGCAACGGACTCACAAGGAGTACTTCTCCGGCATCACCTTCGAGGACGCCCTGGCGATCGTGCAGCGCGAACGCACAGCGTAGTGCCGCAACTCCCCACACGCTGTATGGGAGGGGGGAGGTGCTCAACTCGCCAACTAAAGCGCTCAGTCACACCGGCTGTGACTTAGAACCCCTAACGGAATGCCCTACGCGGACTTGAGGGCGTGCCCGGGGTCGTGAACGAGCGGTTGCTACTGTCCGGACGTGACCCTGACTGACCTCAACAACGGCTTTCGTGATGATGAGCAGCGGCGGCGCGTCCAGAGGGTCGTTCACGATCGCCTCGCAGACGACCGTGACCCGCAGGAATGCCGCTTCCTCATGCGGTTCTGGTGGCAGCTGGTCATGTCATACCAAGAGGTGTCGATGGACGAGCTCAGCCGGAACGTCGGCAAGCCGAAGCTGGACGTGATCGAGGCGCTGATCAGCGCCATCAGGTCGTCCCATGCCGACATCGACGCCTGGATCACCACCACACAGCAAGTCTTCCCGGTGATCCAAGATCGCGGCTTCAGGGCTGCCCAGGACAACGACAGTTAACGCGGCCGGAGCTTCTTCAGCCGTCGCCAGCAGATGATGCTGCAAGCGAGGCTGAGGAAGGCTTCGTGGATGTCATCGCGTATCTCCCAGCGGATGCGCAGGCGGCGGAACCAGTGCAGGTGGGCGAACGCTCGCTCGACGACCCAGCGTTGGGTGCCCAGGCCGGAGCCGTGCTCGGTGCCGCGGCGGGCGATCTGCGGCTTCACGCCGAGGTCCCAGACCAGGCGGCGGTACTTGTCATGGTCGTAGCCGCGGTCGGCCAGCACCACATCAGGGCGGCGCCGGGGCCAGCCGCGCTTGCCCCGCACGGGCGGTACGGCCTGGAGGAGCGGGATCAGCTGGGTGACGTCGTTGCGGTTGCCGCCGGTCAGGGTCGCGGCGAGCGGAATGCCCGTGGCGTCGGTGATCAGGTGATGCTTGCTGCCCGTCCTGCCCCGATCGACGGGGCTTCGTCCGGTCTTGGCTCCCCCTTTAAAGCCCGGATGTGGGAGCCGTCGACCGCCGCCCGGGAGAAGTCCAGGGCGTTCGCGCCGCGGAGCTCGGCGAGGAGGACCTCGTGCAATCGGGGCCATACGCCGGCCTCGGTCCACTCGGCCAGGCGGCGCCAGCAGGTCATGCCCGAGCCGAAGCCGAGTTCCTGCGGCAGGTGTTCCCAGGAGATCCCGGTGTGCAGGACGAACAGGATGCCCTGGAACACCAGCCGGTCCGGATGCCGCTTGCGACCCGGATGCCGGATCCGACGCTCGACCTTCGGCAGCAGTAGCTCGATCACCGCCCACAGTTCGTCGTCGACTTCCCACGGCTTCGGCCGAGCCACCCGCACCCCCAGATCACAAGTCCCGGAGTGATCCAACCACCTGGAAGATCATTTCGTTAGGAGTTCTTAGCGCCACAGGTGGCGGATGAGCACAGTAGTTGGCGGCGCGCTATCTTGCGGCTGCGGAGGTCTCGACCGGCCTGCCCGCTCGCAGCAGGCCCTTCGGCTGGCAGTGCGTGACGGCGCTCATCTTCGGGCAGCACGTCCCATATACGGCCATGGTGGCCGCATGCCATGATCCACTTGGTGGCACTGGGGCCGCCGCACAATTCTTGGGGTGAACATGTCCGACCGGCAGACCGGCATCGTGAAGTGGTTCAACGACGAAAAGGGGTTCGGCTTCATCACGCCGGACACGGGAGGTGACGACCTCTTCGTGCACTTCAAGTCCATTGAGGGCAATGGCTTCAAGTCCCTCAAGGAAGGTCAGCGGGTCTCGTTCACCGCTGAGCGCGGGCAGAAGGGCATGCAGGCGGCGCAGGTCCTCCCGGAGTAACTACCACCGCAGACAGTGAGTGCCGTAGATGGCGAAACTCGCCATCTACGGCGCTCAGCCACACCGGCATTGAAGCTGTCGGGGGCGAGACGCTTCGCATCCTACGGAAGGGCCGTCGGTCGGGTCGTGCGCGCGGCACGACGGCGTGCCCACCAGGACAGCCGCGGCGCGGTGGCGGCGTTGACGGCCCGGCCGAACGCCTCCAGGGCGGCCTCCAGGCGCGCGGTGTCCTCCACGTCGGACAGGGCGTTCAGCAACTGCTCGGTGGTGGTGACGACGGCCGGGTCGGAGCAGCGCATGAGCGGGGCGGCGGCGGTGGCGGCCCGGGTGAGTGGCTCGCGCACGGCGGCCACAGTTTGCTTGCTCGCCACCCGTTCCCGGCTCAGCAGCTCGGCCGCGCGACCGAAGCCTACGAGGCCGCTCTGCACGTCGGTACCGCCGGCGATTCGGGCACGGGCGGCACCGCCGGTGAAGGCGAGCACGGCCAGCAGGAACGTCCGGCCGCGCTCGGCCGGCCCCTCGACCTTCTGGCCGGCGCCCGCATCACCACCACCCGGCGCGACACCTTCGACGTCGGTGCCGCCCTGCGCCGCCTCGCCGCCGACGCGGCCGCCACGGCGGCCGAGCCCCACCCGGACATGGTCCGCGCCGCCCAGGCCGGCCAGCGACTGTCCGTGGTCTGCCGCTGGATCCTGAACAAGCCCGACGCCGCCGACCACGTCGACCGTCTCGCCCAGGAAACCGACAAGCCCGATGACAACCGCCACCTGGCGACGGTGCACTCGTCTTCGCCTGCCTGCTCTATCTGACCGACCACCGCGAAAGCGCTCAGTTCTGGTGGCAGCTCGCCGCCGGCGCCGGCCACCGCGCCGCCGCCTACTGCCTGCACCTGTACCACCTCGCCCTCGGCGAGACCCGCGAAGCGCGGCACTGGCTGCATGTGGTCACCGACGACGTCCTCGACTCGGAAGCCCCCGACAGCGCCTTCCTCGCCACCCTGGAAGCGGTCGCGATGTACGTACGCAAGACCGGCTCCAGCCTCGCCAGCGCCCCCACCGGCGGCCTTGAGATGGAAGTCGACCGCCGGGCCACCGCCAAGGCCGGCTCCTGCATCATCGTCCAGCGTCCCGACCGGCGTCTTGCAGACCGGCTCCACGACTTCACCCGCCGGTAACGGCGTCACCTCGCGACAGGCCGACGGCAGGTCCCAGCACAACATCTGGGGGTCGCACGGGGCGCAACAGCCCATCAACCACTACATCTTGGGAATGAGGGGGCCAGCAGGCGTCCGAGTTCCCAACACAGCTGTCGTAGGCTCCGCTGAACGCGCAGAAGGAGCCCTGCATCCCCAACGGGTTTCTCAGGCCACGAGTTGGGAGGGCTCCCTGCGCGGTGTCCCCGCACGCCTTGAAACGAGAGGAACTCCGTATGGACGACAGTAGCGCGAAACGACCGCCCAGGCATCGGCATCGTCTGCTCAGGCAGTGCGCCGATGCGATTCGCGATCTGCGCAAGTGGACCTCCGACCAGGACCGCAGCGTTCCGGGCGAGTTCCTGCGGGGCGCCGCGTACAAGCTGGGCAGCGGCGCCGTAACCCTGCTCATCCTGTGGTGGGAGACCCACCACTAGGGCCGGTGGCGGGCCCACCTGGTGGGCCCGCCAGACCCCGGCGATCTCGTGGCCGGAGGTCCGCCGTGCCACGGCCACGGCGTCCACGAGCGAACCAGGTGGCGGCTGCCGGGCTTGTCCTGCTCCCCGTCAGCCATCTTCTGCTTTAACTCCGTGAGGTCTGCGTAGGTGGCGGCGTGCACGATCTCCAGACGGGTCACCGCCGACTGCACGTCGTTGCGGCGCATGTCGCTGACCGCGAATTCCAGCAGGACGGCCACCGTCATGTTCTGCTTCCACATGCGTAGTTCGGCTTCGTCCACCAGCTGCAGGTCGCTGAACATGGCCAGAGCGACGTAGCGCTTGCGTGCCCGCTCCTGGCGACGTCGGCGCAGCAAGCCGGCGCCGGGCCGGTCCATCGTCCAGCCCGGCTCTGGCGTGCCGGGGAGCGCCTGGAGAGCCTCCTGGACAGCTTGCTGCGTCGCCGCGGCTCCGTTGTCCGTGCCGTCGTCCGGCAGCAGCTCAGCAGCCTTCCTGAGCCCCAGGTCCGACTCGGCCCCCTGGCTCCCGAGGCCCTGGGGGCATCCGCGTGACGCTACCGGCGGAACCGGATGAGTCGAACCGTGCGATGGGTGAATTGCTGGGCGGTGATGCCGGGGCGTACCGCATCGCCCGCGCTGAACCTTGGCAGCGTCTCGACGGAGTTTGACCGACCGCCCGCGACTGGTGGCGGAGTCGGTCGACGTTCAGTGAGAACGGTCAAGCTTCAGTGAGACGGGACACCCGCCTGAACAGTCCGGCCGATCTGTGTCATCGCCCCCCCCGTTTTCCCAGGTGGACACGCTCACTGTGTCACTGTTGAGCTGATCTGTGTCATCGGGCAGCGGGCCGGCACCAGGACCCCGCAGCGCTCCCGGGTCAGGGTCTCTGGGTCCTGGGACCAGCGTTCTCCCTGGTTGTCCCGTGACACTGAACCTTGACCGATTGACACCGAACGTTGACCGGCGCGCGTTTCTGCCAGTGAGGGTTGACCGGCTGGGCCAACGGGCCGGACGCTCGAGTCCCGGGAATCACACGGCCTCGCCTCGAACGAGTCCGACTGACGGGACGCATCCCGCCAGTCGGACTCGGGGACGGTGTGTCTCACGGGCTCGCGTCATTCCCGCGGTTCGCGGGGTCGGGGCTGCACAGCCAGCCGTTGATGGCGAAACGGCTGTCCGCGTGCTGCTTGCTCGGGCAGCTGACCGGCCGTACTTCATGCCAGGCAGTGGGGAGGAAGAAAACGATGCTGTCGTGCTCGGGCTCCCAGTCCCGCCAGGTACGCTCCTGCCATCTCCCGGCTGTCTCGGTGTGCAGTGGCAGAGCCGCGTCGAACACACGCAGCTCGCCCCCATCGAAAGGCCGGGGTGTGCGATGAAGGTAGTACACGAATGTGAGCAGACGTCGTGGGGCGAACTCGGCGCTGGTGTCCTGGTGCGGCCGGTAAAAGTCCCCGTCGTTGTGCGCGTTGAGGCTGTAGCTGGGTTCGGCGTACTGGCAGGAGACTCCGAGAGTGTGCTCGACGGCCTCCAGCACCTCGTCGATGGCCGCCATCAGCTCAGGCGCGGTGAAGTCGTGGCGCGAGCGGGACCGGCGAAAGTCGGGGACCAGCTCTCGGTCGCGGATCATGGAGGGCTGCAACGTGTCGCCAGCGGAGGCGATGGCGCGCTCAAGTAAGGCGCCGGCCGTCTGCTCACCCAGGAACTGGGTGATGCGACAGACCGTAACCGGAAGCCGCCAGACCGCGTCCGTACACACCGGTGACCGCAGATCCATCGCCTGGGATGGTCCCGTCACGGTGTCGTGTCGTGCCAAGGTGTCCTGCCTTGTCATGGTGTCTTGCCTTCTGGATCGCGATGAGTGTTCCGCACGGACCGACTCCCCGGCCTTCTGAGGGAAAGGAGACGACTGGGGGCCGTGCTCGGCGAGGGCGGCGACTGGGGGCAACTGTCCTTCCCCGGGCGGGCGGTGGAGATCACAACAGGCCGTCTGGCGTCATCATGGGGCCCCGAACGTGTTCATGTCGCGGCTTTCTTGCAAACGATCCACTTCAGCCGTGAGCTCTTCCACGCGGCGGTGCAGTGTCTGGATGCACATCAGTGGCGACGCCGAGGCTGTCGACGACGGCGATGGTGGTGTCGTCCTGGTTGAAGCCGGAGGCGGCGTGCCAGTTCTGGGCCATCGGTCCCAGGTGACGCGCGCCTTCGGGCTCCCAGAGGTAGCGCCAGGTACTGATAGGCAGCGCGGCCACGGTCTCCAGGACCGCATAGCCGTCGAACGGGCCGTCCGGCGCCACACCACTGCTCTCCCGCGCCTCGGCTCGAGGCCGTGCAGGGGCACCGCGGTCAGCCGCCCGGCATCGCCGACGGAAAATCCGCACCGCTTCCGGCTTCAGTCGACCGGGACCACGCCTTGCTCGAGCGCACGGTCGCTAGCAGACGGAGCATGGGTTGCCGGGGATACCGGGGCCCTGGTCAGTGCCGATCGTGATCGCTCCGTGGGCTCCGGCCGGGGCGTGAACGCCGTCGCCGACCATTGCGGCTTCGTAGCCGCCCAGCAGTTCTTGGAGGGTTCCGGGGCCCAGGTTCTCCGGGGCAGCGATCGCAGCGATGCCGTCGTAGTCCGTGTAGGCCGTCCCCAGCGTCCTGCCGCCCATGGTGGCGAACACGATCTTCGCGCCGCGAATGGGCTCCCCCGTCACCGCGTCGGACGCCATCGCGTTGATGTTCTCCAATTGCATCTGGGTGACATTCAGGCTGGCCTGGCTGGCCGTGAGCCTGGTCGGCTTCAGGCTGGGGCAATCTGCCCCGCTGCACGACGGCGTCGCCGTGGGGGCGGCGGAAGCAGGGGCACCACTTCCTACTCCCAGCGCCGCCATAGCCACGGCCATTGCCGAGACAGCCATACGCCCCGAAGACCTCACGTCCCACTCCCATGCATCAGCGACTGGTGCCACCCCATCCGGACGGCACGCAGACTGTAAGGACGCCCGCAGCGGCGATACCGCATGAAAATCAGAGATGCCTTCTATCGGGTGAACTGTCGGCCAGGGTGCTGACTTGGTCCGTCAAGGTTCGATGGCACGAACTGGGCAGTGGTCAATCTGCAATGGCAATCGGTCAAGATTCACTGACATGGGACACTGGTGGCCGCGGAACGCGCCGGAAGCTGGGTCCACCTGGGTCCTGGGTCCGCACCCTCGTACGAGCCGGTTCGTCCGGAGCGGTCCCTACGGCCCGGGGTGGCCGATACCGTTGGAGCAGACGCCAGTTCCGCCCTCCTGGAGCCCTCGATGAGCGAACAGCCGGCCACCGCCGACCACGCCCGGCAGCAGTTGGAGCCCGCGGCCGCCGACGCGGTCCGCGCGTACGCGGCGAAGACCCGTGAGTACGCCGACCGGCTTGCCGCCGTCCTGGAGGACATCGCAGAGAACGGGCTGCCCTCGGTGGAGGACTGCACGCCGTGGGAGGAGCTTCGCGAGGCCCACCTCGCCCGCCTCGCTCGACAGCGCCCGGCCGTCGCCTGATGGCCCCGCAGCACGGCCCGCGCCGCGCCCGGATCGCGTTCTCCGACTCCGCCGCCAAGCAGCTGGAGAACATCACCAGCGAGGCGGAGATCCACGCCCTGGACCGCGCCCTGGTCGTCCTCTCCGTCGACCCCGACGTCGGCGAGCCAATCCCCGGCGACACCACCGGCCCCCAGCTACGCCAGTACGCCGACGAGGTCGAGTCCGTGCACGTCCTGTACTTCGTCACCGCGCTGCGCACCGTCGTTATCTGTGATTCGGGTTGCGTTTGAGCAGGTAGAAGCACTTCTGCGGAGTGAGGGACGTTAGGCACTGCCCGGCGTCGGGGACACGTTCTGACGGTATCTTTGCCGGATGCCAGAGTTGATCGCGCCCACTATCCGCCTGCACGCCGCCTGGCTTGAGGCCCGCGCTGAGTGGGGCCCGGGTCAACACGAGGACGGCTTTGGGCTGGGTCCGTCCGATGAGGTGGACTCGGCCGCGGGGTTTGCGGCCTGGGTGCACCGGCTGACCGACCAGTCGGATTCGGCGAAAGCGACCGACGCGATGCGGTGCATCTATCGGTGGATCGTGGAGGGTGATCGAGTGCTCGGCGGAATCGCACTGCGATACGGCAGCAGCGACTACGTGTCGTGGGCTGGAAACATCGGCTATGGGATCAGGCCGTCCGCGCGGCGGCGCGGTTTGGCCAGTTGGGCGGTGGGCCAGCTGCTCGATGAGGCGCGGGCGCTCGGCCTGGATCGGGTGTTGGCCGTCTGCGCGGTCGACAATGCCGCTTCGGTGAAGACCATCGAGCGGTGCGGCGGCGTCTTCGAGGACATCCGGGACACCGAGTTCGGTCCCGCGCGACGTTACTGGATCAAGATCTAGTGCTCTGACCACTTAGGTTCGCCGGGGCGGCGGCTTCGGCGGTTGGATGTGCGGTGACGTCCGATCCGACTGCTGGGGGTGTGGTGGCTGAGCCTGTCCGTGTGCGCAGGTTGACCGACCAGGAGGGGCAGAAGCTGCAGCAGATCGGGCGTCGGGGCAGTACCAATTCGGTGCGGTTCCGGCGCGCGACGATGCTGCTGGCCTCGGCCGGCGGGAACCGGGTGCCGGTGATCGCGAAGCTGGTGCAGGCCGACGAGGACACCGTCCGAGACGTGATCCACCGGTTCAACGAGATCGGCCTGGCCTGTCTGGACCCTCGATGGGCGGGAGGTCGTCCCCGCCTTCTCAGTCTTGACGACGAGGACTTCGTCGTCAAGACGGCCACCACCCGCCCGACCAAGCTCGGCCAGCCCTTCACCCGCTGGTCAATCCGTAAACTCGCCGTCTACTTGTGCCGCATGCACGGCCGCATGATCTGGATCGGCCGTGAGGCGTTACGGTGCCTGCTCGCCCGCCGCGGCACCTTCCAGCGCACCAAGACATGGAAGGAGTCACCCGACCCGGAGCGTGACGCCAAGCTCGACCGTATTGAGCATATTCTGGAGCGATTCCCGGGTCGCGTGTTCGCGTTTGACGAGTTCGGGCCGCTTGGTATCCGGCCCACCGCCGGCTCGTGCTGGGCTCCTGCCGGTCACCCCGAGCGGCATCCCGCGACCTACCACCGCACTCACGGGGTGCGGTACTTCCACGGTTGCTACTCGCTCGGCGACGACAGGCTGTGGGGCGTCAACCGCAGGAAGAAGGGCGCCACGAACACTCTGGTCGCGCTGAGGTCGATCCGCGCGGCCCGCCCGGACGGCGCCCCGATCTACGTCATCCTGGACAACCTCTCCGCCCACAAGGGCGAGACCATCCGGCGCTGGGCAAGGAAGAACCGCGTCGAGCTGTGCTTTACCCCCACCTACGCGTCCTGGGCCAACCCGATCGAGGCCCACTTCGGACCGCTGCGGCAGTTCACTCTGGCCAATTCAAACCATCGCAGCCACCCCGCAGAGACCCGGGCCCTGCACGCGTATCTGCGCTGGCGCAACGCCAACGCCCGTCACCCCGACGTGCTCGCCGCCGAGCGCAAGGAGCGCGCCCGCATCCGCAGCGAGAAGGGCATCCGCTGGGGCGGACGCCCCCTCGCTGCGACAGCCTGACGGGCTACCGCGGCTCAGCCGAGAGCGTCATGCGCACACGCCTTGCCGACTCGGTCCGTAACAGGCGCTTGCCGCTCCAGTGGCCAGCGCCCAGTAGCGGTCGCCGAGCGACCAGTGCCACCACTCCGTCGGGTAGTTCACCAGGCCCACGGCCTTCAGTGCGCGCCCCAGGATCTCCCGGTGGGCGCGCGCCTGCGCGCTGATCCCGGCAGCGTCGGTGTAGCAGGCGCCGGCGCTCTCCTCTGGAGTCGCGTTCATAGGCGTACCCATTTCCAGCTCACGGCCGTCCGCATCCACGAGCGTCAGATCCACCGCCGCCCCCGCGCTGTGCGGCGCGATCTCCGGTGGCGACACGAAACGGCTCGCCGCCGACCGGATCTGCTCGTCGGTCCATCCAGGCTGCTCAGCTCGCAGTCTGGCCGCGTATTTCTCAAAGTAGCGCCGCTGCAATGCCGGAGGACGATAGCCCTCGACCACTAGGAACCCCAGGCCGGCCGGCAAGTGCGCCTGTGCCTGGAGCAGACGCTCCAGCACGCCTTCCCGCAGGTAGAAGAAGGCGTCCGAGTCCGCCTGCTTCCGCAAGTCCACAAGGAGCGACCTTCTCCGGACATCGACCAGCAGCTCACCGCACTCGTGTACAGGCACAGCTGCTACCCGTGGATCCGACATCAAGATGATCTCACTCATCTCGTGATGATCCACGAGGGCGGTCAACGACCACAACGTCACCCAATCACCCGGCGAACGTTCCTGGTCACAGCACTAGCGGTTCTCGTTGCGGATCATCCGGCGGAGGCTGGTGCCGCCGGACGGCCGCCTGGGCCCAGCGCCTTCGGGACGGGCGAGGGGGATGACAGAACGAAGGGGACCAGGACCGGTTCGACTGGTGGTACAGGTCGAGCCTTCTCGCCAACATCCGGGGGAGCAGCTCCCGGTTGTGCTCGACCGCGGCTGCGGCGAGGTGGGGGCATCTGTCGGTGGTGGTGAGGAAGTTTTGATCCGGGTGGGGTGCCGCCGCGGAGCACTTGATCTCCAGGGCTTGCTGGACGCAAGCGGCGCGTGGCAAGCCTCGGCTGGTGGTGATGACAGTACGGCGGGCGGAGCGGTGATGACGCTGCTCCCACTGGGTTGGCAGCGACTCGGTCGCTTCAGTCGCTCGGGTCGCTTCGGCGGTGACCTGTGAGTGACCAGCGACTAAAGCACGGTGCTCCTCAAGTTTTCAGTCGCTGGTAGAAACGTGCAGGTCAAGGGTCTGCTGGGAGAGCAGGTAGCGACTGAAGCGACCGGAGTTCTACATATCGGCTGTGCAGTTCGCGCGTGTGCGTGTCATATATAGGCCTCTTGAGTCGCTTCAGTCGCTGACCGGGCCTCTACTCACCTCTTGACCTGCAACTTTCTGGAAGCGACCGAGGCTGGCGGACAGCGAGCTGAGTCGCTTGGATCAGTCGCTCGGTCGCTGATCAAGCTGAATGACCGGCACGCCGGGACACGAACCTGGTCCACTCGAACGGACGTCTTCGCTAGGCTGTCTCCGTCGTTGAGTCGCTTCAGTCGCTATTGGGAGATCGAATGCCTGCTGACCTGCGGGTTTCTGCCAGCGACTCAAGACCCAGCATCCCTGCTGCCGCCCAGCCCAGTCCGCTGGTACTCGCCCGCTGGTGCGCCAGTCACGGCTGGCCGGTTCACCCGCTCGCCCCGGGAAAGAAGACTCCCCCCGCCAACTGCCCCGCCTGCCGCGAGCCCGGACACGACCGCCAGACTTGCTCCTGCCGGACAGCAGGCCGCTGGTGCCACGGCTTCCACGCAGCCACCCTGGACAGCACCCGCATCCAGGAATGGTGGGGCTCCAGGCCACAGATGGGCGTGGGCGTAGCCTGCGGACCGGCGAACCTGGTAGTCATCGACATCGATGCCCACCCCGCAACGCCGCCAGGCCGGAGCCGGCTCCTGCCCGGCATCGACATCGCCGAGGACATCGATGTATCCGCGATGACCACAGGCTTCCACACTCTGGCGGTACTAGCCGCCCTCCGCGGCCAGCCCAGCCCTGCCGACGACACCACCACCCTGCGGGTGAGAACCCCATCGGGAGGCCTGCACGTCTGGTACCGACAGACCGACTCGCGCCGCTGGCAGTGCTCCTCCGGTTCCAGCACCACGCGCGCCCTCGCCTGGCAGGTCGATGTCCGGGCCGACGGCGGCTACATCATCGCGCCCGGAACCACCACGGACGCCGGCACCTACACCCCGCTCGGGAGCGTACGGACCCCCGCGCCGCTGCCGGCCTGGCTCGCCCAGGAACTCCAGCGCACCCACCATCTGCCCGCTGCCCATGTGCCCGCCCCCCGGCCCGTACCCGGCCGCGCTCGCCAGGCTGTCCTCGCGGCTCGCGGCAAGGGCGGCCCTGTCGTCGCCGTACTCACCACGGCCCTTGCCGAGGTTGCTGACTGCGCTCATGCCGCCGAGGGCACAGGGTTCTCCGAAAAGCTCAACCGTGCCGCCTACACCCTTGGCGGGCTCGTGGCTGGGGGGCACCTCACTGCTACGGACGCCGAGAACGCTCTCATGGAGACTGCCCGCCTGGTCCGCCCCGGGCAGGAATCCCGTGCCCAGGCGATCATCCGCAGCGGCATGACCGCCGGGGCACGCCGTCCCCTTCACCCCGGGAGCCGCCCGTGACCAGCCCCGCAGGCGGCGAGCCGAATATGCTCTTCGACTTCGATCCCCGGGCCCTGGCCGAGCAGATCATGGCCAAGGCCACCCCTGTCCTGCCGCCCCAACACGGCACACCGTCCACGCAGACGCTGGCGACGGCCACTTCCGGCGCGACCGCTCATGGTCTGAGGCCTGACTCCCTCACCGACCGGGGCAATGCCAAGCTCTTCGTCAAGCTGTACCAGACCGACTTCCGCCACGTCCCGGGCCTTGGCTGGTACCGGTGGGACACCACCCGCTGGCAGGTCGACGAGGACGACTCCGTCCTGTGGGCCGCCGGCGAGATCGGCGAACACCTCGCCACCACCGACCCCACCGGCGAGCACCCGGTCGAAGCGCTCAAGAAGCACCGCCGCCGCGCCCTGAGCACTGCCGGCATCAACGCGATGCTCGCCCAGGCGAAATCCGCGCCCGGCATGGTCCTCAAGGCCGAATACCTCGACGCAGACCCTTACGCCCTGTGTACGCCGGCCGGGATCGTCGACCTGCACACCGGCCTTGTGCGCACCCCGGACCCCAACAAGGACTTCCACTCCCGCTCGACCACCGTCGGCCCGGCCGTGATGCCGATCCCCAGGTTCCAGCGCTTCCTCGCCGACACCTTCGGCGACGATGCCGAAGGCACCCAAATGATCAGCTTCCTGCAACTGCTGCTGGGATACTCCATCACCGGCGACGTCGGCGGACAGGTCATGCCCTTCCTCTTCGGCGCCGGCAAGAACGGCAAGTCCGTCCTCCTGGACGTCTCGATGAAACTCCTGGGCGACTACGCCGACGCCGCCCCGCCGGGTTTCCTCATGGCCCGCCTCTACGAAGGCCACCCCACCGACCTCGCCGAACTCCACGGCCGGCGCGTCGTCGTCTGCTCCGAGGTCAAGCCCGGCGACAAGTTCGACGAAGCCCGCGTCAAGCACCTCACCGGCGGCGACCGCATCAAGGCCCGCCGCATGCGACAGGACTTCTTCTCCTTCAACCCCACCCACAAACTGTGGCTCCTGGGCAACCACCGGCCCGAAGTCGGCACCGGCGGCTTCGCCTTCTGGCGCCGCATGCGCCTGATCCCCTTCGAGCGCACCGTCGCCGACGACCGCCGCATCGACAACCTCGCCGACATCCTCGTCGCCGAGGAAGGCCCCGGCATCCTCAACTGGCTCATCGACGGCGCCCGCCGCTACCTCGGCGGGGAGAAGGACCTCACCGGCCCCGACAAGGTCCGCATCGCCACCAACGCCTACGCCGAGACCGAGGACCACACCGGCCGCTTCTTCGACGAGGCATGCCTCATCAGCCCCGACTGCCGCACCGAGCAGAAGACCCTCTACGACGCCTACCGCGGCTGGTGCCAGAGCGAGGGCTGCATCCCGATGAGCAACCGCACCTTCGCCGCCCGCGCCCGCGAACTGCTCGGGCTCGCCTCCCCGAAAGAGATGATCTTGTCGAATTCGAGGAAGTACTACCCTGGCATCGGACTGCTGGCGAACGAGGAGACGGCATGAGTTCCCTGATCAGCGAGAACGATCTCAAGCACGAGAGCGCACTCGTCTGGCTCGAGGACATCACCCGCCTCGACTACGTACGCCAAAGCCTCGACCGCCTCCCCACCCGAACAGGCAGGCCTGCCTACCACCGCGACGGCCGCATGGTCGGCTACGCCACCCTTGCCAGCGACGCCAAAGCCTCCCGTGCCTCCGGTACCTTCCGCCGCCGCGTCTTCTGGCTCCTCCCGCACGACCGCGACACCGAACCCGATGGCTTGTACGCCAGCTCCGCTCCGGCCGAGGCCATCGACCCCGCAACCCTGCAACCGCGCACGAAGGGCCGGAAAACTGAGCGCTCTGAAGGCGGCCCCCCGTCCAGCGCGATGCGAGCCCTCGGGATAACCCTCCCCCTCTGACCCGCCCGACTCCAGTGACCGAAGCGACTCAAGCGACCGAACTTCCGACACCATCCCGCCTTCTGGCTGCGTGCCGTTTGTAGTGGCGCGGGACGGCACCGCCACATAGCCCCCGTCCCCAGGCACCACACCCGGCCGGATTGGCGGGGTCTGCGGCGCCGGGCAGGTCCCCCGTGTCTGGACGTGCCCTGGCCGGGACCTCGGCGCAGTAGTCGACGCGGATTGTGGCGAACCCCGTGCTGCTGGAGTGGTGGCGTTCCTGGCTGAGTGTGCCGGACGAACCGGAGTGGGTGGTCGGTGAGCGGCTGGACGTGCTGGCCTGCATCGGGGGTCTGCCGCGCTTCCAACTTGCCGCAAGCCGTCCCGCGCTCGGCGCCGCAGGAAGACCGCCGGGCGGTCGCGCGGTAGCCGTCCCACGACCTGCCGGCCCGTACACGAGTGCGCCGCGGGCCGGCAGGACACGCCGTACTGCGCTGCTCGCTCGAGTGGCGAGGCGCGCATTCTTGGCTCGTCGGGGCCCGCGCAGGGGTAGGCGGAGCGATGGGGCTGGTCACGCGGCTGTCAGGTTCTGATGATTGCAGCGGATAGTGTGCCGGTGAGAATCGCTTCCTTTGGCAGGGTCAGGCCGAAACGCTGTTCCAAGATCTCCATGGGTCGCCGCTTGTCGGCTTCCAGTGTGGCGACCAGCTCAGCGTTGTTCCCGAGGACATCGACGACTCCTACCCAGTCATCGTTGTTGAGATCGCACATCACCTCGTACACGCCGTCATGGTTGTAACGGAAGTGCGGGAGAGGGACGTTCGGGTGGTCGGCCATGAAGTACAGCTCGTATGTGTGCGCACCTCCATGAGAGATCTCGGGAGTGTCGAACCGGCCGAGGATTTCCTGCCAGGAGCCGTAGCCGATGGCGAAGGAAAGGTCACCGACCGATCCATAGCGGACACCCACGGTTGTGTTCACAGGCTTGCCGCGGTCGAGCTCGAACAAGTCGGCCTCGAATTCTGCGTGTGTGCGTGGGCCCATGAAGTGAGGCTCGGTAGCGGGAGCAAGCCGGCGGACGAGGTCTTCGCAATCGATACCGCGCGCGAAAATGGCGCAGTAGCCACCGGGGAGCGGAACCGGGTCTTCGAGCCAATGAAGGCCGTCAGTCATGAGGCAACGTCTCCTGTTTCGAAGGCAGCGGGGCCGGTGCCACCGTAGGTGGTGCACACCGCCCCCGCCGGTTGTTCAGGTCACTTGACCGTGCACTTCACGGTCGGTGAGGATGTGCTGCATCCTGCGAACTCGGGTGCGTAGAACCAGTAGCCGTCCCGGTCAAGCATCCGGTTCGGTTGCGTGAACTGCGTTGGAAACATGCGCGGATGTTCGGCGGCGACCTGGTCCAGGAGGTGGGTGCCGGCGATGGAGTCCTGCACGCTCGCCGCGGTGACCAGCACGGCAAGGAGAAGGCCCGTCGTGTCGGTGACGATGCTCCGCTTGCGCCCGACGATCTTCTTCCCGGCGTCGATGCCCTGGCCGGAGGCGAGCACGCTGGTGGAGGTTTTCACGCTCTGCGCGTCGATCACGCAGGCCGACGGTTCGGCCTCTCGGTTTTCCTTCTGCCGTAAGAGCTGCCTCAGCAGGCCGTTGAGCTGGGCGAACACGCCTTCCTGCTGCCACCTGGCGAAGTAGCCGTAGACCGTGTTTCAGTGGGGGAAGTCGTGCGGAAGGTAGCGCCACTGAACCCCGGTGCGGTCCACGTACAAGATCGCGTCCATGATGTCGCGCAGGTCGTGTTCCGGCGGCCGGCCGAAGTCCAGAGCTCTGCCGCGGCGCTCGAAACGCCAAGCCGCCAGGACCGGCTCGACCAACTCCCAGCGGGCATTGGACAGATCACTCGGATACGGGCGACGCTTCGACATGCTTCCGGCGTACTGCCCCGAACCGAGTGCGCCCAGTCGCGCCGAATCGGCGCTCGAAGCACAGAGCCTCAAGGACCGGACATCCTGGGATGAGACGGGATTGGGGCCCTTTCCGCCCCGTCAGCAACATCCCCTGACCCGCAGGTATCGACGGCCTCCAAGACCTCGCCGGCACCACCATCCCTCACCCAGAGGATCACCTAAAAACTGGGCAAGAGAGGTGGAAACGACCTCTGAGTAGGTGTTTTTCAACCTCGGGGCAGGCAGGCTCGGCGGCCTGATAGCTGGCGGATCGAGGGTGAAGGTGCTGACCGTCACCTCAAGCGAGTTGCGGGTGTCGCAGCGGCCATCTGTTCGAGCTTCGCAGAAAGCAGAGCGGAGGCCAACCTCGTCTCTCAGGTGATCTCCAAGCGTTACGAGCTCGAACAAGATCTTCAGTGAATGGGGCCAGGTCCTCGGCGACGAAGTACTGGCCACCGCGATCCTCGACCGGCTCCTCCACCACTGCGACGTGATCTCGATCAACGGCCCCAGCTACCGACTGAAGAACCGGCTCGCCGCCATCGAGCAGGACACCCAGGTGGCCTGACCAGATAGAGCAGCGGAGCCCGTCACCGGATGACAGAGATCTCTGGAAGAGGCTGCTGCCATTCGCCCAGTTCCGCGACGAGAACCCGGCGGGCCAGCCGCCAGGCCAGAGCCCAGCCCTCGTCCGTGCACAGTGCACCCCTTGTCCATCGATCAGCGTTCTCGTCACCACTCATCCTGCTGAGGATCCCGTCGATCATCTGCAGGTCAGCCATGACTTCGCGGGCGAGCTGTCCATCGGCCACCAGGACCTCGGCCATGCGGAAGGCGTGATCGAAGTCCAGGGCGATCTCGTCTGTCGTTACCGCATGCCTGGCCAGCCAGGTCACCTGGGTCTGGGCATCAGCTGCCAACACTGCGAGCGACTCCATCAGTAGGCGCCGACGGAACGAAGGATCGGGACTCTCCATCGCACGATCGTCGCCGCCAACTTCTGACGAGCCCACAGGCGAACATCCGTCTGAGCACATCTATCCGTACTTACCTGAGCACTTTCGCGAGCACGCCGACATGCCTGCCGCTGTGTTCCGGCAGTAACGGACAAACCGGGTGAGACAGAGGAGCGAGGCGGATCGAGCGTCACCAGGGTAGGGGGCGACCGTCGCGGAAAAAGTCGCCGCTGGGAGCGTCGTCGGGGAGGAGGGCGGCCCAGACGACACTGGCTGCACCGGCCTCGACGGGCCGGCCTCCGTGGCCGCCCATGTCAGTGGCAACCCAGCCGGGGCAGACGGAGTTGATGATGAAGCCCTCATGACGAAGGTCGGCGGCAAGCATGCGGGTGAGGGCGTTCAGGGCGACCTTGGAGGCGGTATAGGCAGGGGTGCCGCTGCCCATGTTGGTTAAGGAGGCGGCCTCGCTGCTGACGTTGACGATGCGGGGGTGCTCTCCGGCGCGCAGGAGGTCGACGAAAGCCTCGATGGTGCGCCAGGCGCCGATGAGGTTGGTCTCGAGCGCTTCGGTGACGATGGACATCCGGGCGGAGGACGGACGCTGCCAGCTGTCGTAGTGGATCGCGGCGTTGTTGACGAGGACATCGAGCCGTCCGAATTCCTCGCTGACCTGGTGGGCCGCCCGTTTGATGGTGTCGGCGTCGCGGACGTCGAGTCGCAGGGGGCGAACGTCCAGGCCTACGGCGGCCATGGTGCCGGCGGCGCGTTCCGCGTTGGGGAGGTTGCGGGCCGTGAGCAGGACCGTGTGGCCAAGCTGGGCGAGTTGGGAGCAGACTTCCTGGCCGATGCCCCGGTTCCCTCCAGTGACGAGTGCGACGCGGCCTCTGGGATCAATGGCCAGGCTGGTCGGGTCAAATGCGGAAGCTTTCATTCCTTGCGTCCTCTCGATAAGTTGACACTCCATCATCCTCAGCGGGTATGGCCTGCCCTGTCTAAGATCTCTTGTGATAACCATGTGCTATGGATGCTCACCTACGGGATCTCAAATACTTTGTGGCTGTCGCGGAGGAGCTGAGCTTCCAACGGGCGGCGGAGCGGCTCTTCGTTTCGCAGTCGTTGCTGAGCAAACAGATGCGCCAGTTGGAGATGGGTCTGCGGACGCCCTTGTTCGAGCGGGCCTGGCGTGAGGTGCGGCTGACGCCGGCGGGTGCAGCGCTGCTTCCGGCGGCGCGAGAGATCACTCAGCGGTGGGACCAGGCCCAGCGGGCGGTGGCGGACGCGGCGGCGGGGGCGCACGCGGTGCTGACAGTCGGCCTGTCGACAAGTGTGGGCCGGGGACTGGTCCAGCAGGGACGGCGGACCTTTGAGGCCAAGTGGCCGGACTGGCAGCTGCGGTTCCGGCACGTTGGCTGGGCGGATCCGAGTGTGGGGCTGGCGAAGGGTGAGGTGGACATCGCCTTCGTGTGGCTCCCCCTTCCGGATGCCGAGGAATTCGCGGTCCGCGTGGTGGCGAGGGAGCGACGCTGGGCAGCGCTTCCTGAGGGCCACCCCTTGTCGGAGCAAAAGGAGATCGCCTTCGCCGACCTATTGGGGGAGCCCTTCATCGCCCTGCCGAACCGTGCCGGTCCGCTACGTGACTTCTGGTTGGCGCTGGAGGACCGTGGTGGGCGGGAACCTCGGATCGGCGCGATCGTTTCGAGTGCGGAGGAGACCTTGGCGGCGGTTGAAGCCGGCAAGGGTGTGGTGCTGCTTGCCGAGGGCAACGTCGAGTTGTACCGGCGCTCGGGCATCGTGGCGCGTCCGGTTAGCGGGCTGGGGCCTAGTGAGCTGGCGGTGGCGTGGCGGCGCAACGACCGGCGGAGCGTGGTGCAGGACTTCGTGGCGGGGCTGGACGAGCTGCGCTGACAGCGAATGCCTTGTCTGCGGTGATATTTCGGTTATGCATGCTTTGTATGGCATGCCCTCTTCTATTTATTCGCATTCCGTATGGGTGAATTCATTGGACGGTTCAATTCAGGTCGAGTTCACTCTGGGAGTGCGCTCGCGGCCCCGGGGGCCTTTGTCGCTCGGATTGGGCGAATGGCCGAGCACACCCTGCCAAGCGGAAGGCTTCCTATGATTTCTTCGGCGGCTCTGCCGACTCCCGACCAAAGACATCTGCTTCCCTCACTGACCGGGGCTGCGATTCGTTGCGGCCCTTCTCGTTTTCATGTTCCACATCTCGCTGATCGATTCGCCGCTGCCGCCGAACGCGCCGGTGAAGGTCAGTCCGTTCGCGAAGCACGCGATCGCACAGTGGCTCGGGGACACCTTCGGCCGCTCCGGAATGATCGGCGTCTCATTCTCTTTCGTCCTCAGCGGGTTCGTGCTCACCTGGTTGGCCAAGCCCGGGGAGGCCGCGACAGCGTTCTGGCGCCGCCGGCTGCTCAAGGTGTTTCCGGCACACCTGGTCACCTGGGCCGTCGGCATGGCCTTCCTCGCCGACGGCTCGATCCCGGTGAAGGCGTGGCTGACCAAACCTGTTCCTGCTGCACGCGTGGTTCCCTGACCCTTCGGTGTTCCCGCTGGAATCCTCCTGAGGCCGAGGATCAGCAGCGGGAACAAGTCGCTGTCCAGGCGACGACGGCCTGGCTGGTGCCTGACACGCCGAAGACCTCCTTCGGGGTGTCCAAACCTGCAGTTCTGGTTCGGCGACTTCCTGCCTCCGCTACGTCTTCCCGAGTTCGTGATCGGGGCGCTGCTGGCACTGGCCCGTGCGCGCGGGTCGCGACTTCCCGGTGCCGACACCCGCCGCCGTGGCGCTGTGCCTGGTCGGCTTCGTGCTCCAGTTGTATGTCCCGTTCGTTCTGGTCTTCAACGTGACGATGATCCTTCCGATCTACGCGCTGATCACCTCGGCGGTGCAACGGGATGTAGCGGGCCGATCGGGCGGGCTGAGCGGGCGGACTATGACCTGGCTGGGCGAAGTATCCTTCGGGTTCTACCTGTGCCAGGGCATCACGGTCTTCTATGGCCGCAACGTGGTAGGCCACAGCGCCCGTTACGGGACGCCGGTGGCGACAGTGGTGTTCATCGGCTTTTTCCTGGCCACTCTTGTGGCGGGCTGGGCGCTGTATGTGGAGGTGGAACGACCTGTGATGCGGCGCTTCGCCCGCAGTCGACGCCCTGCGACTCTCGTGCCCGTCGACCTGGCACCCCGTGAGACGGCCGCCAGCGCGGTTGCTGACTGACATACGGTCCGACGGTCACCGCTGGACCAGGAGTCCGGATCCGGAAACTCCGGATCCGGATTCTCCGTTTCGGACACCGCGCTCACACAACAAACCATATGATCAGCTACCGCTGGCTTGTCGTAGTCCAGTAATTTGCTGGGACACATTCATAAGGGGTGGAAGTGGCAGGACATGCATCATGCAAGTACGCCATAGATGCGTCCGGTCAGGACATTCATGGGGAGATCGCCAGAATTCGCGCCGAGGGGCCGGTCCGGCAAGTTGAACTGCCGAGCGGGGTTGTGGCCTGGTCCGTCACCGGCCATGAGGAGATCAGGACGCTGCTCCTCGACCCCCGCGTCTCCAAGGACGCCTACCAGCACTGGCCTGCGTGGATCGACGGGAGCGTGGGTGCCGAGTGGCCACTGGCTATCTGGGTCTCTGTACAGAACATGGTGACCGCTTATGGCGACGACCACTCGCGCCTGCGTAAGCCGGTCGCCTCGGCCTTCACCGCTCGACGGATAGCCACCCTGCAGCCGCGGATCGAGGCCCTCACAGCCGAGATCCTGGACGCGCTGGCCGGGCAGCCCCCGGGAGCAGAAGTCGACCTCCGCGAAGGCTTCGCGCATCCGCTGCCGCTGGAAGTCACCTGCGAGCTGTTCGGCATACCTGTCGAAGCGCGCGGCCGCTTCCAACGAATCATCAAGGGCTTCTTCTCCACCACGGCCACCCTGGAGCAGGCGCAGGCCAACGGCCGGGAGCTTTACGTTGCGCTCACTGAACTCATAGCCCGCAAACGGGCCGAGCCGGCAGACGACCTGACCTGCGCGCTCATCGAGGCCCAAGCCGCAGGCCAGATGACCGAGAAGGAACTGGCCGACAACCTCATCCTGCTGTTCACCGCGGGCTACGAAACCACGGTCAACCTGCTCGACCACGCGGTGTACAGACTGCTGAGCCACCCTGAGCAACTGGCACTGGTCCGCAAGGGTCGCGCCGACTGGAACGACGTCATCGACGAGACCTTGCGCTTGGAAGCGCCCGGGGCCCACTCCATCCTGCGCTACGCAGTGGAGGACATCGAGATCGCCGGGATCGTGATTGCTAAGGGCGACCCCATCATGATCGCCTTCGCCGGTGCGGGGCGCGATCCCCGGCACCACGGCCCAGACGCCGATGCCTTCCACATTCAACGCCCCACGCGCAAGGACCACGTGTCCTTCGGCTTCGGCGTGCACTACTGCCTGGGGGCGCCGCTGGCCCGCTTGGAGGCACGGATCGCTCTGGCGGCCCTGTTCGACCGTTTCCCCGAGATGGCGCTCGGGACCTCCGAGATCCTGCCGCAGCTGTCATTCATCTCCAACGGCCACCGTGCCCTGCCAGTGGTCCTGCGACCGGCGGTCTGACCCGGGGGTGACGGCTCGTCCCAACCACGGCCGTCACCCCCGGGCATCACGCATGGCTCAGTCGCAGCGCCTTGCGATACCACGAGGCGTGCGCGGAAAAATCGGCGAGGAATCCTGCCCCCGGGTCGACGCCAGTCGTACGCCAGAGGAATCGGCTGTCGAACCAGGCATCCGTGGTCAGGAAGCGGATCAGCCGACGTGCGCGCTCGTTCCCGGCCGGCAGCGCACGCACCGCCTCGTCCCGGGGCAGCGCCTGCGCGGGCAGTGGGAGCGACAGCTCCCCAGCGACCCGGGAGAGCATGGCTCGCACCGACACCGGCTCCGGGTGAGCGGCATGAAGCACCCCGCTTGGGGGTTCGGCCTCGTCCAGGGCGAGTGCGACGAGCGCCTTCGCCAGAGCGTCGGCGCTGACCAGGGACACCCGCGCACGGCCGTCGTCCGGCAGCCCCGGCAGCATCAGCAGTGCCGTGATCGCGGCAGGGATGACCCAGGTGTCGCCTCTCCCGTACACCCAGTGCGGCCGCACCACAGTCGCGCCGGCGGCCAGCACCTGGGCGTCGCCTTCCAGGCGGCTGCGACTGACCGGGGATTCAGGGCTGGGAACGGCCGCCTCCTCGGTGATTCCGCAATGCGGCCCGGGACCGTAGACCGCGGTGGTGCTCAGCCGGACGAAGGACCGCGAGCCGGAGGCCCGCGCCTCATCGAGCAGCGCCCAGGTGCCAGCGGCATTGACGGCTTGGAGCCTGTCCTCAGCCCCTGTGATCAAGGACCCGAGGTGGAGCACCCTGGAGACGCCCGCGCAGATACCGCGGAGGGTGGACGGTTCCGCCAAGTCTCCCGGCCACGGTTCGATCGCCGGGTGTATGGGTGACGCCGCCGTGTGAGCGAGCAACCGCACGCGCAGCCGGGCGCCGCGGTCGGCTGCCGCCAGTAGTCCGGCCAGGACATGGGATCCGATGAATCCGGTGCCGCCCGTGAGCAAGACGGTGCGCGGTTGGTCGCTGCCCAGACCGGTCATGAGGCGTCCGCGGTAACGAGCGCCACTGCGTTGTGCAGGTCGGCGGCGAAGACCAACTGCCCGTCCTGCGTCCCTCGTACGGTGAGCAGCTCGGTGCCCGTCCCCAGCTGAACGACGGTCCTGGCTTTGATGACGCAGGGCACGCCGAGTTCGGCGTAGCGCTTGAACTGAATGCGGACCGCCTCGGGATAGAACGGGTGCCGCGGCAGCAGGTGCGCCACCTGCTGGACTGCCTCCATCAATAAGATGCCCGGGTGGTGGTCCCGTTTGCGGTTGGCGTTCAGTGGGTGCAGCGGGTCGATACGCAGTTCCCACGAGTCCGGGGTGTCCGCCGTGCCGAGTACGACGTAAGACTCGGCGCTCCGACCGACGAGCGCGGGGGAGATGGCCGGCCGCAGTGGGGTCATCGTGGTGTGGCTGCGGACTGCCTCGCCGCGCAGCCGCCGGTAGGCGGCGGGCGAGGTGATGCTGAGGCGACCGCCTCCGGCTGCCAGCCGTCGGCCGGCGCGGGAGATCGTGACGTGGCAGCGCATTCCAGCCAGACGCTTCCCGTGTTGAAGGATGTCGGAGAACTCCACCTCGACATCGATTCGGGCGGCCTCTTCACTTACGGCGAGTTCTTGCTGAACGGTCGTGTAATGAACGTCCCACATGACAAAATGGTGCTCCATGGGGACGGAGTAGGCCTCATGGGCCAGTAAGATCACCGACTGACGGAAGGTTTCGAAAATTGTGACCGGGGAGTACCTGTCCTGTAGTGGTGAGAAGAACGTGTGCCGACTGTTCCAGTTCCCTTTTACTCGGTAATGGTGCTCCTTGATCCTCGACCACTCAGTGGGGATCACATTGCCCCCGTCGGTTTGGTGGACCAGCGCTGGCCGTATTGTCGAAGACATGCCAAGGGTGTGCGCGTTGTTCATTTTTTCCCCCGCGTAAGAGAAGATCCACTGTGGGCCATCCCGCGGGTCAAGATACCGGCATGCTTGTTTGTCGTACAAACGTCTTCTTGGCGTCCGATATAAGCCGCAATAGAGTAATAAATCGTGAGGAAATCTACATGACGCGACAAGAGCGAGGAAAGCGGACGAAGACTCTGATACTCCATGCGGCTGGATCGCTGTTCGCCGAGCGGGGGTATGTCGGCACGACCCTCTATGACGTGTACACCCGCGCCGGAGTCACCAAGGGGGCTTTCTACTTCCATTTCCCCTCCAAGGAGTCCTTGGCCGAAGCAGTCCTCGCCTCCCAGACGAGGGGGACTGCCTACCCGCTGGTGCCCCGGTCTCTGAAGCTGCAGGAGCTGGTCGACGCCGGACTGGCCTTCGCCTGTGAGGTGGCGGAGGATCCGCTACTGCAGGGCAGCATCCGTCTCTCTCTCGATCTGCTCGACCAGGGAGTCGGCGTGGACGCCAAGTTGCCGTTCCGTGCCTGGATCACCCAGAACCGCGAAGCGCTGGAGGACGCGAAGGCGCGAGGTGAGCTCCAGGCCCACGTCGACACCCAGGAGGTCGCCGAACTCCTCGTTGGGGCGTTTTCGGGGGTGCAACTGCTGTCCTATGCGATCAGCGGGCGACGGGATCTGTCCGAGCGTGTGTCGGTTCTGCTCACCCATGTGCTCTCGTCCATCGCTACCGCCGGCGTCCTTGCGCGCCTGGACTTGTCACCCCAGCGGGGGCGCGAAGTGTTGGCGGAGGTGGGGCGCGTGGCGGCGGTGGAATGAGGGTCCGACCGAACAGTTTTTTCATAAACTTTTTACCAGCGCCGTTGCGCCTGTTCAGGGCCTTGTAGGGGCTCCAGCGCTGGGTTCCATCCGTCTCCCGTGTCTGGGCAAAAGGTAATATTTCGAGCGCATGGTTGAAATTTTAAATACAGGCATGCTGGTAAAGTTTTGAGGTCGGCGTCGGGGGATGCAGCCAGGGGGTGAAGGCGACAGGCGGGCGCCGGCCGCAGGCGCCGCGACGAGGCGGAGTTGTGTCGGCCGGGACGCGCCCAACCTTCTCTAGAACATGTGAATTCCTTTCCCGGGTGTCGCTTGTGTATTTCGGCCAAGCGTCCCTTCGGTGTGCCGTGAAAGAAACCAAGCATTCTTCGATGAGTACGGGCGCTGCTTAAAAAGCGGAGACAACGTTATGTGGCTCTTGGGGCGTCCGACTCGGTCCGCATGATGAAAGCCGGTGCTTCAGGTAGGTATTGGGGGATGATGTGACTGTTCTCGAAGCTTCGCCGCTCACTCTTTCCAACGGCCCCGCTGAGTTCGCCCGTTGCATTTTCATGCCCCTGCCGCGCTCAGATCAGCGGCGCTGGGCGGAGGTCTACCTCCGGGGCCTGCTCACCGTCCCGGGCAAGAAGACGATCAAGAAGATGATACGGGTGTCCGGGGACAAGGACGCTTCCCGTATGACCCAGTCCCTCCAGCAGTTCATCAGTCAGAGCACCTGGGACTGGTACCGGGTCCGCGAGACGATGGCTCGCAAGCTGCATGCGAGCCTGGACGCCGAGGCATGGGTGGTGGACCAAGCCGTCGTGCCCAAGCGCGGCACCCACTCTGTCGGGGTCGCCAAGAGATTCGTTGCCGCGCAGGGCAGGACGTTCAACTGTCAGGTTGGCATCGGCCTGTTCCTCGCCACCGACATCGGCTCCCTGCCGGTGGACTGGAGCCTCGCCCTCGACGACACCTGGTCGCTGAACGAGGAGCGGCGCTCGCGCGCCAAAATTCCGGGAGATGTCGCAGGCAAGCACGACTCGGAACTCATCCTCGACATGGTGGACCGGGCAGTCCACGGCTGGGGCCTGCCTGCCCTGCCCGTCGTGGCCGGGCTGTGCAACTGCCCGGACGCTTACAGCCTGCTGGCCGGGCTGCAGGAGCGCGGCACCGGCGTGGTGCTGGAAGTTCCAGCATCCCTGGAGGTGTTGCCTGCGTTCCCCGCCAACGTCAAACCGGCCGCCAAGGCGGTTGAGGCCGACGGCACCCGGCTGCCCACGGCCCGTGAATTGGTGAGCGGGAGCACCAGCCGACCGCATGTCACCTCTGTGCCCCATGGCATGGGGGAAGCCCAACGGGTGTTCCTGCGGTCGTGCCTCGTGCGGGTGCCGGGACTGCGCACCCGACCGCACCTATCCCACGCGACCTTCCGCCTCTACGCCGAGTGGTCGCCGACCGAGTCCCAGCCCACCCGGTTCTGGATCACCAACCTCCTCGACCGCCGCCCTGACGAGATCATGAGGCTGGCAGCCATGCGCCAAGTGAGCGCCGCCGACCTCGATCGGATGGAGAGGAGCTTCGGCGTCAAGGACTTCGAGGGGCGGTCGTTCCCCGGATGGCACCGCCACATGACCCTGGCCTCAGCTGCATACGCGTTCGACAAATTGAAGGCCGCCGGCCGGCTGATGGCCTGCGTGCCGAGCCTCTGAGCAACGTCTCCCGCGGAGCGGAGAGGGACGATGCCGGGCAAACCACGTGTCATGCACCCCACAGAAGAGCTCATGGGCGATCAGGAATTCACGCTACGCCGCTTTCTCGCCACCCTCTCCCCCCGACCCTACGTCCGGGCCGCCGCATGGGACAGCGCCCAGCGGGGTTGGGCCAACCGCTACCCCACCACCGCAGACCTGAACGGCCTGCGCGGCGACCGCCCCGTCGCCATGCACCTGTTTCCGGAGGACGCCCGCGAGGGCACCCGGATCTGGGCCTTCGACCTGGACGCCAGCGCCGGCCGCGAACACGCCGAGCACCAGGCCCACCGGCTGAGCCAGCTCCTGTCCGCCGCCGGCCTGCCGACCATTCCCGTCCGCTCCGGACCCACCGGGGGCCACCACATCTGGACGGCCTGTGAAGAACCCATCCCGCTGCCACTGCTGCAGCGCCTCATCCGCACCTTCCGAGCCCTCAGGGAGCACAACCTTGACTCGCCCCACTCATTGAGCACTCTCGACACCACGCCCTGGCTCAACCTGCGCACCGGTGCACTGCGTCCGCCCGGCGCGGCGCACCGACTGGGCGGACGCGCCGTCCTGCAGGAGCACACCCTCGACGAAGCCCTGGAGGCGCTGGCAACCGGCGGGTCGCTGCGCGCACTGACTCGGCTGGCCGACGATCTGGAGGAGATGGCCGGCGACCACCCGTCCGTCCGACCCACAAAGGCAGTAGCACGAGCTGTCGTCTCCGGCCGCCCTCTGCCGCCGAGCATTACGGGCGGCGACCCGGCGGCCGTCCCACACCGGCGCATCGTCGCCGACGAGAGCGACACCAAACCCCGGCTGGCAGGCCGGCGTCGCGCCCTCACCGCGGCTGGCCGAGAGGCCCTGAGTACCGGGCCACACCCCAACGCCGACCACTCGTCGCACGCCTGGCGCGCTCTGGTCCCCCTTGCACTGGCCCGCTGTTCCTTCTCCGACGTGCTGATCCTTCTCTATGACACCAAGGCGTCCCCGGGCTTGGAGTACTTCCGCAGCTATCGCAGCGCACGGGGCCGGACGGAGCGCAGCAACGCGGAAACGCAGGCGCTGCTCAGCCAGCAGTGGGAACTCGCCGTCGAACGCGCCGCTCGCCTCCCCCTCGGAAGCGCGGACCGCGACGACGACCCCGCCCCCGAGGTGACCGCGGCGGTCAATGCCCTATTGAGACGCATGGAGAACGCCGGGCCGACCCGCTGGTCCCAGCCCACGGGGCCAGCCGACGAAGCAGTACTGCATTGCTTGGCACTGCTGGCTCTGGTCAGCGGCAGCCTCACTATCGACCTCGACGTACGCAGGGGGGCCCTGCTGACCGGGTTCAGCGCACAGACCGTCAACGTTTCCATCCGCGACCGCCTCATCCCCGACGGGTGGCTGCACGAAGTTCGGCCATCCGACTTCATCAAACGGCGGGCCCGTACGCTCGCCCTCGGCACCGGGTCTGACACAAGTGATAACGCCCCCCAGCACACTCACAGGACCCTGCTACGGCGACTGGGCCCCCGGGTTAGGGAGGCCGCGTCAGAACTGTGGTCCAGACTCGGGCATCATCTACACCGCACTTTTCAAGCCGTTGGCCAGAGCGGGTCGACTGTCCGGGAGGTCAGAGCCCGCACGGGATACTCCAGTCGCACGACTCGCCGACACCTGGTGATACTGCGTGAACAGGGGCTGACCTCGTTTGTCGGTGGTGTCTGCCGCCGTACTGGGCGGAGTGTAGAGGCAGCACACAGCGCTCCCGCGCCCGAACGCGCTCTGGTCTACAAGGTCGACCGCTCCGTCGCCGCCTGGTGGCGTGACGAGTTAGCCTGGCTGCGCGCCCCCCGCAGGGTTAAGACCCGGCGGCGGGCCCCCGGCCGAGAGGGCGCTGGGGGTTTCACCGCCACCCGCTACCCGAGAACCCCACTCGGTCGTCCCGACCATGCCCGCGCGTGGCTACTGTCCGCGCTGGCCCTGCTCGCCCTCCCCGGTCAGCGCGACGCAGACCAGGGACGGAAGCACTTCCCGGACTGCCCACGAAGCTCGCGGCTTCGTGCACTGGCCGAATTCTCCCCCATTCATGCGGAACAGTTATCAGCGCAAATATTGGACACGGCACATCACCTCGGATTGACTCGTCATGCGCTGGAAGCCCGTAAAAAGCGGGCGGCGGGCAGATAGGAATCCCCCGTGCACGCCTCGGCGCGACCGCCAAGCCTCGCTTGGTAAACCGCCGGCCTGCGTCCTTCCCCCGGGGACGCAGGCCGGCTCACCTCACGATTTGCCGGCCATGCTTCGTTAAGAGCGTCTTGCGCCGTCAGCCGGACAACCGCGAGTATTCCCGAACAGGCGCCGACAACAGGAGTGCCGGATAGGAGGAGCCTCATGCAGTCACAGGCCGCCGAACGCAGGATCCCCTTGTTCGAGGAGGGAGACCTCCAGGACGGAGACACTTTCCTGCTGCCCGCTGACGCCTTCGGAGGCACCGACTCCATCGCCGTGTTCAAGGACGAGGGCCGGTACCACGCTCTTGACGACACCTGCCCGCATGCCCTCGCCTCGCTCTCGCAGGGCTGGGTCGAGGACGGTGAGGTCGAGTGCCCCATGCATGGTGGGCGATTCTGCCTGCGGACCGGCGAGGCCACCGCGATGCCCGCCACCGGCACCGCCCGAACCCACCCCATCGAGGTCCACGACGGTCGGGTCTGGCTGATTTTGGACGGCAGCGAGTGATCCCGGGAGACCCCTCGGTCCCGCGTCGCATCGCCGTCGTCGGTGCCGGCCTCGCGGGGGTCTCCGTCTGCGCCGAACTCCGCCGTCTCGGCTACGATGGCACCCTCACTCTGTTCGGCGACGAGGATGGCTTACCGTACGACCGGCCGCCGCTGAGCAAGGATTTCCTGCTCACCGACATGCCCGTCGAGAAGCTGTGGCTCAGACCGGAGCGGTGGTACGAGGACAACGACATCGACCTGCGGCTCGGCGAGTCCGTGACAGCGCTCCACCCCTTCGACGGGCGGATCGAACTCGCCCGCGGCAGTGCCCCGCGCGCCGACCTCGTCGTGCTCGCCACCGGAGGCCGCCCCCGCCCGCTGAACGTCCCTGGCGGGCACCACCGCTCCCTGGTCACCCTGCGTTCCCTGGACGACGCGCATCTGCTCAAGGAACGACTGCGCAGCGGCGCCGAGATAGCGGTCGTCGGCGGCGGACTGATCGGCGCCGAGGTGGCCGCCTCCGCCCGTGCTCTCGGCTGCTCCGTGACCGTCGTGGAACCCGCCGATCCGCCTCTGGAGCACCTCGTCGGCCGGGTCCACGCCACGGCCCTGCATGCCCAGCACCAGGAGCACGGGGTGCTCGTCCTGCGGACCACCGTCGACGAGGTGGTCCAGGCCGGCGCCCGTACCGTCCTGCGCCTGGCCGACGGCACGTCCCTGGGCTGCGACCTCGCCGTGGTGGGCGTGGGGCTCGAGCCCGAGACCTCGCTCGCCGCCGCGGCCGGCCTGCACACCGACCGCGGCATCGTCGTCGATGCCCACCAGCGCACCTCCCACTGGCGGATGCTGGCCGTCGGCGACGCCGCCCGCGGCAAGGCGGCGTCCGCCGCCACCGCGGTGGGCCACTGGCACGCGGCCCAGGCCCAGGCCGCGCACGCCGCCGCAGGCGCCCTCGGCCTGCCGCGTCCGGAAGAGGCCGTGCCCTGGTTCTGGTCGGAACGTTACGGAACCCGTCTGGAGGCGGCCGGACAGCCGACCGCCGGCACCACCACCGTCGACCGCGGCTCGCTGCGGGACGACTCGGTGATCACCTTCGCGCTCGACGACGGCCGCTGCGTCGGAGCGGTCGCCCTCAACCGGTCCCGCGACATGGCCGCCGCCCGCCGCCTCATCCAGCGAGCCGCACAGGTCACCCCCGCCCAGTTGGCCGATCCGGACGTCGACCTGCGCTCGCTCGTCCCGGCCGGTCCCGCCCGAACCGGACGGAACCGGCCTGCGCCGGCCGACCCCAACCGGAAGGCCGACTCCCCGTGACCACCACCGCGCCGCGGTCCGGTGGCTCTCCGGCCGGGCCGACGGCCTCCCGCCCGGCACGCGCCGGCCTCGGCCGGCCACCAGCCCGTCCGCGCCCCACCCTCGCCGAGGGGCACCTGCTGCCGCGTCCCCGGCATCGCGTGAACACCCGGAAGACGGAGGCCGCCGCCACCCGATGACCACACGCTCCGCTGTCGGTGTCCCGGCACCGCTGTTCACCCCGGGCCCGTTCGTCCGCCTGCTCTACCAGGGGTCGCCGCTCCAGGCTTCCCGCCTGGTGCGGGCCGCCGGCCGGTGCGACGGCCAAGTCCTGGCCGAACCACACGAGACGGGCGACCCGCTGGAGTTGCTGCGCGCCCGGCGGGCCGACTTCGCCATCGTCTCCGCGGAGGCGCGCCTGCCCGGCCTGGCTCTGTCCCCGCCCCTCTTCGTCGAGGGCCGGGTGCTGGCCGTGGGCCCCGGACACCCGCTGGCCGGGCACGGCGCCGTACGACTGCGCGACCTGGCCCGGGAGGATGCCTCGGTCGCGCGTACGCCCCCGCCCTGGTGCTGGCATCCGGGCATCGTGCCCACCGAGCCGGGCAGCGCTCCGGCGCTGCGGGAGCTGTTCGGGGCCGTCGCCCACTCACACGTCGCCCACGTCTTCCCCGCCTCGATCGCGGACGTCGTGCCGCAGGGAGTACGGCTGCTCGCCATCCTGGACGCGCCGCCCGTGCCTGTCGCTCTCGCCTGGCCGGCGGACTGCGGGGTCACGCCCGGCGCTGCCGGGTTCCTCCACGACGCCGTCAGCCGGGCGCCGCGCCGATGACGGCCGCACCCCTCGCGGGAGGGCCATGGACGCCGACGAGCCCGCGACGGGGCCGTGCGCGGGACTGCTCTGCTGCCGGGCCGGCGCGTCCCCGCCACCGGCCGGCCGGCATCCGGCTGCCTCGGACGGACAGCCGACCTGGTCGGCCGGCCCCGCGGACCTGCGCGGGGCCAGCTCTCTTGCCGGTATGCCGACGCCAAGGACGACGCCGCCCGGTGCCCGTCGAAGCGAAGGGCACCTCACTCGGCTGCCACCGAGGCGACCGGAGGGGCAGCGGCGGCGGGGCGGCCGAGGGACAGCGGATCGGACATGACGGCGGCCAGCAGCACCGCGACGTCCCAGTTGCTGCCGGAGGCGGCGGCGTGGAAGCCCGCGGCCAGCGACGTCGCCTCTGTCAGCCGGCCGGCGAGCAGCGAGCAGTCGATCATGTACGCGGTGAGCAGCGCCTCCATCCACGGGTGTTCCTCGCGCAGGCCCGGTGCCCCGATCAGGGCGCGCCGCACGTGCGGCAGCGCCTGTGCCGGCCGGCCCTCGGCCAGGGCGAGGGCCGCGCGCGCCGCGCTGAGGAACACATGCGCGTGCGGCTGCGGGGAGGCGGGCAGCTCGCGCACGGCCTGCGCCGCCGCGTCCATGCACCCGCTCACCGACAGCAGCCAGGCCCGTTCCGCCAGGAACCGGGCGGCCGCCTCCGGCCGGGTCGCGGCCGCCTGCTCCAGCAGCCGTGCGCCCGTCTCGGCGTCTCGCAGCCCCAGACCGACCAGCATGGCCCGTACCAGGACCACCCAGTGCGGCGTGCTCGTCTCCCCAAGCGGAACCGCGTCGTCGACGGCGTCCAGCAGGGCCACGCCCTGTTCGGCCTCACCGCGCAACAGCAGCAGGAACGCACGCATCGCCGCAGCGGTCGAGGTGGGGTCCGCCTCCAGGGCCAGTCCGCTGAGTAGGTCCACCTGCTCCAAGGCGAGCGCCCGCCAGGAGGAGTCCAGCGCGGACGCCAGCCCGATGCGGGCACCGTCCCCGAGCGCGCCCGCCCGTCCGCCCGGAACGGGGGAGGCCTGCGGGTTCACCCCGCTGCGCAGGAACTCGGCCAGCAGCGCCACGTTCCCGCCGGTCGCCGCTCGCATCGCCGACGCCAGCCCGGCGGGCACCGGCGCGTCGGCCAGGTCGTGCAGCACCCGGCCGATCTCGGCGGTGCTCAGCGCGGGCAGCTCCACGCACAGGGCGCCGGGCAGATAGCGCAGGCAGTCCAAGGGCCCCTCGGGGACATCGTCGGGCCTGCTGACCACTACTGCCGCGTCCTCGTGCACGTGCGCGGCGCGCAGGCGGCGGACCAGCGCGTGGTCGGCGCGGTGCGCATCGTCGAGCACCAGCACCGGCGGCACTTCGCCGGGATCCGCTCCCGCCTCGGCGAGGAAGGCGCTCACGGCCGCGGGGTCCGTGGCCGGGTCGACCGCCATCACGCGGTGGCCGTCGCGGACGAGCTCGTCGGACAGCCGGTGCAGTAGGGCGGTGCGGCCGGAGCCGGGCGCACCGGTGACGACGACCGGGCCGCAGCCGGCGATCGTCAGGGCTTCGCGGATCCGGTGGAGATGCTCGATGTGTGCCAGGACGTCGTGGTGCATTGTGGTTCCCCCCTGCGTGGGCTTGCGACGTTCACGGTGCGTCCGGCCAGCGGGCGAGGCCACCGACCACTGGACGATCACGTCGGCTACTTCCCGGAATCCACCGAAGATGACGGTGCTCCTGCCGCTCGGTGATGTGTTTTCCATGGGTGCCTTTCCCCCTTTCACGGCGCATCGGAGTCGACTTCCCGGAAGTATGCACAGGCCGGACTTATCTCATATGAGGCTACGGTCCGTCAGGCGCAGGTTTCCAGGGATTCCTGCAGTGCCGGGGAGAGGTCGTTAAGTCACCCGTCGCGGCGCAGCACCATCATCGTCACGTCGTCGAATGCGGGGGACCCCGCGACGTGCCGGGCGAGCGCCTCGTCGACCGTCTGCAGGACGGCGGCGCCGCTTTCCGCGGGGGCCAGAAGCTCCAGCAGCTGCGGCATTCCGAAAGGGGTGTTGTCGGGGGAGCGGGCCTCCACCACGCCGTCCGTGTACAAGAACAGCGTCGCGTTCCGCTCAAGGCGGGTATGACCGATGGCGTACGTGCTGTCCACCATCATCCCGACCGCCGGACCGGTGCCGTGCAGCAGTTCCCGCCGGCCTCCGGGGCGGATCAGCACGGCCGGGTTGTGGCCGGCGTTGACGTAGAGGACGTCGCCCCGCACCGGGTCGAGCAGACCGAAGAAGAGCGTGGCGAAGTAGGCCTGCCGCAGATGGTGACGGGCCAGGTAGCTGTTGGTGGCGGCCACGGCCTGGAGCAGCGGGCCCGCGCCCAGCCCGAGGGTGGGGGGCACCGGGGCGTGCTCGGCGGCGCCGGCCGGCATCGCGCCGGCGCCGGCCACGGACAGCGTGCTCGCGTCCTCCGCCGCGTGCCGCAGCAGGGTGCGGATGATGGCCATGAACAGGGCCGCCCCCAGGCCCTTGTCGCACACGTCGGCGACCACGAAGGCGAGCCTCCTGCCGTCGAGGAGCTCGAAGCCGTCGTAGAAGTCACCGGACATGTGCTGGGCGGGCCGGAAGCGGAAACCGAACTCCCAGCCGGGGAAGGAGGGCAGCCGCTCCGGCAGGAACCCCTGCTGCAGGTGCTGGGCGAGAAGCAGGTCCCGTTCGTGGGCGCGCAGCGTCGCCTCGGCGGCCGCCGCCTGCACCAGTCCCGCCAGCTGGCCGCGTTCGCGTGAGGACGTCAGCCGGTTGCGCAGCAGCGCCGGCAGATAGGGCGGGACGACGAAGTCGAAGCCGGCCTGCGCACACAGCTCCAGGGCCCGCACGTTCCGCCCCGGGTACACCAAGACCGCGCTGGGGAAGAGCCGGCCGAGCCCGGCGATCCGCTTCAGCCCGAGGTCGGCGCAGAGCAGCACCGCGTCGGGGGCGGCGGAGGCGGACGGGACCGCCTGTCTGGGCGTGACGCGCTCCACCGTGTAGCCGGCCTGCTCCAGGCCCGTGACCAAAGCGCCGTCACCGTCCGGGCTCTCGGCGACCACCACCACTCGTTCCCTGGGCATCCGACTACCGCAGGACGGTCAGGACAGAGTGGTTGCGGCGCCCGGTGTACCGGTAGCGGAAGTCGTCGAGACTGCGCATGGCCAGGAACAGACCGAAGCCCCCCACCTTCCCGGCCGCGGTACCGGCGGCCAGCCGCGGCAGGGGGTCGTGCTGGCGTGGGTCGAACGGCGGTGCCTCGTCCTCGATCTCCACCCAGGCGCGGGTCGCGTCGTAGCCGTAGCACAAGGAGATCGGCCCGCCGCCGTTGCGGTAGCCGTGGACGACGATGTTCGTGACGATCTCGTCCGTGGCCAGCCGCAGCCGGTAGGCGGTCCTGCCGTCCAGGTCGGCGCAGGTGGCCAGGGCGCGGACCATGGTGCCGACCTCGGTGGAGACCGGGCGGGAGCCGTCCAGGGTGAAGCGCAGGTTCACGCGTTCAGCTCCCGGCGCATGGTCAGGCTGCGGTCGAACCCGGTGAGTTCGATGGTCCGGCGCACCTCGTCCGAGGGGTTGATCACCACGATCTCGACGGAGCGGCCCAGGAGCTGATGCGCGAAGACCAGGCAGCGCAGGCCCGCCGAGGACAAGTAGGCGAGGTTGGACAGGTCGAGTTCGAGGCGGAGCAGGTGCTCGCTCGACAGGCCGTCGAGGACGGTCGCCAGGTGCTGCGCGGCCGTGCTGTCGGCCTCGCCCGCCAGGGTGAGGCGGGCAGTCGAGTTCCGGACGGTGAGTGACACGTCAAGCGTCATGCTGGTCTCCAGACGGGTCCGAGGGAGCGGCGTACAGGATCTGGGCGGAGCGGGGCGGCAGCATGACGCGGCCCGGCTCCGGCCGCCGGGCCGGGGCGAGCGGCTCAGGCGCGGCGGTGTCGGCGAAGGCGTGCCAGGCGAGGTGGCCAGGCAGGTCCGGCAGGGGGACGGTATGGGTCTCCCAGTGCGCGTTGACGGCGACGTGCACGGCGTCGTCGCCGAGCCGCAGCGTCCACTGCAGCAGCGGGACGCCGTCGACGGGGATAGCGGCCAGGCCCCGGGCGTCGGGCGAACGCAGCGCCGGATGGCCGTGCCGGAAGGCGGTCAGCGCCCGCGTGAAGCGCAGCAGCTCGGCGTTGTCCGCGGCGAGGTCCCAGTCGACCCAGGACAGCTCGTCGTGGCAGTATGCGTTGTTGTTGCCCTGCTGGCTGCGGCCGAACTCGTCGCCGGCGGTGAGCATCGGCACGCCGCGGCCGGCCAGCAGCAGGACGAGGGCGTTGCGGACCTGCCGGGAGCGCAGCCGCAGCACCTCGGGGTCGTCGGTCGGGCCCTCGGTCCCGCAGTTCCACGAGTGATTGGCCCGCTCGCCGTCGAGGTTGTCCTCGCCGTTGGCATGGTTGTGCTTGTCGTTGTACGCGTACAGGTCGTGCAGGGTGAACCCGTCGTGGCAGGTGACGAAGTTGACGGAGGCCCGGGGCCCGCGTCGCCCGTACAAGTCCAGGGAGCCGAGGACGCGCGCGCCGAGGTCCCGGGCCGCCTCCTGGTCTCCCTGGAGGAAGCGGCGCGCCGAGTCGCGGAAACGGCCGTTCCACTCCGACCAGCGCCCGTAGTGCGGGAAGTTGCCGACCTGGTACAGGCCGCCCGCGTCCCACGCCTCGGCGATTAGTTTGGTGTCGCGCAGCACCGGGTCGGCGGCGATCGCCTCCAGCAGGGGAGGGTCGGCCAGCGGGGCGCCGTCCTGGCCGCGGACCAGCGCGGAAGCCAGGTCGAAGCGGAACCCGTCGATGTGGAACTCGGTCACCCAGTGGCGCAGGCAGTCCAGGACGAAGGCCCGGCCGACGGGGCTGTTGGCGTTGAAGGTGTTGCCGGTGCCGCTAAAGTTCAGATAGCCGCCGTCCGGTGCCAGCAGGTAAAAGCCGGGGTTGTCCAGCCCCCGGAAGGAGAGGGTGCGGCCGCGTTCGTCGCCCTCCGCGGTGTGATTGAAGACCACGTCGAGGACGACCTCGATGCCGGCCGCGTGCAGTCGCCTGACCGTGTCCTTCAGTTCGGAGGCGGCGTCGTCCGAAGCGGCGTAGCCGGCCTTCGGCGCGAAGTAGCCGAACGTGTTGTAGCCCCAGTAGTTGAACAGCCGCCGGTCCTCGCTACTGCGGGCGTTGTCCGACTCGTCGAACTCGAACACCGGGAGCAGTTCGACGCAGTTCACGCCGAGGTCGAGCAGGTGGGGAATCTTCTCGGCCAGGCCGGCGAAGGTCCCGGGCCGGCGCACCCCGGAGGAGGGGTGGCGGGTGAAGCCGCGCACATGCAGCTCGTAGACGACGAGGTCCTCGACCGGGATCCCGGGCGCGGTGTCGCCCTGCCAGTCGAAGGCGTCGCGGGCGACGACCCGGGACCGGTACGGGTACGGGTCGAGCGAGTACGGCGCGCCCCAGGTCTCCCGGCCGCCGAAGGCCCGCGCGTAGGGGTCGGCCAGGACGGTGCGGGCGTCGAAGCGCAGCCCGCGGCCGGGCGCGTACGGGCCGTCGGCGCGGTACCCGTACTCGATGGCCTCGGGATCGAGGCCGCCGACGAGCATGCTGTAGACACCGCCGACCCGGAAGGGGCGGGGGAAGACCACCTCCGCGAAGGGCTCGGGCGCGCCACGCCGGTACAGCACCAGGGTCATCGAGGTGGCCCCGCCGGAGGGGATCGAGAAGTTGATCCCCTCCGGGGTTACGGTGGCGCCGTAGGGCAGCGGCACGCCGGGGCCCACCCGCAGGTCGGCGGCGCGGGGCGGAGCGGCGGCGGTGGTCACGGGGCCAGCGCCCGGATCGCGTCGTCGACGCTGTCGGCCACCAGGACGCTGTCCAGGAAGCCGGTGGCCGCCAGGACGCTGCGGGCCTCCTCGGGCATGGCCGCCAGGGCCAGCGGAACACCGTGGGCACGGGCCCGGTAGTAGAGCAGCAGCAGCACCCGCAGGCCCGCGCTGGACAGGTAGCCGACGCGTCCGAGGTCGAGCAGCAGTTGCCCGCTGTCCGGCGTGAGCGCCTCCAGATTCGCGCTGGCCTCGGCGGCGGTCACCCCGTCGAGGTCGCCGTCGACGACGACCACCGTGACGGTGCCCCGCATGTACTTCTCGACCTGCATGTCATATCTCCGATCAGCGGGCCGGCTGCAGGGTGGCCCGCACGTGCAGCGGCTTCTCCGAGCGCGGCAGCTCGATGGTCAGGGCGTCGGGGTCGAAGCCCGTGAACGGGCTGCCGTCCACCTCGACCGCAGCGAGGCGGACCGAGCCCGGGGGCAGCGCGTCGGGGGCGACCCGCAGCGTCCGGCCGGCCTCCGGCAGCGGCCGGAACCACAGCGACAGGGGCTCGCCGTTGAGCAGCAGCCGCTCGTACACCGTGGCGAGCAGGCACAGCTCGGCCTTGTGGTACAGGCTCATCGCGTGGTTGGCCTTCATCCGCTCGGTGCCGAGCAGGTACGGCAGGCCGTCGGCCAGCACGTTGAAGTACACGCCGCCCTCCTCGTGGTCCAGGAAGAAGGCGTTGTAGAACGCGGCGGACTCGCGCGCCTGGCTGCGGAAGCCGGCGTCGCCGGAGTTGCCGGCGAGGATCTGGTACGCCAGGATCGCCTGCTCCTGCTGCCACCACGCCTTGCGGTCGTGCCAGGCCATCCGGTGGAAGTCCTCGCCGGGCCGCCGGGTGCGTTCCACCACGTCGTACCAGCCGTGCCGTTGCAGGTCGGCGCCGACCGCGGGCATGGTCCGCCCGATGTGCCGGGCGAGTTCGGTGTAGCGGTCCTTGGGGCGGATGGCGTTCATCCGCATCAGGTTCCAGGCGATCTTCAGGTTGTGACCGACGACGGCGCGGTCCTGCTGCCAGCCCCAGGTGCGGTCGGCCGACCAGTCCTCGTGGAAGCGTTCCTGGACGAAGGGGCTGCCTTCCTCGGGGAATCGCTCGACGATCAGGTCGAAGCATTCCTCGAGCATGTCGGCGTGCCGCGCCTCACCGGTCGCCAGGTACAGGTTGAGCAGGTACGCGGGCGCGTGGTCGCCGATGGAGTTCCAGTTCTTGCGCGAGCGGTTGCGGCCCAGCGACGGGTGGTGCGGGCTGAGTTCGAGGGGGTCGATGTGCGAGTAGTAGCCGCCCCGCTCGTGGTCCTTGAAGTACCGGTGGAACAGACGCAGGGTCGCGTCGATGTCGTCGGCGATGCGCGGGTCACCGGTGATGCGGTAGGTCTGCGTCGGGCCGACGAGCGCGTAGATCTGCTCGTAGGCGGGGATGGCGCGGTAGTCGTCGTCGAACTCGGAAGTGAAGATCTTGGTCTCCGTGCCGCCCCGCAGGTCGATGCCGTGGTACCAGTACACGACGTCGCTGTCCCGGTCCACGAAGCGCATGTGGTCGCGCAGGTACTCGGTGCCGCGTTCGGCGATGCGCAGGTAGTCCTCGTCGCCGGAGATCATGTAGGCGGAGGCCATGCCGTACACCAGCCGGGAGATCGTGTCCGTCTCCTGGACGTGGTGGTCGCCCTTGTTGCCGCTCAGGCGCAGCTGGGTGCGGTAGTCGGCGAAGTCGGGGTCGGAGGTCTGCCCGAACTGCGCGACGCGGTAGAAGCGGGCCAGCTCCCCCAGCTGGTGAGGCCACCAGCCGCCGTCCTCAAACGTGTACCGGCCGGCCTGTTCGCCGAGGAAGGTGACGTGCTTGGCCTCGACGGTGTAGCCGGAGCGGCCCGGGTAGAAGACGCCGTACAGGAACAGGTGCCGGCCCGGGACGAGCAGTTCGGCCAGCCGTCCGGTCGCGTCCCGGTAGGGCTCGCCGAGATTGCGCAGCATCTCCGCGGTGGCGGTGCCGTACTCGGCGCGCACCGTCCGCCCGTCACCCGTGCGCAGCGTGACCACACGGCCGGCCGGGTCGTGTTCGGTGACGTAGCCGGCGACGAGGTCGGAGAACAGGAAGTCCGGTCGGTAGTCACCCGTCATGGTGGTCCCCCTTTCGGTTGGGTACGGTCGAGCGCCACCAGCGCCGGTCGCGGGAGGCTCCCCTGGCCGCGAGGAGGTCGATGAGGGTGCGGGCGAAGAGGTGGCAGTGGTCGGCGCTGCGGGCGGTGACCAGGTCGCCGTGCACCACGACGTCCTGGTCGGTGTAGACCGCCCCCATGTGCCGGACGTCGTGAACGAGGTTGTTGTGGCAGGTCACGGGCCGCCCGCGGACCGCCTCGGGGATCGGTGACAGCAGCCACATGCCATGGCAGATGATCCCTTTGAGGATGCGCGGATCGTCGAAGGCCCGCTGCAGCAGCCGGACGGCGGGCGAGAGGTCGCCCGCCTTCTCGGCGTACCTGAGCCGGTCGGAGACCATGCCGGAGGGGACGATGAGGGCGGAGTACTCGCGCAGCCGCTCGTCGTCGACCAGTTCCAGGTCCCCGTCGACGGTGAGGGGGAGGTGGTGCTCGTGGCCGGTGAAGGTGAGGGCGTCCTCGCCCCACAGCCTGGTCAGGAGCTCGACCCGGGCGCCTTCCTCGGCGAAGCGCCGCAGGTAGTAGTCCACCTCGGGCTCGACGTAGTCGCTCTCCATCAGAATCGCGACGGTACGTCCCGCCAGGCGGCCGTCGGCGGCCGGTGCGATGGCGTTCATCGGCGCGCCCCTCAGTCCGTGGCCAGGTCGACGAGGAACGGCCCGGGGTGCTCGAGCATCCGCCGGATCGCGGCCTCCACCTGGTCCGGCTTGTCCACCCGCACCGCCTCGACGCCCAGGCTCCGGGCGAGTTCGACGAAGCCGATGCCCGGGCTGCTGAGATCGAAGCCGGCCGGGTGGTCGTGCGAGGCGATGGAGCGCTCGCGCCAGTACTGCTCGATGTTCAAGTCCAGCAGCTGGTAGCGCTGGTTGTTGCAGATGACGAGCTTCGCCGCGACCCCGTAGCGGGCGGCCGTCCACAGCGCCTGGATGGTGTACATGCTGCCGCCGTCGCCGGTGAAGCCCACCACGTGGGCCTCGGGACGGGCCAGCTTGGCGCCGATCGCGCCGGGGATGCCGATGCCGAGGGAGCCGCCGCGGGTCAGGAAGTAGTCGCCGGGCCGCGTCGGCGGGAGCTGGCGGACCAGCGGCGGGGAGGCGGTGAGCGCCTCGTCGAACAGCACCACGCCCGCCGGGCCGGCCTGCCGGCGCAGCTCCGCGGCGAACAGCTCCATCAGCGGGCTGTCGACCGTGGTCGCGGGGATCGGCAACGGGGCGGCGGCCGACCGGGTCAGGCCCCGGGACTCCAGCAGGTCGCCGAGTGCGGCGAGGGTCGGAGCCGGGTCGGCGACCAGGGCCACGTCGACGGGGAAGTTCTTGGCGATCTCCCAGTCGTCCAGGTCGATGTGGACGATCTTCGCGTCGGCGGGGAAGGGACTGGCCAGCGAGGGGAACACCTCGGGGAACAGGTAGGTCCCGACCACTGCCACCACGTCGGCCTCCGCGACCGCGGCAGCGCTGACCTCGCCGAACATGTGGCCGAGCTGTCCGCGGTAGAGCGGGTGGGTGGCGTCCATGTTGACTTCGGAGTTGTCCAAACCCCACACCGGGGCGTCCAGCAGCTCCGCTAGCCGCACCAGTTGCGCCTGGCCGCCGGAGACCGAGACGCCGTCGCCCATCAGGATCAGCGGGTTGCGTGCGTCCGCGAGCAGCGCCGCGGCGCGCTCAAGTTCCGCCGCGACGGGAAGGACGGCTCGGGTGGGCACCGAGGACGGCACCACGGGCTCGCTGGTCAGTTCGTCCAGCACGTCCATCGGCAGGGCGACGAACACCGGCCCGCGCGGAGGCGTCATTGCCACCTTCACCGCGCGCCGCAGCACCCGCAGCACCGAGGAGGGGTGCGTCACCCGCGTCGCGTACTTGGTGACCGGCCTGGCCATCTCCACCAGGTCGACGGCCATCTGCGAGTCCATCGCGTCGTAGCGCACGCCGGCGTCGCCGGCGATCACCACCAGCGGGGAGTGACCCCGCTTGGCCTGATAGAGCATGCCCACGCCGTTGCCCAGGCCGACGCCGGTGTGCAACTGCACGAGCGCCGGGCCCCCGGAGGCCCGGGCGTAGCCGTCGGCGATCCCGACGGCCACGCCCTCGTGCAGCGCCAGCATGTACTCGAAGCCCCGGACCTGCTCAAGGACGTCCAGGAAACCCTGCTCTACCGTGCCCGGGTTGCCGAACATCCTGGTGACCCCATCAGCCAGGAACTGCTCGAAGATCGCTTCCTTGCCAGGCCTCGCGTTCATGCGCGTTACCTCCAGGTCGAGTCGTGACGGGCTCGGCTGCTACCAGCCGTAGCGGCGCAGGCCCGCCTCCAGGACCTCCACCAGCTTCTCGCCGGAGAGGAAGGAGTCAGGCGTCGAACGGGCGGTGATGAACGGGTAGTCGACGAGGACCGAGGTCTCCTTGCCGACGTTTCCGTGGAAGCGGCCGTCGGGGCCGGTGGCGTCGCGCAGGATGTACTCCAGCGGGTACGGCGGCGGGCCCATGTTGAAGTCGACGCCGAGGAACCCGGTGCCGTCCTTGTAGTCGTACTCCTTGCAGTGGCCGGTGACGTGCTTGCCCCAGATGATGCTCTCGCGGGTCTCCCAGTCACGGGCGAACGCGAGGGTGGCGACGCCGTAGCACTCGGCCAGGATCGGCTTGTCCGCGCGGACGAAGGCGAGGACCAGCTCGTGCAGCCGGCCGTTGTTGGCCAGGTCGACGATCGGGCCGCTGCCGCCGACGATGACCAGCGCGTCGTACTGTTCGATGTCGGCGTCGAGCGTGGCCAGCTCCCGGTAGTACGCCTCCATCAGGCGCAGCGGGTTGGGATCGCTGTCGTAGGGGCGCTCCGGGATCCACGCCGACAGGTCGAGCGGGTTGTCGAGGCGGTCCGACTCGTCCAGTTCACGGGCGGCCACGGCCACCTCGGGAGTGGTCACGGAGCGGCCGAGCGGCGGGTCGATGTATCCCGGGTCCAGGCTCGGGGGGAGCGCCTGCGGGCGCTTGCCGGTGGGTGTGGCGAAGACGCTCTCGTACCCGTTGCGGTCGAAGGCGACCAGCGGGCCGAGGAGTTCCTCGCCCCAGTAACCGTACTCCGAGAGTACGATCAGTACCTTCCTTGTCATTCCGTCTCCTGGGATGAGTCGAATCGGAGATGGCGCAGAATTCGCCATTCGATATCGCTGGCGATTGCGCGCCCTTTGAAGAAAACCGGACCTGCTCCCGAGGGGCAAGGTTGCCGGCGGGCAATGCGCGTACTTGATTAAGTCCGCCCGGAATCAGGGCCCGGGCGAGGCTATTTCGTGCACTGCACGAAATAGCCTCGCCGCCGTTCAGCGCGGAGCGTCTTCCCGGCGGCCGTCGTGCCACAGCCACAGCGCGGAGCGCGCCGGAAGGCCCAGTGGCGCTCCATCGGCCCGCACCAGCTCCGCGACTGGGGTGCCGTCGGGCGAGGCGGTGGTGTCCAGCACCACCGACCAGCCGTCCGGCGCGGGCAGCGGCACGCCGAGGGCCGTCACCGGCTGGTCGGAGAGGTTCACCAGGCACACCAGTGTCTCGCCGCCGGCACCGCCGCGCGCGAAGGCGGCGACCTGTCCGCCGTTCGGCTCGGGAAGCCACGAGAACAGCCGCGGATCGTCGTCCACGTGCAACGGCGCGAGAGACCGCTGAAGCCGGTTCAGCCGCGCCACCAGGGCGGTGAGGGCCGCGCCCCGCTCGGTGGCCGCCTGGGCCCATGGCAATTCGCCTTCGGCGTCCCACTCGGAGGTCTGTCCGAACTCGCCGCCCATGAACAACAGCTTTTTCCCCGGGTAGGCCCACATATAGGCGAACAAGGCCCGCAGCCGCTCCGCCTTCGCCCCGTCGTCCCCGGGCATCCGCTGCCACAGCGAGCCCTTGCCGTGCACCACCTCGTCGTGCGACAGCGGAAGCAGGAACCGCTCGGAGAAGGCGTAGGACGCCGAGTGCCTGAAGCCGTCGCCGTCCGGGTGCGCGGAGCCGGCCTGGAGGAGAGTGTCGTGCATCCAGCCCAGGTTCCACTTGAGGTCGAACCCGAGGCCTTCCGGCCGGGTGACGCCGGGCCAGGCGGAGGACTCCTCGGCGATCACGAGCGCGCCCGGATGGGCGGTGTGCACGCCGGTGGTCAGCTCCCGCAGGAGTTCGACCGCTTCCAGGTTCTCGCGCCCGCCCAGGGCGTTCGGCAGCCACTCGCCCTCGCCCCGGGAGTAGTCGAGGTAGAGCATCGAGGAGACCGCGTCGACGCGAAGGCCGTCCGCGTGGAACTCGCCGAGCCAGTACGACGCGGCGGACAGCAGGAAACTGCGGACCTCGGGCCGGGCATAGTCGAAGATGTACGTTCCCCAGTCCGGGTGTTCCCCGCGCCGGGGGTCGGGGTGCTCGTACAGGGCGGTGCCGTCGAACATGCCCAGGCACCAGGCGTCCCGCGGGAAGTGTGCCGGCACGAAGTCGAACAGCACTCCCACGCCCAGGCCGTGCAGGTGGTCCACGAGGAAGCGCAGCCCGTCCGGATCGCCGTGCCGGGCCGTGGGGGCGAAATAGGAGCCGACCTGGTACCCCCAGGAGGCGGTCAGCGGGTGCTCCGCCAGCGGCAGCAGCTGCACGTGCGTGAAGCCCAGCCGCCGCACGTGCTCGCCCAGCAGGCGCGCGAGATCGCGGTAGTCCAGCCAGGAGCCGTCCTCCCGCCGGCGCCATGAGGGCAGGTGCACCTCGTAGACGCTCATCGGCCGGCCGGCGCTCTGCCGGGCCGGGCGCTCACGCATCCACCGGGTGTCGCGCCAGGAGTGCGAAGTCGCCGTGACCACGGACGCGTTGGCCGGCGGGCACTCGGCGGCCCGGGCCAGCGGGTCGGCCTTCTCGCGCCAGCGCCCGTCCACCCCGCAGACCACGAAGCGGTAGCGGGCGCCCGCGCCCACACCGGGCACGAACAGCGCCCAGACCCCGCCGGTGTCGGTGCGGCTCATCAGGTGGCCGCGCCCGTCCCAGCCGTTGAAGTCGCCCGTGACCTGCACACCGCGGGCGTTCGGCGCCCACACGGCGAACAGCGTGCCGGCCGGGGTACCGTCCGACGCCGGCTGCGGGCGCGCCCCCAGCAGCTCCCACAGCCGTGTGTGCCGGCCCGCGGCGAACAGCGCGAGACCGTCCTCGTCCAGCACCGGCGGCCACTGGTAGGGGTCCTGCCGTTGCCGCCACCGCCCGTGGGTGCGTTCCCACACGGTGTAGAGCCCTGCCCCGCCCGGCACCACGGCACCGAACAGCCCATCGGGGTGCAGACGGCCGAGCGGGATCCGCCGGCCGTCGCCCAGCTCCACGTCCACGGCGTTCGCCCCGCGGGCCAGTACCGTGACCGCCGTCCCCTCCGCGCACGGGTGCCCGCCCAGCAGGCGGTGCGGGTCGGTGATCCGGCCGGACAGCAGCTGCCCTATGCGCTCCTGGGTGGGCAGCCCGGCCGCCTCGTGCGCCGGGGCGGTCACCGCGGTGCCTCCGCGAGCTGCTGTCCCAGGGCCTCCCGGACGGCCGCGAGCGGCACGGAGACCCAGTCGGGGCGGTTCCTCGTCTCGTACAGGACCTCGTAGACGGCCTTGTCCAGCTCGAAGACCCGGAGCAGGCGCCGGTCGGCGGACGTGATGCCGCCGTACCCGCGCAGGACCGCCTCCGCGGCCTCGTGCGCCCAGCCCGGGCCGTCCTCGCCCCGGGTGCGGGCGGCGTAGTCGATGGACCGCAGCATGCCCGCGACGTCCTGGAGCGGGGAGCGCCAGGCCACCCGCTCCGCCGGCGAGGCCGACGGCTCACCCTCGAAGTCGATCAGCAGCCAGCCGTCCCCGGTACGCAGCACCTGCCCGAGGTGGAGGTCTCCGTGGATGCGCTGCAGCCGGCCGCTCAGCGGCCCGTGCGGCTCCACGGCCAGCGAGGCGCGCAGGCCGGGCGCGAACGGCCGCAGCGCCGGGACCTGCTCCAGCGCCTCTTCGAGCCGCACGGACATCCCGGCGGTCAGCCGCCGCGCTGCGGACGGCGTCAGCGCCGCCGAACCGAAGGCGCGCGCCAGCGCCCGGTGGGTGGAGCGGACAGCCGCGCCGAGTGCGGCGAAGTCGTCCGGCGCCGGTCCGGCACCGTCCCCCGCGGTGGTGACCAGCGTCCACCCGTCGACGGCGCCCGGGGCGAAGGACTGCACCAGCCCCAGAGTGACCGGGCCCGGCTCGGTGTCGACCTCGATGGACCCGAGCACCGGGGCGATCGGCGCCCCGGCCTCGCCGCCGATCCGGCGCAGCACGTCCAGGTCGGGGTTGGTCCCCACCACCGCCCGGCGGAACAGCTTGAGGATGAAGCGCTCGCCGAACACCACCGAGCTGTTGGACTGCTCGGTCTGCAGCGGGCGGACGTCGAGGCCGGCCCGGGCCGCCAGCCGCAGCGCCCCCTCCTGTTCGGAGCGGAAGCGCACCGGGCCGCTGCAGCCGCCGGCTGCGACCCGCTGCAGCAGCACGGACATCAGCTCCGGATCGCTGGTGGCCTCGTAGAACAGCCGGCCGTCCACGACGGCGATCGGGTCGGCGCACAGCCATGGCGGCACCGAGGCGCGCACGCCCACGGGGACCTGGTAGCGCTGCACCGTCCCGTCGCCCATCTCGGCGGCCACGATCAGCAGCCGGGCCTCGGGTCCGTCGTGCGCCGGGGCGGCCACCAGGGGCGCGTCCGAGGTGACGGTGACGTTCCGGACCGACTGGTTCTTGCCCGCGAACCAGCGCTGGACCTGCAGCCAGCGGCCCAGAGCCGCCTGGACGCCGGTCATTTCTCCTCCAGGTGACGCAGGTGCAGCCAGTAGAAGCCGTAGGGGGGCAGGGTGACGGCGAAGTCCTCGTCACCGACGGAGCCGAACACCTCGCCGCCCGTCGCCTCCACCACGACGCGGCCCCGGTGGCCCTGCAACGGCAGCAGCGCCCGCTGCGGGCGGCCCGAGACGTTGAAGACGCACAGCACCACGTCGTCCACGTCCGCGCCCTCCGCGCGGTGGCTGCGCAGGTAGCTCAGGACGGCGGGGTTCTCACCCTCCACCTCCGTGTACGTGCCGAGCCCGAAGGCGGGGTGCTCCTTGCGGACCTGCAGCATCTCGCGGTTCCAGTGCAGCAGGCTGGAGGGCACACGCCGCTGGGCCTCGACGTTGACCGACTGGTACCCGTAGACGGTGTCGGCCACCACCGGCAGGTACAGCTGGCCCGGGTCCGCGGTCGAGAAACCGGCGTTGCGGTCGGGGCTCCACTGCATCGGGGTGCGCACGGCGTCGCGGTCGTCGAGCCAGATGTTGTCGCCCATGCCGATCTCGTCGCCGTAGTAGAGGATCGGCGAGCCGGGCAGCGACAGCAGCATCGCGGTGAACAGGCGGACCTGCCGCTCGTCGCTGTCCAGCAGCGGGGCGAGCCGCCGCCGGATGCCTATGTTGGCCTTCATCCGCGGGTCCTTGGTGTACTCGCCGTACATGTACGCGCGGTCCTGGTCGGTGACCATCTCCAGGGTCAGCTCGTCGTGGTTGCGCAGGAACACCCCCCACTGGCAGCCGTCCGGGATGGCCGGCGTCTGGGCGAGCACCTCGGCCACCGGGTAGCGCGACTCGCGCCGCACCGCCATGAACATCCGTGGCATCAGCGGGAAGTGGAACGCCATGTGGCACTCGTCGCCCCCGCCGGAGGTCTCGCCGAAGTAGGCGACGACCTCCTCCGGCGGCTGGTTGGCCTCGGCCAGCAGGATCCGGTCGCCGTACTCGTCGTCGACGACCTTCCGGCACAGCTTGATGAAGTCGTGGGTGGCCGGGAGGTTCTCGCAGTTGGTGCCCTCCTCGGCGAACAGGTAGGGCACCGCGTCCAGCCGCAGCCCGTCCACGCCCAGGTCCAGCCAGAAGCGCAGCACGTCGAGGACCGCCTCCTGCACCGCCGGGTTCTCGTAGTTGAGGTCCGGCTGGTGACTGAAGAAGCGGTGCCAGAAGTACTGGCCGCGGACCGGGTCGTAGGTCCAGTTCGAGCGTTCGGTGTCGACGAAGATGATGCGTGCGTCCGGGTAGCCGGAGTCGTCGTCGGCCCACATGTAGTAGTCGCCGTACGGTCCGTCCGGGTCGCTGCGGGAGGCCTGGAACCACGGGTGTTCGTCGGAGGTGTGGTTGAGCACCAGGTCGATCACGACCCGGATGCCACGGCGGTGCGCCTCGTCCAGCAGCCGCACGAACTCCTCCATGGTCCCGAACTCCGGGAGCACGGACCGGAAGTCGCTGATGTCGTACCCGCCGTCGCGCAGCGGCGAGGCGTAGAACGGCGGCAGCCACAGGCAGTCGACGCCCAGCCAGGACAGGTAGTCCAGGCGCTGGGTCAGCCCCGTGAGGTCGCCCGTGCCGTTGCCGTCCGAGTCGTGGAAGGCACGCACCAGGACCTCGTAGAAGATGGCCGTCTTGAACCAGTCCGGGCCGCCCTGCGCCGGCCCGGCGCCGGCCGCGGGCACCGGCTCGCGGGCGCTCATGCCTTCACCACGGCCGCGATGTGGGCCACCTGGTGCAACGGTTCGATCTTCACGTACGTCTCCTCGGTCCAGTGGAAGAGGTCTCCGCTCACTTCGTCGAGGACCGTGAACGTTCCGGACTCCAGGCAGAGACGGTGGAAGTCCCAGCCGACCGTTCCCTCCTGGGCGGTCGCCGGGTCCAGCGAGACAACGACGAGGACTAGATCTCCGCTGACCTGGTCGCGCTTGGAGAACGCGACCAGCGAGTCGTTGTCGGTCGGGTGGAAGTGCAGGTCGCGCAGCTGCCGCAGCGCCGGGTGGGCACGGCGGATCTCGTTCAGCCGGGTGATCCACGGCTGCAGCGAGCGGCCCTGGTCCAGCGGCCCCCAGAAGTCCCGGGGACGCAGTTCGTACTTCTCCGAGTTCAGGTACTCCTCGCCGCCCTCGGCGAGCGGCTCGGACTCGTAGAGCTCGAAGCCCGCGTACACGCCCCAGGTCGGTGCCAGGGTGGCCGCCAGCGCGGCGCGAATGGCGAACATCGCCGGCTGTGCGCGCTGCAGCGAGCGCGGCAGGATGTCGGGCGTGGTCACGAACAGGTTGGGCCGGAACTCGTGAGCGTGCGCGACCAGTTCGCTACCGAAGGCCTCGATCTCGGCCTTGGTCTCCCGCCAGGTGAAGTAGGTGTAGGACTGGGTGAAGCCCAGCCGGGCCAGGCCGTACAGCCGGGCAGGCCTGGTGAACGCCTCGGCCAGGAATAGCACGTCCGGGAAGGACCGTTTCACCTCGCCGATGAGCCACTGCCAGAAGTCCGGCGGCTTCGTGTGCGGATTGTCGACCCGGAAGATCCGCACCCCTTGCCGTACCCAGTGCAGGACCACGCGTAGCACCTCGGCGTACAGGCCCTCGCGGTCGTTGTCGAAGTTGAGCGGGTAGATGTCCTCGTACCGCTTGGGAGGGTTCTCCGCGTAGGCGATCGAGCCGTCGGACTTGTGTGTGAACCACTCCGGGTGCTCGGCCACCCAGGGATGGTCGGGTGAGCACTGCAGTGCCAGGTCGAGGGCGACCTCCAGGCCGAGTTCCCGGGCGCGGGCGACGAAGGCGTCGAAGTCGTCGAGTGTGCCCAGCTCGGGGTGGACCGCGTCGTGGCCTCCGTCCGCCGAGCCGATCGCCCAGGGCGAGCCGGGATCGCCGGGCCGAGCCACGACCGAGTTGTTGCGGCCCTTGCGGTTGGTCCGGCCGATGGGATGGACCGGCGGCAGGTACACCACGTCGAAGCCCATCGCGCCGACGCGTTCGAGCTCGGCCGCCGCGGTCGCGAAGGTCCCGTGCAGCGGGGTGCCGGCGGCGTCGCGGCCGCCCGTGGAGCGCGGGAAGAACTCGTACCAGGCACCGGACAGGGCCCGCTCGCGGTCCACCCACAGCTCGTACGTGCGCCCCGGCGACCGAAGGCGCTTCACCGGCCGCTCGGCCATCAGCCGCAGGACCGGCTCGGACAGGGCGGGCCCGACGCGCTCGTCGATCAGCGCGCCGTCCCGGCGCAGGGCGTCCGCCGCGTCCCGCAGCAGCAGCCGTTCGTCGGCCGTGGCCGCGTCGGCCGCCTCATCGAGCAGGCGTGCGCCGTCTTCCAGGTCGACGGCGAGCAGCCCGGGATTGACGCCGGCCTCGGCCTTCACCCGTACGCCGTGGCACCAGGTGGCCCAGGGATCGTCCCAGCCGTCGACGCGGAAACGCCACAAGCCCGGATGGTCGGGCACCAGCAGCGCGTGCCACCGGTCCACGTCGTCGTGCGAGCGGCTCATCGCAGTGTGCCGCGGCGCCGGGTCGTCCGGCCCCTGCCACACCAGGGTCGCGCCCACCGCGTCGTGTCCCTCCCGCCAGACGGCGGCGCTGACGGGGACCGCCTCGCCGACCGCCGCCTTGCCCGGAAGTCCCTCTCCCACCACCGGGGTCACGTCCTCGACCACGATCCTGTTCATCAACTGCCCTTCCCGGGACGGATCCGCGGCCCGGCGCCGGGGACCACCCCCTCGTTCGTCCCCGGCGCCGGGAGTTCAGCGGGCGTCCGGACCGATGATCCAATGCTCGCGGGTGACCAGCCGGTGGTCGTACCGGGGCTCGATCAGCCCGGCCAGCTCCTCCTCGGCGTGCTTGAACTCGTCGGACTCCAGCGCCGCGGCCAGCGCCTGCTCGTCGTCGAACCACATCAGGTGGACGGCGTCGAGCATGGCCTCGCCCAGCGCGTAGTAGCCGTCCCGGGTGTGGTTCTGCAGGTAGCCGCGCAGGCCCGGCACCTGCGCCAGACGGGAGGCGTAGCCGCCCAGGCTGCGCTCGCGGAAGGTGTCGAGCGGAAGGCCCTCGGCCCGCTTGACTAGACGCAGCAGCTTGACCCCGCTGCCGGTGCCCTCGTGCCGCGGCGGCTCCTTGACGACATGCGCGTCAGTGTCGAGGACCACGGTGCGCCAGAAGGCGGCCCACTTGGGCTCGTCCAGGCGGGCACCGTTCAGGAACTCGTCCGTCTGCAGCGAGGCCAGCTGCTCCTGCTCGTTGGCCAGCCAGATCTCGGCGACGCCGCTCCACAGCGGCTCGCCCTCGCCGTCCAGAAAAGACGGGATGCGGGTGTCGATCGCGTACTTGCGGATCTGCGGGATCCTGCTGGCGTACTGGACGGCGTGCACGCCCAGCCAGTAGTCCTGGAACTCCCGCTCCGTCATGCCCGGCTTGGGCGAGGCGAAGATGAGCTGGTGGATCATGGATACTCCCGTCGGTGTAGGGCGGTGCGGTGGCTGACGTCCAGTCAGACCTGGTAGCGCTTGACCACGTCCGACGCGAAGCCGAGGTAGTCGCGCAGCGGCCAGACCTCCTCGAATTCGAGGTACTCGCGCATCGGCAGCCGTCCGAGGGCGGTGCGGTCGAGTTCCTCGGCGTCGGGCGAGTCGATGATGGCGATCACGCGCTTCTGCGCCGCCACCTTCCAAATGCCGACGCAGAAACCGGAGTCGATGGTCTCCTGCGCGTGCTGGGCCTCCTCGGCCTCGATCTCCCACAGCTCGTCGAGGGAGATCCGGCCCTCGTGGTTCCACTTCATCTGCACGTAGAAAAGCATCTGAATTCCCTTGGCAGAAACGGTCGTTGGGTCTGTACGAAAGAGCGGGGCGCCGAGGGTCTCATGCGGTCGAACGCATGAGGGCGCGGTCGTGAAGGGCCTGGCTCAGCAGCAGCGCGGCCTGGGCCGCGGAGGCGAGGGTCACGTGGTGGTGCCAGCCGCGGAACGAGCGGCCTTCGAAGTGCTGCAGCCCGACGCGCCTGGCCAGGACGGGAGCGCTGTCGGCGTGCCGGCCCGCCATCCGCAGGAGCGCCAGCGGCTCGTGCATCCCGGAGGTGCCGAGGTTGGTCACCCAGTACTCGGCGCGGGCCGGTTCGGGGCCGACCCGGTGCAGCACCCGGCGGTGCAGCAGCGGCAGCCCGTCGCGAAACGGCTCCCCGAATCCGGTGCTGCGGGGCAGCGCGGTCATCGTGTAGAAGTCCTGCTTGCAGCCGCCGCGCCGCTCGGCGCCCAGAAGCAGCCGCGTCCGGTCGCCCTCGGGGACCAGTCCGACGAGGTCCGCGAGCGTCTGCGGACCGTTCGGCCGGGCTCCCGAGCGCAGCGGCGTGCCGGCTGGCACCCGCAGCAGGTACGCCAGACCGCGGCTCTCCAGTCCGCGGACGACCGCCGCAACGTCCGTACGGTCGTGGACGTGGGCGACCACCGGGAGGGGGCGCAGCCTCCAGTCGCCCATCATCTCGTCCACCGCGTCCAGCAGGTGCCGGCGACGGGGCTGCGACCGCTCGCCGGAGGGCACGTTCGCCTTGGTGCGCAGCGGGCCCTCGTCCCACTTGCTGGTGAGCATCAGGCGCCAGTTAACCGGGATGCTGCCCAGGTCGCCGGCGACTTCCACGGCAAGGGCGCTCTGGCAATTGAGGACCCGGCCCTCGGAGGGAGCGAACTGGCGGTCCACGCCGACCGAGCCGGTGCCGTTCTTGGCGAACGCGACGTCGCGCACCAGCCAGGCCCGCGGTGCCAGTTCGCGGTACACCAGCGCGGCGAGTTCCTGCCGCACCGGCGCCCAGGCCCAGGGGCTCTGGTTCACGAACTGCTGCAGGGACTGGATGGGGTCACGCCCGTCGCTGAGTTCGGCGATCCGACGGATGGTCTTGCGTCCGTCGACATGCAGCAGGCCCCGGACGTACAGTTCGCCCCAGCGGCGCTGGTCAGCCCTGGCGAAGGAGGAGAAAATCGCCTTGCAGAATTCGGAGATCCCAAGGTTGTCCAACCGATCTCGCGGCGCGGGAACGGCATCCGGGGCGGCCATTTTTCCTCCGTTTCCTCATCTGCGGGCATCCGGTATTCCGTGGTCCGGTGGCGCCTTCATAATGGCGAGCGGAAGAACGGCGACGCCAGAGGGCCGTGGGACTACGTCGTTTCTCGGTAGCGACATCGTGACGTTTACGAATCTGCCTGCAACAACGTGCTTTTCTGCTTGCCTTTTGCGCGCGGAGGGCCTTCGGGCCCCGAGGGCGAGGTGCGCGCGGAAGCCCGGGCCGACCTGTGCAGAGGACGCCGTCCGGCCGTCTTCTGCCCGCGTACCGCGCGTCGAGGGCGGATGGCGTCAGCTGAAGCGGCCGGCCCGAGCCGGTGGCGGGCCGATGGCTCCGCCGCGTACCCGGACCTGGTGGCGGACCGGTCGGCTCGGCCGCGCGGGTGCGGGGGGTGCCTCTATGTCTTTCGTTAAGCGAGGCGTGGGGTTCTGGGTTCGTAGAAGGTGCCGTCGCGGAGCATCGCGAACAGTACGTTGATCCGTTGGCGGGCCAGGCGGAGATGTGCCTGGGTGTGGGTCTTGCCGCGGGCCCGGTATCGGTCGTAGTAGGCGCGGGAGGCGGGATCGTGCAGCGCGGCGAACGCCGACAGGAACATCGCGCGTTTCAGTTGCCGGTTGCCGCCGCGGGGTGCGTGTTCGCCGTGGATCGAGGTCCCCGATGACTTGGTCGTCGGGGCGAGGCCGGCGTAGGAGGCCAGGTGGGCGGCGGTGGGGAAGCTGGTGCCGTCGCCGACGGTGACCAGCAGCGTGGCGGCGGTCCTGACCGCGACCCCCGGAATCGAGGTCAGGACCGCGGAAAGAGGGTGAGCCTCCTGCAGCTTCCGATCTGTGCTTCCAGGGCTCGTCGCTGTTCGTGGACGGCCGCGAGCGAACGGGTCAGGGACGGGATGACGAGGTCGAGGGTGCCGGTGCCTGGGACCACGACGGTCTGCTCGTCGAGCGCGTCGAAGACCTCGTCGATCAGCCGCTGGGCCATGCGCGGTGCCTTGGGCCGGATCACCTCGACCAGCCTGCGACGTCCGGCTTTGCGCAGGGCGGCCGGGGATCCGTAGCGTTCCAGCAGCCAGGACACCGCGGGGTGGTCCAGGCGCGGGCCGAGGACGCGTTCCAGGCTGGGGTGGAACTGGGTGAGCAGGCCGCGTATCCGGTTCGAGGTGCGGGTCGCCTCGGCCGCGAGGTCCTGATCGAAGCCCACCAGCACGGTCAGCTCGGCGGTGATCTCGTCGGTCAGCTCAAGCGAGCGCAGGGTGTGCGGCAGCGCGCGGGCGGCGTCCGCGATCACCGCGGCATCCTTCGCGTCGGTCTTCGCCTCGCTCGGGTAGAGATAGGCGATCAGCCGCATGGACAAGCCAGGCAGGTAGGCGACTTGCAGCCGGCATCCCGGGCGACCGTCAGGGGCAGGGCTCCGATCGAGGCGGGGCGGTCTACGATCACCAGCACGGTGCCGAACTTGGCGGCCAGCTTGTCGAAGACGGCCCGCAGCTTCGGCTCGCTGTTGGGCAGCTGCTTGTCGAAGACCTTCTTCCCGGCCGGGGTCAGCCCGTGCCCGTGATGGGCGCTCTTGCCCACGTCCAGGCCGAGGAAGACGCCCACGTCGTCGTCGTCCAACCCATTCTCCCGAGCAGTGTTCGTGCGGTGCTGGCCGGGGCGTTGGCGTCGTATGCGCGCATCCACGTTATGCAGACCTGCCGCCGGCAAGCGGCCGGGCATTGCGCCAGGCCAGGCGGTGGTCGGACCTCTCATCAGCGTCTCCAACGGCGCCTCCCAGGCCCGGTGACACCACCCCCAGGTCATCCGTTCGACAGGGGGGAACAGTCATGCCGGGCCCGGAGGCCAGCGGTCCTCTTGCAGGACCGCGGAAAACATAACGGGGGAACCGGGCCGGGTGTCATGGGCGCACGGCCTGTCCCGGACCGGGCCGGCGGTCGCTGCCCCTCCGCGGGATCCGTGGGACGGGGGCGTGAGAACGAACCGAAGGGCTTCGGCCGGCGAGCCGTCCGCGGCCTCGTCTTCGGCGCCCTTGTCCCGTGGAGGCCTGGATCGCCGGTCGCCCACGGGTCGTCGGCCGGAGCGGCGGGCGGCTCGGGCGGCGGTGGCGGCTACGTGGACGCCCCCCTCCAGGTCTGCAAGCCAGGCCTGCCGGGCCGGTCCGGGCCCAGGGCGGGTCGTATCCGCACCTCACGCCGGTCCGTGACCACGTGTCCGCCGTCGCGTGACCACCGGTGTGAACGCATCGACGCCAAGACCGAGGGCCGGCCGTCTCCGGCTCGCGGCTCCTGGCTCACGCCTGCCGGCCCTGGTCCGGACGGGGGCATTCCGTGGCGCTGAGACCGCCGAGTTCGTCCGCCGTCTCCTCGCCGCCTTTCGCCGCCGCGCCCGGTGGCCACCGGGCGCGCACACCATCCGCGCGACGCGGCGGCGTTCATGACGGCCGTCCGGCCCGGACCGAAGCGAGAGCTCGGCGGGGCACGTCGGGCGGGAGCCGGTGGCGGATCCGCGTACCGGCCCGCTTCCCCCGCGGCGGTGTGGCCCGGCCGCAGCACGTGATCGAGGCCCGGTTTCGGTGAGCCGTGCCCGATGCCAGGGACTTCGCGCACCGGGCGCAGCGGAAAGGCGAGCCGCGGAGGGCTCAGACGAACGGCCGCCGGCGGTCGGTCAGGGAGGGTGCCAGAGCGCCGAGGTGAAGGACCAGGTCGGCGAAGTCGCCGACCAAGGAATGCGGGTTCTCGTCGGGCCACGCCAGCCCGACGCGCTGCGGCGGTGCCCCTGCCAGCGGCCGCCAGCACAGGTCCGGGCGCTGGTACAGCCGCGCCACCGACTCCGGCAGCACGCACACACCGCCGCCCGAGGCCACGTTCTCCAGGAGTTCCTCGACGTTGTCCGCGGGCGCGGCCCACAGCCGGTCGCCCTCCGGGCGGACCGGTCCCCCCGCCCGCCCGGCGTCCGCCTCCAAGTCCGCCACGTCCACCCGGCTCCGGCTGGCCAGCGGATGCGCCACGGCGACGCCCAGCATCCGCGGTTCTTCGGCGACCACCGCCACGGTCAAGCCGGTGGTGTCGGCAGGCAACCACAGGAAAGCCACGTCGGCGTGCCCCTGACGCAGGTCGACGGTGCCGTGGGCGGCACGGTAGGCGACCGGCTCCAGCACCACCGAGGCGTACCGCCGGCCGAAGGCCTCCACGGCCTTGACCACCAGGTCGCCCATGCCGAGCGGCGGGCAGCCCACCCGCAGCCGGTTGCCGCTCAGGGCGGAAGAGGTACGGGCCAGCCGGGTGGCGTTCTCCCACAGCAGCAGCATCTGCCGGGCCGGATCCAGCAGTGCCCCGCCCGCGGCCGTCAGGCACACGTCCCGTGTGTTCCTGGCGAACAGTGGCGCGCCGATCTGCTCCTCCAGTAGCCGCACCTGCCGGCTGACAGCGGGCTGCGAGACGCCGAGCCGCTCCGCGGCGGCGCTGAAGCTCATCTCCTCGGCGACGGCCAGGAAGTACCGTAGGGTCTGCGTCCGCACATCCATCGTTTCCCGTTTCACGACGGCTCCCCACTCTGACAGCGAGCGCGGCCCGCCGCGCGGCCGGGGCCGCGTCCGGAGCGAAATCGCGCCTACTTCGTCAGGTTCCGGACACGACGGGGGCCGCCGCCGCGCGGTGCGCGGCGACGGCCCTGACACCCGTCACGGGCCGAGGAACAGCCCGCCGGCGACGTCGATACGCTGCCCGGTGATCCAGCGCGCGTCGTCCGAGGCGAAGAACGCCACCGCGTCGGCGATGTCCGCGGGCGCCCCGATCCGACCCAGCGCGGTCATCGCGATGGTCGCGGCGGTGGCCTCGGCGTCCACATCCAGCCACGAGTTCATGTCCGTGCTGGTGATGCCGGGGGAGACCGAGTTGACCGTGATGCCCTGAGGGCCCAGGTTCTTCGCAAGCGTCCGGGTCATGACGTCGATCGCGCCCTTGGTCATCGAGTAGACGACGTGGGGGACCGCCATCCAGGTCACCCCGGAGGAGATGTTGACGACCCGTGACCCCTTGCCCAGCACCGGCAGCAGCCGCTGCACGAGGAAGAACGGCGCGCGGACGTTCACCGCGAACATCCGGTCGAACTCGGCGCCGTCCGCCTCCTCCAGCGTGCCGCCGAACAGCGCCGCGTTGTTGACCAGCACGTCCAGCTGCCCGCCGCCGAGCCACGGCAACAGCTGGGACACCAGCTGCTCGACGCCGTCGCCGGCGGACAGGTCCGCCCGCACCGTGACCGCCTGCCCCCCGTCGCGCCGGATGGTGTCCACCACCTCGTTCGCGGCGTCCGCGCTGCCGTTGTAGTGAACCGCCACCCGCGCCCCGTCGGCCGCCAGCCGGGTGGCGATGGCCCGGCCGATCCCCCGAGAGGCGCCGGTGACCAGCGCCGCTCTGCCCTGCAACTGTGCCATGTCTTTTCCTCCCGGCGCGGCCACTACAGACGGAACAGGCCGGGGTCTGCCACCACGACGTCCAGCAGCATGGGCCCCTCCGTGGACATCGCGGTCTTCAGGGCCGCCTGCAGCTGTTCCGGCGTCTCGATCCGCTCGGCGGGGCAGCCGAAGCCGCGCGCCAGCTGGGCCATGTCGACGCCGCTCAGGTCCCAGCCCTCCTGCCAGGCGTTCTGCCCCGCCTCGTCCAGGTAGTACTTCAGCGACAGGTATCCCGAGTTGTTCGGGATGACGAAGGTGACCGGCAGGTTGTAGCGCGCCGCGGTCCACAGCGCGTGCAACGTGTACTGCGCCGAGCCCTCACCGGTGACGACCACGACCCGCTGGTCCGGCCTGGCCACCGCGTAGCCGACGCCGCCGGCGAACGGGAAGCCCAGAGCACCGCTGGCCGTGGCGAAGTAGCCGTTCTGCGGGCCGAGCGGCAGCTGTTCGTGGAAGTCGGCACGGGCGATCGGCAGCTCCTCGAACACCTGCGCGTCCTCGGGCAGGACCTGGGCCAGTTGGTGGAACAGGTAGGCCTGCGACAGAGGCGTCGACGGCTCGGGCACCGCCACCTCCGCCCGCTGCACCGCGGGCGCCGCCGCACGCTCGCGCTGCACGGTCAGCGGAACCAGGTCCCGCACCGCCTGCGCCGGTGGGCAGACTACCGCGCTGTCCGCCAGCGACCACGCGGCGGCCTCCGGGTCGTCGGTGACGTGGATGACCCTGGTGCCCTCCGGCAGCCGCGGTTGGTCGCTCTGGTCGAGCTGCGCCGGGGCGGTGGAGAACAGGTCCGCGGTGGTAAACAGCGTGAACGTCGGGCTGCCCAGCACGACCACCACGTCGTGCTCCGCCAGGCGCTGGTTGATCAGCTCCGGCAGCGGGGCCAGCACCCCGCCAAACAGCGGGTGGGTCTCCGGGAAGCTGCCGCGCGGCCACACCGGGCTGCCGTACACCGTGGCGTTCAGCCGCTCCGCCAGCCGCACCAGCTCCGTGCGCGCACCGCCGATCTCCACGCCGGGACCGGCGACGAGGGCCGGCCGCTCGGCGCCGTTCAGGGCCTCGGCGATCTCCGAGATCACCGCGGGGTCGGGGACGACGGCGCTGCGCACCGTGCGCGGCTTCAGCGGCGTCGGGCTCGCCGGGCGCACCCAGTCGTCCTCGGGCACCGCCACGAACACCGGGCCGGCCGGGGCCTGCGCCGCGATGTGGTAGGCCTTCTCGATCAGTGCCGGGATGTCCTGCGGGCGGGCCGGCTCACCGGACCACTTGATGTACGGCCGCGGCAGCGAAGGCGCCTCCGTGGCGTTGAGGAAGGGCTCGCCGAGCAGCAGCTTGCGAGCCTGCTGGCCGCCGAGGATGACCATCGGGGTGTGCGCGCTGGCCGCGGTGTAGACCGAGCCCATGGCGTTGCCGAGGCCCGGACCCCCGTTGATGATCACCAGCGAGGGCTTGCCGGTGGCCTGCGCATAGCCGTCTGCCATGCCGACCACGCTCGACTCGTGAAGGCCGGTGACGAACTTGAAGTCGTCGGGCCACTCGTCGAAGAGCTTCATCTCGGTGTGGCTGGGGTTGCTGAAGATCGTGGTCAGGCCCAGCTGGCGCAAGAGGTCCAGCGTGGCGTCCCGCACAGTGCGGAACCCTGCTCCATCCTGTGTCACGGTCACTCCTGCTTCGTAACGGTCGGGCCGATCGGCGGGCCGAGCCGTACCCGTATGACGCGGTGTCATTTGCAGGCTCAGTTGGCGTGCCTCATCGCCGCAAGAAGAGCGCGGTATTTCAGGGCTACTTCGTCAGCTACCGCATTGCCTGGAGCACGGACTTAACGACTTGTCAGCTTCCGTCCCACCTGGCCTAGCCGCGCCGCGTCGGCACTCCTTAGCGTCGATGTCGAAGGGCGGCCAGGCCGGTTCCGGCAATGCGAGGAGGAGAGCAGCGATGACTGTACCGATAGCGGTGCTGGGATTTGCCAGCGCCCGTCCGGAGAAATCGGCGGAATTCCAGGATGCTCTTCTGGCCCTCGCCGGCCGCGCCCGCAGCGAACCCGGATGCCTCGACTATCGCGTGCACCGGGCGTCCGACGACCCGGACCAGTTCGTGTTCTACGAGGTCTGGCGCAGCCGCGACGACCTCGACACCCACCTGGCACTGCCCTATGTGACCGACTTCATGGCCGAGCGGATGACCTACCTGCGGCGCGACATCGACCACCGGGTACTCCAGGTGTGCGCCCCCGCGGGCGCCGAGGAGCCGCGGTGAGCTGTGCCGGCGCGCGGGAGGACGTTCTCCGGCCGCTCCCGGGGGCGGCCGGACCGGCGGCGGCCCGCCACCGTGCCTGCCACCGGAACTCCACGAGGCCTTCCGCCGGCTGTCCGGCCGGGGCGAACTCCCCTTCGGGGAACGCCTCCCCGTGGCCGGACCCCGGTGACGTCGTCTCCTTGGCGCACGGCCTCCGGCACACCCGCCCGGATGCCGGACGCACGCCCGGCGGGACGGACGGACACGTCACCGGAATCGGGGAAGAGGCCCGCGCGGGAGTCGCCCCGCTCCGCTGACCACCGAGCAGATCCGGCTGATCGGCGACCCGGCCCCCGGCACGGCCTTGTCCTTCAGCCGCCCGACCAGCCAGACGCACACGGCTCGACTTCACCGAAGGGTGCGCCATGACCGACACACAGACAACGCACAGGGTCGTCCGGGACTACTTCACCGCCCTGGAACAGGGTGACCTCGACGGCGCCCTGTCCCTGCTCTCTCCCGACATCGATTTCACCCTGCCCCAGGACCAGTGGAACGCCGTCATCCCCTACCTGGGCCGCCACCGCGGCCGGGACGCCGTCCGTGAGGCGTTCGCCGTCCGCGGTGAGACCACCGAGGTCCTCGAATACGAGCTGCGCGACCTGCGCGCCCAGGGGGACACCGCCGTCGCCGTCATCTACACCAAGGCCCGGCACACCCGTACCGGTGAACCGTTCGAGATCGAGGACGCCCATGTGCTCGTCGTCGGCGACGACGAGCACATCGTCTCCTGGAAGGTGTACTTCGACCCCAACGGCGAGGTCGCGGCGTTCACCAAGGATCGCGAGGAGCGCCTCGCCGCAGCCGTCGCCGCGGGCGACCGCGAGCTGGCCGCCGAGCTGCTGCGCTTCGGCGGCGACGTCGACCACCGTGACCCCGCCAGCGGTCTGACCCTGCTCATGACCGCCGCCGGCCGCGCCGACCTGCCCATGGTCCGCCTGCTGCTGGACGCCGGCGCCGACGTCTACGCCGCCGACAGCGGAGCCGGCGCCACCGCGCTGCACAAGGCGTGCCAGGGCGGCAGCCTCCCGGTCGTGCAGGCGCTCGTCGAGGCCGGCGCCTTCATCGACGCGGTGGCGCCCACCACCGGGCACACGCCCGTCATGGACGCGGTGTGGTTCAAGTACCCGGAGATCGCCAAGTACCTGGTCGACCGCGGTGCCGGTCTCAACCTCAGCACCCACTACGGCTTCTCCCTCCAGCAGCACTTCGAGTACGAGCTCAACGTCAACGAGTCCGGCAAGGAGGACCTGCTGCTGGCGGAGAAGTACCTGCGCGAGCGCCAGGAGTCCGACGCCGCCAAGGCCGCCTCGCAGAAGCTGATGGCCGCGGTGACCGCCGGGGACGCCGCCGAGGTGCGCCGCCTGCTCGCCGCCGGTGCCGAGGTCGACGAGCGATTCCCGATCGTCAACGGCTTCAACGACGCACACACCCCGCTGCTGGTCGCCGCCCGGGACGGGCACACCGAGATAGTCCGGATCCTCCTCGAGGCCGGTGCCGACGTGAATGCGACGGAGCCGACCTTCGGTGCCGTGCCGCTCCACAAGGCCGTCTACAACGGCCACGTGGAGTCCACCCGCATCATCGCCTCCTGGCCCGGCGTGGACCTGGACTTCCAGGGCGCCACCAACGGCTACACCCCCCTCCACGACGCGCTGTGGCACGGCTACGAGGAGTGCTCGCTGGCCGTTCTGGAGGCCGGCGCCGACCTGCACCTGGTGGGCCACGACGGCAAGACCCCGCTGGACCTCGCCACCGAGGTCTTCGGTACCGGCCACCGGGTCACCGAAGCGCTCCGCAGCCGCCTCGCCTGACCCCGGACACTCAGGAGGAAGACCATGGGCGTTCCCTTCAGGGAACGGATCACCGCCGCCGTCCGCGACTTCTTGGCGTGCCTGGAACGCAAGGACATCGATTCCTGGATCCGCCTCTGGGATCCCGCCGGCGAGCAGTTCTACCCCTACGGCACCGAGATGTTCCCGCCCCACCTCGCCGGCCGCGACGCGGTCCACGAGCGCTGGAAGTCGATGCCCGACATGTTCGAGACGCTGAGTTTCCCGCTGCTGGACCTGTGGGTCGACGGGGACACCGCCATCGCCCGTTTCGACGGCCACCTGGTCAAGAAGGACGGGAGCGTCTACCGCAACAGCTACATCTGCACCTTCACCTTCACCGAAGTCGGCCTGATCCGCCGCTACCGCGAGTACTTTGACCCGATCCTCGCCGGCGCCGCGTTCGGCCTCGCCGAGACCACCTACCTGTCGTCCTGACAAGGAGCCACCGACCCGTGAAGGCCGTCGTCATGGCAGGGGGCGAGGGCACCCGCCTGCGCCCGCTCACCGCGAACCTCCCCAAGCCGCTGCTCCCGGTCGCCAACCGGCCGATCATGGAGCACGTGCTGCGCCTACTACGCAAACACGGCTTGCGCGAAACGGTGGTCACCGTCCAGTTCCTCGCCCAGCTCGTCCGCAACCGCTTCGGTACCGGGGACGAGCTGGGCATGGAACTCACCTACGCGCACGAGGAACGTCCGCTGGGCACGGCGGGCAGCGTCAAGAACGCCGAGATCGCCTTGCAGGACGACACCTTCCTGGTCATCTCCGGCGACGCGCTCACCGACTTCGACCTCGGTGAGCTGATCCGCTTCCACAAGGACAAGGGCGCCCTGGTCACCGTCTGCCTGACCCGGGTCCCCAACCCCCTCGAGTTCGGTATCACCATCACCGACGACGACGGCAGGGTCGAACGCTTCCTGGAGAAGCCCACCTGGGGACAGGTCTTCTCCGACACCGTCAACACCGGCATCTACGTGATGGAACCCGAGGTCCTCGAATACATCGAGGCCGGCACCGCCACCGACTGGTCCACCGACGTCTTCCCCCGTCTCCTGGAGGAGGGCCGCCCGATCTACGGCTATGTCGCCGACGGCTACTGGGAGGACATCGGCACCCTGGAGAGCTACGCCAAGGCACAGACCGACGTCCTCGACGGCCGCGCACGCGTCGACATCGACGGCTTCGAACTCTCCCCCGGCGTATGGATCGGCGACGGCGCCGACGTCTCCGCCGACGCCCGCCTGGAAGGTCCGCTGTGCATCGGACCCAACGTCAAAGTGGAAGCGTCCGCGACGCTCCAGCCCTACACCGTGATCGGTGCCAACACCGTCGTCCGCGAAGGCGCACGGCTGAACCGCGCCGTCCTCCACGAGGACGTGTACGTCGGACCCGCCGCCGACCTGCGCGGTTGCGTCATCGGTAAGAAGACCGAGATCATGCGATCCGCGCGGCTCAACGACGGCGCCGTCACCGGGGAGTCCTGCCTCATCGGCGCCGAGGCGGTCATCGCCGAACAGGTGCGCATCTACCAGTCGAAGACCATAGAACCCGGCAGTCTGGTCAACGACTCCCTCATCTGGGAGCCGCGGGCCCACACTCAGCGCTTCGGCAGCAAGGGCGTCTCCGGGCTGCTCAACATCGAGGTCACCCCCGAGATCGCGGTCCGGGTGGCATCCGCCTTCGCCACCTCGCTGAGCAAGGACGCCGCGGTCACCGTCGCCCGGGACCATTCCCGCGGCGCTCAGGCACTCCAGCTCGCGCTGATCTCGGCCCTGCAGTCCAGTGCCGTCAACGTCCGTCACCTCGAGAACGTCCCGCTCCCCGTGGCCCGCCACTACACGGCCCGTGGCAACGGCGCCGGTATCTTCGTGCGCACCACCGCCGACGCCCGGGAGAGCGTCGACATCCTCCTGCTGGACGCCACCGGCGCCGACCTCACCCCCGCCGCCCAGCGCAAACTCGACCGCCTCTATGCCCGCCAAGAGTACCGCCGGGCGTTCCCCGGCGAGATCGGTGCCCTCAGCCTGCCGCCCCGGGTCCTGGAGACCTACACCGACTCGCTGCTCAGCGCCATCGACACCACCGGCATCGCCGGGTCCGGCATGAAGATCGTGGTGGACGCGGCGCACGGAAGCGCCGGCATCGTCCTGCCCACGCTCTTCGGCCGGCTCGGCGTCGAGTCTCTGGTCGTCAACTCCGGGCAGGACGAGACGAAGCCGACCGAGACCCGCCAGGAACGGGCGGAGGGTCTCAGGGAACTCGGCAGGATGGTCGCCTCCGCACGGGCCTCGTTCGGGGTCAGGTTCGACCCCGTGGCCGAGCGGCTCTCCCTCGTCGACGAGCGGGGACAGGTCATGGACGACCACCGGGCCCTCCTCGCCTTCCTCAGCCTCATGGTCGGCGAAGGGCTGCAGGACAGCCTGGTGCTGGCGGCCCCGGTCAGCCGCTGGGCCGAGGAAGCCGCGGTGCGGGGCGGCAGCCGGGTGCACCGCGCCGGGATCCTGCCCGCGGAGCTCTCCGCCGAGGTGCAGCTCACCCAGGCCGCCTGGGCGGCCGACGGGGCCGGAGGATTCATCGTCCCCGCGGTCTCGCCCGGGTTTGACGCGCTCGCCGCGCTCGTCCGGCTGATGGGACTTCTGGCCCGCAGCGACAGCCCTCTGAGCAAGGTCGAAGCCCGCATCCCGGCCATCCACGTCGGCAGACGCGTGCAGCCCACCCCTTGGCACACCATGGGCGCCATGATGCGCCGAGCTGTCGAGATAGCCGCCCGCCGGGACCTGAAGATCGAGTCGCACGGCGGCATCAGGCTCATCGATCACAACGGCCGCTGGATCCTCATCCTGCCCGACCCCGACCAGCCGACCACCCGTATGTGGGCGGAGGGCCACAGCGCAGCCGACGCCGAGGACCTCCTCGACGAATGGGCCGCCTTGCTGTTCGGCTGACACCCGCGTCGGCCCGGTCACCGATCCGCGTCTGCCGTCGCTCCGGGCGGACATCACCCGGAGCGACGACATCGTGCTTTGAGGGTGCACTGGTGCGGAGCCGGGACGGTCCTCGCCGACAGGGCGCTGGTCCAGCCGTGGCGGGGTGCGGGCCCCCGCTCAGTCGCGGTGGTGCCGCCCGTGGGGACGGGACGACACGCGGTCAGCCGGCGTCCGAGATCGCCCTGAGCCCTGAGCCCAGTGCCACCGGAGTCCAGGCGCGCGGGGTGCGAGCGCTTGGGACGGTCCCCAGCCAGGTCCGGTCGCGCGCTGTACCGTGCGGGGGCAGGTCGCCAGGGCGTTCTCACCTTACCTTTGGTCCCCTTGTGGTGGCGAGGCTCCGGCTCCGCGCTCGACGGCCCATGCCGACGCTGGGGCGGGGAGGAACATCGCGCGTGTGAGCTGCCGGTTGCCGCCTCTGGGTGCGTGTTCGCCGTAGATCGAGGTGCCCGAGAGGGTGGGCCTCCGGCAGCTCGTTGATCCGGTGGCCGTGGTGTGTGCTCCTGCCGACGGCACCCTTCGGGCCCGGCGACACCACCTTCCGGGTCATCCGTTCGACAGGGGGACCGGTCATGCCGGGCCCGGAGGCCAGCGGCCTTCTTGCAAGCCCGCGAAAAACATAACGGGCGGAGCAGGCTGGCACACGCGTGGGTGCCGTCGTCGGAGGTGGTGCCGGAAGGCGACTGCCCTGACGCGCGGGTAGGGGGCTGTCGGGTCCGGGTCTGCCTCGTGGTCCGATACGGCCGGGCTGTGGTGGAGCCGGTGTCGCCTGGCGGGCCTGCTCGCCGGCCTCGCCGCGGCCGTGGCGAACCCGGCAGAGGGTGGTGCCGCAGGCCGTTCCGGGCCCGCGTGGCATCGTGCTTCCCGGAGTGCGCGGAACGCGACCGCCGTCGATGACCCGCGCCCGCCCGCCTCTTACGCCGCGTCAGCAGGCAACGGCCGCGTACGTCATACGTCTGCGCACATCCGCACGGGTCGGGCAGCGCGGCCAAACCCCGCTGCCCGACCGGCACCTTGCTGATCGGCGAGTCCTGTTGTCGCGGGTCAGGAAGCCCGGGCCGGGCGGCGCCGCCGCCGCGGCCGCAGCAGGTACCACTCGACGAAGAGCAGGTGCAACACGATCGGGAGCCACAGCGCGGTGGCGGACGCCTCGTTCTGCACCAGTCGGGTCTGGCCGCCATAGGTGTCCGGTAGCAGCCAGTTGGTGACCGCGATGAACAGCGGATAGATGATCCGGGTGTCGATGGTGGCGGTGGTCAGGGCCACACTGCGCAGCATCCATCTGCGATGCACTTCGTATTCCTTGCGCATCGCGGAGCGCAGACCGCTAACCGATATGATCATCCACAGGACCGCCTCGGTGAACAGCACGGCCCGTACACCCTGGCCCTGCCTGGTCAGCACGGCGACGCCGAACGCAGCGATGCCCGACGGGAAGACTCCGGCGAGGAAATAGATCCACCCCAGCCGCCGGTGCACCTTCGGATGGGTTTCCCGGAGCCACGGCCAGACCTGTGCCCAGGCCAGCAACTCGGCCACCGCGCCGCAGAATATGTGAATCAGAAGGATCGGGTACTGCAACCACATCAGGTCGGGGCGCAGGCCCGCACGGGACTTGTCCGGGTTCAACGTCATGTACACGTAAGAGCCGTACACGGCGAAGCCGATGCAGTAAATAGCCATCAGCAGGACCCAGTATTCCCGTCGCCATCGGGAAGTCGGCCGTTCTCTCACGTTCGGGACCGTGGTAGCCGGAATAGCCATGTGTATCCTCTCTCATCGCGCCAATGGGGCTCGGGAGGTTCACCGACCGGACGTCACACGACGACGCCGAAGCCCGGAAGCAGTCGGCGTCGTTCACCAGGGTGTCCAGCGGCCGGCCCGGCGGCCAGGCCGGCGGACGGGCATCGCCCCGACGCGTCGGAACGCGCCGCAGACCGCGAGGCCCGCCCGCCGCTCAGTGCCGTGGTGGCGACCGCCGCCTCGTCACTGCCGCGGTGCGTGGAGCCGTGGCGCCGCCGGCGGCCGGCGGGTGGCCGCGGCCCGGGGAGGCCGCGGGGAAATGCCGCTCGTCAGCGCGCGGTTGTGCCGATAGGATCCGGCACGCCGCATCCTTTTCAGGCGGTCTTGAGCAGGCCGCCGTCGATGATGAATTCCGAGCCGTTGATGTTCGGCGCCTTGCGCGAGGCGACCAGGGTCACCACGGCGGCGATCTCCTCGGCCGTGGTGGGCGCGCCGGTGGACAGGCCGAGCATGCTGGGCACCTGCGCCAGGATCTCGTCCTTGGTCACGCCGGCCTGGCCAGCCAGCGAGTCGGCGATGCCACCGTCCGCCGTCCATGCGTCGGTCATCACCGGGCCGGCCGACACGGTGTTCACCCGTACCCCGGCCGGTCCGTACTCTTCGGCCAGGCTCTTGCTGAAGCTGAGCAGCGCGGCCTTGGCCGCCGAGTAGTCGATAACCACCGGCAGCGGCAGTCGCCCGTTGGTGCTGCCGATGTTCACGATGGACCCGCGCCGTTCGATCAGGCTGGGCAGCGCGGCCCGGCTGGTACGCACCGCGATGAACAGGTTGGTGTCGAAGGACTTCAGCCAGCCCTCGTCGTCGATGGCCAGGAAACCGGTGGTCCGGGTGTCCGGCGCGCCGACGTTGTTCACCAGGATGTCGATGCCGCCCAGCTCGCCGAGCGCATAGTCGACCAGCCGCGCGGAGCCGTCCCGCTCGGACAGGTCCACGGTGAAGGTGTACGGGGTGATCTCCTTCAGCGCCGGGCTGATCGTGCGGCCGGCGCCCACCACCTTCACACCCTCGGCAGCGAGCGCCTTGCTGATGGCCAGGCCGATACCCCGGCCGGCGCCGGTGACCACTGCAACCTTGCCCGTCAAGTCCAGTTCCATGTGGGTCTACTCCTTGCTCGTCAGTCGGCTAATGCTGGTGCCCGTATTCGTAGGAAGTTCCGGTCGGCTGCTCGCCCGCCCATTCTGTTACGACGTGTCCGGCCGCGTGGATGTTGACGAGCTGGGCGCGGTCGGAGCCGGTTACCGTGAAGGTATGCGCGATACCGGCCGGTACCACGCAAATCTCCTCCGGAGTGAGTTCGTGCAGTTCTCCGTCCGCTTCCAGCAGCACGGTGCCGCGTACGAGCACGAAAATCTCGTCATAGGGATGCACGTGGCGCCGTGGTCCTTGTCCCGGTGCGGCATCAACGATGAATGCCGACGAATTGAGGTCGCCATGACGGCTGCCCTCGAAGATGCGGGCCGCTACCTCGCCGTCGATGCGCACCGCCGGCAGGTCATCCTTGCGTTGAATTATCATTAACGCACTTACTTCCTTCTCGGTCGGTATTTTGATGCTAACTGGCCGTCGGTCACCTCCCCAGTGGTCACGGTGCAATCGGCGACAATTCGTTAAGTCCCCCCGCCCGCCCGCGAGGCAGGCCCGTCGTCGGGTGCCACGCCGCCCGTGCCCGCCTCGGCCGGGAGGCGGCCTCGGGGCGTCATCCGGATGGGACACGGAGGGCCACCGGAGGTACACCTTCCGTGCTCCTGGCAAGGAATCAATTACTCCGCTATTTTCTCCGTTCCGTCCCTGAAGCCTGGCTATCCGCCGGTTACACCCCTCATAACCAACGGTTATGGTAAAAGTTATTCGACAGTCCGCAGGTCGAAAGGTTCACTGTGGTCGTTCACGGAGGGCAGTGGACGATGGATTTCTTGGCCCTAAGGGGGAATTTGCACTATGAACGCATTAAGGCCTGCCGTCGCAGGCTCGTCCGCCAATAGACGGACCAGACTTCCATCGTTGACAGGGTTGCGGTTCATTGCAGCTCTGCTGGTGTTCTTCTACCACGTCACACTGGGCGACTCGCCAATTCCGCCGCACGCTGCCGTCAATCCGTTCGCCAGCCTCTCGATCGCCCATCGGCTGTCGCAGGTGTTCAGCACGACCGGCTTTATCGGAGTGTCCTTCTTCTTCGTGCTGAGTGGATTCGTGCTGGCCTGGTCGTACCGTCCGGGAGAGCGGCCGGCCGCGTTCTGGCGCCGGCGAATCGTGAAGATCTTCCCCAACCACATTGTCATGTGGGCCGTGGCGATGATCCTGTTCGCCGGCGCGCTCACTCCGATCACGTCCTGGCTGCCCAACCTGGTCCTGATCCACGGCTTCTTCCCAGTCCAGGAAATCCTACTCAGCGTCAATGTGCCGTCCTGGACGCTGTGCTGTGAACTGTTGTTCTACTTACTGTTTCCGCTCCTCATCCGGCCGATCCGCCGAATAGCGGACGACCGCTTGTGGCTGTGGGCCGGCATCCTGGTGGCCGGGCTGGTGGTCACGCAGCTCATCACCCGGTTCGCGCTGCCGGACCAGCCGAGTTTCGGTGGTTCGCCGGTGTCGCTGTTGCAGTTCTGGTTCGGTTACTTCCTGCCGCCGACCCGGTTGTTCGAGTTCGTCCTCGGCGCGGTGCTGGCCAGGATCGTGGCGTCCGGCCGGTGGCTGCCGATCAGCCTGACCCAGGCCGGCGTGCTGATGGCGCTCGGTTACGGGCTCAGCCTGATGGTGCCGTTCGTGTTCCGGTTTAACGTGGCCACCATCGTTCCGATCGGCGCGTTGATCTGCGCCGCCGCGGCGGCCGACGTGAAGGGCACTTCCACCTGGCTGTGCAGCCGGCAGTGGCAATGGCTGGGCGAGATCTCCTTCGGTTTCTATCTGTGCCAGGGAGTGGTCGTGTTCTACGGGCGCTGGCTGCTGGGCGCGGACCACTTCTACGGCCCGGTACTGGGCACGCTGGTGACGATCGGTCTGTTCCTGGCCACCCTGGCCGCCGGCGCACTGCTGTACACCTGCGTGGAACGGCCTATGGTCGTGCGCTGGAGCCGGCCGCGCCGGGCCGCCCGGCCTGCGGCGGCCGAGCCGGTGCTGCCCGCGCCGCTCGCCGAACCGGAGGGCGTCGCGGACAGCCCAGCAGTGTGACCGCTCGGTGGCCGGCCGATCACCTCGAGGCGAGCGCGTCGACGAAGTCGCGGATCGCGCATCAGTGGTCGCCCGGCCGCCGGACCGGCGCGCTCAGCAGCGGCCGGCCCACACCGCACCCGGAGGCTAACGTCGCCTGGCCGCCTCGGGCTCGGAGGGTTCACGTCCAGCGGCCTGTGTCGTCCCGTGTCCCTCTGTCAAACCGGCACCTGCCCCTACGGCCGGTGCCGCACTCGTCTCCCGCGGCGGGAGGACCGCCCGGGCGCCGGGTGGCAGCGCCTGCCAGGCCGAGGTCGTCGACACGGCCCGCCGCACCCAGGCCGGACGGCCGTTCCGCGGCCCGGGTGCGGGTGCGTTCGCGCGCCGCGGCAAGTCGTGTGGCAGGGGCTGGAGCTGAGCATTCATAACCATTGGTTATCGCCGAGGTTCTTGGACAGCCAGGCCTGCTTCGGGCAGGATCGAGCCGGTCACCCACTTGGCGGAAGGGATCGCGATGTCCGGCGCCCGCCGCTCTGACCGTCGGGGCTGGCCGGAGGACAGCCCGGCGTCCGGCCGAACGTGACCACCTCCGCCGCTCACCGCCCGTTGGACGGGCCCGGCGGAGCCGGGACGCACGCGAGCGGGGCTGGGAAGGCGTCGCGGTGGTTCCCGAGCCGGCTGACATCATCGGTGAGGACGGCATGGTTCAAGTCGGTGATAAGTACGGCCACTCGGACGTGCCGAGGTGCAACACGGCGGTCATCCAAGTGACCTGACAGCGGGCCGGCGACACGGACCTGCGGTCGGTCCGCCAGACGGTGCCGCCGAGTACGGATCGACGGAGGTAGGGGTTCGTGGAACTGGGTGTGTACGGCCTGAGTGCCAAGGCGACGCTGGGACCGGCCGACACGGCACGGCTGGCCCGCCAGGCGGAGGAGTGGGGTTACCGCTCTTGGTGGGTGGGGGACCACGTGGTGCTGCCCAGCCCACGGGTGCCGGACTCGCCGATGGCACCCACCGATCCGATCCTCGATCCTCTGGTGCATCTTTCCTACGTGGCCGCCCTAACCGAGCGTATGGAGCTGGGCACCGGGATCCTCATCCTGCCGCAACGCAATCCGGTGGTGCTGGCCAAGCAGGTCGCCAGCCTGGACGTGCTCTCCGAGGGCCGGCTGCTCCTCGGTGTCGCTCCTGGTTACCTCGAGCCGGAAATGGCCGCGGTGGGTGTGCGGCTCTCCGAGCGCGGCGGCCGCACCGACGAGTACCTGGACGCGATGCGGCAGTTGTGGACCGAGTCGGAACCGGAGTTCCACGGCCGGTACGCGAACTTCGAACGTGTGGACGCGCATCCGCGCCCGGTGCGGCCCGACGGCCCGCGGATCATGATCGGCGGGCACAGCCCGGCCGCGTACCGGCGGGCGGTCCTCAAGGGGCACGGCTGGATCGGTAACGGCAGCTCTCCGGAGGACCTGGTCACCCACCTCGAAGGCCTGCGCAAAGCCGCGGTAGAGGTGTCCCGGCCGGCGCACCTAGGCCGTTTGGAGATCAACTTCATGCAGATCAACCCGGTCGAGGTGGACGCCGACAGCGCGCGGCGCTACGCGGAACTCGGGGTGGACCGGCTGCTGGTCTACCCGCTGCCGCTGGAGGACCCGGCCGAGGTGAGCGCGTTTCTGCAGCGGCATGCCGGTCTCGCTCGCTGACCGGGAGGGCTTCGGCGCGGTCATGGGACGTCCGGTGCGGGATGAGCCGTCTGCTCAGCCGGACCGGGGAGGCGGTGCCAGGGTGCGGGCCACCACGGCTCGTGCCCGCGGAGGTTCCGTGTCGCCCGGAGTGCGCTATGGCGGTGCCCGACGGGGTACCGCCATCGCCTCTTTGGCGGCCCCGCCGACCGCGTCGGCCATGCCTGCCGGAAGCGAACGTGCTGGTGGCGATGGGCGGACCGGACCTCCGATCACCTCGGTTCACGTGCGGAGCGGCTCGGTGCCCGCCTGACCCGATTCCGCCCCACGCCCGGCGCACCGCCGACCGTACGGCGGCGGCGCACCGGTTCGGGACGTGTCCGCCGGCCGACTGCGGCCGGCCAGCGGACACCGGAGCGCCGGGCTGTGCGGCCCGGCCATCGCCGGCGGAACCTCCGCGGCGCGCCACCGGGCCTCATCGCCGAGCAAGGGGCCTCGCTTGGTTCCTCCGACCGGTCCGCGTCCACCGGGAAGAGCAAGGCCCCGCAGGGCCAACCGATGGCCGGCTCATCTGATGGGCAGTGCCGTCGGGGAGGTGCCTGCCGGTGGTGCCTGCATCGTGTTCATGCTCGCGGACAGCGCCAGTTCGGCGAGAGCCACCGCCTGCCGGGCCGGTCCCTCCCGGCCGAACGGCTGCGAAGTGGTGGTCGCGCCGTCCAGGATGACCAGTAGCTGGTCGGCCAGCATGGCCGGGTCGGCCACCGGCTCGACTTCGGCCAGCTTCTCGGTGAGCGCGCGGAGCTGGTCGCGTAGCCAGGTCTTGGCGGTGACCGCCTGCCGGTGCGCGGGCAGGCCGGGATCGGGAAACTCGGTCAGCGTCATCACGAAGGCGCACCCCCGGCAGCCCTCCTCCGGCAACTGCTCGTGCAGTGCCGCGAACAGGGCCCGGATGCGCTCACGCGGGGACCGGCCGTCCGCCGCGGTCACCGACGCGAACCATTCCCGGTAGTCCCGGTCGGCTCGTTCGACATATGCGGCGATGAGGTCGTCCTTGGACGGGAACAGCCGGTACAGCGTGGTCGCCGCGATGCCGGCCTCGGCGGCTACCCGATCCACGCCGATCGCGCGGACACCGTGCCAGAAGAACAACTCGTGCGCGACTTGGAGCACATGCTCCTTGGTCTGCGCTGCGCTGCGGCGCATTTTGCCCCCTTGCCAGGTTGCGTCGATGGCTCTACTCTAAGCCAGCCAATTACGTTAGGGAACGCTCCCTAACATAAGGGTTCCTGCTTCCGAGCGCATCACTCAGTGCCGCGCACCATGAGATTGGAGTCACGATGACAACGCAGGAAGCCGCGGCCACAACCGCGGACGAGAGCGGTTCGCCCATTCCGGAGGGCCGCCGCTGGCTTTCTCTCGCCATGCTTGCAGGGGCGCTCGGGCTGGACGTCAGCGGACTGGGTGTGCTCAACGCGGCGCTCCCCGGCATCGGTAAACACTTCGATCTCGGCAACGCCACCCTCCAGTGGGTGATGACCTCCTACGCCGTGGCGTTCGCCGGATTCCTGCTCTTCGGCGGCCGGGCCGCGGACGTGCTCGGCCGGCGGCTGGTCTTCGCCTCCGGCATCGCGCTGTTCACCGTGGGCGCGCTCGGCGGCGCGCTGGCGCCCAGCGTGGGCGTCTTGATCGTCGCCCGCGCCGTGCAGGGGATCGGCGCCGCGCTGTCCGGTCCCGCCGCGCTGGCCCTGCTGACCGAGGTGTTCCCGGAAGGCCCGGAACGCAACCGGGCGATGAGCGTGTACGGGGCGGTGGGCGCGGCCAGCTTCAGCGGCGGTGTGTTGCTCGGCGGCGTGCTGACCGAGTTCTTCACCTGGCGGTCGGTGCTGGTGTTCTCCGTCCTGATCGGTGTGGTCGTGCTGTCCGGGGTGCGAGCCAGCCTGCCGCCCAGCGTGCGGCACGCGCACAAACTCGACCTGCCCGGCGCGGTGCTGGTCACGGCCGGCCTGCTGCTGGTGGTGTTCGGGGTCAGCCGCGGCGGGGACGCCGGCTGGACCGACCCGGGCGTGCTGGTCTCGCTGATCGCCGCGCTGGTGCTCCTGATCGGCTTCATGGCGTGGGAGAAGCGCACCGCGGAACCGCTCCTGCCGATGGAGATCTTCCGTGGCGTCCCGGTGCGGGCCGGCGCGCTGACCGCGGTGCTGTACTACACCGCCGCGCTCGGTCTGCTGTTCTTCGCGCCGCTGTACATGCAGAGCATGCTCGGTTACTCGCCGTTCATGTCCGGCCTCGCGGTGGTGCCGGCCTCGGCGAGCGTGTTCGTGGCCGCCAACTTCTTCGCCGGCAAGCTGCTGGCCAAGATCGGGCCGCGCGCCCTGCTGATCATCGGGCTGGTCTTCATCGGCGCCGGTATTGGCCTGTGGGTGTGGACGCCGGTCGACGGCAACTACTGGGCCCATCTGCTTCCCGGCCTGGTCCTCAACGGCATCGGCCAGGGCCTCGCCTTCCCGGCCATGACCATCTCCTCGCTGAGCGGCGTGGACCAGCGGCAGCACGGGGTGGCCGGTGCGGTGAACGTGACCGCTCAGCAGATCGGCTCCAGCGTCGGTGTGGCAGGCTTGGTCGTGATAGCCACAGCCACGGCGAACGGCGGGGACGCAGCCGGCCGGCTCGCCGGGTACCACACCGCCTACCTGACAGCGGCGATCGCCTGCTTTTTCGGCGCGCTGGTGATCGCGGCGGTGCGCAAGGGCTGGGGCGGCGAGGAGCCGGCGTCCACGCCGGTCGAGAACGCCGAACAGCCGGCGTAGTCCGCGAGCGCCACAGCCGCAAGGGAGCGGGGGACCAGGTTCCCCGCTCCCTTCAAGCGTCGGGCACACGCACGGAGCACCGGCCTTCCGCCCGCCCACCAGGCCCCGGCGCAGCGGGATTTCAGACCGCTTTCCTATCTTGAGGAAGCCAAGGACTACTGGCGGTGGTCCACGAACGGGATCTTTGACCGCAGCAGCAGCCGTGGCCGTCGCAGGCAGACGGAGCCGGCCGCCCCGCCGGAGCCGACGACCGGCACCCTGTGGACTTCGCTCGCCGGCGTCGGCGTCCTGATGCGACACACCTGCATGTGGGAGCTCCGACACCCTTCCAAGGAAAAGCCACCGCGGCCTTTCCCGGACGGATCGAAGCCTGCTCCAGACGGCGATCGCCGACGCGCAGGCGTTTCTGACGTGATCATCCTCCTTCCGAAGATCGGCTGGTCCGCCCCAAACCGTGAGAACGCGACGGCGTATGCCGTTCTCGGGGAAGTGGACGTCTTCCCGGACGCCGACTGCCGGGTTGTGCTCCCCGGCACCGGGGGCGAAGAGAAGGGCGTTCCGCTGACCCCCGAACAGAGCGCCGCAGTTCTACGCGAGCGTTGCCTGAGCTTCCTTTTCGGATCCCCGCACTTGCCCATCACACTGGACAGGGTGATCTGGCAGTCGCACTGGAAACTGCCCGTCGACGCGGACTACCTGGCGGGCATCGACCAGGACATGAGCCGCGTAGGACTGCGCCCCCGCGGCTGGACAACCTGCGAACGCTGGCCCGCCTCCCACCGGGAGCTGCCCGATCCCGCCCAACTCCAGGATCCCCACCTCGTTCAGCGGTACCAGCTCATCGCGGAACGCCTGCGCAGCGCGCTGGACGCCCGTCCTGTCCCCCCACAGCAGCCATAGCGCGCCGTCGCCCGGAACCGCGCAAGAGCTGGCACCATCGACCCCCACCGCGCGTCGCGCACACCGGAGGGGTACATGTACCGGTATGGCGGCTGAGAGGGTGTGGTGGCCAAGCAGCTTCAGGCAGTCCAGGTCGAGCGGGACGAACTGGCAATCGCGTAGAAGTTGTTGAACCGCGTAGCCGAGCAGGTCCAGGCCGACGCCGGGGCTGTCGCTCCGGTGTCGGCGAAGATGGCCGGGCGGGTAGTCCTGCTCATCCCGCACCGCAGAGACGCGGCCGATGAGGGCGCGCTGCCCGGCGACTACCGCAAGATCCTGGCGATCGTGCGGGAGGCCGACGGCCCGGTGCAGGTCAGGGCGGTCGGCGAACGGTTGGGTCTGGATGCCTCGGTGCGCGGCAAGCTGGAGCCGCTGCGGGCGAAGATGATTGCGCATTCCCGGCGTGACGCGCGGCCCTGCAGCCGGAAGCACGATGACCATGATCATGGGTGGTCGCCTGGCTGGACGCCGCCCGGGTGTCTTCATCCGGCCGGCGTTGCGAGGGCGGTGAGCCCCGGCCGCGCCTGGCCGACTTCCGCTCCACCAAGCGTTTCGCCTTCGACCACCTCGCACTGCGGGACGGACGTCCGCCGGGACCCCGAACGGCCACTGCTGCGGCGTCCGGAGCTCTTCCTCGACCTGAGATGCGGTCGAGCTACAGGCGAGGATCGAGGACAGTAACTGATCGATGCGTGCATGCGGTGTTTTCAGGCTTGCGGGAGTGAGAGTCGAGCCCATACGGACTTCCCGTCGGTCTGACGGTCGTCGGTCCAGCCCCACGTCGTGCTCAACGCGTCGACGATGGGCAGTCCACGGTGCTGTTCGGCCAGGGGCGGGGGGCAGCTGAGGGAAGGATGAAGCCGGCTGGGGTCGCGGACGACACACAACAAGGTGCGCGGGCGCAGGGCGAGAGCGAGCCATACGGCTGCCTGCGGGCTGCTGGGTGACGAGGCGCGTGTCTGACCATGGCGGACGGCGTTCGCGACGAGTTCGGAAGCGACCTGCACCGTGTCGTCACAGATGCTGCTCAGTTCCCAGCGCTGCAGCGTCCAGCGGGTGAACTGGCGTGCCACGTAACAGCATTTGGTTGTGGTCGGGATCCGTCTCGCGGCAAACGGAGTGCTTCCCAGGCCTGTGCGCACGGCGAGGTTGGGTGTGAAAGCAGGTGGTGCTCCGCGGAAGAGGTGATGCTCCGGGGTGCTGGCAGTCTCGGGCGTGGAAAGTGGCTGGAAGTCGTGGTTGTGAGCTGGCGTCATCGTCCGTCCCCCGGAACTTGTGGGCCGTCTCGAGCCTGGCGTGCCGTCTTGACCGTCACTATTCCGGGCTGTTCGTCGTTCCTGCAAGTGTCGTTCTGCAATTGCAGAGCGATAGAATTCGTACACACGGTCGACTACGAGCCGCCTTTCCGGCAGAGCCGACCGGGCAGGACTCGGGAAGGCGCGATAGGAATGCAGCGGGTGGAAAACGGCGTCGGTGCAGACATGATCGAGGGCGTTGTATGGCACAGGAGCCGCCACAGCGGGGGCAACGGGAACTGCGTGGAACTCGCGCCCCTGCCTGGCGGAGGTGTGGCCGTGCGTAACTCCCGGTTCCCCAGCGGACCGGCCCTCGTGTACACGAAGGAGGAGATCGCGGCCTTCTTCGCGGGCGTCAACGACGGGGAGTTCGACTTCACCCTCCTGTGACGGAGGGTGCATTTATGGCCACTTCCTGACACGCGTGATGGTCGGCTGCCATACTCGGGCTCCCCGGACATTCGATAGGAGTACCGGTATGGCAGCCGGACCACAGGCGCCTTCCATTCTTGGATTTCCGCACCGCCCCGAGTGGGGCGCGGCTGCTCACCGCAAAGCGCTTGCGGGACACCTCAGGCGATGCCGCGACCACGCCCGGATCGGAACCAGTCAGGCTGCTCGCTGCATCGGTGCCTCCCCATCCACCATCAGCCGCATGGAGACCGGACTCGCATCGCTCAAGCCCACAGAGGTGCAGCGCCTTCTGGACGAGTACGGTGTGCGCGACCCGGC
>NZ_JBVHJE010000020.1:156380-159584 GCF_055560195.1 Streptomyces sp. NPDC023481
TCCCCATCCACCATCAGCCGCATGGAGACCGGACTCGCATCGCTCAAGCCCACAGAGGTGCAGCGCCTTCTGGACGAGTACGGTGTGCGCGACCCGGCGGAACGCTGGCGGATCACCGTCCTGGTGAACGAGGCGGCAAAGCCCGAAGCGTGGCAGCCCTACGCTCATGCCGTACCGAACAGCCTACGACCGCTGCTGGCGATGGAGCCGGCTGCCCGGCGCATCGTCTCCTACGAGCCGCAGCTGGTGCCGGGCTGGCTGCAGACCGAGGAGTACGCCCGGATCGTGATCCGGGCGTCCCACCCGACCATGCCGGCCAAGGAGATCGAGGAACGCGTCCGGCTTCGATGCGCTCGCATCGAGATGCTGCGCCGCAAGGTGGATCCGCCGACCCTGCTCGCTGTAATGGACTCCGAAGTCTTCCGGCGCCAGGTCGGCACTCCGGGCGTCATGTACCGGCAGATCACGTACCTGCTCAAGCTCCTGGAGGAGCTGCCCTACCGGCTCCGCCTGCATATCGCCCCTCTGTCGGTGGGAGCCGTCGGCGCGATCGGGCACCCGATCGTGCACCTGCGGTTCTTCGCTCCCGAGTACCTTCCCGACATGGTGTACCTGGAGCAATACGAGGGGGCCGTCTACCGCGAGAAGCCCTCGGACTCGGAGCGGTACCAGGCTGTACTGAACAACCTGTGCGGTGTGGCAACTCCTGCAGACCGGACAGCGTCACTGCTGCAGGAGGCACTCGACACCTGGCGCTGACAACCGCGTCCCTGCTTATCGCCGCACGAAGCCCACGCCCCCGTATTCCTCCCACTCCCATGACAGCTGCCGGGGGACATCGTCGTTCTGCGGCCGCCAAGCCGAGACTTCCGTCAGTCCCGGCTCCACGAGGTCCAGCGGTGCGCAGAAGGCCGCGACGTGGGCCTTCTCGCGGACGCGACCCCAGTGTCCCTGGGTCTGCGTGTCCATGAACTCTGTGACGAAATCACGGACCTCTTCGGAGTCGCTGACGAGTTGACAGACGACCATCATGCTGCCCGATGGAAGCCTGTCGGCGACGCGCGCGATCAGGTCACCGGGCCGGCTGTCGTCCGGGATGCAGTGCAGCACGGAGACAAACAGCGCGGCCACCGGCTCGTGTGGGTCGATGAGACGGCGTACGGGCTCGCTGGCGAAGATGGCGTCCGTGTCGCGTATGTCGGCTTGCAGTACCGCAGTGCGTTCGTTGCTCTCCAGTAGAGCGCCGCCCATGGTGTGGACGATGGGGTCGTTGTCGACGTACACCACCCGGCATGCCGGATCGACGCGTTGCGCGACCTCATGCACATTGTCCTGGGTGGGCAGGCCTGAGCCGTGGTCGATGAACTGGCGGATTCCGTAGTCGGTTGCCAGGGTGCGCACCACTCTGCGCAAAAACTGCCGGTTATTCAAGGCGAGTTCACGCATGCTAGGGACTTGCTTGAGCAGTTCGTCGCAGGCGGACCGGTCCGCCGGATAGTTGTCCTTGCCGCCCAAGAGGCTGTCGTACATCCGGGCTACACTCGGAATCGAGACGTCCACTCCGTACGGCAGATTCACCCGTACCCCCTCCGGCCTCAGTGCGAGACGTCATCTGACGCTGTGACAGCACAGTGTATGAGATGGGTCACACCGGAGCGCCGTAAAGTGGCCAGTTGTCACCCCTTCGGTGCCCCAGCGGAAGGCAACAACCCGGACACGTCTTCAAGCGGTATGCCCAGCAGCTCCGCAACGCGTTCCGAACTGAGCTCCAGCCTGCGGTGCAGCACCTGTGCCTCCAGATGAAGCGAGCGCACAGGCTGACGCAATGGGCAAGAGTCAACACGCCTGTCGAGCACTTGGCCGATGTGGTCATGAAGGATGTCCCAGGCGACAGCGGCCGGCCCGGAGCTGCCCAAGACCACGGTCCACGACACCGCGAGCTCGGTGAAGGCCGCCGCAACAGCTTCCTCCGCCGCGCCGTACTGGCCGATCCGCAATGCCGCGTACTGCAGGTAAGACTCGTAATGGCGTTCACGGAAAGCCGCGAAGGCAGCCAGCGCAGAGCGTTCCACCCGCAGGCTGCCGTGACGCAGTCCTGCTGTACGGCCTGTGTCCGTGCGGTTCTGGGGGGTGCTGCTGCCGGACGCTATACGGGCCATCACTGTGCCGTTTCCGGCGAGGCGATGTGCGTGGTGCCGTCTGGCAGACCCGGGTCGTCGACCATTAGAAACGCGTAATGCACCGCTTCCCACAGCGGTTTGACTTCCGAGGGCCGGCCGCCCAGAGCGCACACCAGCGCGGACAGCGCCTCCCACTCCGGAACGTCACGGCCTGACAGCACGAGCCGAGCCTCTTTGGCGCTCACCGCCCCGCCGCTCAGTACTTCAATCTCTTCAGGCCCGGGCGCTTTCGCGGCGCGGTGCAGCCCGCGCACCGTGGCATGCAACTGCTCGATAGCAGCGGGGGCAGGCTGCCGCTGCGGCGCCGTCATCCCATGAGCTGCTTCGAACAGCACCCTCAACTCGGCCGGGTCGTAGTCGAGGATATTGCTCAGCGCGCACACCAGGTCCCAGGTCGGAAGCCGGTCCCCGGAAAGGACCCGGGAGATGAACGACGGCGACAGCATGGCCAGGTCGGCCACCTCACGGATGGTCTTGCCGCTTGCGGCCTGTAGGTGCGTCAGTGCCGACGCCAACTGGGCCACCGGTCCGGCCGCCTCTCTCTTGTCGCCGGCCGCGCTCTCCGGCCCCTCCGCGCCTGTGGCCCGCGCTGTGCGCCACCGAGTGGGAGCTGCCTGTTTGTCGTTTGTATGCAAAACCATCATCCGGGCGACCCGCTCTGGTCCCCACCGGGCTCGGGCCGTCTCCGGCGCGACATGCGCGGCCTGGGCCACGCTCTCCCATTTCTCACCTCGGTGCCGGGCGTCTTGCACCGCAGCAGCGGTGTAGATATCCAGCTCCCTTCGGATCGCCTCAGCGCGCTCAAGCAGTGTGCCCAGTTCCTCCTGGCGCATCTCGCTGTCCACGAGCTGCCCGGCCAGCCGATGGACTTCCGCAGCAACTGCACTGCCCAACGGGCCTTGTTGCTCAACGGTTTTCGCCCGTTTGTTCTGCCGCTGCCTTTGCGCTCGGCGGCGGCAAGCGATGCTGCAGTACTGGCGCCGCCGCCCGGCACCTTCCTTCTGCACCACCGGGTCGGAACAGT
>NZ_JBVHJE010000020.1:159680-175371 GCF_055560195.1 Streptomyces sp. NPDC023481
TGTTCTGCCGCTGCCTTTGCGCTCGGCGGCGGCAAGCGATGCTGCAGTACTGGCGCCGCCGCCCGGCACCTTCCTTCTGCACCACCGGGTCGGAACACATCTGGCACCTCTCCGGCTGTGACGAACCATCCGCCACGACTTCCCCTTCCCAGCTGGCTCGCTCACGCTTGCCTTTCGGTAATCGGCGGTTGCCGGGGCTCTGACCCAGGCAACCGCCGTACCGGCTCAGTCCAGGCGTGCCCAGAAGTACTCGAGCCGGGACCTGCTGGCTGCGGTAGCCGCGACCGCTGCGAACGCCACACAGGCGGAGGCTGACCACCCGGAACGCTGGAGCATGTAGGCGAGGGCCAGAACGACCACGGGGCCCAGGCTGAGCGTGACAGTGAAGGCACGCAGGCGTGCGTAATACCCGCGGCCGTTGCTACCTTCCAGACGTGCTCCAGACACCACGGTGCCGGAGACAACATTGCGATCGGCCATATGTTTCCTTCGTGAAATTGAAGCCGGTTCAAAAGGTGGAGAGGTCCCGGTCTTTCGGTAGGTAGCCATGGTCCGGGACCTCTCCGGCGCGACCCTAGCGCGCCCTTGCCGCGCTCGGCCAATGGAGTGAGGCATCAATCGGTAAGCGACCGCACCGCCGTGCGAAAACCGCGGTCCCGGACTTACTTGTGTCCCCAGGAAGACCATTTGGCGACTACTTTTGATCGAATGCGCAAGATAGCGTCCGCTGCGGTCGTGAAAAATTACGTGATACAGGTGCGCCGTCGCCTGAAAATTCATGCGGAACACTCCGGCGCACACCCTTCGCTGTCCTTTCGCCACCCCTGGTGAGCTTGCCCCGCACGAGAGACAGCCGGCGGGCACCCCCCTCACGTCCACTCGGCCCAGGGGAGTAGAGGTCGAGGGGGATTTACCCTGGGAGGACTGGCAACCAAGCAGGCACGCAGATCGGCGCCGCGGGCACGATGAGGACGTGGCGAGGCGGCATGGGCGAGTCGCTCTGCCGGCAGGACCGCGCTGTATGTGAAGCGCAGCACCTCAGGCCACGCCGGGCGTGCCGGATGCGGCACCGCATCTCTGCCAGAAGAAGAGCGGCGTCAACCGCCTGCATTCCGGCTGGGCACAGCACCCCGGCGAGGATCGTCCAGGAGGCGACGTCGACAGCGATCGTGAGCTCCGGCCGGCCCACGCTGCCGTCGTCGAACCGTGCAAGGACGTCCATGCGGGTGGTGTCGATCTGTACCTGCTCACCGGGCCGCAGGGCCACGGTCGGGGTGAATCCGCGCCCGCCGTCGGTGACCGGTACCGTCCGTACGCGGGTGGCCGGATGGTCCGCGGGGTGGGCGATTTCACGGACGAGGCGGTAGAACTGGCCCGTGACGGCATCGCCACGGCACCTTTGTGCCGGTCTTCGAGGAGCCACGCGACCAGCGGCATGAGCCCTTTGACGGTGCCCTTGGAGCGCCCCCGCTGTCCGCGCAGTACTTCCTTGACCGCGGCCACGATCCGCTCGTCCTGGCGCCCGCCACCGCTTCGCCCCCGTGTGGAACGGTGGTCCACCAGTCCCCACGGCCCCTGTTTACGCCAGCCGCATTTTCTGCACCGTCCTCTCCGACACCCGCGCAAAGCCCAGCGCCGTAAGCTCAGCGGCTTTGGCGCGTTCACGCTCGGCCAGCGTCCACCTCTGCGGGTTCGTACTCGGCCCGCATCACCCCGCCGCTGTCCGGCCCGTCAGGCAAGCCGCACTCGACCTCCCTGATGTGCCGCAGCCAGGCCATCGCTTTCTCACGCGCCGCGGCGGGGGTGGCTGAGCACTTCAACGGGCAGGTCCACCCACCGGGCCACCTCCTGCAGGGGCACCCCGCCGTTCACCGCCGCCAGAGCGGTCCGTTTCCAGGCGTTCTCGATCAGGCCGGCACTGTGTCCGAGGCCGCGCAGCAGCCGCCGGGCGACGTCAGCGGTCGGCCCGCTGTGCACCCCGGGCAGCTGCAGCAGCTGCTCCTGGGCGCTGTCGATGGTGCTGGTGATCAGCCTGCGTTGCTCGGCGGGTACCGCAGCCCGCCACATCGTCCCCGAACCGGGCGCCTTTTCCTCTTTGCCCAGCACGCGCAGCTGGCCGGCCATGGTCGCGGCCTGGTGTTCCTGGCGCAGCCACCACGGGTCGTTGTCGTACCCGGGCGGCCCGCCGGCGCCGCGGCGCAGCCGGATGATGCTGCCCATCCACGCCAGAAGCGGCCCGCCGTGGTCGGCCGCGACCAGCGCCCCCAGCCATCCCCGCCCAGCCGCTCACCGAGCCCGCGGCAGAACAACCCGTCCATGGGCAGCGCACGCGGCCGCCCGGCACCACTGTCCACCCCCACCAACTCGGCCATGGCCGGGTCCAGCAGCGCGTTGGCCACCGCCACCACCTCCGGGAAGACGACCGCGTCCCGCCCCACGATCCGCCACCGTTCCAGATCACCGCCGGCATCCCCGCCCGCGACATGGTGCAGGCGCCGCGGCCAGACCGTCTCCCGCTCCCAGCCGTAAGCCTGCTCCCACCAGCGGGCCACCACCGCCCGCGCCAGCGCGAACACCCGCTCCGGCTCCGCACCGGCCCGCACCGCCCGCCGCCCCACCGACGCCCACCGCCGCTGCGCCGCCACCACCTCCGGCACGCCACGCAGATCCAGGTGCTCCAGCGGCTGGTTCGCGTCGGCGTCCAGCAGCCACCGACCATGCCGCACACGCACCCGCTCCCACCGCGGTGCGTACCGCATCGCCCGGGAAGCCGTCCCCGTGCGCTGGGCCGTGCACAGCCGGCAGCCGAACGCCACCAGACCGGCCACCGCGCCACCAATCCGCCACAACCCCACTGGATCGCCATCCTCGGAGCGCAGCTTGGCGTCCCCTTCCTCCCAAGACGGCAACGCCCGCGCCAGCACATCCCCCGCCACACCGCACATGCCGGCCAGGAGCTGACGTCCGGCCGCGTTCAGCAACACCTCGGCGTCGGCCCGCGCGCCTCCGCCCTCGTGCCCTGGCGGGTAGTCGCGCCACTTCCAGCAGGCCCGCAGCACCTTCGCTTCCATCCCGTAGCGGCTCGCGATGCGGCAGATCAGCGATGAGGTCGTTTCCTGCTGCAGGGGAGCGATTCGCAGGGGGCCGGGATAGTCGGTCATTCCACCACGGTTTCGTGTTTGCCGTCTCGGCGGGCGTCTTCGCGATGGATGCTCAGCAGACCGAGGCCACCTTCCCCTGCCGACTGGAGCCGTTGCACTCAAGGCGTCCCTCAGCGGCCGCCGGTGTCGGCTCGTCTCACAGCGCCCGTCGGTCACCGCCTGGGACCACATCACCGACACTATCGCCGCCCGCGCGTTCGGTCGGCTGGGCAGCTCCGACGAGCCCATAGCCGTCGTCTCAGCTCGGCTGGGGCCAAGTGTCGTTGGCTGTTCGACGGCCGCCAAAAGATCGCGTCAGGTGGCCAATTGTTGCTCAAAGTGACGCCTTGAGAACGCGGCGGGTGACATCATCAGCTCACTCGCGGCAGTGCTCGTCACAGGTGTGCAGCGAGAGGGCCGGGTATTGGTGTGCCACGCCGAGGGGAAGTCTGCCGGCGGGGTTGTGAGCTGGTGACGGTCCAGTCCATCTGCGGCCGTCATGGGGGACTTCAGTGAGCTGGTACCAGCACGAGTGGCTCATCAACTATGCATTACCGGCAGTGGTGAGCGCGGGCATCGCGTGGGTCGGCCTGATCCGAGAGACCGCAGGGAAGGGCCGATTACTGGGCAGCTGGGCGTCTGCTGGTCTGACAGCACTCGTCCTGATCCTGATGGCCGCAGCAGCAGTCCTTGCAGTGTGGTTACTGCCGCATGCGACATCCATCCCCCCAGTTTTCGCAGGAGCGGCGACCGGTGCTGTCGCTCTGCCACGACGGAAACAAGACGAGACCACGCCGCCTTACGTCAAGATCATGACCCTAGGTATCGCTCTGGCCAAGGAACGCCTCATGCAGCGGGTCCACCTGGATACCTGCACCTGGTCGGACCGCTTCCTCAGCGGGATCAGCACCTCCAGCCAGCTTCGGATCTTCGTCCATGATCTCAAGCTGTACCTACTGGAGCGGCATCCCCTGGCCAGCGACACCAAGCACATCAACAGCCTCTACTCGGATATCCAGAAGGCGGTTGACATGGCGCTGAACGTACAGACCACAACTGATCAGAACCGGCGTCAAGAGGGCGGCTGGCAACGCGAAGCGACTGAGGACGAGCTGATCGCCTGCCGGCAGGCATTCGGCACGGCACTCGCTCAAAGCGCCTACCTGGTGAACTTCGCCTACGCCTCCGGACGCAGAAGCGAAAGGCGGGAACTCGAGGCCCTCCGCGCGAAGGCGTCCTCAAATGATGCCTTCCACAGTCCCGCCCTGCCCAAGCAGCGCCAGTGGTTCGCACGATGGCGCAGCTCCAGATGAAGCAAAGCGGAGCCGCGCGTTCAGTTGGCAGGCCAGGCAGCTACGATGCAGATCAGAGGTGGGATGGGAGACCGCTGCCCCGCACCGGTGATGAGTCCACATGACCCGATGTGCCGGTGTCTCCTGCGGTCGGCCGGGCGACGAACATGATCTGTACGTCTGCGTTCAGTGCTTCGGCCGCGGCGGCGAGCGTACGGACTGTCAGATTGGCATCGCCGGAGAGGATCTGGCTTACCCGCCCCGGGCTGACACCCATGGCCTTCGCCAGGTCGGATCGTGTCTTGCCCAAGCCCGTCAGCAAGCCCGCCAGGGATGCCGTCGCCTGCCGAGCCAACTGGGCAGCTGCTAAGTCGGCCCGGCTCTCGTCACGAGCAAAAAGTCCCATGGTTCTACCCCCAACTCATGGAGCGGCACGGGATGTTACCGCTGTCTCCAGGATGCCACCTTTAGGTCTACCTAAAAACTGAGTTGGGGTAAAAACGGAGAGCGCAAGCTCTCACAGGGCTTCGAATCCAGCCGCTGACCTGCGGCGATGCCAGCATCGGAGGTTGACGCAAAATCACCCTCGCGGCCCAGCCTCCGAGCGGTCACGCCGACCGGGCTGCGGGGAGTCAGGTGTCGTGCGGCCCCTGGAAGGTACGCGGAATGATCGTCAGGGCCCCTCGCAGCCCATTCGGGCAAGACAGCCTCGCCGCGGTCCCTGGCGTCCGGCCAGTGGCCAGTTCCTCGGGAGCGATCTCATCTATCGGCTTGGGTTCATCGACCGCCGGCGGAAGAGGCATTGGCTGGCGGCCTTGGTGCGGGGCGGCGGGCCGACCCCGCGGGGGCCCGGTCGGCTGCGTCATCGACTAGGACTTGTCCGGCCGATCATGTGACTACTTCGCGCCGTGGTCGTTGATGTGGACATGGGGCGGGGTGATCTGACGGATGCCGAGTGGGAACGGCTGCGGCCGTTCCTGCCGGTCAGCAACCGACGTTGTGGGCGATGGCGGGACCACCGGCAGGTGATCGACGGGATTCTGCACCGGGTGCGGACCGGTGTGCAGTGGCGTGACCTGCCCGAGCGGTTCGGCCCGTGGAAGACCGTCTACGAACGCCATCGCCTACGGTCCGCCGACGGCACCTGGGAACGACTGCTCCAGCAGGTCCAGGCCGCAGCCGATGCAGCAGGTGAAATCGACTGGGACATCTCGGTTGACTCCACCATCGTCCGCGCGCATCAGCATGCGGCCGGCGCCCCCACCGATCCGGCCCCGACCCGCGCGCCAAAGGGGGCCGAATTGGCGGAACATCAGGACGAAACACCGTGACAGAGCCTGGTCGCCCGCCTGGCGGAGGTGGTGCTGGAGGTGAGGGCCTGGGCCGCTCGCGCGGCGGGTTCACCAGCAAGCTCCACCTGAGCGCGGACGGCCGTTGCCGCCCGCTATCACTGATCGTCACGGCAGGCCAGCGAGCTGACTGCACCCAGTTCAAGGCCGTTCTGGAGAAGATCCGCGTGCTGCGGCCCGCACTGGGCAGGCCCCGGAAGAAGCCGGATAGCCTCGCGGCCGACAAGGCTTACAGGGGTCTGCCGCACGATCGGGTGACATCTGAACTGGCTTGCCCTGTGGGGCGGGTGGGAAGGATGTCGCTGTGCCCAAGCCTTATCCGGAAGAGTTCCGCGAGGAGGTCGTGCGGGTCGCGAGGAACCGCAGGCCGGGTGTGACGGTCGAGCAGGTGGCCACCGACTTCGGAGTCCATCCGATGACGTTGTGGAAGTGGATGCGTCGCGCGGACATCGACGACGGGACCAAGCCCGGGGTGACCAGCCAGGAGAGCGCCGAGCTTCGGGAAGCGCGTCGGCGGATCAAGCTGCTGGAGCAGGAGAACGAGGTCCTGCGCCGGGCCGCGGCCTATCTGTCGCAGGCGCATCTGCCGGGAAAAGGATCTACCCGCTCGTGAAGGAGCTGGCCGTGGACGGGGTGCCCGTCACGGTTGCGTGCCGGGTGCTGAAGCTCGCCAGACATCCCTACTACCGCTGGCTGGACCAGCCGGTGACCGATGCCATGCTGGAGGAGGCGTATCGCGCGAACGCGCTGTTCGACGCGCACCGTGACGACCCGGAGTTCGGCTACCGCTTCCTGGCCGACGAGGCGCGCGGCGCCGGGGCCGTGATGGCGGACCGGACTGCATGGCGGATCTGCCGGGACAACCGCTGGTGGAGCGTGTTCGGCAAGAAGCGTGGCAAAGGTAAGAAGGTCGGCCCGCCGGTGCACGACGACCTGGTCCGTCGTGACTTCACCGCGACCTGTGCGAACCGGCTGTGGCTTGCCGACATCACCGAGCACCAAGCTCTACCTTTGCGCGATCAAGGAGGCCTTCAGCAACAGGATCGTGGGCTACTCCATCGATGCGCGGATGAAGTCCCGCCTGGCCGTGGCAGCCCTGGACATGCTCGTCGGCCGAAGCCGCCCACTACGCCGACCTCGTGCACGGCTATGCCCAGGTGCGCCGCTACCAGAGCACCCTCGTCCGCGGCATGCAGGGCGCCAGGCAGGCCGATCCGCTCACAGTCCAGGAGACCATCGCCGCCCACCAGGCGGAGCTGGAGTACCTCGCTGCCGAAGACCAGGCGAACGACAACGACTTCGGCCGGTTCGGGGAAAACTTGGACGCGCACCTGGACAGCCTCGCGCTGTCCCTCCCGCCGGCCGCCGTCACCGGCTTCACCGACCTGGACGCGCTGATGAAGCTGATGCCGGGACAGATGATCGTGGTTGCTGCCCGACCCGCCGTGGGAAAGTCCGCTTTCGCACTCGGCGTGGCGACCGCGAACGCCTGCGCAGGCGCTCCCACCCTGGTGCACAGCCTGGAAATGGGCAGGGCCGAAGTCAGCAACCGCATCCTGTTCGCTCGGGCGCGCGTGGCGTTCCACCACATCCGCGACGGTGTCGACGGACTGACCCAGGACGACTGGGACCGCCTGGACCGCTACGGGTGCTGTTCATTTTGCCGAACAGCCGCTGCCCAATGTGACTGAGCGCCTCAGTTGGCGAGTTGAGCGAATGTCGGGCCGATCATAGGCAACGGGCGCAGTGGCTAGGGAGCGCAGGTTTTCCTCAAATGCGGGTTGGCCTCAGGGGGCGGGGGAAGGCCAGGAGCAGGGCGGGTCGGCCTTTGGGGGAGACATGGCACAGCAGAACAGCCAGAACCATGATGCCGAGATCATCGCTCTCCTCATGCGGGAGTACGAATCGTTACGAGCGGAGATCACCGAGCGTGTGACGTCGAGGATGCAGGTACTCGGCTTCTCAGGAGTAATCGCTGCCCTCGTCGCCGGCACGGGTGGAGTCTCCTTACACAGGCCCCCGGTGTACGTCGCGGTCGCCACGCTCCTGCTGGGATTGCTGTGGCTCAGGGACTGCAATCAGGGGATTCAACGGATTGGTAAGCATCTGCGGGACGTGGAGGAGGAGGTCAATCGGCTGTCCACGCGTGCATACGGCAGTGGGGCGCTGTCGTGGGAGACGAAGCGGCACATGGGTCGGCAGCACGAGCGGCCGGTGTGGCGTCTTCTGGGCCGACTGGGCGGTTGGACGGGTCACCATTGAGTCGTTACGGCGCGCTTGAGCCAGCCATCGACACCGTCCGCTCCAGCCGCCAACTCGCGCGCTCACTCGCCAACTGAAGCGCTCAGTCACACCCAAACTTCTGGACAAAGCCACGCGCGGGTCTCACAGGTCGAAGTCGAGCTGTTCGACGTCGGTGAACTCCACCAGCAGGCCGGCCGCGCGGCGGCCGCCGTCGCGGAAGTAAACCTCGCCGAGCGCTTCAGCGGTGATATCGCGCAGCTGGTTGTCGGTGGCTCCTGCCTGCTGAGCGTCGAACAGACGGGCCGCGTGGGCGGGGGGCAGGGCCAGGGTGATGTGGCGGACGCGGGCGTCATCGGTGGTGCCGGGTGCGGCGGTGAAGCCGAACCGGGCGCGGGTGTCGATGACCAGGCCGGTGGCGGTGGCGGCCTGGCGGCGGGCCTGCTCGCGGATACGGGGCTGCCACCGGGCGCGTACCGCGTCGACTAGGCGTGCGGCGAGGTCCGCGCGGGGCCGACGGATTTGGTCTTTGACGTAGCGTTCCACGGTGCGCTGGGAGACGCCGAGCAGGTCGGCGACCGGGCGGGTGCCCTTGAGCTGGCGGACCAGGTAACGCATCTGAGTACCCGCGGACTTCGGGATCGGGCGAGTGAACGCCTGCTGGACGGCGCGCTCAAGGCCGTCTCCGACGATACCCATCGGGGTCTCCTTCGTGATCTTCTGTACGGGCCGCTGTGCGCAGTTCGCGGCCCGGTTGGGGGAGTTGCCCGGCGCCGGGTAGAACGGGCCGCACAGCGGCATTGAGGGACGTTAGAGGACGGGTTCTGCGTCGGCGGACATGTCGCGCAGGCGGCTGTAGTGGAATTGATGAGCCACGGTGACGGTGGCGGTGGGCCCGTTGCGGTGCTTGGCGACGATGAGGTCGGTCTCCCCGGAACGCTCGGACTCCGGTTCGTAGTAGTCCTCGCGGTGCAGCAGGATGATTGCGTCGGCGTCCTGCTCCAGGGCGCCGGAGTCGCGCAGGTCGCTGACCGCCGGCCGCTTGTCCTGACGCTGCTCGGGCCCGCGGTTCAGCTGGGCGAGGGCGATGAGCACGGCTCCGGTGTCGGCCGCGAGGATCTTGAGTTCGCGGCTGATCTCGGTGACCCGCTCATACGGCGACTGTCGGGGGTTGCGCTGGTCGGTCTGCATCAGCTGGAGATAGTCCACGACGACCAGCGGGGCCCGGCCGGTCTCGCGGACGATGGTCTTGATCCGCGAGCGAATCCGGGCGGGGCTGACGCGGGCGCTGTAGTCCATCCCAGCGGCAGGTCCCTCAGTTCCTGGTTGTTCGATTCACGATCCGGGCCGATGCAGAGCGGTGACGCGCGTCACTGCCTCTCCTGCACGATCCGAGCCGAGGCTGCATCACTCTGTGTGATGCGGCATCTCGTTGTCCGGTGGGGCGGCATGATGCATGGCATGGATCAGGGGGATGCAGCCGTATGGGCCGCTGGACTGGGGATTGTTGGAACGCTGGCGGGCGCGCTAGGAGGGGCGCTCGTCCAAGGCCGGCTGGTCCGGCGGCAGGTGCGGGACCAAGAAGCCGTCGATGTAAGGCACCGCCTACGGGAGGAGCGGCAGGCGGCATTCGTGGCTGTCCTTGATCGATGTAGTGATGTAGAGGCCACCTTCAGCCCGATCATCGCTGCTCGTGTCCAGCCTGGCTGGGATGACAACGCCGACCACCGGGAGTTGTGGCTTCCCACCAACGCTGCCGTGGAAGCACTGCAACGAGCGGTGACTGCGGTGTCCATCACCGGCCCCGACTCCATGGTTGCTTTGGCCGCTGACATCCACGAAGAGGTCCAGGCGAAGGCGAACGCAATGCGCCTTCCCGCTGCGGACTTCGCCCAGCGGGCCCGCATGTTCGGAGAGCACAGCACGGCACTGGAACAGGCTCAGCGCAACTTCATCCAGGAGGCCAGGACTGTGCTCGCCGCTCCGATGCGATAGCGGGCGCGTCCCGCCCGCGGCGACATGTCGCACCGCTGGATTGCTGACTGTTCGAATCGGGCTTGTAGCACGGTGCTGCCCGAAGTGCTGAACATCTGCTGTCCAAGCTCGGGTTCTGGCACAACTACTGTGGTGACAATCCTGCGCTCGGTGCAGGGGAGCGGCAGACGTGGGAAAGCGGCTGGCCGGCGACTTGGTTCGATGCGTGCGCGGGCGCACGCTTCGGTCAACCGTCGGCGTCCGTGATGCAGGCCGAGCGGCGGGTGCCGCGGCGGGTATTGCCTCACGTACTACGCGGTCTCACCTTCGCAGGTACAGAGGCGTGATCAGGTGCCGGTCCATATGTTTCCAGGGGGAAAGATGAAGCGTTCTGCCACTGCCGTTGCCGCGCTGATACTGATCGCCGCGGTGGGTTGTGATGGGCAGTCCGCCACGAAGGCGCAGGCAGGGCCCACCACCTCCGGTCAGGCCGGCGCGGCGCGACCGATGACCGCCAGCGAGGTACGCCGAGCCGTCGTGAGCGTGAACCAGCGTGAGGACACTGAGAACTGGGACGCGGCATTCTGGCGGAAGACCGCGGAGGGACCATGGTTGGAACAGCGCCTCGCCGCTGTGGACAACCACAAGAAGTACGGCGCCGGTACCGAGCCGGAGCCGACGGGCTCGCCCAAAGTCTCGTCACAGGTCCACGCATGGGCAGCCGCTGGGCCTGCTGATGACCGATGGATCCTCGGCGCTTACGAGGCGCGGAGCGCGTCAGTCGGGGACACGGAAAACTCGGCAAGCCTGTACTGGTCGCTCTACCACCAGCAAAAGGGCAAGGGCTGGCGCAGAGCCTTCCTGGCATTGGCGCCTTCACGTTCCGCACTGCCCGCGCCGGCCACCGGCCACGATGGTCAGGCTGTGGTTTCGGGCGATGTCTCGAAGCTGGCCGCGTCGCCGTCTTCTGTCTGTCGCCGGTACGACGACTACATCACCGGCAAGAGCGGTACCGCGGCGGACGACGCGGTGTGGAGCAAGGACATCCGTACCGTACGGGCCTCGTTCAAGACAGCGAAGACGCATCTGCGTGCCGACTTCGACAACCCCGCATCGATCAGCCTCAGCAGCGAACCGCAGCCGACGCACCTCGGTCCGGTCTGGCGCACCGTCGACGGTGGGGCGCTGGTGGCATGTGTGGACGTGACCAAGACAGCCATCGACATGGGGCCTGGCCGGTACATCAAGCTCTCCTACAGCGGATGGCCGGGCACCACGGGCATCCGCTGGGCCGCCATGACCCAGAGCCAGCTCCACATGATCGTGCTGAAGGTACCGGTGGGCTCCCATGAAGTGTCGATCGCTGCCCAGGTGAGCTTGCCGTACCACTTCGACGGCACCCGGCACACAGGCAACTGACCCCCTGGGCCCGTCGGCCAGCTCTGGCCGCCGGGCCGGCCCTGGGCCTGTGACCAGCCTGTTGGCGGGCCCAGGGTGCCCTGCATCGTCATTCGACATGCCGGAACTGTACGAGTCGCGCCTGCTGGCTTCGCTCATGAAAGCGGGTTCTGGCACAACTTTCGCGAAGCGGTGCCGTGCGCGTCAGGCCGGGCCCCTGGCCAGCCGGTTTCCCACATCTGCCGCCCGATGGACCACGCGCCGGGCGTCACCACAGAAGCTGAGCCAGAACCCAAGCTCGGGTTCTGGTCCAACTCCTGTGGAGCGGTGACGCTGAGTGTTGTCGGCCGCATGTGATTGGGTGCGCGGGGAGTTCTGCAGCCATCACCTTCGGGGAGAACATTCATGTCCCAATACGCATCGCTGACTCGGGCCCTGGCAGAGGTGCTCGTGGACCTCACCTGGTTCATCGAGAGCGCGGACGACGAGCACATGGATCAGGACGATGCAGTGAAGGCACTGGAGGGCGTCGCCGCGGTGGTGGATCGCATGTCGGACTCCCAGCGTGCAGAGTTCCAACAGATGATCGAGGCAATGACCGTAGCCGAGACTGACCCAGGACGCCGTGCATTCCTGGAAGCGTTCCCGGACGGCTTCGGACTCGTGGAGTAGCTGCCGACTGGGTCAGGGTCAGGATGCGAGGAGCGTTCGCTTCCTCAGAAGCGCAAAGCCGGCGCGTCCGTACATCTGGCGCTTCAGCATTTTGATGCGGTTGACGTGGCCTTCGACGACGCCGGAGCTCCAGGGCAGGGTCAGGCCAGCGGTGACGGCGGCGAGGTCTCGTTCGAGGCCGTTGGCGAAGGCGTGGAGGCTGGGCAGGTCGTCGGCGCGGACCGCTTTGATCCACTGTGGAAGCCGGTCGCCTTCGAGCTGGGTGAGCATCTTGCCGAATGCGCGGACGTGGGCGGTGAGGGCTGCCAGTTCAGGGCAGTGGCCGAGGACTGACTTCATCTTGAGCCGCTCGCTCTCCGGCAGGGTGTCGGGGTGGGTCAGGATCCACCTGGCGACGGTCCGGGGCGAGGGTGGGCGGGCCGCCGGTGCGGTCGGGGTTGTGCGGAACGGACGGAGGTAGGCGCGCACGGCTCCGTAGCCGCCGCGGTAGCCGTGCGTCTTGATCTCCTCCCAGAGGGTCCAGGCGTTCGTGCAGCCCTCAGCCCACCGCTCGCACAGGTACGGCTTGAAGTCGTCGAGCTTGGTCCGGCGGCCCTGCCACTGCCCATGGAACAGGTCTTCCGGGGCCGCGGCGTTCGCCAGGCGTTGGACGGTGCGATAGGTCATGCCGAGTCGGCGTTGGATCGCGCGTCGGCTGTGGCCGGCGGCCAGCAGCGCGTGGACAGTGGCGTGCTTCGCCCGTGTGCGGTCGGCGAATCGGTGCCCGGTGGGCCATGGCGAGCCGCTGTCGGGCGGTGCCGGAGTCTCAGCCTGAGGGGCCGGATCGGCGAAGGTCGCGCTCAGACATGGGCGGTGGCGAGAGACGCATCGCTCGGCTGCCTCGCCGAGGTTGCGCCACAGATGGAACCGGTCGGCGACCTGGACGGCGGTGGGTGCCCCGATGCTGGCGCCCTCAGCGAAGAACGGGGTCCGGTCGCGACAGACGACCTCGATCCCCGGGTGTTCGGCCAGCCAGGCCGCGAGAGTGCCCGCCTCGCGATCCGGGAGTAGGTCCACTGGTCTGCGGGTCTCGACGTCGACCAGCACGGTCCCGTAGGCACGTCCCTTGCGCATCGCGTACTCGTCGACGCCGACCGCCCGCGGGATCCGCGGCTGAGGTTCTGGGAGAGCGTCGACCAGCCGCAGGACCGTGTTCCGGCTGGCCGGCACCCCGAAGATGTCGGCCAGCCGGGCGCCGGCGCGACCAGCCAACGCGAGGCCGACCTCGGCCAGCGTCGACCGCAGTCGTTCGGTCCGCTGGCTGTACCGGCGGGTCAGGCCCGCGACCTGCTCGACGAACGTCCGCCGCCCGCAGGAGACTTCCTCGCACGTGAAGCGTCGCACACGAAGCCGCAGCACCACCCGCCGTCCCGCCACAGGGAGGTCAGCTGGAAGCCGGAGGTAGGAGCCGTGCACCCGCCCCGACCAGCTCCCACAACCCGGACACCGAGCCCCAGCCGTCCGGCACCTGACACCGACCCGGATCACCTCGCCATCGTCCTGCACCGACTCCACCCTGATCCCCGGATCCGCCAGGAAGAGCAGCTCTTCCAGCCGAAGCAGTACCTCGCGCACAGCCCAGAACCATCAGCCCGAACGTTGTCGCCACCAGCAGTTTCCAGACGATCTCGCGAGATCCACCAGCAAGATCAACAGTCACAGGAAGTAGGCACACCACAGAAGTTGGGCCAGAACCCAAGCTCTCGTGCACAGAACCACGCGCGGGTGATTCGGCCCCGACGGCCGTAACGGCGTCCGTCTGAATAAGGGTTGGCCACGGCATGATGCGAAGACTCACCCTCATGGCGGCGACAGCCGTCCTCGCAAGCACCGCCTGCCTGCCGCACGCCTCTGCCTCCCCTGCCGCCGGGCCGCGGTTCAGTCCGTGCGGCTACCAGGTGACCACCGACGGCGTCCGGTTGCGCACAGGGCCGGCTACCGGCTCCGTCCTCGGTCTACTCCATCGTGGGGACACCGTGTATGCAGACAAGGCCCGCGGCAGCTGGTGGCGGGTGAGGCTGGCCTACGACAGCGGCAGCGACTCCGGCACCCGCAAGACACAAGGACTGCGCGCCGACACCGCGGGATGGATGGCCAGTCGCTACACACTGGCTCACACCTGCGTGCAGACCGACTGACGGTCCGGTCCTGGCAGGAGGGAGAGTGCGGGGCTCTACCAGCGGCGGGCCAGCACAACCCCGCCCGCGCATCCTACGCTCGACCCGGACGCCGGCGACGGCCTCAGGAACGCACGCCGTTTCGAACGGCAGCGGCAACTTGACGGTTTCCGTGCGCATCGCTGGCCAGCCCCATCCGACCACCCGGAAGCGGTATAGAGACCCGATGACCCACCCAGACGACCCCCGCCACGTGGCCGCTCAGACCGGCCACATATCTGCGCACCCCCGCCACACAACCCGCTCGGTGGTGCGAAGCCGCTCCGTGACGTTGCGGGTAGATATCGAAATCGCTTATGTCGGCCACGTTGGCGTATTGGAAATCAACGGAACTGACGCACGTCTCACCGACGCTGAAGCGGCCGCAATTCAGAGCAAGAAAGAGGCATATAGGTCCGACCCTGGTTCAGTTATTGCGCCGCAAGGATTACATGTAGGCAGTGATGCAGAAGAATCCTTCCGGTGGTTCGCTTTGCATGTATCCCGCGCTGTGCCAAGCGACCTTGATTACAGGAATCGACAAAGACTCCAAGAGGCTATCCGTTTGGGCCTTCCTGTCCTCCTGTCAACTGATGAAGCTTTAGTACCCCGCTTCAACTCGCCCCCTTCGGAATGGTTACCGTTGCGGACGGTAGCCGAACAGGCATCTGCAATCGGAATCGGCGTCACCTGGGGACACGGCAGCGGAATCGCGTTGACCGGCGCTTATATCGGCGGGCTCTTCCTGGTGAAATTTGTTGCCCCGGTCCTCACCGAAGCTGGGAGCGCTACAGCTGCTGGAGTCGGAGCAAAGATCAGATCAGCATTCGGCCTTGAAGCTTCGGGCCCTCCGTCCACCGGAGACGGAGAAGAGGCCGAGAGCTAGGGGCTCGGGCATTGCGGAAAGCGTTGATGATCCTCTGGGCGAATGTGCTCCACGCATAGCCACGGCCGCCCCCGGTACTTTCGCCCCTCAGAGTGGGGTGCCGGGGGCTGGTTCCAGTTTCTATCCGTGCTTCATTTTGAAGCATCCTGCCTCGGGGGTGTGGTGTGGTTCTGCCATCGCTACATACTGCATCAGGTTGATGCAGTGGGGGGTATGCTCTGGTTCCAGAGTCGATCTGGCGGGGCTTTTGAAGCACCGTCACCAGGACTCGGGGGCAGGTGGGTTGAGGCCCGGGCCACCCTCCCTCCTCGCTGCCCGGCGTAGCCGGTTGAGCGGGAGCACAGCGGACGCTCGGCCCGGGGTGCGCAGCACCCCAGGCCCGTCTGGGGGTTGGAGCGCAGCGGAAACCCCCCATTCCCGCGCAGCGGGAATTCCTCAACCCGCGGAGTGGGTTGAGCGAAAGGCGCGCAGCGCCTTTCTGAATTCGCGCAGCGAATTCCGCTTGCCTTCGGGCGCAGCCCGAAGGGGGACCCGCTCCGCGGGG
>NZ_JBVHJE010000021.1:0-163962 GCF_055560195.1 Streptomyces sp. NPDC023481
TGCGTTTCCGACTCTATCAGATCTTTTCTCGATCCGATTTCCTCGGTGCTTTCCAGGTTCCCGCTTCCGCGTTTCCCTTTCCGGCGGTTCCGACTCTATCAGATCCTTTCGGCGTCTGACTCCCAGTCAGGGGGGTTTGTCTTCCCGGCTGTTGGGCCGTTCCGACGTCTCAAACCTTAGCGGATCCGCCCGGCGATTCCCAATCGGGCCGCCGAGTCCCTATTCGAATTGAATTCGGGCACGCCGAAATCAACCCGGAGGGAAGATCGTGCTGGTGGTGTGAGGGTGCCGCTCAGGGCGGCTGAGGTGCTGCCGAAGAACCGTTACGGCCCTGCGGCAACCCGAAGAACCTTACGGATCGGGCGAGGCCGTGTCAACAGCCCCTGTCAAGATCTTTAATCGAGGTCGCTGAGCCGGCCGCCGGCGTCCGGCTGGGCGTGCTCGACCCTGCGCAGCAGCCTGGTCAGGACCTCGCCGAGCACCGCGCGCTCGACAGGGGTGAGGTCCTGGAGCAGGTCCTCCTCGAAGACGGTCGCCAGGCGCATCGCCTCCAGCCACTTCTCGCGGCCCTCGGGGGTCAGCTCCACGATCACCCGGACCCGGTTGGACTCGTCGCGCTCGCGGGTGACCAGCCCCTCGGTGACCATGCGGTCGATCCGGTGGGTCATCGCGGCCGGCGTGAGGCCGAGTCGCTTGGCCAGGTCGCCCGGGCCCATGCGGTAGGGGGCGCCGGAGAGGACCAGTGCCTTGAGGACCTCCCACTCGGCGTTGCTGATGCCGAGGGCGGAGGTCTGGCGGCCGTAGGCGACGTTCATCCGGCGGTTGAGCCGGGACAGGGCCGACACGATCTTCTCGACCTGGGGGTCCAGGTCCCGGAACTCGCGCTGGTAGGCGGCGATCTGTTCTTCGAGCGTCGGCTCGGTGACGCCGGGGGTGTCGGCCATGGGCGCAGTATGGCACGCCGACCCTTTGCCTTGAAGTCCTTGACTGTGTACTCTTTAGCTTCGAACTTTAGCTTCGAAGTCTTCAGGTCTAACTAGTGAGAGAGGTGAACGTGACCAGGGCGATGGGCGCAGCGATGCGCCGAATCCACGTGGGTAACGCACTCAGCGCGTTCGGGCTCGGCTTCACCGTCCCCTACCTGTACGTCTATGTGGCGCAGGTCAGGGGTCTTGGAGCCATGACGGCGGGACTCGTGCTCGCCGTCTTCGCCGTGGCCGCGCTGATCGTGCTGCCGTTCGCCGGCCGGGCGATCGTGCGGCGCGGCCCGCTGCCGGTTCTGCTCGCCGCCCTGGTGACCGCCGCTCTGGGTGCGCTGAGCCTCGGTCTGGCGGGCGGTGCCGTCACCGTGCTGCTGTCCGCGGCGGCGCTCGGCGCCGGGCAGGCCGTGATGCAGCCGGCGCTGGCGACGATGATCGTGGACTGCTCCTCCGCGGACACCCGCTCGCGTGCGTTCGCGATGCAGTTCTTCCTGCAGAACCTGGGGCTTGGCGTCGGCGGGCTCATAGGCGGCCACCTCGTCGACACCACGCGCGTGTCCTCGTTCACGCTGCTGTTCGCGATCGAGGCGGCGATGTTCCTGCTGCTGGTCGGCGTGTTGGCGACCGTGCGGATGCCGCACTCGCCGCGCATGGAGGACGCTCCCGCGGAGTCGGCGAAGGGCAGCTGGAAGCAGCTGCTCGGGAACCGGGCGATGGTGCAGCTGTGCGTGCTGGGCTTCGTGCTGTTCTTCGCCTGCTACGGACAGTTCGAGTCGGGGCTGAGCGCGTACGGCGTGGAGGCGGCCGGGATATCGACGTCCGCGCTGGGGACGGCGCTGGCCGCGAACACGCTCATGATCGTCGTCGCCCAGTTCGCCGTGCTGAGGCTCGTGGAGCGGCGCCGCCGGTCCCGGGTCATCGCCCTGGTCGGGCTGATCTGGGCCGTGGCCTGGCTGGCCGCGGGGTACGCGGGGCTGGGGCACGGCAGCCAGGAGATGGCGACGGCCGCGTTCGTGTCGACGTACGCGCTGTTCGGGCTGGGTGAGGCGATGCTGTCGCCGACGGTCGCGCCACTGGTCGCCGATCTGGCGCCGGAGGGCATGGCCGGGCAGTACAACTCGGCTTTCGCCCTGGTCAAGCAGCTGGCGCTGGCCGTGGGCCCGGCGGTGGGCGGTCCGCTCGGAGCCGCGTTGCACGGGCCGTACATCGTGACGTTCCTGCTGTTCTCGCTGGGGATCACCGTTCTGGCGCTGCGGCTGGGCCGTCAGCTCACCGCCGTACAGGACCGGCCGCGGCCGGCGCGCGGGACCCGGGTGGTCAGGCGGGGCGGCGCGCCCGCGGAGCAGGACGCTCCGCTGGTGGAGCCGCACTAGGTGTGCGGTCCCGCGGTCGCCGGGGGGGTCAGCGGGTTGCCGTGACCAGGTGGGCCGTGAAGGGGAGCGTTGCCGTGCCGTCGTCGGCGAGGTGCTCGGCCAGGCGTTCGCGGACCAGGGCGGCGGCCCGGTTCAGGGCGTCCTCGCCGCCGGCCCGCCTGATCGGGTCGCCCCAGGTGGCGGACAGGTGGGCGTGGGCGTACGCGTCCAGCGGGGGCAGGGTGATGCCGAAGGTGGTCTCGCGCTGGGTGAGGCCGGTGTAGCCGGCGGTGCGCAGGCCGGTGGTGAGCTGCTCGGCGGTGACGGCGAAGGAACGGGCGAAGAGGCGGAGCGCGTCGGCGCCGCCGTACTCGTGGACGGCTCGCTGCTGGGCGAGGAAGTAGGGCTGGCGGTCGACGGGGGCCCAGACGGCCGCCGCGAAGCGGCCCTCGGGACGGGTGACGCGGGCGGCCTCGGCGAGGGCCGCGTCGTGGTCGGGGAAGAGCCGGGCGCCCTCCAGGCAGACGACCGCGTCGAAGGTGGCGGTGTCGTAAGGCAGGTGGCCGGGGGGCGCCACCGTGAACGTGATGTCGGGGTAGAGGCGGGGGTGCCGGTCCCGGGCCACCCGGATCAGCTCGGCGTCGCTGTCGGCGCCGTGGACTCGGCCGGTGGGGCCGACGAGGGCGGCCGCCGCGCGGGCGGCGAGGCCCGTGCCGCAGGCGAGGTCCAGGACGGTGGTCCCGGGGCGCAGGTCCACGGCGTCCAGCAGTTCGCCGACGAAGGGCGCCATGATCGGGGTGGAGTGGGTGTCGTAGCCCTCGGGCCCCTCGAGCGGGCCGTTCCGTGCGCCGGATCCGTCAGTCATGGTCAGCTTCTAGCACCCGGGTGCGCGGGTCGCCGGGCCGCCGCGCTGCCCGGGGCGGCCTCGGGTCGGTGTTTTGCCTTCGGCAGGACGAACTCGCACCAGACCGCCTTGCCGCCGCCGGGAGTACGGCGGCAGCCCCAGCTGGAGGCGATCGTCGCGACGATCGCGATGCCCCGCCCCGACTCGTCGCCGGGTTCGGCGCGGCGCCGTCTGGGCAGGTGGTCGTCGCCGTCGGTGACCTCGACGATGAGACGGCGGTCGGTGCGGCGCAGCCGGAGCCGCATGGGCGGGGTGCCGTGCTGGAGGCTGTTGGCGACGAGTTCGCTGGTGGCGAGGACGCCCAGGTCGTGCAGTTCGGCGGGGAAGCGCCAGCTGGTGAGCACGCCGGACGCGAAGGCACGCGCGCGGGGGGCCGCTTCGACGCCGCCGAGGAGTTCGAGGGCCGCGTTGCGGAAGAGGTCGCCGTCGGGGCCCGTACGCGCCGGGTGCTGGAGGACGAGGACGGCGACGTCGTCGTCGTGGTCGGCGGTGACGCCGGCCGAGCGGACCAGGCGGTCGCACACGACCTGCGGGGTGCCGGTGGCGCCGGCGAGGGCGCCCTCCAGCTTGGCGATGCCCTCGTCGAGGTCGGCGTCGCGGCGCTCGACCAGGCCGTCGGTGTAGAGGACGGCCGTGGAGCCGGGGCCGAGGGCGATGGAGCCGGAGGAGTGGATCCAGCCGCCGGTGCCGAGCGGCGGGCCGGTGGGTTCGGCGGCGCGGGAGACCGTGCCGTTCTCGTCGCGGACCAGGATCGGCAGGTGGCCGGCGGACGCGTAGACCAGGCGGCCCTCGTTGGGGTCGTGGACGGCGTAGACGCAGGTGGCGATCTGGTTGGCGTCGATCTCGGCGGCGAGGCCGTCGAGGAGCTGGAGCACCTCGTGCGGGGGCAGGTCGAGGCGGGCGTAGGCGCGGACGGCGGTGCGCAGCTGGCCCATGACGGCGGCGGCGCGCACCCCCCGGCCCATGACGTCGCCGATGACGAGGGCGGTGCGGCCGCCGCCGAGGGTGATCACGTCGTACCAGTCGCCGCCGACCGCGGCCTCGGTGCCGCCGGGCTGGTAGGTGGCGGCGATGCGCAGGTCGTCGGGCTGTTCGAGTTCCTGCGGGAGCAGGGAGCGCTGGAGGGTGACGGCGGTCTCGCGCTGGCGGCGCTCGCTGGCGCGCAGGCGTTCGGCGGCCTCGGCGTGGTCGGTGACGTCGGTGGCGAAGACGAGGACGCCGGCGTCGCGGTCGCCGTCCTCGGCGACGGGGGTGCAGGTGAAGGTGTACGAGCGGCCGTCGACGGCCTTGCGGGACTTCAGCGTGCGGGGCTTGCCGCTGCGCAGCACCTGGTCGAGCAGCGGGAGCAGGCCGAGTTCGACGAGTTCGGGCAGGGCCTCGCGGGCGGGGGCGCAGGTGGGGCGGGCGCCGAAGGCCGCGGTGTAGGCGTCGTTGACGTAGGAGATGCGGTGGTCGGGGCCGTGGACGAGGGCGACGAGGGCCGGGACGCGGTCCAGGACGTCCCGCGCGGGCAGTTCGTCGACGGCGGGCACCGGGGGTGTGCCGTCGGCGGACTGTTCGGCGCGGGCCGCGGGCACGGAGCCTTCCCCCCGCCGGTCCGGGGTGACCGCCGTCTCGGTCCGCGCGGCGGCGCGGCGCTGCGTTCCGGGGAGCCGGGCGCTCCAGCGCGTGAAGTTCACTTGGGGAAAGCCTCGTGGGTGCTAGGTCGGGCGGGTGGCCCGTCCGACGTCGTAGGGCAGTCTGGCAGGGAGCGGGCCGCGGCGGGCGACAACCGTCAGACGCCGGCGCGGACCGTGGAGTTCCCGGGGCGGGTCAGGACGACCCCTTCGGGTCGTCGGAGGGGCCCTGGGAAGGCTTTCCCCCGGCCGCGAGTTCGAACTCCGCACGGGGGTGTTCGAGTGAACCGAGCGAGACGATCTCCCGTTTGAACAGCCCGGCGAGGGTCCATTCGGCGAGCACCCGGGCCTTGCGGTTGACGGTGGGGACCCGGCTGAGGTGGTACACGCGGTGCATGAACCAGGCAGGGTAGCCCTTCAGCCGGCGGCCGTAGACCTGCGCGACGCCCTTGTGCAGGCCCAGGGAGGCGACCGAGCCGACGTACTTGTGCGCGTACGTGTCGAGGGGCTCGCCGCGCAGCGCGTGGACGATGTTGTCGCCGAGGACCTTGGCCTGGCGGACCGCGTGCTGGGCGTTGGGGGCGGTCTCGGTGCCGGGGTCGGCGGCCGTGACGTCGGGTACGGCGGCGGCGTCGCCCGCGGCCCAGGCGTGTTCGGTGCCGTCGACGGTGAGCTGGGCGGTGCAGCGGACCTTGCCGCGCTCGGTGCGGGGCAGGTCGGTGGCGGCGATCAGCGGGTGCGGTTTGACGCCGGCCGTCCACACGAGCGTCCGGGTCGGGAAGCGCTGGCCGTCGCTCAGTACGGCGACGCGGTCGGCGCAGGACTCCAGGCGGGTGTCCAGCAGTACCTGGATGTTGCGGCGGCGCAGCTGGGTGACGGTGTAGCGGCCCATCTCGGGGCCGACTTCCGGGAGGATGCGGTCGGTGGCCTCCACGAGGATCCACTTCATGTCCTCGGGGCGCAGGTTGTGGTAGTAGCGCGCGGCGTAGCGGGCCATGTCCTGGAGTTCGGCGAGGGCCTCGACGCCCGCGTAACCGCCGCCGACGAAGACGAAGGTGAGGGCGGCGTCGCGGAGGGCGGGGTCGCGGGTGGAGGAGGCGATGTCCATCTGTTCGAGGACGTGGTTGCGCAGTCCGATGGCCTCCTCGAGGGTCTTGAACCCGATGCCGTACTCGGCGAGGCCGGGGATGGGCAGGGTGCGGGCGACGGAGCCGGGGGCGAGCACGAGTTCGTCGTAGTCGAGGAGTTCGGCGGTGCCCTCCTCGGCGGTGGCGAGGGTGGTGACGGCGGCGGTGCGTACGGCGTGGTCGACGGCGGTCACCTCGCCGACGACGACGTGGCAGTGGTCGAGGACGCGGCGCAGTGGTACGACGACGTGGCGTGGGGAGATCGAGCCCGCGGCGGCCTCGGGGAGGAACGGCTGGTACGTCATGTACGGGTCCGGGGTGACGACCGTGATCTCGACCTCGCCCCGTCTCAGCTCGGCCTTCAGCTTCCGCTGGAGGCGCAGGGCCGTGTACATCCCGACGTAGCCGCCGCCGACAACCAGAATGCGCGCACGTTCCTTCACCATCCCATGACGCACCCGGCGCTGGTGTTTGTCCACAGCCCCGGCAATTTGTGTGACCGGCGGCCGGGTGTGCGCGGGGCCGGCCGAGGTGGCGGTGGGGGACGAAAGGGGGCAGGTCAGCGGGGGCGGGCCAGAGGGGGCGAAGGGCGCCAAGAGGGACGTACACGTCCCGTACTCCGATCGGGGGGCGCACTGTGCGGAACCTGCCCCTTCTGAATTGACTGTCTCTCAACTATGTTCGTGTGTCGACGGAGTGTAGGGAATGTGGTCGAACGGGTCCGCGACGGGCGGGGCCGGTCGGGACCAAGGCCGGTTCCGCGCACTTCGCTTTCAGTGGCGGGGAGAGTCTCCGGGGGGAGACGTCATTACCGGGGGAACACATGCATGTTCAGGAAACTCATTGGGCATCCGCAGCCGCCGTCGCACCGGGCGGTAAGGCGATGACCGTGGCGGGAGGCACCGGGCGCGCGGACGTGGCGCGGACGACCCCGCTGCGGGTGGACGCACAGCGCAACCTGGAGCACGTGCTGCGTGCGGCGCGTGAGGTGTTCGGCGAGCTGGGGTACGGCGCGCCGATGGAGGACGTGGCGCGGCGCGCCCGGGTCGGGGTCGGCACGGTGTACCGGCGCTTTCCCAGCAAGGACGTGCTGGTCCGGCGGATCGCCGAGGAGGAGACGGCGCGGCTGACCGAGCAGGCGCGGACGGCGCTCGGGCAGGAGGACGAGCCGTGGTCGGCGCTGTCGCGGTTCCTGCGGACGTCCGTGGCGTCGGGGGCGGGGCGGTTGCTGCCGCCGCACGTGCTGAGGGTCGGCTCCCCGTCCGCGTCCGCCGAGGAGACCCGGGTGCCCCAGCAGCGGGTGCAGCCGGGCGGTGCCGAGCTGCGGCTGGTGGCGGAGGGGGCCGACGACGCGGGGGCCGGGGCGCTGCTCGACGTGGTCGGTCAGCTGGTGGACCGGGCGCGGGCGGCGGGTGAGCTGCGGACGGACGTGTCCGTGGCCGACGTCCTGCTCGTGATCGCCACGGCGGCGCCGTCCCTGCCGGACGCGGCCCAGCAGGCGGCGGCCTCGGCACGGCTGCTGGACATCCTGCTGGAGGGGCTCAGGTCCCGCCCGGCGTAGTCCGCGACGGCCGCGGCGCGGGCTCCGGTTCCGGCCGGCGTGGCACGCGCCGCGGGCTTCGCATGCCGGGCGTTCGAAGGGTGTTCGGGGGTGTGCGGGCAAGTCCGCTCGGATGAGTGGACGGGGCGGGTGAAAGCGGGCTCCGGGGGAGGCCGGTGTGGCACGCTGAGCCGGTGACGGGTTGGGCTGGGCCGGTGTCGGGGGCTGTCGGCGATGGGCGTTGACAAGCGGGGCGGGTCACGCGGTGATGACGGGGAGACGCTCGGGCCGGACTCACCCCAGGTACCGAAGCAGGGCGGGCGTTCCGCCGAGACGAGCGTGCCGGCCCAGCGTGAGGGGAGCGTGCTGCCCCCGCCCCGGGAGCTGCCGCCCGCCGACGGCGAGCTGATCGGGCGGATGCGGGCCGGCGACGACTCGGCCTACGAGGAGCTGTACCGGCGGCACGCCGACGCGGTACGCCGGTACGCGCGCACCTGTTGCCGGGACGCGCACACCGCCGACGACCTCACCGCCGAGGTGTTCGCCCGGATGCTGCAAGCGGTCCGCGGTGGTTCCGGGCCGGAACACGCCGTACGCGCCTATCTGCTGACCTCCGTGCGGCGCGTCGCCGCGCGCTGGACCAGTTCCGCCCGGCGCGAGCAACTCGTCGACGACTTCGCCCTCTTCGCCCAGCAGGCCGCCCGGACCCCGGCGGCGTCCGACGACGACACGCTGGGTCTCGGCGCCGACGTGCGCGCCCTGCACGAGGCCGAACAGTCCCTGGCCATGCGGGCCTTCCGCTCGCTGCCCGAACGCTGGCAGGCCGTGCTGTGGCACACCGAGGTCGAGGACGAGTCCCCGAGCGAGGTGGCCGTCCTGTTCGGGCTGGACGCCAACGGCACCCGCGTGCTCGCCAGTCGCGCCCGCGAGGGGCTGAAGCAGGCCTACCTCCAGGCCCACGTCAGCGCCGCCCTCGCCCTCGACGAGGAGTGCGCCCGCTACGCCGACCAACTCGGCACCTACGCCCGCCGCAAGCTGCGCGTCCGGGCCGAGCGGGGTCTGCGCAAGCACCTCGCGGAGTGCGCCAGGTGCCGGCTGGCGGCGGCCCAGATCGAGGAGGTCGCGAGCGGTATCCCCGGTGTCGTGCCGGTCGCGGTCGTCGGCTGGTTCGGGGCCGCCGGGTACGCCAAGGCCCTCGGGATCGTGGCCGGCAGCGCCGGCGCCGGGGCAGCCGCCGCGGCCACCGGCTCGTCCGGCGGAGCGTCCGGCGCGGGCGGGGCCGCGGCCGCCGAGGGGCTCGGCGCGCCGGTGAAGGTTGGGATCGCGGCCGGTGTCGTCGCGGTGGCCGCCACCGCGGTCGCCCTGGCCCTGGTGAATGACGGCCACCCGGCCCGGCAGGTCGCCCGGCCGGCACCGTCCACGCCGGTCGTCCAGACCCCGGCCGTCCACCCACCGATCAGCCACACCCCGGCCGTGCGGGCACCGGACGTACGGACCCCGGCCGCCCCGCAGCCGGTCGTCGCATCGCCCCCCGTACGGCCACCGGTCGTACCAACCGGGACGACCGCGCCCGCCTCGCCGACCTCCGGGCCCGCCCCCCGGCCGTCCCGCACGCCGCCGCCCGTGGTGCCCGCTCCACCCCCCGCTCCGAAGCCGACGCCGACCCCCACGCCCGCTCCGCCACCCGCGTCCACCGTCTACGAGCTGAGCGACCTGCGCTTCGACGTCGCCGGCGACGGCACCCGGCCCGAGATCGTCCTGGCGGAGAGCAGCTGGGTGTGGCAGCGGTACGGCATGTCGATCGGCGGTGAGCGGTACGCGCGCGGGGTCACCGTGCGCGGCGCGTCGTCCGTCACCGTCGCCCTCAACCGGCAGTGCACCGCCTACGACGCCCTGGCCGGCGTGGACGACATGACGCTCGGGCTCGGCAAGGTCTCCTTCTCCGTCTACGCCGACGGGGTCCGGCTGTGGCGGTCGGGCCCGGTCGGCGGCAGCGACCGGGCCGTGCCCGTCCATGTGGACCTCACCGGGCGCGGCACCGTACGGCTCGTCGTGGAACCGCGCGGCAGCGCCCTCGACCGGGTGGCGCCGGTGGACTGGGCGGAGTCCCGGTTCACCTGCCGGTAGCCGGGCTCCGGCCCTCCTGGACGGCCGGGGCCGCCGCGCCCAGCTCCCGCAGAACGTCCGGCACGCCGAGGGAGGCGCCCCGGGCGCACTCGGCGGCGTAGCGGCCGGCCGGGAGGTCCACGCGGGCCTCGGCGCGCACCCGGGCCGCCTCGCTGCGCTCGGGTTCGGGCCGGCTGAGCCCGTCGCGCCAGTGGTCCGCGGCGGCGAACAGCCGCAGCGCGCCCGGGAGATCGCCGAGCCGGGCCAGCAGACAGGCCGCCACGTCCACCAGACCGGCCGTGATCGACTCGGCGCACCAGTCGGTCACGGCCTGCCGCAGGGCGTCGGCCAGGATCGCCACCCCGTGCGCCGGGCCCGACTCGTCGGCCGCGAGCAGCGCCTCGACCATCCGCTGGGCCGCCGCGAACTGCGGGGGCGGGGTGCTGTCCCGCGTCAGCGTGCGGATCGCCTCGTACAGCTCCCGGGCGCGGGCCGGCTGCCCGTCGTGCAGGGCGATGTGGGCGCGCAGCAGCAGGACGAAGGCCTTCGCCTCCGGCACCGCGTACCGGTCCGCTGACCTGTCCCCCTCGGCCAGGGCGGCCAGCGCGGTCTCCCGGTCGCCGGAGCGGTAGGAGATCTCGGCGAGCCGGGCGATCAGGAACGGCGACTCGGCGTACGCGCCCACCTCGTAGGCGAGCCGCAGCGCCTCCTCGTACTCGCCGCGCGCCTCCTCGTACCTGCCGCGTGCCATGGCCGTCTCTCCGGCCGCGCTGCACACCTGGGCGCGCATCCAGCGGTCGCCGACGCGCCGGGTGAGGGTGCGCAGCTCGGCCAGGTCCTCGTCCACGCCGCGCAGGTTGCCCGGGGAGTCGACGGTCACGTGGGCGCGGTACATCAGGGCGACCGCGACCTCCCAGTCGCCGCCGTGGCTGCGGGCGTTGTCCACGCACGTCGTCATGTGCGGGCGGATGTCGGCCGGGCCGCCCAGGTAGTAGGCGGTCAGCGGCCAGATGATGCCCGGGAGCCGGGCCGCCTGGGGGCCGCCCCGCTCGTAGTGGGCCCGCACGCGCGCGAGGTACTCCCGGGCGCGCCCGTCGGCGGCGAGGTTCTCCGTGCCCGTCTCGGAGATCAGGAACAGGTCGAGCATGCGCAGGTCCATCCGCAGCGCGTGCAGCGGATGCCCGGCCTCTGCGTCGGGGGCGGCGAGGAAGGCGCCGACCGGGTCGGCGGACTCCACCCGAGCCATCGCCTCGCCGGGCAGCGCGCCCGCGGGCAGGGCGTCCAGGGCGACGCCCAGGCGGAGCACCAGCCGTACCCAGGTGATCGCCTCCTGGCGGTGGTTGCGCAGCCACCAGAACCAGCCGATGGCAAGCACGATGGCGCCCGCCTCCGCCTCGTCGCCCGCCTGCACCGCGCGGTCCAGGGCCGCGCGGACGTTGTCCAGCTCGGTCTCCAGGCGGGTGAACCAGGGGAGCTGGGCGCCCGAGCGCAGTTGCGGCTCGGCCTCCTCCACCAGCGCGCGCACCCACGCGCGGTGGCGCCGCTCGGCCGCCTCGCGCACCCCGGGGACCTCGGCCGCGCGCTCGGTGGCGTACTCGTGGATGGTCTCCAGCATGCGGTAGCGCATACCGGCGCCCGAGCCGGTGCCGGTGCCGTCCGGCTCGGGCGGGGCGGCGACCACGAGGGACTTGTCGACCAGCGCGCCGAGCAGGTCCGCGACCGGGCCGGTGCACACGGCCTCGGCCGCCGCGAGGTCCCAGCCGCCGGCGAACACCGACACCTCGCGCAGGACCGTGCGCTCCCGCTCGTCCAGCAGTTCCCACGACCAGTCGACGACCGCGCCCAGGGTCTGCTGGCGGGGCAGGACCGTGCGGCTCCCGGACGTGAGCAGGCGGAAGCGGTCGTCCAGGCGGTCGGCGATCTGGCGCGGGGTCAGCAGTCTGAGCCGGGCGGCGGCCAGCTCGATGGCCAGCGGCAGCCCGTCCAGGCGGCGGCAGATCTCCGCCACGGCCCCGGTGTCGGCGAGCACCGCGTCGGCGTCGGGACGGACGGCCTTGGCGCGCTCGGCGAAGAGGCGGTGCGCCTGCTCCGGGGCGAGGGGCTCGACCGGGCGCACCCACTCACCGGGGACGCCCAGGGGTTCACGGCTGGTCGCGAGGATCGTGAGCCCGGGGCAGTGGGTGAGGAGGGTCTCGGCGAGGGCGGCTGCCGCGCCGACGACGTGCTCGCAGTTGTCAAGGATCAGGAGGTGGCTGCGCGGTGCGCAGTACTCGATCAGCAGCGCCGTGGGGTCGGCCTGCGGGGTCGCCAGGTCGCCCGTCAGCAGCACGGTCTCGCGCAGACCGAGCGCGCTGACCACCGCGCCGGGCACCGCCTCCGGATGGTCGAGCGGGGCCAGCTCGACCAGCCAGGCCGAGGGGAGCGTGGCGGCGGTCTCCTCGGCGAGACGGGTCTTTCCCGAGCCGCCCGGTCCGGTGAGGGTGACCAGGCGGGCCCTGTGTACCTCCGAACGAATGGCCTCGATCTCCGGTTCCCGCCCGACGAAGGAGGTCAGACGGCGGCGGAGGTTCCCGGTGCGCTCGGGCGGTCGGAGGGGGGTCCCGGGCTGCGGGCGGACCCTGGTGTCCGGGGGGACCGGGTGCTCCTGCCGCAGCAACGACGCGTGCAGGGACCTCAGTTCCGGGCCGGGGTCGGTGCCGAGGGTGTCGGCGAGGGTGCGGCGGGCGGACTCGTAGGCGGCGAGGGCGTCGGCCGGGCGGCCGGTGTCGCGCAGGGCGCGGATGAGGAGGGCGTGCAGCGGCTCGTCGTACGGGTACGCGGCGGTCAGCTCGCGCAGCTCCGGTACGGCCTCCTGGGCGCGGCCCAGGGCGAGCGCGGCGGCGGCGCGGGCGCGGGTCGCCTCCTGGCGCAGGGCGTCGGCGCGGGTGGCGGCGGCGCGGTCGGGGAGGTCGGCGAGGGCCGGTCCGTACCAGAGGCCGAGGGCGTCGGTGAGGGCGCGGTGGGCGGCGGCCGGGTCGCCGGCGGCGAGGGCCTGGGTGCCGGTGCGGGTGAGGCGTTCGAAGACGTGGAGGTCGACGTCGTCCTCGGTCGCTTCGAGGCGGTAGCCGCCCGGGGTGGAGGCGATGGCCTGCCGGCCGAGGGTACGGCGCAGCCGGCCGACGAGTGCCTGGAGTGCGGCGGTGGCGTCCTGGGGCGGGTCGTCCGCCCACACCTCGTCGACGAGGGTGTCGGCGCCGGTGGTGCGGCCGGCGCGGAGGGCGAGGGCGGCGAGGAGCGTGCGCAGGCGCCGGCCGCCGATGGGTAGGGCGGTGCCCTGGTCGTCCGCTGCTTGGGTTACGCCCAGGATCCTGTACCGCACCTGGTCATTGTGGCGGCACGTGGCGGATGGGGCACGGGGGTTTCCCCCGGCGACGGCACGGCGGCGGCCCCTCGGGGGCGCGGGGGACCGCGCGACCAGCCACCGCGCGGCCGTGGGCGGACAACGACACCGGCCCCCGGTTCTCCCCGGCATCGCGCACCCCCGGCGACCGCACCCGCCTCCGCCGGACGGCTCACGCCCCCGGCGTCAGCGCGCTCCTGCGCGGCTGGATCCCCGAAGGGACCGCGCGGGATCGGGTCGGGGTGCCGGTCCAGCAGGTGCCGCGGCGGGCAAGGAGGCGGCGGAGCCAGAGTTCGAGGGAGACGAGGTCGGCCAGGCCGTCCAGGGGGAGCGGCTCGCCGGCCGCGGCGGCGCGCACGGCCTTGCGGACGACACGGGCCTCCACCAGGCCGGCGTCGGCGAGCAGGGGCGTGGCGAACAGGTCCAGCAGGGGGTCGGCGGCCATCCGCAGGCCCGCGCGCGCGGCCGCCGCGGACGGGGCGTGGGAGGGGGCGCCCCAGCCGGGCGGCAGGTCGGTGACGCCGGCGCCCTCCAGGACCGTGCGCAGGATGGCGGCGCGGGCGCCGGGCTGGACGCGCAGGGCCTCGGGGAGGTCGCGGCAGGCGCGGACGACCTGGTTGTCGAGGAACGGCGCGTGCAGCCGCTGGGAGCGGATCTCCGCGGCCTGTTCCAGCACGCGCAGGTCGGCGGCGTGCCGGGTGAGTGCCGCCCGCGCGCGGTAGTCGCCGGGGCGCTGCACGCCGGTTCCCGAGCGTTCGGCCTCCGCCTGGAGCAGAACCGATACTTCAGCCAGTGCCTCACCCGTCAGCCACCGGGCGGCGGGCCCGGGTCTCGCCCAGGTGAGCGCGGCGAGGGAGGCGCCGACCGCCCCCTTGGGCTCGTCGAAGCGGCGCCGCATCAGCCGCTCGGCCAGCACCTCCAGGCCCGCCCGGTACGGGGTGCGGGCCAGGCGCCGGGCCGCGCTGTACACGCGCGCGGGGACCAGCACCGAACCGTCGGCGCGGGCGAGCGCGGCGACCGGCCGGACCAGGTGGCGCCGCCGGCGGTCGACCAGGAGGTCGGCGAGGCGGGCGGGGTGCGCGTCCAGGACCTGGCGGGCGCCGTGGCCGGTGAAGTGGTCGGCGCTGCCCGCGGCGAGCCGCGCGCGGTGCCGGGCCGCCTGGACCAGGGAGGGGCCGGGCTCGTCGGTCAGGGGGCCGTCGAGGTCGGCGTACGGCAGGGTCTCCTCGGCGCCGGTGACCACCACGTGGTGCAGCCGGGGGTTGGCGGCCAGGGCCCCGGCGCGTTCGAGTTCGGCCTCGCGGCCGGTCACGGCCAGATCGTTGAACGTGACGGCGAGGAGGCGTTCGCCCGCGCCGGTGCCGTGGCCGAGGAGCGTGCCGGGTCTGCCGGGCAGTCCGGCGGCCAGCAGCGCGAGGGTGCCGGAGGCGGGCCCGCCGGAGAGGTCGGCGCCGATGCCGGGAACCGGCATCCCGCGCGCGGCGCGCCGCTCGGCCGGCCCCATGCCGGGCACCGGCCCGGGGTCCAGGTCGGGCACGTGCCGGGGTGCCGCCAAGCGGGTGCGGACGGCCTCCACGAGCGTGTCGCGCACGGCGTCCACGGCGCGGTCGGGGTCGGCCGGGGGCGCGGCGACGGCGAGGGAGGCGACCGGCTCGTACCCGGCGATCTCGCGTGCTCCGGCGCGCAGCACCAGCGCATGCCCCGGCGGGATCCGCCGTACGCCGTCGTACGGGGTGGTGTCGCGCAGCGCGGCCGGTACGTCCGGGGCGGCCAGCAGGGCGGCGAGGTGGGTGAAGTCGAGGTTGGCCTCGACCAGGTCGGCGAGGGGCAGCGCGGCGGTGGCGTAGGCCGTGCCGCCGGCCCACGGGGTGTAGAACACCGGCCGGGCGCCCGCGAGATCGCCGCAGACGGTGATGCGGCGGCCGGCCTGAACGACGGCGGTGTAGCTGCCGGGCCAGGTGGTCAGATGGCGCAGCGCGCCCCCGCGCGCGGTGACCAGGCCACGCCGCAGCTCCTCGTCGGTGGCGCCGCAGATGCCGAGGACGGCGATGCGGTGCTGGGCGTCGGCGTGCACCACGCGTACCTCGTCCGGTCGCCAGTCGCCCACGGCCCACAGCGGGTCCGGGTCGCCCCACAGGAGGTGGGAGCCGACCGGGTGAACGGTCTCGCCGTCGTAGCCGACGGCACCCGCGGAGCCGATCCCGGCGGCGCGCGCGGCGGTGCTGCTCCACCCCACCAACCACCGCATCGACGCCTCCACAGGCTGTGGACAACCAGTGCACCGTACGAACCGGTTCCCCATGCTGCCATGAAGGGCGCGCGGGAGAGGGGCGGCGGCACCGCCTTGGAGCGTGGGAAGTTCCCAGGACGGGCCCGGGAGGTTGACGGTCGGACGGACCGAGCGGAGGGGGCCGGTCCGGACGGGGGCCGGGCGGCACGGCGCGAATGCGCCCCCAATGCGCTCCCCCAAACCGCCCTTCGCGCCGTCAAGTTGCATGGTCGGAGCGGCAATTCATCGCACCGGCGAGGGGTCGATTTTCGGCCAAATAACGGGAGAGACGCGGGAGATGAGCACGCTCCGTACAGGCCTGCGAAGCGTGCGTTCACGCGTACGCGCGCACGGCCCGGGAGGCGGGCATCGCCTCCCGGACCGGTCCGCCACCCGCGGGGATGAAGGTGGCGGTGTCCCCCAGCCCACTGGATCCAGTACAGCGGGCCGACCCACGCAGGTGCCATGGAACCGCTCCCCCGGTGGCCGGAGAAGAGCGCACGGACGGGCGCACGGCCACACGCGCGGGGGCACGCGGCGACAGCCCGTGCACACTCCGTACAGGGCCGCCCCTGCGTACCGACCACAATCCCGCCAACCGGAACAATGCCCCTTAACGCTTGGGATGCGGCGAACTACGCTGGGTTTACGAATGCCGCGTGGTTATGCCAGTACGGCAGCCGTCTGTGTCGAGGGGTGGCGCATGTCCAGGGAGCAACGCGGGCCGAACGAAAAGCTCGGCGCCGTTCTCGCCCTCGCGGGAATCAGCAACGCCGGTCTCGCGCGTCGCGTCAACGACCTCGGCGCACAACGCGGGTTGACGCTTCGCTACGACAAGACGTCGGTGGCGCGCTGGGTGTCGAAGGGCATGGTGCCGCAGGGCGCGGCGCCGCACCTCATCGCCGCCGCCATCGGCCAGAAGCTCGGCCGGCCGGTGCCGCTGCACGAGATCGGCCTGGCGGACGCGGACCCCGCGCCCGAGGTCGGCCTCGCCTTCCCCCGGGACGTGGGGCAGGCGGTCAGGTCGGCGACCGAGCTGTACCGCCTCGACCTCGCCGGCCGCCGCGCGGGCTCCGGCGGCATCTGGCAGTCGCTGGCCGGGTCGTTCGCAGTGAGCGCATACGCAACGCCCGCCTCACGATGGCTGATAACCCCCGCCGACAGCTCGGTCGCACGGGAGGCGGGCTCCGCCGAGGACTCGGGCGCACCGCTCAAAGTCGGCCACAGCGATGTGCAGAAACTGCGGGAGGCCGCCGAGGACGCCAGACGGTGGGACTCCAAGTACGGGGGCGGGGACTGGCGTTCGTCGATGGTGCCGGAGTGCCTGCGGGTGGAGGCGGCACCGCTGCTGCTCGGGGCGTACTCCGACGAGGTCGGCCGCGCCCTGTTCGGCGCCTCCGCTGAACTCACCCGGCTCGCCGGGTGGATGGCCTTCGACACCGGCCAGCAGGAGGCCGCGCAGCGGTACTACATCCAGGCGCTGCGGCTCGCGCGCGCGGCGGCGGACGTCCCGCTGGGGGGCTATGTACTGGCCTCGATGTCGCTCCAGGCGACGTACCGGGGCTTCGGGGACGAGGGCGTGGACCTCGCGCAGGCCGCGCTGGAGCGCAACCGGGGGCTGGCGACCGCCCGCACCATGAGCTTCTTCCGGCTGGTCGAGGCGCGGGCACACGCGCGTGCGGGCGACGCGCAGGCGGCGGGTACGGCGCTGAAGGCGGCGGAGAGCTGGCTGGAGCGGTCCCGGCCCGGGGACAACGACCCCTCGTGGCTCGGTTTCTACGGGTACGACCGGTTCGCCGCGGACGCCGCGGAGTGCTACCGGGACCTGAAGGCGCCCCGGCAGGTCCGGCGGTTCACCGAGCAGGCCCTGTCGAAGCCGACGGAGGAGTTCGTGCGGTCGCACGGGCTGCGGCTGGTCGTGTCCGCGGTGGCCGAGCTGGAGTCCGGCAACCTCGACGCGGCGTGCGAGCAGGGGGTGCGGGCGGTGGAGGTGGCCGGGCGGATCTCCTCGGCGCGTACCACCGAGTACGTGAAGGACCTGCTGCACCGGCTGGAGCCGTACGGGGACGAGCCGCGGGTGGTCGAGCTGCGGGAGCGGGCGCGGCCGCTGCTGATGGCTCCGGCGTAGGGACCTTCGGCGCACCCCTGGGCGGTCGGGCCGTACCCCGGTGTTTGAAGGCGTTGTCAGTGGCGCAGTGCACTATCGGAGGCGGAGGTGGTGCAGGTGCGGGCCGGGGCGTACGACTGTGATGTGCTCGTGATCGGCGGGGGGATCGTCGGGCTGTCGACGGCGTACGCGATCACACGGGCCGCGCCGGGCACGCGCGTGACCGTGCTGGAGAAGGAGCCCGGCCCGGCGCGGCACCAGACCGGGCGCAACAGCGGGGTCATCCACAGCGGGATCTACTACCGGCCGGGCTCGCTGAAGGCGCGGTTCGCGGTGGGGGGCGCCGCCGAGATGGTGAAGTTCTGCGCCGAGTACGGCATCGCGCACGCCGTCACCGGCAAGCTGATCGTCGCCACGGACCGCGAGGAGCTGCCCCGGCTGCACGCGCTCGTGCAGCGGGGCCGTGAGAACGGCATCCCGGTGCGGGAGCTGGGGCCGGCCCAGATCACCGAGTACGAACCGGAGGTGCGGGGCCTGGCCGCCATACACGTCGGTACGACCGGGGTGTGCGACTTCGTGGGCGTCGCCCGGCAGCTGGCGCGGGCCTCCGGGGCGGAGATCCGGTACGGCGCGAAGGTCGTGCGGGTGGACCGGCGCCCGGAGCGGGGCGTGGCCGTCCTCACCGCGGGCGGGGACGTCGTACGCGCGCGCGTGCTGGTGAACTGCGCCGGGCTGTACTGCGACGAGGTGGCCCGGCTGGCCGGCGACGAGCCCGGGGTGCGGATCGTGCCGTTCCGCGGGGAGTACTACGAGCTGGCGCGGCCCGAGCTGGTGCGGGGGCTGGTGTATCCGGTGCCGGACCCGGCGTTCCCGTTCCTCGGGGTGCATCTGACGCGCGGGATCGACTCGGGCGTGCACATCGGCCCCAACGCGGTGCCGGCGCTGGCCCGGGAGGGGTACGGCTGGGGGGACGTACGCCCCCGGGAGCTGGCCGGGACCGTGGCGTGGCCGGGCTCCTGGGCGATCGCCCGCCGGCACTGGCGGTACGGCGCGGGCGAGCTGCGCCGCTCGGTGTCCAAGGGCGCGTTCCTGGAGGCCGTGCGCAGGCTCCTGCCCGGCGTGGAGGCCGAGGACCTGGTACGCGCCCCGGCCGGAGTCCGCGCGCAGGCGGTCCTGCGCGACGGCACGCTGGTGGACGACTTCCTGATCCGGGAGGGCCCCCGCACGGTCCACGTCCTCAACGCCCCGTCCCCGGCGGCGACGGCATCCCTGCCGATCGGCCGGGAGATCGGACAGCGAGCCCTGAAGATGCTCACCGCGACCGACTGAGCGGCCATCGACGCGCAGGCACGGGGGGTGCTTGCGGCGGTCGGCGAGGCCGCCGGGTCGGTGATCGGGGCGGGCGCCGTAAAATCGGGACTATTGTGGCTGACTCCCTTGATACCCCCGACGCCCCGCTCTCGGCGCCCCACGCCCCCGGTGTCCCCGTCCGGCACACCCGGGCCAAGGGTGAGCCGCGCTTTCCCGACGGGCCCAAGGCGGATCCCGCCGGGTCGCACTTCGAGCGGCGGATCCGCAGCTTCCAGCCGCGGCGGAGCCGGGTGACGGCCGGGCAGGCCGACGCGTTGCAGCGGCTGTGGCCCACGTGGGGCCTGGACATCGACGGGCAGCGGGTGATCGACCTCGGCGAGCTGTTCGGGAACGACCACCCGGTGGTCCTGGAGATCGGCTTCGGGATGGGCGAGGCCACCGCGCGGATGGCCGCGGCCGACCCGGACACCAACATCCTGGCCGTCGACGTGCACACCCCGGGCCAGGGCAATCTGCTGAACCTCGCCGACCAGCAGCGCCTGTCCAACGTCCGGGTGGGCAACGGCGACGCGATCATCCTGCTCCGGGAGATGCTCCGCCCGGACGCGCTGGACGGACTGCGCGTCTACTTCCCCGATCCCTGGCCCAAGAAGCGCCACCACAAGCGCCGGCTCATCCAGCCCGAGTTCCTCACCCTTGCCGCGACCCGGCTGCGGCCCGGCGCGATCGTGCACTGCGCGACCGACTGGGAGCCGTACGCCGAGCAGATGCTGGACGTGCTCACCGCGCACCCCGACTTCGAGAACACCCGCCCGGACGGCGGCTTCGCACCGCGCCCCGACTTCCGGCCGCTGACCCGTTTCGAGGGGCAGGGACTGGACAAGGGACATGTGGTGAGCGACCTGTTGTTCCGGCGCGTCCCGCACCGCACCGCCGAGCAGGACCGGTAATCCGCTCCAGCCCCTCGTCCCGCCACCGTTAGGGTCGATGCCGTGGCCACCAGTCCTCCGTTTCCGCCGTACCCCCCGCGCCCCGGCGACGGCGCGCTGCGCCACCCGCACTGGTGGCAGCGCAGGTGGGTGCGGTACGGGGCACTGAGTTCCCTGCTGGCCCTGTCCGGCCTGGTCATCCTCGCGCTCGTGCGGCGGCAGACCGGCACGGAGGGCTTCCTCGTCGGGCTCGGGCTGGCCGTGCTGCCCGTGCCCTGGCTGCTGGCCGCCTTCCGGTGGCTGGACCGGGTGCAGCCGGGCCCGTGGCGGAACCTGGTGTTCTCCTTCGCCTGGGGAGCCTGTGCGGCGGCGCTGATAGCCATCGTGGCCAACAGCTTCGCGACCAAGTGGATAGCCACCTCGACCGCGGACCCGGCCAGCGCCGACACGCTCGGCGCCACGGTGATAGCCCCGATCGTGGAGGAGTCCGCGAAGGCCGCCGCCGTGCTGCTGGTCTTCCTCTTCCGCCGGCGCGACTTCACCGGGATCGTGGACGGAGTGGTGATCGCGGGGGTCACCGCCACCGGCTTCGCGTTCACCGAGAACATCCTCTACCTCGGTACGGCCTTCGGGACCGACCAGCTCACCGGCGGCCGCGGCATCGCCTCCGTCACCGCCGCCACCTTCTTCGTGCGCATCGTGATGTCCCCGTTCGCGCACCCCCTGTTCACCGTGCTCACCGGCATCGGTTTCGGCGTCGCCGCGCTGTCCGCCGAGCGGCAGCATCTGCGGCGGGCCCTGCTGCCGGTCTGCGGCCTGCTCCTCGCGATGGGCATGCACGCCTTCTGGAACGGCTCCTCCACCTTCGGCGAGTACGGCTTCTTCGCCGTCTACGGCGCCTTCATGGTGCCCGCGTTCGGGCTGCTCACCTGGCTGGCGGTCTTCACCCGGCAGCGGGAGCTGCGCACCGTGCGGGCGGAGCTGCCGGCGTATGTACTGGCCGGCTGGCTGGGCCCGGCCGAGCCGTTCGCGCTCGGGTCGATGCGGGCCCGGCGGATGGCCCGGGACCACGCCCGCCACCACCACGGGCGCCCGGCGGCGCGGGAGGTCGCCCGGTACGAGGCGTACGCCACGGCGCTGGCCTTCCTGCGGCAGCGGGGCCGGGCGGGGAAGGCCGGCGCCGACTTCGTCGTACGGGAGCGGGAGCTGCTGGACGAGCTGTGGAAGCGCAGGCAGGTGGCCCGGCCGGCCCTGGAGTACGCGAGCCGGGCCTCCGTACCGGCGCCGGCGTACCGGGGTGCGGCGCCGTACGGGTATCCGGCGGTGCCGTACGCCGCGTACAACCCCTACCGGACGTGAGCGACCGCCGGGGCCGACGAGCGCCCGGCCCCGCCGGACCGGGCGGACCGGACAGGCAGGGCGGCCAGGGCCAGGCCCTCTCTCTCGGATCTCGCCGGCGTCGCGGGGCGCCGGAAGCACCGCCACCCGAAGCCGGCCCGGTCCGAGGGAAAGGACCTAGCTAGGCGGAGGCCTCCGTCAGCCGGGTCAGCTCGGTGTCCGTCAGCTTCAGGTCCGCCACCCCCACCAGCGCGGGCAGCTGTTCCACCGTCCGTGCGGAGGCGATCGGGGCCGTGATCGACGGCTGGGCGGCGAGCCAGGCCAGGGCCACGGTGGCGACCGGGGCCTCGTGGGCCGCGGCGACCTCGTCCAGGGCCGCGAGGACCCTCTGGCCGCGCTCGGTGCCGAGGTACTTCTCGGCACCGCCGGCGCGGGCGCTGTCGACGGTCGTACCGGGCCGGTACTTGCCGGTGAGGAAGCCCGAGGCGAGGGAGAAGTACGGGACGCCGGCCAGGCCCTCGCGGACGGCGAGGTCCTGCAGCGGGCCCTCGTAGGTGTCCCGGGAGACCAGGTTGTAGTGCGGCTGGAGGGCGACGTAGCGGGCGAGGCCCTCGCGGTCGGAGAACTCCAGGGATGCCCTGAGGCGCTCGGCGGTGATGTTGGAGGCGGCGATGTGCCGGACCTTGCCGGCCTTCACCAGCTCGTCCAGCGTGCCGATGATCTCCTCGACCGGCACCTCGGGATCGTCGTAGTGGGTGTAGTAGAGGTCGATGTAGTCGGTGTCCAGGCGGCGCAGGGAGGCGTCGGCCGCGGCCTTGATGTTGGCGGCGGACAGCCCCCGGTACCGCGGGTGCTGGCTGACCTTGGTGGCGATGACGACATCGGAGCGGTTGTCGCGGGCCTTGACCCACTTGCCGATGATCGTCTCCGACTCGCCGCCCTGGTTGCCCTCGACCCAGGCGGAGTAGGCGTCGGCGGTGTCGATGAAGTTGCCGCCGGCCGCCGTGTAGGCGTCGAGGACGGCGAAGGAGGTCTGTTCGTCCGCGGTCCAGCCGAAGACGTTGCCGCCCAGGGAGAGCGGGAAGACCTGGAGGTCGGAAGTGCCCAGTTGGCGAAGTGACGTCATACGACATGTCAACGCCGGCGGCAGAAGATCGCATTCCGCCGCCGGCGCCGAAATTCGCAAAGCCCCCCGCGGAGCGCGGGTGTCAGGGGGTGAGGCCCTTGCCGTGCAGCCACGCCATGGGGTCGATCGCGCCGGGCTGGCCGCCCGGGTGGACCTCCAGGTGCAGGTGCGGGCCGGTGACGTTGCCGGTGGCGCCGACGCGGCCGATGACCTCGCCGGTGGAGACCTTCTGGCCGGCCTTGACGTTGATCGAGGACTGGTGGCAGAACCACAGCTCGGTGCCGTCGTCCAGGGTGAGGATCGTGCGGTAGCCGTAGGAACCGGCCCAGCCCGCCTCGGTGATCGTGCCGCCGTGGATGGCCTTGATCAGGGTGCCGGTGGGAGCGGCGAAGTCGAGGCCGGTGTGGTGGCCGGAGGACCACATCGAGCCGGCCTGGCCGAAGGTCGAGGTGATCGTGTACGCGGAGGTCGGCAGCGTGTACTGCTTGGCCAGCCGGGCCAGCCGGGCCTCCTCGGCCTTCTTCTCGGCGGCGGCCTCCGCCTTCTCCTTGGCCGCGGCGGCCTGGGCGGCGGCCTCCTTCTCGGCCTGGGCGGCGGCGTCGGCGGACTGCCGGTGGGCGGCGGCGAGCGCGGCGGCGGTGGCCTTGCTCTCGGCCTGGCCCTGCTGATGCTCGGCCTGGGCCATGATCCGGTTGCGCAGCGCCTCGCCCGCGTCGGTGCCGTCCTCGCCGTCGGCGGTGGCCACGGCGACGCCGCTGAGCGTGGCGGTGGCGGCCTCGGCCGGCTGGGAGCCGTCGGAGCCGTGCGCGAAGAGGGAGCCGACGGAGGGCAGGTCCGGCAGGGAGAGGGAGACCGGTGGCTTGCCGGTGTTGGCGCTGGCCATGCCGCCCGCGCCGACCGCGGCGATGACGCCGACGCCGAGGACGGTGGAGCTGCGCGCGAAGCCGCCGCGCTGCTTGGCGACGCGGTGCCGGCCACGGACCGGGGTGACGGACTCCTCGGTCGGATTCCACTCCTCCCAGGGGCCCTCCGCGGCACGGTAGGAGCCGTACCCGAAGGTCTCGGTCTCGCGCTCGGCCGGTATGAACGGGGCTTCTGGGGCAGGCCGGTTGGACGCCACGCGGGCGCGCTCCTTTCCTTCCGCCGCCTACCGGGTTAGCTGACGGGTTCGGAGCAGGAAGGTCTCCTACGCGCGTATAACCGGCGTGACCTGCACGAGTTCACGGCGGTATCCGCGTGATTCACCCCAAGGTGGTGGTTCCCCGGTTCCCTTGCGGGATTCGGCGCGTGCGCACGGAGCCGCCTCTGGTGACGGCTGGGACGACCGCGCTGCGTTATCGAACGTTAATAGACTTGCGAGTCACTTTCCAAGCCGTTCGCCTTGATCATTAACGTTTTGTCGGGCCGGGCCTTTCGGTGGGAACCGTCATGGCCGTCGGACGGCGAGCAGCGCCATGTCATCGGTCAGGTCACCGCCGCAGTGCCGGCGCACGTCCGCGGCGAGCCGGCCGAGCAGCGCGGCCGGCCCGGGGAAGACGCGTCCGGCGAGCCGCCGCCCGGGGTCGAAGAACCGGCCGTGGGCGTCCCGGGCCTCGGAGAGGCCGTCGGTGTGGAAGAGCAAGGTGGCGCCGCCCGGGAAGCGGGCCTCGGTGGCCCGGTCCGGCCACCGGCCCAGGTCGGCCATGCCGAGCGGCAGCGCGGGCTCGGCGGGAGCCAGGGTGCACAACGTGCCGTCGGCGTGCAGCAGCAGCGGCGGCGGATGGCCGCGGTTGACGATCCGTACCACCCCGTCGTCGTGCGGGAGTTCGGCGAGGACCGCGGTGGTGAACCCCTCGAAGGCGTCGATGCCGTCCCGCCGGGTGCCCTCGCGGGCCAGCGCCCGCTCCAGCCGCTCGGCCACCCGCTCCAGCGTGGTCTCCTGCTCGGCCGCCTCCCGGAACGCGCCGATCACCACGGCCACGGCGGCCACCGCGCCCATGCCCTTGCCGCGCACGTCCCCGACGACCAGCCGGACGCCGTGCGGGCTGTCCTGCACCGCGTACAGGTCGCCGCCGATGAACGCGTCCTGGCGGGCCGCTTCGTAGCAGGCGGCGATCTCGAAGCCGCCGATCCGCGCGGCGGGCTCCGGCAGTACGGCCCGCTGGGCGGCCTCGGCGATCTCCCGGGCGGAGGCGAGCCGCCGGTCGCCGCGCCGGACCACCCGGTTGATGGCGGCGGCGAGCAGGGCGACCGTGGCCACGGTGACCACGTCGGTGACGGTGCCCACGGTCGGGTGGGCACCGGCGTCGGTGTGCACGGCGTAGGCGGCGGCGAGGGAGGCGAGGCCGGCGAGGACGGTGGTGCGCAGCGCGGACAGGGGCGCGGCGACCAGCGGGGCGGCGGTGAAGAACGGGACCGGGGTGAAGTCGTCCGGGGTGAGCAGGCCGTACAGGACCCCGCAGCCGACGAGGAGCGCGGGCAGCGCGCGGGCCACACCGCGCGGCCTCGGGCGGCGGGCCCGCGCCGGCGCGGGCCCGCCGCCGAGCCCCGGGTCGGGTACGGGGTCGCCGGGGAGCCGGCCGCCCGCCCTGGCGTACGGGCTCTCCTCCACCTTTCCAGGGCGCACCGCGTGTCTCCCACATGTCCGACGTACCTCCAGGTTTCCGGGCCCCGGGACACCGGGCGACCCCGGTGGACCGAAAGGGGTGTGCGAGCGGTCCCGCGCATGGCGTACACTGGAGTCACAACGACGCGGGGTGGAGCAGCTCGGTAGCTCGCTGGGCTCATAACCCAGAGGTCGCAGGTTCAAATCCTGTCCCCGCTACTGAAACCCAGGGCCCGGAATCCCAAGGATTCCGGGCCCTGGGTGTTTTCCCGCCCGTCCGCCGGGGCGGACGGGCGGGCGCTCACAGCACGTGCGCGTTCGGCGCCTTCGCGAGCTCCTCCAGTTCGGGGAGTACGACCACCCGCGCACCCCCGGCCGCGAGCACCCCCGTCCCGTCGGCCGCGTGCACGAACGTGTCGGGTTCCCGCCACGCGGTGACGACCCTCCGCACCCCCGCCCGCAGGATCAGCTCCGCACAGGGCGCCGGCCGGGACGCGCGCCGGGCGCAGGGCTCCAGGCTGCTGTACACCGTGGCACCGGGCAGCCGTGCGTCACCCGGGGCGATCTTCGCGAGCGCCGCCTCCTCCGCGTGGACCACCGGATCGGCGCCCTCCCGGGAGTGGCCCCGGGCCAGCTCCGTACCGTCGGCGGCGACGACCACCGCGCCGACGCTGAACGCCGTCCGCGACGGCGGGCACTGCGCGGCCAGCTCGCAGGCGGTGCGCAGCCAGTGGCGGTCCGCGGCGGTGGGCCGCGCGCCGGTGCCGGGGGCCGTCGGCGCGTACCGCATGAGGACGACGTCCTCGATCCGGCGGGTGTCCAGCAGGCGCAGGCGGCCGCCCTGGTAGGCGCCCGGCCCGAACAGGCGCGGGGCCGCGGGGTCGCCGACGAACAGCGGGGCGAGGACCAGCTGGAGCTCGTCGGCGAGGCCCTGCTGGAGGAGCTGGGTGTGGACCGTGCCGCCGCCCTCGACCATCAGGCGTCCGACCCCGCGCACCTCGTGCAGGTGTTCCAGCAGGTCCCGCCAGTCCAGCGCGGGGCCGAGCGGGACGACGTCGGCGGTGCGCCCGAGGAGGCGGGCGGCCCGTTCGGCGCCCCGGTCGGTGGAGTAGACGAGCTTGTCGCCGCCGGTGTGCCAGAAGCGGGCGGCCGGGTCGAGGTCGCCGGTGGCGGTGACGGTGACCTTCAGCGGGTACTCCGGCCTGCCCGCCGCCGTGCGGGCCGCGCGCCGCTCGGCCGAGTTGACCAGCAGGCGGGGGTTGTCGGCGCGGATCGTGCCGGCGCCGACGAGGATGGCGTCGACGCCGGCCCGTACCGCGTCGACCCGGTCGAAGTCGGCCGGGCTGGACAGCAGCAGCCGCTCGGGGCCGGTGTCGTCCAGGTAGCCGTCGAGGGAGACGGCGGCGGACAGCAGCACGTACGGCAGGGGCATCGGCGCGCTCTCTTTTCCGGAGGCGGGGGGCGGGTGGCCGTACGAGTGGTCCGGCGCGGTCGTACGGCTTGGTTCAAGTTTGAAACAAACCTACACTGGCGGCATGACGACCCGCTGGCTCACCCCGGAGGAACAGCGCGCCTGGCGCGCCTACATCGCCGCCTCCCGCCTCCTGGAGGACGCGATCGACCGGCAGCTCCAGCAGGAGGGAGGCATGCCGCACCTGTTCTACACGGTGCTGGCCACCCTCTCCGAGGCCCCCGAACGGCGGCTGCGCATGACCGACCTGGCCGAGAAGCTGAAGATCACGCGCAGTCGGCTGACGTACGTGGTGACCCGGCTGGAGCGGGACGGCCTGGTGCGCCGGGAGGACTGCCGCCAGGACAAGCGCAGCTCGCTCGCGGTGCTGACGGACGAGGGGACGGCCGTACTGGAGCGTACGGCGCCCGGGCACGTCGGGACGGTGCGTGCCGCGCTGTTCGACCGGCTCACGCCGGAACAGGTGGGGCAGCTGGAGGAGATCTGCACCGGGATCGCGCGCGGGTTGCAGGGCGAGGACGCCGGGCCCGGCGCCGGGGACGTCCCGTGGCGGCGCCGGTCGTCCTGCTCGCCGTAGCGACCCGAGCGGCTGATTGCTTTAACTCTCAAGCAAAGGTAGGGTCCCGTTGAAGCACTGCTTCAAATCTGAAGCACATTCCCGGGAGGGACCCGCATGCCCGACATCACCGCCGCCACCCCGCGCGCCCGCGTCCGGGTACCCCTGCGCTTCGCCGACGGCTACGGCGCCGACGCGGAACTCGTCACCTTCCACGGCCTCACCGACGGCCGGGAGCACCTCGCCCTCGTCCTCGGCGAGCCCGGGCCGGTCCCGCTGGTGCGTTTGCACTCCGAGTGCCTGACCGGTGACGTCTTCGGCTCGGCCCGCTGCGACTGCGGCCCGCAGCTGCGCGAGGCGGTCGAGCGCATCGCCGTCCACGGCGGCGTGCTGCTCTACCTCCGGCAGGAGGGCCGGGGCATCGGCCTCTACAACAAGCTCGACGCGTACGCCCTCCAGGACCAGGGACTCGACACCTACGAGGCGAACACCGCCCTGGGCCTCCCGGAGGACGCCCGCGACTACACGGCCGCCGCGCAGATGCTCACCGCCCTGGGCGTCACCGAGCTGGACCTGCTGTCCAACAACCCCGACAAGGCCGGCCAGCTGCGCTCGCTGGGCCTCACGGTCCGGGACCGGGTGCCGACCGGCGTCTTCCCCACGGCCCACAACGTCCGCTACCTGCGCGCGAAGGTCCACCGGACCCAGCACACCCTGCCCCTGACGGAACTGACGGAACCGACGGAACTGACCGAGCTGACCGAGCTGACCGAGCTGACGGCGGGCTAGGACCGGCGGGCCGGGAGGGCCGCGAGGGCCGGAAGGGTCGCGGTGACCGCGCGGGTGAGACGGAAGCCGGCCGGGGCCCGGTCAGACCGCAGCCGATCCGCCGGCCACGAGTGCTCCCGCTCACGTACCGCTCACGCACCGGCCCGAAAACGAGGCGGCGCCCGAGCCGGCCGAAGCCAACTCAGGCGCTGCGCCGCGGGTCAGGGGCCATATCCCCCGCCCGCCCTCGGTAGGCCGTGTGGGACTCGAACCCACAACCAAGGGATTAAAAGTCCCCTGCTCTGCCAATTGAGCTAACGGCCCGTGCGGTGATGCCTGTCCGAGCATAGCCGGACGCGGCCGTGTCGCCGATCGGGTATCGGCGACACGGCCGCGTCGGGGCCGGCGGAAGCGGGGGGATAGTTACTTTTCGGCCGGGATGGGATCCGGGGCCGGGCGCCGGGTGAGGAACCAGTGGCGGGCCGAGGCCAGCCACCAGCTCGCGGCGAAACCGAGGACGACCAGGACGGCCACCGGGGCGTAGTTGAAGGTTTTCCAGGTGACCGGGGAGACCTGGGGCAGCATGAAGAGGACCGTGATCAGCACGACCCAGGTCACCGAGACGATCCCGACGACCCCCGACCACCTGCCCAGGTGCCAGGGGCCGGGGGTGAACGCGGTGCCCTTGCGGACCCGGAGGTAGGTCGGGATGACGTACGCGATGTAGAGGCCGATGACCGCGATGGACGTCACCGCCGCGTAGGCCGTCGTGTTGATCAGGTAGGGCAGGCCCAGGGCCAGCGCGCCCAGTGCGGCCAGCCAGACCGCCGCCACGGGGGTGCGGGTGCGGGGGCTGACCGTGTGCCAGACGCGGGAGAAGGGCAGCGCGCCGTCCCGGGAAAAGGCGTAGATCATGCGGCTGTTGGCGGTCACCGAGGCCATGCCGCAGAAGAGCTGGGCGCCGATCACCACCAGCAGCAGGAGCTTTCCGGCCGTGGCGCCGAGGGCGTCCAGCAGGATCTGGGCGGGCGGGGCGCCGGTGGGGGACGCGAGTTCGCGGTCGTAGGACTGGATGGCGAAGGTGAAGCCGAGGAGCAGGACGAAGCCGGCGATCCACGAGGTCCAGATCGAGCGGACGATGCCCCTCGGGCCCGCGGTGGCCGCGTCGCGGGTCTCCTCGGTCATGTGCGCGGAGGCGTCATAACCGGTGAAGGTGTACTGGGCCATCAGGAGGCCGAGCAGGACGACGTACGGGCCGCTGCCCCAGCCCGTCCCGTTGACGAAGTGCGTGAACACGAAGGACGCCGACTGGTGGTGGGCCGGGACCAGCGCGAGCGCGGCGACGATCACCGCCACCCCGAGGACGTGCCACCACACGCTCACGCTGTTCAGGAACGCGACGATCCGCACGCCGAAGGTGTTCAGCAGGCCGTGCAGGAGCAGGATCGCGGCGAACAGCGCCACCGTGCGGCCCGGGGTCACCTCGAAGCCGAACTGGAGGTTCAGGTAGGCGCCGAGGAAGGAGGCCGCGCCGAAGTCGACGCCCGCCGTCACCGCCACCTGGCCCAGCACGTTGAACCAGCCCGTGAACCACGCCCAGGCCGCCGCCGAACGCGGGGGCGCCAGCCGGTGGGCCCAGAAGTACAGGCCGGCCGAGGTCGGGTACGCCGAGCAGATCTCGGCCATCGACAGGCCCACGAACAGGGTCATCAGACCGACCGCCACCCAGCCCCAGGTGATCACGGCCGGGCCGCCGGTGGTCATGCCGAAGAGGTAGAGGGTCAGGCAGCCGGACAGCACCGAGATGATCGTGAAGGAGACGGCGTAGTTCGAGAACGCCGACATGCGGCGGGCGAGCACCTGGGTGTAGCCGAGTTGGGCCAGCCGTTCCTCGTCCGACGGTCCGGCCGCTCGCGGGTCATCTGTCATGCCCCCAGCAATTCCCTCGCCGGAGGCGTGACATGCGTCACCCGGTGACCGGAAAACGCCCCCGGGCACGCGGAAGGGCCCGTACGAACGTGTCGTACGGGCCCTTGCGCTACTGCTTCACCGCCTCACTGGGCGTCAGCCGTTGCGCTTCCAGCGCGGCTTGTCCTCGCGGCGGCCGAAGGAGCCGTTGCCGCGGTGGTCGTCGCGGCGGCCGTAGGGGCGCTCGTGGCCGCCGGTGCGGAAGCCCGGGCGGTCGTCGCGGCGGTCGCGGTTGAACGGGCGGTCGCTGCCCCGGTGGCCACCGCGCTCGTCCCGGCGGAACCCACCGCGGTCGTCACGGCGCTCGAAGGTACGGCCACCACGGTCACGGTCGAACGGACGGCGCTCGCCGCGCTCACCCCGGTCGCCGCGGTCGTCGCGACGCTCGAAGGAACGGCCACCACGGTCGTCACGGCGGTCGTCACGGCGCTCGAAGCCACGGCCGCCACGGTCGTCACGGCGCTCGAAGGAACGGCCACCGCGGTCGTCACGACGGTCGTCGCGACGCTCGAAGGAACGGCCACCACGGTCGTCACGACGCTCGTCGCGACGCTCGAAGGAACGGCCACCACGGTCGTCACGACGGTCGTCACGGCGCTCGAAGGAACGGCCACCACGGTCGTCACGACGCTCGAAGCCACGGTCGCGGTCGAAGCCGCGCCGCTCCCGGCGCTCGTACGGCGCCGAAGCCGCCGGACGCTCCTCGCGCTCGGTCTCGCGCTGCGCCGGCTCCTCGACCTCGGCGAGCTGCTCGGCCGCCGTCGCCTGGGCCTCGGCCACCGCCGCCTCCGGGTCGTCGCCGCGCTCGCGGGCGACCCGGGCGACCAGCCGGTCGGCCTCCTCGCGCAGCTCGGTCGCGCGGCGCTGGGCGCGCTCCAGCTGCTTGGTGAGCTGGGCGACCTCGCGCTCGGCCTGCTGGGCGGCGTTGCCCGCGGACTCGGCCTGGACCTCGGTCATGGAGCGGGCGCCGGTGATCTCGGCGACCTCGGGGTCGAAGGCGGCGCCGCCCTGGATGATGTGGCGGGCCGCGTCGACGCCGGCGTCCTCCATCAGGCGGAAGATCTGGCGGCGCTGGTGCGGCAGGGAGAGGGAGACCACGGTGCCGGTACGGCCGGCGCGGGCGGTACGGCCGGCGCGGTGCAGGTAGTCCTTGTGGTCACCGGCCGGGTCCACGTTCAGCACCAGGTCGATGCCGTCGACGTGGATACCGCGCGCGGCGACGTCGGTGGCGACCAGGACGTTGACGTAACCGTCCTTGAAGTCGGCCAGGGTGCGGGTCCGGGCGCCCTGGGTCATGCCGCCGTGCAGCGCGTCGGCCTTCACGCCGGACTCGCGCAGCTGCTCGGCGACGCGGTCGGCGCCCAGCTGGGTGCGGACGAAGATGATCGTGCGGCCCTTGCGGGAGGCGATCGCGGCGGTGACCGGCGCCTTGTCCTTGGGCTTCACGATGAGGATGTGGTGGGACATGGTCGTCACCGCGCCCTGGGCCGCGTCCACCTCGTGCAGGACGGGCTCGTTCAGGTAGCGGTCGACCAGGGTCCTGATCTCGTTCTCCATCGTGGCGGAGAAGAGCATGCGCTGGCCGCCGGCCGGCACCTGGTCGAGCAGCTCGGTGACCTCGGGCAGGAAGCCCAGGTCGGACATCTGGTCGGCCTCGTCCAGGACGGCGATCTGCACGTCCTCCAGGGAGCAGGCGCCGCGGTTGATGATGTCGCGCAGGCGGCCGGGGGTGGCGACGAGGACGTCGACGCCGCGCTCCAGGGCGTAGATCTGGTTGCCCATGGAGGTGCCGCCGCAGACGACCTTCATCTTCAGGCCGAGGACGTCACCGTAGGGCTGGAGGGCGTCGGCGACCTGCATGGCCAGCTCGCGGGTCGGGGTGAGGATGACCGCGCGGGGCTTGTGCTTCTGCGTCCGGCCGCCGGCCAGCTGGGCCAGGGTCGGCAGGCCGAAGGAGAGGGTCTTGCCGGAGCCGGTGCGGCCACGGCCGAGGATGTCCTTGCCGGCCAGGGCGTCCGGGATGGTCGCGGCCTGGATCGGGAAGGGGGTCGTCACGCCGTTCTGCGCGAGCTTGCGCACGATGCCCTCGGGGAGGCCGAGGTCGGCGAAGGTGGTCTGGGGGGTGGTGTCAGCGGCCTCGGGGGCCTCGGTGACCTCGGTCGTCACGTCGATGAGTTCGGTGTCGTTCTCGTTCTCGGACACGACGATCTGGTCAGTACTGGACACGGACATGCGAATGCGAAACCTTCCGGAGTCTCTTCGGCACGCGCCCGTCAACTCCGTGTTTCGCTCACGACCGCCTCAATGCGGTCCGCCACGGCAAAGGAGAGTACGCGCCACACGGCGCGCTCTGTGGTGGCGCCGGGCAAATGGGATCAAACGATCTACCACCATACGCACCTCCCACCCCTGAAGGCAAACCGGCTCATGGAGACCCTGGTCACGCCCTGGTCCTCCCCTTCGGCTCGGGTCGGCTTCGGGTGTCGGAGCGTTCCTGCCGACCCGAGCGTGCCAGCCCCCGCGACGCCGTCGGGATCCGAAGGAGAGGGCCTAGGCGGGCGCCCCCGCCCGGGGCGCCGGTTCCCGCTGCACCAGCTGCGGGCCGGGCTCCTCGTGCGCCGACGAGGAGGGCTCGGCCGACGGCGGCTCCGAGACGGGCGGCGGCGGGGTGGAGGCCGGCGGCTCGGGCGGGGCGGAGGCCGCCGGAGGCGTCGGCGGGGCGTCGGTCGGCACCGGGTCCCCGGGCTGGACGGTCCGGCCCGGCGCGGCCGGCGCGTGCGAGGCGCTGCGCGCGGCCGACGGGGTGGCCGACGCCGAGGCCGACTTCCCCTTCTTCGCCCTGCCGCCGTGCCCGTGCTTGCCGTCCCCCACGCTGCCCTGCTCCCGGGCGAGGCCGCCCACGCCGTCCACCGGGCCGCCGTCGGGCGCCTCGCCGCCGCGCTGCCCCGCCGGGTGGGAGGGCCGGGCCCGGCCCGCGTCGTCGCCCACGTTCACGCAGCCGGCGGCGGCGGTGACGGCCAGGACCGCGGCGGCGAGACGGACGGGTACGTACAAGGGGCGCACGGCGGCCACCTCCGGGGGCAAGGAAGAAAGTCAACCTCCCCAACTCCCGCCGCCCACAAGAGGACACGCGCCCCGTACGCATCGGCGCCCCGCACGCACCGCCCCGGCGTGCACCGGCCCCCGCCCCGCACGCCCGTGCCCGGTCATCCGTACCGGAGCCCGGTCATCCGTACCCGAGGGCGTGCAGCCGGGCGTCGTCGATGCCGAAGTGGTGGGCGATCTCGTGGACGACGGTCACCTCGGTCTCGGCGACCACGTCCTCGCGGCTCTCGCACATCCTGAGCGTCGGCCCCCGGTAGACGGTGATCCGGTCCGGCAGGACGCCCGCGTACCACTCGCCCCGGTCGGTCAGCGGTGTCCCCTCGTACAGCCCGAGCAGCTCGGGATCGTCGGCGGGCGGTTCGTCCTCGACGAACACCGCGACATTGTCCATCAGCCGTGTCAGCTCCGGCGGGATCCGGTCCAGCGCCTCGGCGACCAGTTCCTCGAACTCCTCGCGCGTCATCTCCAGCACAGGGCCATTGTCCGGTAACGGCGCCGCATATCCACCGTGGCACCTGGGCATACGGGACCAATGGCCCGCGCCCCCCGCTCAGCCCTGAGCACCATGCTGACCCGGACCTCGCACCGCACCACGGACCGCTCCCGCCCGCTGCCCTCCCTCGAACCCGCCGCCCGCCCCCGCCCCTGGCTGCGCGCTCTCGGTCTCGCCGCGGTGGTGCTGGTGGGCGCCTGGCTGGGTCTGCTGATCGTCGGCAACGTACGGGCCCCCGTCGGCCCGATGGACACGACGATGGCGCTGCGCCCCTCCCTGACCGGCGGTACGAAGATCAACGTGTCGCCGCTGGGCGCGCTCAGCCTGGACAGCCATGTGGCCCCGGTCCGTCTGGACGTGAACGTCGACCAGCTGGACCCGCTGCGTTCGCAGGAGCTGGTCGACCACCCGGAGCGGATCTCCGGCCTGCAGCAGGAGATCGCCCAGGACGTGCAGCACGGCGCGCTGGACCTGGCCGTGCGCTCCTGCGTCGCCGTGGTCTCGGGGGCCACCGCCCTCGGCCTCGCCGTCTACCGCCGCCCGCGCCGGGCGCTGGCCGCCGGCGGGCTGGCCCTGGTCCTGCTGGCCGCCTCGGGCGCGTCGGCGTACGCCACCTGGAACCCGAAGTCGGTCCTGGAACCGAGGTTCTCCGGGCTGCTCAGCTCGGCGCCGTCCGTGGTGGGCAACGCCCGCAGCATCGTCACGGAATTCAACGTCTACCAGCAGGAGCTGGCGCGCCTGGTGACGAACGTGACGAAGCTCTACGACGTCACGTCCACGCTCCCGGCGTACCGGCCGGACCCCTCCACCATCCGGGTCCTGCACGTGTCGGACATCCACCTCAACCCGGCCGGCTGGAAGATCATCGCCTCGCTGGTGAAGCAGTACCAGGTGAACGTGATCGTCGACTCCGGCGACACGATGGACCACGGTTCGGCGGCGGAGAACGGCTTCCTGGACCCGATCCGGGACCTGGGCGTGCCGTACGTCTGGGTGCGCGGCAACCATGACTCGCGGACCACCCAGCGCTACCTGGAACGCATGAAGAACGTGCATGTCCTGGACGACGGCCGGGCCCGGACGGTGGCGGGTCTGCGGTTCGCGGGCATCGGCGATCCGCAGTTCACCCCCGACCGCTCGGCGGCACCCGGCGGTGAGGCGTCCGAGCGGCTGGCGGGCGACCGGCTGGCCAGCGCCCTGCGCGACCAGAAGGCGGCACACACCCCCGTGGACGTGGCGATCGCGCACGAGCCGACCGCCGCCCGGGAGACCGACGGCGAGGTGCCGCTGGTGCTGTGCGGGCACCTGCACCACGAAGGCACGGAGCTGCTGCCGTACGGCACCCGGTTGCGCATGGAGGGGTCGACCGGCGGCAGCGGGCTGCGGGCCGTGGAGCGCAGGTACCCCGCCCCGATCGAGGCCTCGATCCTCTACTTCGACCGTGACAGCCACCGGCTCCAGGCGTGGGACGCGATCAAGCTGGGCGGTCTGGGGCTGACAACGGCGGAGGTCAGCCGCCACCTGGCGGACGAGAACCAGCCGGGCGGCCCCGGCGCCTCGCACTCCCCCTCCCCGGGGGTCAGGGGCGCCTCGCGCTCCCCGTCTCCGACGGCTCCCGCGACCTCGCCGTAAACCGTTTTGGCGATACCCGGCGCCATCCCATATGCTTCTCACGTCCCCGACGCGCTGACAAGCGCCCAGGCGGGCCGATAGCCCTCATCGTCTAGCGGCCTAGGACGCCGCCCTTTCAAGGCGGTAGCACGGGTTCGAATCCCGTTGGGGGCACGCATTACCGTGTGCGACACTGTTGCACGCACGCTTGGTCCTGTGGAGCAGTTTGGAGTGCTCGCCACCCTGTCAAGGTGGAGGCCGCGGGTTCAAATCCCGTCAGGACCGCTGGTGTTTCACGTGAAACACCGTGGCTGGGTAGCTCAGTTGGTACGAGCGTCCGCCTGAAAAGCGGAAGGTCGCCGGTTCGACCCCGGCCCCAGCCACAGCCGCCCTGAACAGGGCAGAGGCCCTCTCCACGAGCGTGGAGGGGGCCTCTTTCGTACCGGCTGTTCCCGTATCAGCCCCGCCCCGGCACACCGACGGAGTACCGCCAGGTGAAGGCCCTACCGAGCATCGATCCGACCCTGCCGCTCGACTGGTATCCCGAGCGGGTCTGGTACACGTCCTACGGCTCCAACGTGCACCTGGACCGGCTCGCCGCCTATCTCAGGGGCGGGCACCTGCCCGGCGGGGCCCGGGAGTACCCGGGGTGCCGCGACCCCGCCATGCCGGCCCGGTCGATCCCCGTGGAGCTGACCGGCGCGATGTACTTCGCCACCAGGTCACCCGTGTGGGGAGGCGGGCGCGCCTTCTACGACCCCGAGGTGAGCGGGCGGGTGCTGGCCCGGGCGCACCTGGTGACCGCCGGCCAGTTCGCCGACATCGCCGCTCAGGAGATGTACCGGAGGCCGGGCGCGGACCTGGACCTGGCGGACGTCCTCAGCCGGGGGCGTGCCGTGCTGGGCGAGGGCCGCTACGAGACGCTGGTCTGCCCCGGCCAGGTCGACGGCCTGCCGGTCCTGACCTTCACGGCACCCTGGGGGATCAACGACGTGCAGTGGGTTCCCCCCTCCGCCCCGTACCTCCGCTTCCTGGCCTCGGGCCTGCTCGCCACCGGCGCCTGGGACCTGGACGCGGTCGTCTCCTACGTCGCGGCCTGCCCCGGCGCCAGCGACCACTGGTCACCGCGGGCCATCGCCGCCCTCCTCGACTAGCCCGGGGTACCGGAGGCGGATCTCCAGAGGGCTGGTGACGGCCGGCGCCGTGCTGGCCGCCACGCCGGCCTAGCCGGCGTGGGCCGGCCGGGTCGGGCGGCCGCCCGGGTGGCGGTGGCGCCAGATCACGAAGACCGCGCCGGACAGGACCGCCCAGCCCGCCAGCACCAGGAACGGGAACGCATGCTGGTACCCGGGGAAGTACACCGCGGTGTGCTGGGCGTTCACCGAGGCGCCGGGCGGCAGCCAGCGGCCGATCGTGCCGAGCGGGGACGGCAGCAGCGGCCAGGAGACGGCGCCGCCGGACGACGGGTTGCCCAGCAGCACCATCAGGCCCCAGGTCGGCAGCATGGCCCAGCGTCCGACGAGGGTGTTGAACATCGTGAACACCAGCCCGGACGTGAACATCGTCAGCGCGAGGATGGCCCAGGACTCGGCGAACGGCAGCCTCAGCGCCCCCAGCCACCAGTCCACCACCGCGGCGATCGTGAACGCGCCGAGCAGCGCGTAGGCGACGATGTAGGCGATGCGTTCCAGCGGATTGAGCGCCGCCGCGTGCACGCTGAGCTGGATGGCCCCGATGAAGCCCATGATCACGGCGGCGAGGGTGATGTAGAAGATCGCCAGTCCGCGCGGATCCCCCTTCTGCAGCGGGTTCAGGTCGTGGACGGCCACGGGGGTGCCCGTCGCCCTGCTCACCTTCGCCGCCGACTGCGTGAGCACCTGGGCGACCGTCGCCCCGGACGCGCCGGACACGTCCAGGGTCAGCGTCCGGCCGCCGGCGGGCGCCTCGAACACGGCGAACACCTTCTGCTGCTCCACCGCCCGCACCGCGGCCCGCCGATCGCCGTAGGCGGTCGTCTTCAGGGAGGCGCCCAGGGCCCGCTCCATGCCGTCGACGAACCGGCGGGCGGCCGGCTCGCGGTAGGCGCCGATCACCGCCGTCGGAATGCTGTGCGGGGTCGGGTTGGCCATGGCGTACGTGTAGGAGCCGGCGAAGAGGCCGGCCGCGGCGGCGACGATCAGCGCCAGGACCGTGGCGGGCAGGAAGGGGGACTCCCGGAAGGCGGCCCAGCGTTCCGCGCGGGTCGGGCGGCGGCCGTGCTCTCCGTGCGGCGACTCGGGCATACCGTACAAACTAGGCCAATCAATAGGCTGCCGCGCCCCCGTGAAATCGTTCGCGTGATTTTCGGCCGAGGTGAGATCCTGGATCGCGTATGTCTACGCATCCCGCCCCCGCCCCCGGCACCCTCGCCCCCCGCCTGACCGAGCTGTCGCTGCGCGACGCGCACCGGCTCGGGCGGCGGCTGGAGGGCGCGCGCAAGATCCGTAAGCCGGAGGCCCGTGCCGCCGTCCTCGCCGAGATCGACGGCGAGATCGAGAAGGCCGCGGCCCGGATGGCCGAGCGCCGCTCCCGCGTGCCGGCCGTCACCTACCCCGAGCAGCTGCCGGTCAGCCAGAAGAAGGACGCGATCGCGGAGGCCATCCGCGATCACCAGGTCGTCATCGTGGCCGGTGAGACCGGTTCCGGCAAGACCACGCAGATCCCGAAGATCTGTATGGAGCTGGGCCGGGGCGTGCGCGGCATGATCGGGCACACCCAGCCGCGCCGGATCGCCGCCCGGACCGTCGCCGAGCGGGTCGCGGAGGAGCTGAGGACGCCCCTCGGCGAGGCCGTCGGCTGGAAGGTCCGCTTCACCGACCAGGTGAACCCGGACGCCACCTTCGTCAAGCTGATGACGGACGGCATCCTGCTCGCCGAGATCCAGACCGACCGCGAGCTGCGCGCCTACGACACGATCATCATCGACGAGGCCCACGAGCGGTCCCTGAACATCGACTTCCTGCTGGGCTACCTCGCCCAGCTGCTGCCCAGGCGCCCGGACCTGAAGGTCGTCATCACCTCGGCGACCATCGACCCCGAGCGCTTCTCCCGGCACTTCGGCGACGCCCCGATCATCGAGGTCAGCGGGCGGACGTACCCGGTGGAGGTCCGCTACCGGCCGCTGCTGGAGGAGGAGTCGGAGGACGCCGACCGGGACCAGATCACCGCGATCACCGACGCCGTCGAGGAGCTGATGGCGGAGGGCAAGGGCGACATCCTCGTCTTCCTCTCCGGCGAGCGGGAGATCCGGGACACCGCGGACGCGCTGGAGAAGAAGAAGTACAGGTTCACCGAGGTGCTGCCGCTGTACGCCCGCCTCTCCCACGCCGAGCAGCACCGGGTCTTCCAGCCGCACACCGGGCGCAGGATCGTTCTGGCGACCAACGTCGCCGAGACCTCCCTGACCGTCCCGGGCATCAAGTACGTCATCGACCCCGGCTTCGCCCGGATCAGCCGCTACAGCCACCGCACCAAGGTCCAGCGGCTGCCGATCGAGCCGGTCTCGCAGGCCAGCGCCAACCAGCGCAAGGGCCGCTGCGGCCGTACCAGCGACGGCATCTGCATCCGGCTGTACTCCGAGGAGGACTTCCTCGCCCGCCCGGAGTTCACGGACGCGGAGATCCTGCGGACGAACCTGGCCTCCGTCATCCTGCAGATGACCGCGGCCGGCCTCGGCGAGATCGAGAAGTTCCCCTTCATCGACCCGCCGGACCACCGCAACATCCGCGACGGCGTGCAGCTGCTCCAGGAGCTGGGCGCGCTCGACCCCGCCCAGAAGGACCCGCGCAAGCGGCTGACGGACACCGGCCGCAAGCTGGCCCAGCTGCCGGTCGACCCGCGGCTGGCCCGGATGGTCCTGGAGGCCGACCGCAACGGCTGCGTCCGCGAGGTCATGGTCATCGCCGCTGCGCTGTCCATCCAGGACCCGCGCGAACGCCCGGCCGACAAGCAGGCCCAGGCCGACCAGCAGCACGCCCGCTTCAAGGACGAGACCAGCGACTTCCTCGCCTACCTCAACCTGTGGCGCTACGTCCGCGAGCAGCAGAGGGAGCGCGGGTCGTCGTCCTTCCGCCGGATGTGCAAGCAGGAGTACCTGAACTTCCTGCGCATCCGCGAGTGGCAGGACATCTACACCCAGCTGCGCACGGTCGCCAAGCAGATGGGCATCCACCTCGCCGAGGACGACGCCCCCGCCGACCGGATCCACGTCTCCCTCCTCGCCGGCCTCCTCTCCCACATCGGGATGAAGGACGTGAAGGACGGCAACAAGAACGAGTACCTGGGCGCCCGGAACGCCAAGTTCGCGATCTTCCCGGGCTCGGCGCTGTTCCGGAAGCAGCCCAGGTTCGTGATGTCGGCCGAGCTGGTGGAGACGAGCCGGCTCTGGGCCCGGGTCAACGCGAGGATCGAGCCGGAGTGGGTCGAGCCGCTCGCCGGACACCTGCTGAAACGGACGTACAGCGAACCGCACTGGGAGAAGGACCAGGCGGCCGTGATGGCGTACGAGAAGGTCACGCTGTACGGCGTCCCGATCGTAGCCCAGCGGAAGGTGAACTACGGCCGGATCGACCCCGAGGTCTCCCGCGAACTGTTCATCCGCAACGCGCTGGTGGAGGGCGACTGGCGCACGCACCACAAGTTCTTCGCCGACAACCGCACGCTGCTGAGCGAGGTCGAGGAGCTGGAGCACCGCGCCCGGCGCCGGGACATCGTCGTGGACGACGACACGCTCTTCGACTTCTACGACCAGCGGGTTCCCGAACACGTCGTCTCGGGTGCCCACTTCGACTCCTGGTGGAAGCGCAAGCGCCAGGAGCAGCCGGACTTCCTGGACTTCGAGCGGGAGATGCTCATCCGGGAGTCGGCGGAGGCGGTCACCAAGGCCGACTACCCCGACAGCTGGCGCCAGGGGCAGCTGAAGTTCCGGGTGACGTACCAGTTCGAACCCGGCGCGGACGCCGACGGTGTGACGGTCCACATCCCGCTCCAGGTCCTCAACCAGGTCACGGACGAGGGCTTCGACTGGCAGATCCCGGGCCTGCGCGAGGAGGTGGTGACGGAGCTGATCCGCTCGCTGCCCAAGCCGGTCCGCCGCAACTACGTACCGGCGCCGAACTACGCGAAGGCGTTCCTCCAGAAGGCGGTGCCCCTGCAGGAGCCGCTGACGGTGACGATGGCGCGCGAGCTGAAGCGGATGGTCGGAGTCCCGTTCGAGGCGGAGGACTTCGACTGGTCCCGGGTCCCCGACCATCTGAAGATCACGTTCCGGATCGTGGACGAGCGGCGCCGGAAGCTGGCCGAGGACAAGGACCTGGAGGCGCTGAAGCTGCGGCTGAAGCCGAAGGCACGCAAGGCCCTGTCCCAGGCGGCGGCCGCGACCGCGTCCCGCGAGGGCGGCCCGTCCCTGGAGCGCAGGGGCCTGACGGACTGGACGATCGGCACCCTCACCCGCGTCTTCGAGACCCGCCGGGCCGGCCAGCCGGTCAAGGCGTACCCGGCGCTGGTGGACGACGGCGACACGGTCTCGGTGCGCCTCTTCGACACGGAGGCGGAGCAGGCGGAGGCCATGTGGAAGGGCACCCGCCGGCTGATCCTGCGCAACATCCCGGTGAACCCGGCGAAGTTCGCGTCCGAGAAACTGACGAACGCCCAGAAGCTGGCGCTCTCCGCGAATCCGCACGGCTCGGTGCAGGCCCTGTTCGACGACTGCGCGATGGCCGCGGCGGACAAGCTGATCGGGGACTTCGGGGGGCCGGCGTGGGACGAGGAGTCGTACCGGAAGCTGTACGACAAGGTGCGCGCGGAGATCGTGGACACGACGGTGCGTACGGTCGCCCAGGTGCAGCAGGTGCTGGCCGCCTGGCAGGCCTGTGAGCGCCGTCTGAAGGCCGTGGGCAGCCCGGCGCTGCTCGCCAACCTCACGGACGTCCGCAAGCAGCTGGACGCCCTGGTGAAGCCCGGTTTCGTCACCTGGGCCGGCATACGGCGGCTGCCCGACCTGATGCGCTATCTGGTGGCCGCCGACCGGCGCCTGCAGCAGATGCCGACGGGGGTCCAGCGGGACACGACCCGTATGGAGAAGGTCCACGAGATGCAGGACGAGTACGCCTGGCTCCTGGAACAGCTCCCGAAGGGCCGCCCGGTGCCGTCCTCGGTCCTGGACATCCGCTGGATGATCGAGGAGCTGAGGGTCAGCTACTTCGCCCACGCGCTGGGCACGGCGTACCCGGTCTCGGACAAGCGGATCGTGAAGGCGATCGACGCGGCGGTCCCGTAACCGCTCTCGTACAGAGGGTGAGTTCGACCAGGACCCTCGCCCTCCTGTACAGTCCTTCTCGCAGCGCAACGCACCAGCAAGCGCCGCGACACCAGGTCCTGTGGAGCAGTTTGGAGTGCTCGCCACCCTGTCAAGGTGGAGGCCGCGGGTTCAAATCCCGTCAGGACCGCGTATCGAAGTAAGGCCCGCATCCATCAGGATGGCGGGCCTTACTCGTGCCTCCAACCGCCGGAGGCCCCGCCCGCGGCGCAGCCGCGATCAGACCCAGCGCATCCCGTCAGGACCGCTTCTTCGAAAACCCCCGGAAGGGGCCCCCTTTGCCGGCCCCGGGCGCCCCCGCAGGCCCCGCGCGGCCTTGACGGGGTCACATTCCGCCGGTACGCAGGGAGCAGGGCTCGTTCCCTCTGTGCGGTCCCCGGAGGTGGCGTATGGCGGCGTCGGTCAGGCATGAGACGCGGGCGCTCCTGAGGGCCCATCTGGCGGCCGCCTCGTCCTACGGGCATCTCACCCGGCACTGCCCCGTCTGCCACCGCCTGCTGCGGCTGGCGATGGACGCCGGCCCGGGCGGGCAGGACGGTGAGCGGGAGGCCGTGGAGGGGGAGGAGACCCCCGAGGGTGTGTGACGCGAGTCACCGCATGAGTTTTTGAAACCGCGGCACTTACCCCCGCCCTACAACGGGTCAATTTAATATGTGCAATTGCACCACCCCCGGAGCCGGCCCGCGGCCGTTCCGACAGGCCTCCCCAGACTCCTACACGGAGGTGCATGGAGGCGCACAAAAAAGACCGCGCTGGACCCGGCGGAGTCCAGCGCGATCGACGACGCACCCTTGTCGCTGCCTACGACGTTTCGTTCGGCTTGGGCGAGGGCCCTGTTGGGGCAGGTCCCGCGTCGCTTGGAGCTAGGGTTCCGAGCGCCCCGGCCGGTTGGGGGACCGACCGTCTTGCCCGGTTATGGAGTTGTTCAGGCCTCGCTGCGCTGCTGCGGGATGCCCGCGAGCAGGGCGCGGACCTCGGCCTCGCGGTAGCGGCGATGCCCGCCGAGCGTGCGGATGGACGTGAGCTTGCCGGCCTTCGCCCACCGCGTGACCGTCTTGGGGTCGACACGGAACATGGTGGCGACCTCAGCCGGGGTCAGCAGCGGCTCGGCATCAGGGGTGCGAGCGGTCATGAGCGGCCTCCTCGGGAGAACCGAACCTTCTCGGTTCTTTCCTCTAAATTCTGCACCTTGACCCGCGTTGCCCGAAATGGCGGACGCGAGTCGAGTCGGTTATAGGACGAACGGCTTGTCCTCGGCACTACAACTACACCATCTGTCCAGCCGCGTCGGCCAAACCGATGGAATTGCCCTCCCAGGTGTTCATCAGCGACGGAAGCCGATGGACCATGCCATAGCGGACAGTCACGCCGCTGTGACGATCAGTCACAGGGCGCTCAGGAGTCACCAGACCCCCCAAAGCGTGCAATGCTGAGAATCCGCCCATGTCGGAGCACAGTTGGACGGACGGAGCCCTCCCCGGACTCCTTGTCCTATTTTGGCACGAGGGAGGGCAAGAGGCGCAAGGGCCGGGTAAGTGCCATCCATCACCCTTGGGACAAAAGTCCAGAACGAGACCAACATCCCGTCAGGTGGAGTACTGGACCAAGCGAGTAGAACGTACGTCCTCCGGCACCTGTTTGACCGTGACGTACGTCACTCAGTTCGCGGAGCGCAGGTCCCGCACCGCCCGCCATCGCTCCACCAGCCGCCCGTACGCCTCCCCCGCGGCCGCCCCGTCACCCCGGCGCAGCGCCTCGATGCCGGCCGCCACGTCCGCCGCCGAGTGGTCGTCCTCCAGCTCCCCCGCCGGCACCACGTGCACCAGACCGCCGTAGTCCAGCTCCACCAGCGAGCGCGGGTGGAACTCCTCCAGCCAGCGGCCGACGTCCAGCAGGCCGTCGACCAGCGGGCCCTCCTCGACCGTGTCCCGCAGCGCCCGCAGCCCCCTGGCCACCCGGCGCCGGGCCTGCACCATCGGCGTGCGGTAGCGCAGCACCGGCGGCACCTCCGCGGTCCCCTTGTCGTACCGCCGCTCCTCGTCCGAGACCAGCACGAACCAGTTCAGCGGCACCTGCCAGGTCGCCGTCCGGATCCACGGACGGGCGTCGGGGTTGCGGGCGAGCCAGCGCTCGTAGTCCTGGGCGGCCTGGCGGCGCACCACCGGCGGCAGCACCGCGTCCAGCACCGGCGGCGGCAGCTCCGCGTCCAGCTCGCCCAGGGCCTGCCAGCCGCGCAGCCGGGTCCGCCACGGGCACACGCACACCACCCCGTCGACCTCCAGCACGAAGGCGTCGCCGCTCTCGTGCACCGGCACCGCGATCGGCGGGACGGGCAGCAAGTCGGCCAGCGACCGGCGCAGTTCGTCCTGGTAGGAGGGGCGGTCGGGGCGGCGGGCGTACCGCGTCCAGTGATCGCGCTCCGGCTCCGGGAAGGCGCCCAGCGGCTCGTACACGCGCAGGTACGCGGCATAGGGGACGACCACGGAGGACACCTTCGGCACGCCTGCTCCCTCCCCATCGGACCCGGCTCGAAACCCCTGCGAATCGTGCCACGGCGATACGTGCACGAAAGGCCCGCGGGAGTGATCCTGAACACTGCGCGGATGGTGAGTGGGCCGAGGCTCTACGCTCATGCCACGGCTCCCCGCCACCCGTACGGGGACCGACCCCACCCGCCGCTCTGTACACAGGAGTCACCACAGTGACCGACGTAACCGGCGCGCCCGCTGATGTCCTGCACACCCTGTTCCACTCGGACCAGGGCGGTCATGAGCAGGTCGTGCTCTGCCAGGACCGGGCCAGCGGCCTCAAGGCCGTGATCGCCATCCACTCCACCGCCCTGGGCCCCGCCCTCGGCGGCACGCGCTTCTACCCGTACGCCACCGAGGCCGAGGCCGTCGCCGACGCCCTCAACCTCGCGCGCGGGATGTCGTACAAGAACGCCATGGCCGGCCTCGACCACGGCGGCGGCAAGGCCGTGATCATCGGCGACCCCGAGCGGGACAAGACCGAGGAGCTGCTCCTCGCCTACGGCCGTATGGTCGCCTCGCTCGGCGGACGCTACGTGACCGCGTGCGACGTCGGCACCTATGTCGCCGACATGGACGTCGTGGCCCGCGAGTGCCGCTGGACCACCGGCCGCTCCCCCGAGAACGGCGGCGCCGGCGACTCCTCGGTGCTCACCGCCTTCGGCGTCTACCAGGGCATGCGCGCCTCCGCCCAGCACCTGTGGGGCGACCCCTCGCTGCGCGGCCGCAGGGTCGGCGTCGCCGGCGTCGGCAAGGTCGGCCACCACCTGGTCGGCCACCTGCGCGACGAGGGCGCCGAGGTCGTGATCACGGACGTGCGCGCGGACGCCGTCCGGCGGATCCTCGACCAGTACCCCGCGGGGGTCACGGCCGTCGCCGGCACCGAGGAGCTGATCCGGGTCGAGGGGCTGGACATCTACGCCCCCTGCGCGCTCGGCGGCGCCCTCAACGACGACTCCGTCCCGGTGCTCACGGCCCGGGTGGTCTGCGGTGCGGCCAACAACCAGCTGGCCCACCCGGGTGTGGAGAAGGACCTCGCCGACCGCGGGATCCTCTACGCGCCGGACTACGTGGTGAACGCCGGCGGTGTCATCCAGGTGGCCGACGAGCTGCACGGGTTCGACTTCGACCGGTGCAGGACGAAGGCGGCGCGGATCTTCGACACCACGCTGGCCATATTCGCACGTGCGAAGGAAGACGGGATTCCGCCGGCCGCGGCGGCGGACCGGATCGCCGAGCAGCGCATGGCCGACGCCCGCCCGGACCGGGCCGCGCGCTAGCCCGCTCGCACACCTGCGCGGTACCCGTCGGCGGGAACTTCGAGAGAACTCTCACTTCCCCCGGCGGGTCGTTCCCCGATAAGTGGTTAAAATCGCCACTGACCAGCGAGGACGGGGCGCCTCGAAGGTCCTGTGCACACGCGCGTGCTGCGGGCGACGTACCGTATGGGCGCGGGCTCAGGTACCGTGGAAGCCCTACGGACCGGCCTCTCCATGGAGAGTCCGTTCCAGATCATGAACGCGTGTCAGACTCTGGGGCCGTCGAGCCCCGTCGTTGAGGGGGTCGAGCCATGGGGCGCGGCCGGGCCAAGGCCAAGCAGACGAAGGTCGCCCGCCAGCTGAAGTACAACAGCGGCGGGACTGACCTCTCACGCCTGGCCGAGGAGCTGGGCGCATCGACGTCGAACCAGTCGCCGAACGGCGACCGCTTCGAGGACGATGAGCATGACGACGACGACCTGTACTCCCGATACGCCGACCTCTATGAGGACGACGACGAGGACGAGGGTCCCGCACAGCACCGTCGAGGCGCTTGACCTTGCACTGAGCACGAGACCGGTCGGTGGCACCGCCACCGACCGGCTTCTGTGCTGTCCGCACGGTCGGGTTCCGTGCAGCCCGCAGGGTCAGGCCGCGTAGTCCCCCACCAGCTCCGCACCGGCCGTCTTCGCGCCGCGCTCGGTGATCTCGCCGGCGACCCAGGCGTCGACCCCCCGGTCGGCCAGGGTCGTGAGGGCCACCTCGGCCGACTCCTGCGGGACGATGGCGATCATGCCGACACCCATGTTGAGGGTCTTCTCCAGCTCCAGGCGCTCGACGTCCCCGGTCTTCCCGACCAGGTCGAAGATCGCGCCCGGGGTCCAGGTGGAGCGGTCGACCACGGCGTGCAGACCGTCCGGGATCACCCGGGCCAGGTTGGCGGCCAGACCGCCACCGGTGACGTGGCTGAAGGCGTGCACCTCGGCGGTGCGGGTCAGCGCGAGGCAGTCCAGCGAGTAGATCCTGGTGGGCTCCAGCAGCTCCTCGCCGAGGGTCCGGCCCAGCTCCGCGACCTCGGTCTCCAGGGCCAGTCCGGCGCGGTCCAGCAGGACGTGGCGGACCAGGGAGTACCCGTTCGAGTGAAGCCCGGAGGACGCCATGGCGATCACGGCGTCACCCGTACGGATGCGATCCGCGCCCAGCAGCCGGTCGGCCTCCACGACGCCCGTACCGGCGCCGGCGACGTCGAAGTCGTCCTCGCCCAGCAGGCCCGGGTGCTCGGCCGTCTCACCGCCCACCAGGGCGCAGCCGGCCAGCACACAGCCTTCCGCGATGCCCTTGACGATGGCCGCGACCCGCTCGGGGTGCACCTTGCCGACGCAGATGTAGTCGGTCATGAACAGCGGCTCGGCGCCGCACACCACGATGTCGTCCATGACCATGGCGACCAGGTCGTGGCCGATGGTGTCGTAGACGCCCATGCGGCGGGCGATGTCGACCTTCGTGCCGACGCCGTCCGTGGCGGAGGCGAGCAGCGGGCGCTCGTAGCGCTTGAGGGCGGAGGCGTCGAAGAGTCCGGCGAAGCCGCCGAGGCCACCGAGGACCTCGGGGCGCTGGGTCTTCTTCACCCACTCCTTCATCAGCTCGACCGCGCGGTCGCCCGCCTCGATGTCGACGCCCGCCGCTGCGTAGCTGGCACCAGTTGTCTCAGACATGACTGTGAGAGCTTTCGTGTCGTACTGCAGGGGTGTTACGGGCGACGGATCGCGTCGGAGGCGGCCGTGGCCGCGGGACCGGCCGCCAGCTCGGTCTCCAGGAGCTGCTTGCCGAGCAGCTCGGGGTCCGGGAGGTCCATCGGGTACTCGCCGTCGAAGCAGGCGCGGCACAGGTTCGGCTTGGCGATGGTGGTCGCCTCGATCATGCCGTCGATGGAGATGTAGGCGAGCGAGTCGGCGCCGAGGCTGGTGCCGATCTCCTCGATGGTCATGCCGTTGGCGATGAGCTCCGCGCGCGTGGCGAAGTCGATGCCGAAGAAGCAGGGCCACTTCACGGGCGGGGAGGAGATCCGGATGTGGACCTCGGCGGCGCCGGCCTCGCGCAGCATCCGGACCAGGGCCCGCTGGGTGTTGCCGCGCACGATCGAGTCGTCCACGACGACCAGGCGCTTGCCCTTGATGACTTCCTTCAGCGGGTTCAGCTTCAGGCGGATGCCCAGCTGGCGGATCGTCTGCGAGGGCTGGATGAACGTACGGCCCACGTAGGCGTTCTTGACCAGGCCGGCGCCGAACGGGATGCCGGATGCCTCCGCGTAACCGATGGCGGCCGGGGTGCCGGACTCCGGGGTCGCTATGACCAGGTCGGCCTCGACGGGGGCTTCCTTGGCCAGCCGACGGCCCATCTCCACGCGGGACAGGTACACGTTCCGGCCGGCGATGTCGGTGTCCGGGCGGGCCAGGTACACGTACTCGAAGACACAGCCCTTGGGCTTCGCATCCGCGAATCGGGAGCTGCGCAGGCCGTTCTCGTCGATGGCGACGAACTCGCCGGGCTCGATCTCGCGGACGTAGCTGGCGCCGCAGATGTCCAGGGCGGCGGACTCGGAGGCGACCACCCAGCCGCGTTCCAGCCGGCCGAGGACCAGCGGGCGGATGCCCTGCGGGTCACGGGCGGCGTAGAGGGTGTGCTCGTCCATGAAGACGAGCGAGAAGGCGCCCTGCACCTTCGGCAGGACCGTGTGGGCCGCGTCCTCGATGGTGAGCGGCTTGCCGTCCTCGTCGACCTGGGCGGCCAGCAGGGCCGTCAGCAGGTCGGTGTCGTTGGTGGCCGCGACCCGGGTGGAGCGGCTGTGGTTGTCGTTCGGCAGGTCGGCGACCATCTCGGCGAGCTGCGCCGTGTTGACCAGGTTGCCGTTGTGGCCGAGCGCGATCGAACCGTGCCCGGTGGCGCGGAACGTCGGCTGGGCGTTCTCCCACACGGAGGCGCCGGTGGTCGAGTAGCGGGCGTGTCCGACCGCGATGTGTCCCTGGAGGGAACCGAGCGATGTTTCGTCGAAGACCTGGGAGACCAGGCCCATGTCCTTGAAGACGAGGATCTGGGAGCCGTTGCTGACCGCGATTCCCGCGGATTCCTGACCCCGGTGCTGGAGGGCGTAGAGCCCGAAGTACGTGAGCTTTGCGACCTCTTCACCCGGAGCCCAGACGCCGAAGACGCCGCAAGCGTCCTGGGGGCCCTTCTCGCCGGGAAGCAGATCGTGATTGAGTCGACCGTCACCACGTGGCACGCCACCGAGTGTAGGCGAGATCGACCACTGGTCCGAATTGGGGATACGCGCCGTAACGGCACGGCCGGTGTCGATCACCTTGGTGGTTTCTACGTTTGCGCTGGTCACGCTCTTTTGTCGGCTTCCGGCGCGGGGTGCGGTCCCGCCGCCGGGCCCGTCCCGGGCGTCTTCGCCGGACGCGTGAGTGAGGTGTCGCACATCATGCGGAGCCGCCGTGGCTGAGGTGGACGCGGTCGCCGTCGCCGTCGGTGAGCGTCAGTTTGGCCGCGTCGCGTTCGGCGGTGAGCGTGCCGGTGGTGAGGGTGCGGGCGAGGGCGCGCTCGAACGCCATGCGCTCCGCGCCGCAGGCCATCCGGGTCGTGCGCAGGTCGCCGATGGTGATCCGGTCGCCGTGCACGGTGGCCCGGGCGCTGAACTGGTTGCAGCCCAGGTTGCCGGCCGCCCGGCCGTCCGCCTCGATGCGCAGGCGGGCGGGGGCGGGCGCGGTCCGGGTCGTACCGCCGACGGTGATGCTGTCGACCCGCCAGTCGATGCCGGTCACCGGCTGCTGGACGCTCACCGCCCCACTGTCCCCCTTCTCGCTGCCACAGGCCACCGCGAACGGGAGAACCACGGCGGCCACCGCTACGGTCACGCGCTGCTTGTACCGGTTCATACGGATTCGACGGATGCCGGGTACGACCGGTTCCCGTCGTGACGGTCAGCCCATGATCGGCAGCAGCCCCCCGAGGTCGGCCCGCTCCCCGCTCGCGCCGACCTTCGCCTCGGCCAGCGCGTCCTGCCAGGTCACGCGGCCGGTGGCGAGCCGGATCCAGGTCAGCGGGTCGGTCTCCACGACGTTGGGCGGGGTGCCCCGGGTGTGCCGGGGGCCCTCGACGCACTGCACGACGGCGTACGGCGGCACCCGCACCTCGGTGGAGCCGCCGGGTGCCTTCAGGGCGAGGGCGTCGGCGAGCAGCCGGGTGGCGGCGGCGAGGGCCTGCCGGTCGTACGGCACGTCCAGGCCGGGCACGGCGGCGTTCAGGTCGTCGGTGTGGACGACGAGTTCCACCGTGCGGGTGACCAGGTAGTCGTCCAGCGACATCGCGCCGACGGTCGTCTGCAGGATCCGGGTGCCGGGGTGCTCCGCGAGCAGGGTGCGCAGGGACTGCTCGACGTCCGCGAGGTAGGCACCCGGGTCGGGGGTCCCGGCGGCGAGGTCTCGGGTGAACGCGTCGATCGCGGCGGAGTTCGCCGCGGTCGCGAACGGCCAGTCGAGCGGCCCGGTGTCCGCCTTCGGCGGCTCGGGCAGCGCGAGCGCCCGGGGGATCGCGGTGAGCGCCATACCGAGGTGCGCCACCAGATCCCGTACGGTCCACCCGCCGAGCCGCGTGGGCAGCTCGAACCGCCCCTCCCCGAGCCCCCCGACGGCCTCCCGCACCAGCCCGAACTGGGCGAGAACCGCACCCCGGGTCCTACCGGGGTCATAACCACGCACACGCTTCCTGACGGTCGGCATGCGGCGAGCCTATGCGGACCGGCTCCGACGGTCACCGTCCCCCGGCCCCTCGCGGCTCATCCGCCAGGGGCCGGCGACGAAACCCGCCACCGCACCGCGGGGACCGGACGTTCCCGCCGGTCGGTGTCCGAGCCGCGACGGCGAGGGGCCCCGCCCGGGGTGGGGCGTCCGGGCGGGGGCTGCCGAGGGGTTACGCCAGGAGGGCCGGGATCGTCTCCTCGTGGGTCCTGCGCAGTTCCTCCAGGGAGAGGGTGAACTCGCCCTGGATCTCCACCGCGTCGCCGTCCACGACGCCGATGCGGGCCGCGGGCAGGCCCCGGGCGCCGCACATGTCGTTGAAGCGGACCTCCTCCGAGCGCGGCACGGCGACGATGGCCCGGCCGGCCGACTCGGAGAACAGGAAGGTGAAGGCGTCCAGGCCGTCGGGTACGACCAGACGCGCGCCCTTGCCGCCGAGCAGCGCGGACTCCACCACGGCCTGGATCAGACCGCCGTCGGACAGGTCGTGCGCCGAGTCGATCATGCCGTCGCGGGAGGCGGAGATCAGGATCTCGGCCAGCAGCCGCTCCCGCTCCAGGTCCACCGCCGGGGGCAGACCGCCGAGGTGGTCGTGGACCACCTGGGACCAGGCCGAGCCGCCGAACTCCTCGCGGGTGTCACCGAGGAGGTAGATCAGCTGGCCCTCCTCCTGGAAGGCGACCGGGGTGCGGCGTGCGACGTCGTCGATCACGCCGAGGACCGCCACGACCGGGGTCGGGTGGATGGCGGCCTCGCCCGTCTGGTTGTAGAGCGAGACGTTGCCGCCGGTCACCGGGGTGCCGAGCTGCAGGCAGCCGTCGGCGAGACCGCGCACGGCCTCCGCGAACTGCCACATGACCGCCGGGTCCTCGGGCGAGCCGAAGTTCAGGCAGTCGGACACGGCCAGCGGCTTGGCACCGGTCGTGGCGACGTTGCGGTACGCCTCGGCCAGGGCCAGCTGGGCGCCGGTGTACGGGTCCAGCTTGGCGTAGCGGCCGTTGCCGTCCGTGGCGATGGCGACGCCGAGGCCGGTCTCCTCGTCCACGCGGATCATGCCGGAGTCCTCCGGCTGGGCGAGGACGGTGTTGCCCTGCACGAAGTGGTCGTACTGGGACGTGATCCACTTCTTCGACGCCTGGTTCGGCGAGCCGACCAGCTGCAGGACCTGCTCCCTCAGCTCCTCGGAGGTCGCCGGCCGCGGGAGCTTGTTCGCGTCGTCGGCCTGCAGCTCGTCCTGCCAGGACGGGCGGGCGTACGGCCGCTCGTAGACCGGGCCCTCGTGGGCGACCGTGCGCGGGTCGACGTCGACGATCTTGCCGCCGTGCCAGTAGATCTCCAGGCGGTCGCCGTCGGTCACCTCACCGATGACGGTGGCGATGACGTCCCACTTCTCGCAGATCTCCAGGAACCGGTCGACCTTCTCCGGCTCCACGACCGCGCACATGCGCTCCTGCGACTCGCTCATGAGGATCTCCTCGGGCGAGAGCGTGGAGTCGCGCAGCGGTACGTCGTCCAGGGTGACGCGCATGCCGCCGGAGCCGTTGGAGGCCAGCTCGGACGTGGCGCAGGACAGGCCGGCCGCGCCGAGGTCCTGGATGCCGACGACCAGCTTCTCCCGGAACGCCTCCAGGGTGCACTCGATGAGCAGCTTCTCCTGGAAGGGGTCGCCGACCTGGACGGCGGGCCGCTTCGACGGCTTGGCGTCGTCGAAGGTCTCGCTCGCCAGGATCGACGCGCCGCCGATGCCGTCGCCGCCGGTCCGGGCGCCGTACAGGATGACCTTGTTGCCCGCGCCGGAGGCCTTGGCGAGGTGGATGTCCTCGTGCCGCATCACACCGATGGCACCGGCGTTGACCAGCGGGTTGCCCTGGTAGCAGGCGTCGAAGACGACCTCGCCGCCGATGTTGGGCAGGCCCAGGCAGTTGCCGTAGCCGCCGATGCCCGCGACCACGCCCGGCAGGACGCGCTTGGTGTCGGGGTGGTCGGCCGCGCCGAAGCGCAGCGGGTCGACCACGGCGACCGGGCGGGCGCCCATCGCGATGATGTCGCGGACGATGCCGCCGACACCCGTGGCCGCGCCCTGGTAGGGCTCGACGTAGGAGGGGTGGTTGTGCGACTCGACCTTGAAGGTCACGGCGTAACCCTGGCCGACGTCCACGACGCCCGCGTTCTCGCCGATGCCCACCAGCAGCGCGTCGCTCTGCGGCGCCTTCTCGCCGAACTGGCGCAGGTGGACCTTGGAGGACTTGTACGAGCAGTGCTCGGACCACATGACCGAGTACATGGCGAGTTCGGCGCCGGTGGGGCGGCGGCCGAGGATCTCCACCACCCGCTCGTACTCGTCCTTCTTCAGGCCGAGTTCGGCCCAGGGCAGCTCGACGTCGGGGGTCGCGGCCGCGTGCTCGACCGTGTCCAGAGGCGTCCGGCTCATGCGTTGACCAGCTTCTTGAGGATCGAGGTGAAGAAGGGCAGGCCGTCGGTACGGCCCGTACCGATCAGCGGCTCGACGGCGTGCTCGGGGTGCGGCATGAGGCCGACGACGTTCCCGGCCTCGTTGGTGATGCCGGCGATGTCCCGCAGCGAGCCGTTCGGGTTGAAGCCCACGTACCGGAACGCGACCCGGCCCTCGGCTTCCAGCATGTCCAGCGTGCGGTCGTCGGCGACGTACCGGCCGTCCATGTTCTTCAGCGGGATGTGGATCTCCTGGCCGGCGCGGTAGTCGCTGGTCCAGGAGGTCTCCGCGTTCTCCACCCGCAGCTTCTGGTCGCGGCAGATGAAGTGGAGGTGGTCGTTGCCGAGCATCGCGCCCGGGAGCAGGTGGGCCTCGGTGAGGATCTGGAAGCCGTTGCAGATGCCGAGGACCGGCAGTCCGGCCTTCGCCTGCTCGATGAGGGACTCCATCACCGGCGAGAAGCGCGCGATGGCACCCGCGCGCAGGTAGTCGCCGTAGGAGAAACCCCCGCACAGCACCACGGCGTCGACCTGCTTGAGGTCCTTGTCCTTGTGCCACAGGGCGACCGGCTCGGCGCCCGCGAGGCGGATCGCGCGCTGGGTGTCCCGGTCGTCCAGGCTGCCCGGGAAAGTGACGACGCCAATACGAGCGGTCACTTCGCCGCCTCCGCGACTTCGTCGACCCGGACCGTGAAGTCCTCGATCACGGTGTTGGCGAGGAAGGATTCCGCGAGCTCGCGGATCCGGGCGAGCGCGGCCTCGTCGACCGGCCCGTCAACTTCCAGTTCGAAACGCTTTCCCTGACGTACGTCCGAGATCCCTTCGAATCCCAGGCGCGGCAGCGCACGCTGGACCGCCTGGCCCTGGGGGTCGAGGATCTCCGGCTTGAGCATGACGTCGACTACGACGCGTGCCACTGGCACTCCCGGTGTGTGGTGCTGAGCAGGTTCCTTCAGACTACCCGCACAAAATTTCTACGCGGGTAGAGTTGGAGGAAAGTACGTGAGGCGCATCACGATCGGGTGTCGAAGCGGGCGGCCCGTGAAAACTTCTGGGAAAGTTCCACAGTCCGCCCGCCATGCCCTATTGAGCCCGGACACGCGGACGGATTTAGTGGGACTTCACTTTGCATTGCCGGGCACTGTACAAATGAATTGGCAATAGCCGATACTCGGCACGTCGGCGGCCTTGAGCTGTAACGACGTGCCGCACGAAGGGACCGATATTCGTGGCGCAAAAGGTCGTGGTCACTCTCTTTGACGACATCGACGGCTCGGAAGCGGCGGAGACGATCGCCTTCGGACTCGACGGCAAGTCGTACGAGATCGACCTGAACGAAACCAACGCCGAGAAACTGCGCAAGATGCTCGCGCCCTACGTCGAGGCCGGCCGCAAGCGGTCGCGGTCCGGCAAGGCGTACAAGCAGACGGAGGTCGCCCCCGACCCGGCGGCCGTCCGCGCCTGGGCCCAGGCCAACAAGATGGACGTCCCGGCCCGTGGACGCATCCCGAAGAAGGTCTACGAGGCGTTCAGCGCCGCGCAGTGAGCCCGCGAAGGGGCGAGTCCCCAGGGTCCGTCAGAGGGCCCTGGGGGCCGTGCACTTGGGGCATACCGGGTCCGGAGGGGAGCCGACTTGCGCTACCCCCCTGCTGATCAGCTAATGTCTGGGACACGCCGAGGGGCGAGGCCGGAAGGCCGGATCCCGAGAGCCGTGCGGGTGTAGTTCAGTAGTAGAACATCCCCCTTCCAGGGGGAAGGCGCAGTGTGCGATTCCTGTCACCCGCTCCGCACCGCCGACCGAACCACCGTGGTGGATCAGGTAGGCTGGTGTTCGCACCGATCGGTGGGAGCCGATCGGGAGCAGTGCGGACGTAGCTCAGTTGGTAGAGCGCAACCTTGCCAAGGTTGAGGTCGCGAGTTCGAGCCTCGTCGTCCGCTCGGGATGAAGACCCCGGTCCACTGGACCGGGGTCTTTTCTTCGTCCAGTCGGCCGGGTCTGACATTTGTCATGGCCGGCGGTGACACCCCGCACTGCCGGGCGGACCGCGCCGCCGGGACGCTGAGGTCATGGACACTCACGGACACGAGAACGTGATCGAGGTCACCGACCTCAAACGGGTCTACGGGGGCGGGTTCGAGGCCGTACGCGGAATCACCTTCTCCGTGGCGCGCGGAGAGATCTTCGCCCTGCTCGGCACCAATGGCGCCGGGAAGACGTCGACGGTCGAACTGCTCGAAGGGCTCGCGGCACCGGCCGGCGGCCGGGTCCGGGTGCTCGGCCACGATCCCCACCGCGAGCGGACCGCCGTACGGCCCCGCACCGGCGTGATGCTCCAGGAGGGCGGCTTCCCCGCCGAGCTGACCGTCGCGGAGACCGCCCGCCTGTGGGCCGGCTGCACCAGCCGCGCCCGGCCGGAAGCCGAGGTGCTGCACCTGGTGGGGCTCACCGGCAAGGCCCGGGTGCGGGTCAAGCAGCTGTCCGGCGGGGAGCGCAGGCGACTGGACCTGGCGCTCGCGCTGCTCGGCGACCCCGAGGTGCTGTTCCTCGACGAGCCGACGACCGGGCTCGACGCGGAGGGCCGCCGGGAGACCTGGGCGCTGGTGCGCGAGCTGCGGGCCGCGGGCACCACCGTGCTGCTCACCACGCACTACCTGGAGGAGGCCGAGGGTCTCGCCGACCGGCTCGCCATCCTGCACGAGGGCCGCATCGCCGCCTCCGGGACGCCGGCCGAGGTCACCGCCGGACGTCCCTCCCGGATGTCCTTCGAACTGCCCGCCGGCTACTTCCTCGGCGATCTGCCGCCCCTCGCCGAACTCGGCGTCTGCGGGCACGAGAGCGACGGACGGGTCGTAAGGCTGCGCACGACCCGACTCCAGCGCACCGCCACCGGGATACTCGCCTGGGCCGACCGGGCCGGCGTCGAACTGCGCGCCCTGGACGTGCGCTCGGCCTCGCTGGAGGAGGCGTTCCTCGGGATCGCGCGGGAGCAGGGGGTGGCGGCGTGAGCATCTCGATCCCCGGGATCGGCCCGGGCTCCGTCCAGCGGCTGCGGGCGCTGGCGCGGGCCGAACTGGTCCTCCTGGGCCGCAACCGCGGTGTCGTGTTCACCGCGCTGGTCGTGCCGCTCGTCCTGCCGTTCAGCATGCGGCCGGCCCTCGACCAGGTGGACCTGGGCGGGCGGGGCCTGACCCTCGCCACCACCCTGCTGACGACCGCGGTCGGCTTCTCCTTCCTCTTCGCCGTGTACACCTCCCTGACCAACGCCTACGTGGCGCGCCGCGAGGAACTCGTCCTCAAAAGGCTGCGCACCGGTGAGCTGTCCGACACCGAGATTCTCGCCGGCACCGCGCTGCCCGCCGTCGGGATCGGACTGGCCCAGGCGCTGCTGCTGTGCGCCGGATGCGCGGCCCTGCTGCACACGGGCGCACCCAGGGCGCCGTACCTGATCCTGCCCGGGCTGGTGACCGGCCTCCTGGTCAGCGCCGCGCTCGCCGCGCTGACCGCGTCGTTCACCCGCAGCGTGGAGAGCGGCCAGATCACCACGCTGCCCCTGATGACCGTGTCGATGGTCGGCTCCGGGATCACGTTCCCGACCGAGGTCATGCCGCACCGGCTGGCCACCGTCTGCGAACTGCTCCCGCTGTCCCCGGCGATCCGGCTCTTCCGGGGCGGCTGGACCGGCCAGTTGAGCACCGGCGAGACGCTCACCGCCCTCGTGACCGCGGTGGCCTGGATCTTCGTGGCGGTGTTTGCTGTACGGCGGCGGTTCCGCTGGGAGACGCGACGCTGAGCACGGAAGTGACGGGGAAACGGGGAGACGGGGATGACCGGGCCACGCGGCTGGTGGCGGCGCAAGAGCACACCGGCGAAGGTCGAGACGTACACACGCTGGTCGTTCCACTTCTTCATCCTGGTGGAGATCTTCGGCGTGGGCCTGCCCGCGGTCGGGCACGCGCCGCCGTGGCTCGCGGGCCTGCTGGTCGCCATGGTCGCCGTGCACGCGGTGGCGGTCGCGGTGACCGCCTCCCGGGCCCTGGACTGGACGCGCGGCCGGCGCCCCCAGCCGGTGCGGGCCCTGTGCGCGCTCGCCGCCCTGACCTTCGTGCTGGCGGGCACCACCCTGGCACTGCACCGGTACGCCCCGGTGGGCACGGGCACCGGGACGGCCGTCGGCACGGTCTACGGCGGGCTCCTGTCCTGGGGCGGGGGCATGCAGGCGCTGGGGGTCCGCAGCCGGCGGCGGGTGCTCGCGATCCTCACCGGATTCGCTTGCGGCGCCGCGCTGGTGTCCCTGCCGCTGGGCGCGCTCTGGCCCGTCGCGGTGGTCACCGGGCTCATGGTGTTCCTGGGAGCCGGATTCCTGGCCCTCACCTGTGTCTTCTCCGTCTGGCTGCTCGACTCCGTGTACGAGTTGGACGACGCCCGGGAGACCAGGGCCCGGCTCGCCGTCGCCGAGGAGCGGCTGCGGTTCGGGCGGGACCTGCACGATGTGCTGGGCCGGAACCTGTCGGTGATCGCCCTGAAGAGCGAGCTGGCGGTCCAACTGGCCCGGCGGGGGCGGCCGGAGGCCGTGGAGCAGATGGTCGAGGTGCAGCGCATCGCGCAGGAGTCCCAACGCGAGGTACGGGACGTCGTCCGCGGCTACCGGGAAGCCGACCTCGGCGTCGAACTCGCCGGTGCGCAGGGCGTGTTGACCGCCGCCGGGATCGACTGCGCGGTGCGCGCCGAGACCGGGGGGCTGCCCGCCGAGGTGCAGTCCGCGCTCGGTTGGGTGGTGCGCGAGGCGACCACCAACGTGCTGCGGCACGGGGACGCGGGCCGGTGCGAGGTGGAACTCGCGGTGCGCGCGGGACATGTGGTGCTGACGGTGGAGAACGACGGGGTCGCGGCGCCCGGCACCGGCGGCGGCTCCGGGCTCGCCGGGCTGCGGGAACGGCTCGCCGCCGTCGACGGAACCCTGGCGGCGGGGGTCGTGGGCGCGGGCCGGGACCGGTTCCGGCTGGTGGCGGACATACCCCTGAAGACCGCGATCTGAAGACCGCGACCCGAAGACTGTGAGAGGAGTCACCTCGTGAGCGCTACGGTACGGCTGTTGCTCGCCGACGACGAGCATCTGATCCGGGGCGCCCTCGCGGCCCTGCTCTCGCTGGAGGACGACCTGCTGGTCGTCGCGGAGGCGGCGAGCGGGCCCGAGGCGCTGGCCATGGCCCGGGCGCACGAACCCGACGTGGCCGTCCTGGACCTCCAGATGCCGGGTGCCGACGGTGTGAAGGTCGCCACATCCCTGCGCGCCGAACTGCCCGGCATCCAGGTCCTGATCGTCACCGGGCACGGCAGGCCCGGGCATCTGAAACGGGCCCTCGCGGCCGGTGTGCGCGGGTTCGTCCCGAAGACCGTCAGCGCCCGGCGGCTCGCCGAGATCATCCGGACCGTGCACGCCGGAAGCCGTTACATCGACCCGGAGTTGGCCGCCGACGCGATCTCCGCCGGGGACTCGCCGCTGACCGCGCGGGAGGCCGAGGTACTGGAGCTGGCCGCCGACGGGGCGCCGGTCGCGGAGATCGCCGAGCGGGCCGCGCTGTCGCCGGGGACCGTGCGGAACTACCTCTCCTCGGCCGTCTCGAAGCTCGGCGTCGAGAACCGTCATGCGGCAGTGCGTCTCGCACGCGAACGAGGTTGGGTATAGTTGCTCTCGCGCAACGGCGCACTGCGGACGTAGCTCAGTTGGTAGAGCGCAACCTTGCCAAGGTTGAGGTCGCGAGTTCGAGCCTCGTCGTCCGCTCGGGATGAAGACCCCGGTCCACTGGACCGGGGTCTTTCTCGTGCCCTAGGACCAGCTGGTGCCCGTCAGCCGCTCGTACGCCTCCACGTACTTCTGCCGGGTCGCGGCCACGACCTCCTCCGGCAGCGGCGGCGGAGGCTGCTCGCTCCGGCGGTCCCAGCCGGACGCCGGCGAGGTCAGCCAGTCACGGACGTACTGCTTGTCGTACGACGGCTGGGCGCGGCCCGGCTGCCACTCGTCGGCCGGCCAGAAGCGGGAGGAGTCCGGGGTGAGGACCTCGTCGGCGAGGACGAGGGTGTCGCCGTCGAAGCCGAACTCGAACTTGGTGTCGGCCAGGATGATCCCCCGCTCCCGGGCGATGTCCCGGGCGCGGGAGTACACCGCGAGCGTGGCCTGGCGCAGCTGGGCGGCGGTCTCCGCGCCGACCTGGCGGGCCACCTCCTCGTAGGAGACGTTCTCGTCGTGCTCGCCCACCTCGGCCTTGGTGGCCGGGGTGAAGATCGGGCCCGGCAGTTCGGAGCCGTCGACGAGGCCTTCGGGGAGGGCGAGGCCGCAGACCGTACGGGACTCCTGGTACTCGGCGAGGCCGGAGCCGGTGAGGTAGCCCCGGGCCACGCACTCCACCGGGACCATCTTCAGCGACTTGCAGACCAGTGTGCGGCCCGCCCAGTCGGCCGGGGCGCCCTCGGGCAGCTCCGTGCCGATCACATGGTTCTCGGCGAGGTCGCGCAGCTGGTCGAACCACCACAGGGAGAGCCGGGTGAGCACCCGGCCCTTGTCGGGGATCTCGGTGGGCAGCACCCAGTCGTAGGCGGACATGCGGTCGCTGGCGACCATCACGAGGTCGCCCGCCTCGTTCTGGTACAGCTCGCGCACCTTGCCGGTGTGCAGGTGCACCAGGCCCGGAACCTCGATCGGCTCGGGCTTTTCTACGAATCCGGACACGGTTCCTCCCCGTGGTTCTGACCAAGTGCCTCGATTCTCCCGTATGGGGCCGATGGGGCGCGCCGGGGGGTCAGTCGCGTTTGCAGATGCGGTCCAGCAGGTTCGCCGTGGCCCGCTGGATCCGGGTGTCCACATGGCCGGGGCGGTCCAGGGCCGGGGACCAGGCGAAGGTGCCGGACGCGAACACCCAGGCGCCGGACGGGGCCCGGTACAGGGAGGTCTCCTGGTGGCGCAGGACGCCGTCGTTGTCGGTGTACGGGGAGTGGGCGAGCAGGATGCGCTCGTCGTGCTCGGGCAGCGGGGTGCGCGGGAAGTAGCGGTCGGCCTCGCCGGCGACCAGGCCCGCGATCTCGTCGCCCTCGTGCGCGCCGGTCGCCTCCCACAGCCAGTGCCCGCCGTTGCGCACGATCAGCGGGTGCGGCTCGGGCACCCGGCCCGCGTACTGGATGCCGACCAGCTGCTGCTCGGGCCGGTCGACCTCCCGCCACAGCACCGGCCGGCCCGGACCCTTGCGCTTGCGGCAGGTCAGCAGCCGGTCCGGGACGCCGGACGGGGACGGGCCCAGCTCCACCTGCCAGTACATGGTGTTGGCGGAGAGGAAGACCAGCGAGGTGCCCCGGTCGCGGGCGTCCTCGACGGCCCGGCGCATCGGCACCGACCAGTACTCGTCGTGGCCGGGGAAGACCAGGCCCCGGTAGCGGGCGGGGTCGACACGGCCGGCGTGCAGGTCGCGGGCCTCGGCGTAGGCGATGTCGTAGCCGTAGCGCTCGGCCCAGCGGATGAAGTCGTAGGCGTGGCCGACGTGCAGGGGCAGGCCCGCGCCCGCGTACGGGCGGTCGAAGGAGACCGTGGTGGCCGCGTCGGCCTCGCCGAGCAGCCGGCCCTTCTCGTCCCAGGCGTGGTAGAGGCTGGCGCCCGTGTGGCCGTCCTCCGGGTACAGGTTGTACGCCTGCCAGGTGATGTCCGGCAGCAGCAGGAGCAGGTCGGCGGGGTGGTCGTCGCGGACCGTGAACGGCACGTGGGAGCGGTAGCCGTCGGCCGTGGTGAGGACGGCCACATAGGCGCCGATGCTCCAGTAGGAGGGCACCTGGAGGCGCCAGGACAGCCACCAGTGGTGACAGGAGACCGTGCGGTCGGCGGTCAGCGGCTGCGGCTGGACGATCCCGGAGAGCCGGGGGCTGGTGGTGATCTTCGCGGCGCCGTCACCGCCGTAGTGGCCGATGCGGTAGATGTCGACGCTGAACTCCTGCGGCGGGTCGACCGTGACGTGGAAGTCGATCGCCTCGCCGGGCGCGACCGCGCCCGTGGACGTGAAGCCCTTGATCTGGCGGTGCACGTCGTCGGCCGTGCGGGGGCCGGAGCCGGCCGCGCGGGGCGCCGGGACGCGGGCCCGGTCGCCGCCGGTGAGCTGCTGCGGGCTGGGGTCGACGTACCACGGCACGACGTGGCCCGTGTCGTCGAAGTACGTCTCACTGCCGCGCAGCCAGGGCACCGGGCCCTGGCCGAAGGGGTCCGTGACGGCGTGCGCGAGTGCTCCGGACTCCCAGCGGCGGATGTGGTCCGAGGCCATGGTCGCTCCCCTCCCTCATGCCCCCGTGCCTGTCTCGGTGGTCCTCACCGTTCTCTGTGTACGCGCTGTACTCGGTCGTACTGTCGTATGTCGCTTGCGTTTGCCAAGGGGGTGGTCGGTCCCAGCACATCACATAACGCACGGGCCCGGTCACTACTCGTTGCGAATTGACCTGAAGTGGAAGTCGCCTTTCCGTTACGACGGGGGAGGCGGGGGGTGCTGCGCGGGGACGGGCGCGGGGTGCGGGCGGCTCAGACGAGTCTCACGGGCTTCTCCGGGCGTATTCCGGACGCGGCCAGCCAGTCGCGCAGCGGACCCGGGTCCCCCTCCTCGATCAGGCTGCGGACCCTGGGGGCCAGATCGGCGGCCCGCTCGCCGCCCAGCAGCAGGGACGGACCGTCCAGCCAGTCCAGCGCGGGTGCCGCTCCGGCCGTGTCGACGGCCGCGCAGCACACCATCGCCGTGACGTGGTCGGCGAGCAGTTCGCGGGCGGTGCGCTGGGGTTGCAGCGGGAAGGGGGGCAGGACGCAGTCGCAATCGTCCCAACGGAAGCTGTCGGCGACCTGACCGGCGGCCGTCGTCCCCTCCCGGGCCAGCTCCGCACTGAGCCCTGCGGCCAGGGCGGCGCTGCGGGGGGTGGTGGGGTCGGGGTCGGGGTCCGTGCCGGTGGCTTCCGCGGTGGGGTCGGGGGCGGGGGCCGCAGTGGAGTCCATGGCGGGGGCGGTGCCGAGGGCTTCCGTGCCGGGGACTTCCGCGGTGGGGTCCGTGCCGAAGGCCGTGGCGAGGTCTGAGCCAAGGGCCGTGGCGGGGTCGGTGCCTGTGGCTTCCGCGGCGGAGGCTGCGGCCCGGCCGGTGACGGGGTCGGTGTCGGTGCCGGGGTCCGTGCCGAAGGCCGTGCCGGCGGCTTCCGCGGCGGGTGTCCCAGCGGATGCGGGTGGTGGTTCCTGCTGGGAGCGCTGGGTGTCGGCGGCGGGCTGGTGGGCGGGGCCGGGGGTCGTCAGATGGTCCAGGACCCGGGCCAGGGTGGGGCCGGCGGGGGTGTGGGAGGGGCGGACGCCCAGGGTGTCCAGGACGCGGTGCAGGCGGGCCGCGTCCGTGCGCCAGGTGCGGTCCACGACCTCCTCCGGATACGCCTGCCAGTCCACCGGTGCCCAGTCGGGACCGGCCTCGGCGGGACCGCCGTGGAAGAGGCGCGCGGCGAGCAGCGAGGTCGCCTCGTCCACCGCGCCCGGCTCCTCCAGCAGATCGCAGGCGGGACGCTCGCCGAGCCGGGAGGTGAAGCCCTCGGCGAGCCGGTCCCGGCGGGACAGCTCGGTGAGCGCCGCGACCACGCCCGCGTCCAGCCGGGACGGCCAGCGGCCCATGCGCCAGGCGGGCAGCGCCACCCTGGTCAGCAGCCGGTCCCAGCCGGCGTAGGCCAGCCCGACCTGCTCCTGGGCGACGATCCGCAGCCCGTAGTCCACGGCCTGGGCGCGCTCGGCCGCCGCCGCCGCGACCCCGCGCTCCATCTGTGTCGCGTGCTCACGGCAGCCGCGCAGCAGCAGCCGCGCCACCCAGCCGAGGGCCGCGCACAGCCAGCGGACCAGCGGACAGCGGCCCGGGGCCGAGGCGACGGCCACGGCCGCGTCCAGACCGCGCACGAAACGGCGGGCGGCCGCTATGTCGGGGTGCGCCGAGGGGCCCGTACCCGCGATGACCGGGGCGAGGACGGCGCGCAGCTCGCCCACCCGCATCCACCACAGGAACGGGGAGCCGATGACGAGGACCGGTGCGACCGGGGTCCGGCGGCAGCCCGGGCCCGCTATCTCGTCGGGCACCGGACGCGGGGGCGGGCCGTGGGCCGAGTGGGCCCGGTCCTCCAGCCAGCTGTCGCAGTCGGGGGTGAGCGCTATGGCCGAGGGCGCCGGCACGTCCAGGCGGTCGGCGAGGTCGCGCACCATCCGGTACAGGTCCGGGGCGGAGCCCTCCGCGATCGGCACCGTGGGGCTCATGGCGGGACGGGCCCGGGCCACGACCACGGCGATACCGGCGGCGGCCAGCAGCACCAGCACCGCGAGGACGCCGACGACCCACCGGGCGGTGTCCCAGCCCGGGCCGACGAGATGGCCGGTGGAGGCGCCGGTCAGCAGGATCACCGCGGCACCCGCGGGCAGCAGGGCCACGGCCAGGGCCCGGCCCCGGACCCGCAGGACGGCGAGGGCCCGGGAGCGCGCGGCCTGCGCGCCCGCCTCCATACCGATTCCGGTCACGTGCCGACCTCGCCCCCTTTCTGCCGATCGAGTGCCGTCCTGGTCTTGCTCACTCCCCCACTGTGGCACCCGCCACTGACATCGCAATGCCGGTGGGCCAAGTGCCGGAACACTTGCGCGGCACCATAGTTGGGGCCCCGGCCCCCGTCAGCCGTATGGGCGATTGCTCACTCGATGGAATGGCTCTGGTCAGAGCTGGGTGACAGACAGCAAAGATCAGGCCCCGGATCTCGGATCCGGGGCCTGGGAGTCGTACGAGCAGGTCAGACGGGCTGGCGTCGGCACCCGTGGACCGGGCTCAGGCGCCCGCGGACCGCGCCGCCTTCGCCGCGATGTCGGTGCGGTGCTGCGAGCCGTCGAGCCGGATCCGGTCCACCGCCCGGTACGCCCGCTCACGCGCCTCGGTCAGGTCCTTGCCGGTGGCCGTGACGGACAGCACACGTCCGCCCGCGCTGACCACCGCGTCGCCCTCCCGCCGGGTGCCGGCGTGCAGCACGTACGCGTGCGGGGCGTCCTCGGCGGCCACCTCGTCCAGGCCGGTGATCGGGTCGCCGGTGCGCGGGGTGGCGGGGTAGTTGTGCGAGGCGACGACGACGGTGACGGCCGCGTCCTCGCTCCAGCGCAGCGGCGGCAGGTCGGCGAGGCCGCCGGTGGCGGCGGCCAGCAGGACACCGGCCAGCGGGGTCCTCAGCCGGGCCAGCACCACCTGGGTCTCGGGGTCGCCGAAGCGGGCGTTGAACTCGATGACCCGCACCCCGCGCGAGGTGATCGCGAGACCGGCGTACAGCAGCCCGGAGAACGGCGTGCCCCGGCGGCGCATCTCGTCCACCGTGGGCTGCAGCACGGTCTGGAGCACCTCGTCGACCAGCTTCGGGTCGGCCCACGGCAGCGGCGAGTAGGCGCCCATGCCGCCGGTGTTCGGGCCCTCGTCGCCGTCCAGGGCGCGCTTGAAGTCCTGGGCGGGCTTGAGCGGTACGACCGTCTCGCCGTCGGTGATGGCGAAGAGGGAGACCTCGGGGCCGTCGAGGTACTCCTCGATCACCACCCGCTCGCAGGCGGCGGCGTGCGCCCGGGCCGCCTGGAGGTCGCTCGTGACGACGACGCCCTTGCCGGCGGCGAGACCGTCGTCCTTGACGACGTAGGGGGCACCGAAGGCGTCGAGGGCCTCGGCGACCTCCTCGGCGGTGGTGCAGACGTAGGAGCGGGCTGTCGGGACGCCGGCCGCCGCCATGACGTCCTTGGCGAAGGCCTTGGACCCCTCCAGCTGCGCGGCCTCCCCGGAGGGGCCGAACACCGGGATGCCCGCCGCGCGGACGGCGTCGGCGACACCGGCGACCAGCGGGGCCTCCGGGCCGACGACGACCAGCTCCGCACCGAGGCGGGTGGCCAGCCCGGCCACCGCGGCACCGTCGAGCGCGTCGACCTGGTGCAGCTCGGCGACCTCGGCGATGCCGGCGTTGCCGGGGGCGCAGTACAGCGCGGTGACGTCGGGGTCGAGGGACAGGGAACGGCACAGGGCGTGTTCGCGGGCACCGCTGCCGATGACGAGGACCTTCACGGGGTCAGCCTAATGGCAAGGTCGCCGAAGCCCGGGCGGCGGGTTATTCGGAGCTTCCTCCAAGGTTCGGGGGGCGGTGGCCGGGAGCCGGAGGGTCGGGTCGGCTACTCGGTCACTCGTTGGTGAACTCCTCCACCACCGTCGCCCCCAGCTCCCGCATGATCAGCTCGTGGCCGGAGAGGGCCGACTCGTCCAGATCCGGGTCGTCGTCCTCGGGGATGTCGTCCTCGGGGGCGACGGGCGGCGGCGGTTCGGGCGCGGCGGACGGCCGGGGCGCGGGGGCGCCGCCGGTGGCCTGGGCCGACGGCTGGGCGGGCGCCGGGCGGGGGGCGGCCTGGGGGCCGTAGCCACCGCCGGGAGTGCTGCCGGGGGCGGGGGTGGGCGCGCCGCCGTAGCCACCGCCTCCGCCTCCGCCGTAGCCGGGTGAGCCGCCGGTGGGCGGGGTGGAGCCGCCGCCGGACGGGTCGATGACCGCCTCGATCTTCCACTGCACGTGGAACTGCTCGGCCAGCGCCTGCCGCAGCACGTCCTCGCTGCCGCTGCCGGAGAAGTTGTCGCGGGCGCCGGCGTTGACGAAACCGAGCTGGAGGGTGGTGCCGTCGAAGCCGGTCACCTGGGCGTTCTGGCTGAGCAGGATCCAGGTGAAGCGGCGGCGGTTCTTGACGGCCTCCAGGATGTTCGGCCAGAGCGCGCGGGGGTCGAGACCGCCGGTGGGGGCGGGCTGCGGTGGCTGGTGCTGGGCCTGGTCGGGGGCGGCACGGTCCTGGCCGCCCTGGGTGGAGCCCTCGGCGGGGCCCTGACGGCCACCCGCCGGGGCGGCGGCCGTGGGCCAGCCACCTGGGCGCCGGCCGCCACCGGCGGGGGCGGCGGCGGGCCAGGCGCCGGGGGCGGAGGCAGCGGGCTGCGGGGCGGCGGGCTGCGGGGTGGCGGGCGCAGGCGCGGACGCAGCGGGCTGCGGGGTGGCGGGCGCAGGCGCGGAGGCGGTGGGCCAGGCGCCGGCGGCCGGGGCGGCGGGCTGCGGGGCGGGGGCCGTGGGCGCGGGAGCGGGAGCGGGCGGGGGCGCGGGGGTCGGCTCGGCCGGGGCGGCGGGGCCTTGGGGGGCGTGGGGGGCGTCCTGGGCGGTCGGAGCGCCCGCGCCCCGGACGGCCGCGCGTGCCGCCGCGGGGCCGCCACCGGGCGGTACGGACACCCCGCCGGCGCCCGTGCCCGCACCCGTGCCCGGTGCGAGGGCGCCGGGGTGGGCGTCGGGGCCCGGGACGTACCCCATGGCCGGCGCGCCGACACCGGCGGCACCGCCGGGGAAGTTGATGCCGCGCTCCAGGCGGTCGAGGCGGGCCATGAGGGACCGCTGGTCGCCGTAGGCGGCGGGGAGCAGGACGCGGGCGCAGATCAGTTCCAGCTGCAGGCGCGGGGAGGTGGCGCCGCGCATCTCGGTCAGGCCCTCGTTGACCAGGTCGGCGGCGCGGCTCAGCTCGGCGGCGCCGAAGGTCTCGGCCTGGGCCTGCATCCGCTCCAGGACGTCGGCCGGGGCGTCGATGAGCCCCTTGTCCACGGCGTCCGGAACGGCGGCCAGGATCACCAGGTCCCGCAGCCGCTCCAGCAGGTCGGCGACGAACCGCCGCGGGTCGTTGCCCCCCTCGATGACATGGTCGACGACCTCGAAGGCGGCGGCCCCGTCACCCGTGGCGAAGGCCTCCACGACGGAGTCGAGGAGGGAGCCGTCGGTGTAGCCGAGGAGGGAGGTGGCCATGGCATACGTCACACCCTCCGCTCCGGCACCGGCGAGGAGCTGGTCCATGACGGACATGGAGTCACGCACGGAACCGGCGCCGGCGCGCACGACGAGCGGCAGCACGCCGTCCTCGACCGGGATGTCCTCCTTCTGGCACACCTCGCCGAGGTAGTCCCTGAGCGTGCCCGGGGGCACGAGGCGGAAGGGGTAGTGGTGGGTACGCGACCGGATGGTCCCGATGACCTTCTCGGGCTCGGTGGTCGCGAAGATGAACTTCAGATGCTCGGGCGGCTCCTCGACCACCTTGAGTAGCGCGTTGAAGCCGGCCGACGTGACCATGTGGGCCTCGTCGATGATGTAGATCTTGTACCGGCTGCTCGCGGGGCCGAAGAACGCCTTTTCGCGCAGCTCACGGGCGTCGTCCACACCACCGTGAGAGGCCGCGTCGATCTCGATGACGTCGATCGAACCCGGCCCGTTCCTGGCCAGGTCCTGGCAGGACTGGCACGCGCCGCAGGGGGTGGGGGTGGGACCTTGCTCACAGTTGAGGCAGCGGGCCAGGATGCGTGCGCTGGTCGTCTTGCCGCAGCCGCGCGGACCGCTGAACAGGTACGCGTGATTGACCCGGTTGTTCCGCAGCGCCTGCTGCAGCGGGTCGGTGACATGCTCCTGCCCGATGACCTCGGCAAAGGTCTCCGGGCGATAGCGGCGGTACAGCGCGAGAGACGACACGCATACGAGGTTAATGGCGCCCACTGACATCGGACTCCGCCCACGACCCACCGGCCCCACGCCGGCCCGGGCATCGCGGCCCACCGGCCCCACGCCGGCCCCGGCATCGCGGCCCACAGGCCCTGCGCCGCCTCACCGCCCCGGGCCTGCGGCCCGGAAACGCAAGCGCCCCCCACGCACCCGCCAGAGCCGACCTACCCTTGCTGCCTTCCGGCCCTGGGGGAGTTCAGTCAGATAGCGCCGCGTGAGGGGCTGCGCCCACAGTACCCGATCGCGGCACCCGAGCTGAACCGGATGCGGGCCTGCGGGAACGGGTTCGCGAGCACTCCCCTCGGTCATGTAATGTTTCCGGCGGAGGATTCGCCTAGAGGCCTAGGGCGCACGCTTGGAAAGCGTGTTGGGGGCAACCCCTCACGAGTTCGAATCTCGTATCCTCCGCCAGTGCCTCACCGGGCACGATGTCGAAGGGCCCCACTGTTCGCAGTGGGGCCCTTCGACGTGTCTCAGCCTTCGTTGTCCTGGTTTTTGTCCACAGCGGGTGCTTCCGGGGTTCCCCAGCCTGCATCGGCGATCTTCCGGGCCACCTCCTTGAGCATGGCGTCCGGCCACGCGGTGGCCGAGTGAAGCGGTGCAAGTCGGCGATCACGCATGGGCAGGGCTCACGGATTGGCCGTCGGCCTCCTTGCCCTACGGGTCACGGGAATCTGGTAGGGGCATTCACACCAAGAGTATGGTGACTTGTATGGCAACCAAGAAGGTGACGGTGACGATCCCCGAAGACCTCCTGGACGAGATCCGCGCCGAGGCGGCTGAGCGGGGGCTTTCGGCGTACGTCGCCGAAGCACTGCGCTACAAGCGCGATCGGGACCGTCTGCTGGAACTGGTCGACTGGCTGCAGGAGGAACACGGCGCGGTCACCGAGGACGAGCGCGCGGCAGCACTCTCGGAGCTGGAAGATCTCGACGCCGAGCACGAACGTCGCCTCACCGCCGGAGGACACAACGCCGGAGAGGCCGCGTGACCAAGCGGGCCGGTGAGCACGGGCAGCGGCCACTGCGCGTCTTCGTACTCGACTGCGAAGCCCTGTCCCTCGCTGTGCGTGGTGACCGGAAGATGATCGCCTGGCTCGATCTCGCAGCACGGGGCGAAGCCGAAGTGGTCACGTCGCCCATGACGCTGGTGGAGGCGTACGACGGCAGAACCACCGAGCAGCGCTGGGACTGGGTGCTCTCCCGGCTCAAAGTCGCCGACATCGGGAAGGACGAGGCACGCCAGGCCCGCCGACTCCTGTCCGACGCCAAGCTTCACGGCCACAAGTACGCGATCGACGCGGTGCTCGCCATCATCGCCCGGCAGCAGAAAGGGCAGGTCACCATCTTCACATCGGACGTGGACGACCTGGAGCAGCTGGTTCCGGGATCGATCGTCATCAAGCGAGTATGACCAGCGCCCTGGTCTCGGTTCTGGTCTCGTTCGTCGCCGTCCGGCGCCGTCCACCAGCCGTCGCACGATGTCGAAGGGCCCCACTGTTCGCGGTGGGGCCCTTCGACGTTCCCCGCCCGCTCGCCGCCGCCCCGGATGCGGCTCGCGAGGTGGGAGTGCACCGTGGTGGAGGAGCATCCTCTGCTGGAGGTGAGGGGCATGAGGCGTTCGCTCGTTGGTGTGGCCGCTGTGGCCGCGCTGCTGCTTCCCGTCGTCTCGGTGGACGGTGCCGCGGCCGCGGACCGGCCGGCGGGGGGCCCGGGGGCCGCTCCGGCGACCCTCTGTACGTACCGGGACGCGTTCCCGCCGGGCGGCGGGAGCAGCGTCGGCGGTGTGCCCCAGCGGTACCGGCTCACGAACGGCCCGTACGCCGGTGCCCGTTTCGACGGCTGCACCGACACGCTGAAGCTGTACTACGGCGGCTACTCCGGCCCCCGGTACGCCTACTACGAGATCCGCTACACGTACCCGTCCCAACTCGGCTGGTTCAGCTGGCGGCTGGCCATGGGGCAGCACCGGGTCGCGACGGTGGACCGGCCCGCCCACGGCGACTGGAACTTCAAAATCAGGGCGTGCGGCCACGCGATCGACGAGGGGCCCAGCTGCACCGCCTGGTCGCCGCAGCTCTACCTGCACGCCGTCTGAGTCACCGCGTCACCCGCACCGGCGCCGACACCGTCACCTGGTCCAGGTCGGACACCCGGATCGTGGCCTTCATCGTCCAGGTGCCGGGCAGCGGCAGGGTGAAGGAGGGGGCGGACCAGTAGCCCCCGCGGTCGGTGACCCGGGTGTCCAGGGGGCCGACGCGCCCGGCGGGGAGCGTGAGCGTCAGGCGGAGCTCGGGGATGGCGGAGAGGCCGCCGTCGGGGCCGTAGACGACCGCCTGTACGGAGTTGGTGCCGACGCGCCCGGGGTCCAGGGTGATCTGGACCTTGCCCCGGCCGCCGGGCGCTCCGGTGTCGAAGGGGATCGTGGTGACGGAGGCCGTGGGGATGCCCGTCACCGGGGCGGTGACGGCCTGGGCCGATTCCGTCGCCGCGCGGCCGGGCACGGTGCTGGTCAGCAGGGTGGTCAGGGCCAGGACCAGCAGACCGGCCGTCGCCTCCAGCAGGACCGAGCGGCGCAGCAGGGGCAGGACCGGGTGCACCGGTGGGGCCGGGGGCGGCGGTTCGGGGAACGGGGGGCCGGTCGCCGGTTCGGGGACGCGGGCGGGGGTGGCCGCGGCGGCCCGGACCAGGCGGGCGGTCCAGGTGCGGGAGCAGGCCGCCGCCAGGAGCAGCGCGGCGACCACGGCCAGCTTGGCCAGGAGGGTGCGGCCGTACGCCGTGTCCGTGAGCGCCTGCCAGGAGCCGAGGCCCCGCCAGGACTGGTAGACGCCGGTCACCACCAGGACGACCACGGAGGCGAACGCCAGGCGGGAGAACCGGGCCGGGACCGAGGCGGGCAGGCCGGCCGGCTCCGCGGTGTGCCGCAGGGTCCACAGGAGCGCGGCCAGACCGCCCAGCCAGGCCCCCATGGCCAGCAGGTGCAGGGTGGACGAGACGATCGCCACCGGGACCTGGATGCCCGCCGAGGCGTGTTCGGACGCCGACCAGGTCAGGGACAGCAGCACGGCCAGGACCACGCCCGCCGCGAGGCCGGCCCGGCGCGGAGGCCTCGCGCCGCGCCTGCGCAGGACCGCCACGACCGCCGCGGCCGCCCCCGGCAGTGCCAGGCGGAGCAGGAGCAGCAGGCCGGGGCGGGTCGTCGCCGTGTGGGTGAGGGCGGAGAGGGAGAAGGCGGTCGTCGGGGCGGCGGCCTCCTCGTAGGGCGCCCGCAGGAGGTACAGGGCGGCGGTGGAGACGAGGAGGGTGGCCGCGGCGGCCAGGACGGGGGTGCGCAGGTGCGCGGTGGCCGGCGGACGGCAGTACGCCACGAACGCGGCCGCGCCCAGGAGCAGGGCCAGGGAGAGGTAGGCGAGATAGCGCGCGATGGTGTTCAGGGCCGTGGTCGCCCGGTTCTCCGCGCCGTCCGCGGGCGGGGTCGCGGGTGCCGCCGTGCGTTTGCCGACCGAGAAGGTGAGGGCGCCGGACACCGGGTGGCTGTCGGCCGACACCACCCGCCAGGCGACCGTGTACGTGCCGGTGGCGAGCCGCGCGGGGAGGCCGACACGGGCCGTGTCGGAGCGGCCCGGGGCGTGGTCGGCGGGGCCGGTGCGGATGCGGCGGTTGGTGGGGTCGTAGATCCGGAAGGAGTCGGTCAGCAGGCCGACCGACTCGGTGAAGGTGAGGGTGACCTGGCGGGGGGCGGTACGCAGGACGGATCCGTCGCCGGGGTCCGTGGAGCGCAGGACGGCGTGGGCCGAGGCGGGGGCCGCGGTGCCGAGGAGCAGGCCGAACAGGAGGACGGGGAGGAGGAGGGCGGAGAGGAGACGGGCGGGGCGGAGGAGGGGGTGCGGGGGTGTGCCGCGCGGCCCACGTGGACCCCGCGGCCCCCGTACGCCCCCTGGCCCGTACGGCGTTCGCCGTCGTTCCGGTCGCCGGTCTTCCTCGCGCAGCACTGTCGTCAGCCTCCGTCCCCGCACGCACCCGTGCAGACTGCCTCCCTACAGGTACGCGGAGAACGGCCGGTGTGCTCACCGGGTCGGCCCGGCTCAGGTGGGCGCCGTCAGCCGGGGAAGGCTGCCGTCCGGTCGAGGAACGCCAGTTGGGCGTGCTTCTCCGGCAGGTACACGTCGGGCAGGTCTATCTCGGGCAGGACGACGGCCGGACCGCGGCGGAAGCCCTGGCGTTCGAAGCGGGCGATCGCCTTCGTGTTGCGCACGTCCGGGTCGATCACGATCCGCCGGCGGTCCAGGGTCTGCAGCGCGTACGTCGTGACGGCCGTCAGCAGGGTGGAGGTCCAGCCGGGGCGCGGGCCCTCGGGGCCCGCGGGGGCGATCAGGAGGTGCATGCCGAGATCGCCGGGGCGAACGTCGTAGCACTCGGCGACCCGGTCGGCGGACGGCTCGTACGTCTGGAGCAGGGCGGCCGGTTCGCCGTCCTTGGTGACGAGGTGGGCGTGGTGGGTGTCGAGGGTGGCCATGTGGGCGTAGATCTCGGTGACCTGGGTTCTGGTGAGGCCGTTCATGCCCCAGAACGCGGCGCGTTCGTCGCTCACCCAGGCGTGGACCAGGCCCGCGTCGCCCTCCGGGTCCAGGGGGCGGATGCGGACGGTGCCGTAGCCGTCGATGTGCTGGACGTACGGGTCAGTCATGGGATTCCTCGAGCGGGTCGGTGGGGTGGGAGACGTCGGTGAGCCGGGTCCAGTCGGTGGTCACCGGGGCCAGGTCCCCCGCCAGCCACAGGCGGAGTTGGTCGTGGTGGTGGGGGGCGCCGGGGACGCCGTCGGCGCCGAAGGGAACCACCCAGCGGCTGTTGTCGCGGTCGGCGAGGTCCCAGACGTAGCGGGCGGCGGGCCCGCGGGCGGCGCGGTCGGTGAGGCCGGGGACGGCGGAGGTGCAGAGCACGCAGTCGTGGTCGCCGGCGAGACCCGGCTCGTCCGCCGCGGAGTACGCCCCGGCCGGCAACGCCCGCCAGGGGGCCAGGCGGTGGGTGGCGGACCAGGGGGCGGCGGGGGGCTCGGCGGCGACCTCCTCCAGGGCGGTACGGACGGCTGCCGCCCGGTCGACGCCGTACAACTCCTCCGTACTCAGCAGGTGTTCGAGGGCGTAACCGAGGCGCGGTACGAGGGCCAGCCAGGGGAGCAGGACGTCCGGGTAGGCCGGGGGCGTGGTGAGCGGGGCGAAGACCGGGTGGGCGGCGAGCCGGCGTACGACCGCGCCGCGTACCGCCGCGTACGCCGCCGCGTCGGTGCTGTCGGCGTCCATCCGGCGGTCCCAGGCGAGCAGGCGGTCGCGGAGGGCCGCGGCGGCGGGGGTGAGGTCGGTGAGCGCGGCGAGCCGGCGCAGGAGGGGGCCGGCGGAGCCCAGGTGGGTGTCGGTGTGGATCGCGGGCATGTCGTCGGCGGTCCAGGCGTGGCCCGCGTCGAGCAGGGCGCGGATGCGGGCGGCGCGGTGCGGCGGGGCGAACTCGACGCCGAGGGGCGTGGCGAGGCCGCGGGCGTTGGCCATCACCGCGATGCCGTCCTCGGTGGCCGGGTGGGCGTACGGCGTCTCGTGCGCGCCGTGCCATTCGTGGCCGGGCTCCCAGGCGGGCACCGGGTGGCGGCGGTTGGCCTCGACGCGAACGGGGACGTGGCCGGCGACGCGGTGCAGGGTGCCTCCGGCGGTGTCGGCGGCCTGTACGACGTTGACGGGCTCGGCCCAGGCGTCCAGGGCGCGGTCGATGTCGGCGACGGTGCGGGCGCGCAGGAGCGGGAGGAGGGCGCTGAAACCGAGGTCCTCCGTGACGCGGGGTGGGTAGCGCAGGGCGAGCGCGTCGGCTGCGGTCCCGGCGGGGTCCGTGTCCACAAGGCCGACGTCGCCGACCGGGTGGGAAGCCGGTCCCGGGGTGACGTGCGGGGTGGCTCCCTCCGGCGGCCCGGGCGTGCCCTCGTCCAGGCCCTCCGGCCCACCCGCGGTCACCGGGCCGTCCAGGCCCTCCGGGCCTCCCGCGATCACCGGGCCCCGGGGTGTCTCCAGGACCTCGATCTCGACGGGGGGCTCGCCGGCGACGTCGATCGTCTCGGTGTGGCGTTGGGCCCGCTGCCAGGTGCCGTCGGGGGAGAGGGCCTCGATGCCCGCGCCGGTGCGGCGGAGGCGTTCGCGGTAGAGGTCCTGGTAGTCGGCCATGGCGTTGGTGATGGCCCAGGCGGCCGTGCCGGTGTGGCCGAAGTGGGCGATGCCGGGGACGCCGGGCACGGCCAGGCCGATGACGTCGAACTCGGGGCAGGCGAGGCGGATCTGCTGGTAGACCCCGGGGTCCTCGATGAAGCGGTGCGGGTCGCCGGCGATGAGGGCGTGCCCGGTGGCGGTACGGTCGCCGGTGACCAGCCAGCCGTTGCTGCCCGCCGTACCGGGCCCGTCGGTGGCGAACAGGCCGACGGCGTCGGGGCCGAGGTGCCGTACGGCCTGCTCGCGCCAGAGCTTGGCGGGGAAGCCGGCGAACAGGATGTGCGTGCCGAGCCAGACGGCGAGCGGCGTCCAGGGCTGCCAGGGGCCGGGGGCGAGGCCGGTGCGGGCGAACTCGGGTGCGCGGCGGGCGCCGGCGGGCAGGCCCTCGTTGACCCCGTCGACGTACGACCGTACCCAGGCGGCGGTCTCCGGGTCCCGGCGCTCCAGCGCGGCGTAGCAGCGGCGGGCGGTGTCCTCCAGCCGGGCCCGGCGGGCGAAGACGTCCCAGGAGAGGGCTTCGGCGCCGAGGAAGGACGCGGTGGTGCCCTGGGCGCGGTGCCGCTCGGTCTCCAGTTGCCAGGCCCGGTCGTGCGCGGTGACCCGGCCCTGGGCGCGGGCGAGTTCGCGGGCGCTGGGCGCGCGCAGGTGGGGGATGCCCCAGGCGTCGCGGTACGTCTTGGTGGTCACCCGGGAAACTCCCTGCTTTAGGTTAGCCTTGCCTAAGTTTTCCGTGGGGGAATCGTACGCGAACCGTCGAGGGGGTCACGGGGCAGGGGCGGGGCTGGTGGGACGCGCGGAGGCGGGCCGTGGGCGCGCGGGTCGGGTGGGGGCGCGGGATCATCGACGCATGGACGTGACCCTGCACCTCGCCCAGGACCCGGCGGCCGACGCGTTGCTCGGGCGGTCCCCGCTCGCCGCGCTGACCGGGATGCTGCTGGACCAGCAGATCCCGATGGAGTGGGCGTTCAAGGGGCCCCGGACCATCGCCGACCGGCTCGGCGCCGGAGATCTGGACGCGCACGAGATCGCCGCGATGGACCCGGAGTCCTTCGCCGCGCTGCTCTCCGAGAAGCCCGCGGTGCACCGCTACCCCGGCTCGATGGCCAAGCGGATCCAGCAGCTGTTCCAGTACCTCGTCGAGCACTACGACGGGGACGCGGAGGCCGTCTGGCGGGGCGTCGGCAGCGGGGCGGAACTGCTGCGGCGGCTGGAGGACCTACCGGGGTTCGGCAAGCAGAAGGCACAGATCTTCCTGGCCCTGCTCGGCAAGCAGCTCGGGGTCGCCCCGGCGGGCTGGCGCGAGGCCGCGGGCGCCTACGGCGAGCCGGCGTCCTTCCGGTCCGTCGCCGACATCACCGGCCCCGAGTCGCTGGCCAGGGTACGCGCCCACAAGCAGGAGACGAAGGCCGTGGCGAAGGCCGCGAAGGCGGCCAAGCCGGGGAAGAAGTAGCCGGCCCCCCACGCGACGCCGGCCGTCCACACGGCTCCGCCCGACTGCCCCGGCACCCGGACCGGGCCCGGCGACAGCCCGCCCCAGCGCCCCATCGCCCCATCGCCCCATCGCCCCTGGCGACCGTCCGCCCCCGCCCCCCGTTCGGCCCACCCCGCTGGCCGCCACCCCCCGGCCGCTCCCAGCATGAAGCATGACCGAGGCGCCGAGTGGTGGGCCCGACGGGGGCCGTGAGTACGACGACCGGCACGTGCACGCCGGGGAGGCTCCGCGTGGGCGCCCCGCGGCGGAACCGTACCGGGGGCACCATGAACCGGAGATGCCGTTCGAGGGTCCCCTGCACGCCCTGTCCCGGGCCGCCTGGCAGGTCGTGCTGCTGACCGGGATCGGCTCCCTGGTGCTGGGCGTCCTGGTGCTGGTCTGGCCGGGCGCCTCCCTGCTCGCCGCCGGGGTGCTGTTCGGCGTGTACCTGGTCTACAGCGGCGTCTTCCAGCTGGTCTCGGCGTTCGGCACGCACCGGGCGACCTCGCTGCGGGTGCTGGCCTTCGTCAGCGGCGCGCTGTCGATCCTGCTGGGCCTGTTCTGCTTCCGCGGGCCCATGCAGTCGATCCTGCTGCTCGCCCTGTGGATCGGCATCGGCTGGCTGATCCGCGGCATCACCCAGACCCTGGCCGCCGCGCACGATCCCCGGATGCCGGCCCGGGGCTGGCAGGTCTTCCTCGGGATCCTCACCTTCGTCGCCGGGATCGTGCTGATCGACTCGCCCTTCAGGTCGGTCGCCGTACTGACCCTCGTCGGCGGGATCTGGCTGATCGCGGTGGGCATCGTGGAGATCGTCACCGCGGTGCGCATCCGTGGACGGGCCGGCCGGGTCCCGCAGACGGTGTGACCGCCGTCAACCGCGGGTGCCGCAGGTACGCCGAGCGGGCGGAGTTCACGCCCGGCGTGCAGGCTGCCCCGTCCGCGCCGGGGAGAAAGCCGGTGTGAGCAGGAGCAGCAGCACACCCCGGAGCCGTACCTGGCTGCGCGTGCTCGTGCTGCTCCTCGCCCTGGGGGTGCCCGCCGCCCACCTGTCGGCCCAGGCGGCCCCCGGCCTGGCGGTGACCGCCGAGACCGCCGAGCACGAGACCCTCGACGCGGCGCTACGGCCCTCCGTCCGCGTCCTCCTCCGGGCCGACGTACCCGAGCGCCCCGCGCCCCTCCCCGCCCCGGCGCCCGGCCGCCCGGCGGTCCGCCCGTGCCCCGCCGCGCCGCGGGTGCCGGACACCACCCCCCTGCTGCGCACGGTGGTCCTGCGCTGCTGACGGACCCGCGTCCCCGCGAGGTCGGTCGGCTCGACGCAAGGAGCAGCACAGCCATGCCCAAGGATCCCTACGCCGTCCTGCGCGCCCTCCTGCGCGCGGAGGCCCGGCGCGGTACGGCCCCCAGGCCGGACCAACACCCCCCGCGGCCACAGCAACCGCCGCAGGACCAGCCACGGTGAACACCCCCGGCGGAGGCACCCCCGCCTCCGCCGGGCCCCCGCGGCCCCGGTCTGCGCCGCTACCTCCGCCGCCGCGCCGTGCCGAACAGGGAGCGGGTGATCTCCCGGCCGAGTTGGGTGCCCACCGAGCGGGCGAGGGACCTGAACATCCCGCTGCCGACGACCTGTTCGACCAGCGACGGCTCCCGGCTCGGCGCCGCCTCCCGCTCCCGCTCGGGGGCCGCGCCCTCAGGCCGGGGAGCGGCGGCCGACGGCCGGGAGGCGGCGGCGCTCAGCCTCTCGTACGCCGACTCGCGGTCCACAGCCTGTGCATAACGGTCGTGGAGCGGGGAGGCGCGGACCGCCTCGTCCAGCGCGGCCCCGTCGACCGGGCCCATCAGGGACTCCGGGGCGCGCAGCCGGGTGGCGGCAACCGGGGTGGGGGCGCCGGTCTCGCTCAGCACGGTCACCACGGCCTCACCGGTGCCCAGGCCGGTGAGCAGTTCCTCCAGGTCGTACGCCGACCTGGGGAAGGTCTGCACGGTCGCCCGCAGGGCCTTCTGGTCGTCGGGCGTGAAGGCGCGCAGGGCGTGCTGGACGCGGTTGCCGAGCTGGGCGAGGACGTCGCCGGGGACGTCCTTCGGGGTCTGGGTGACGAAGAAGACACCGACGCCCTTGGAGCGGATCAGCCGGACGGTCTGCGTGATCGAGTCCAGGAACGCCCGGGAGGCGTCGTTGAACAGCAGGTGCGCCTCGTCGAAGAAGAACACCAGCCGGGGCTTGTCGGCGTCGCCGATCTCGGGCAGGTCGTGGAAGAGGTCGGCGAGCAGCCACATCAGGAACGTCGAGAACAGCAGGGGCTTGTCCTGGACGGCGGGGAGTTCCAGGACCGAGACGATGCCCCGGCCGTCGTCCGCCGTGCGCAGCAGGTCCGCCGTGTCGAACTCCGGCTCGCCGAAGAAGTCCGTCATGCCCTGCGCCTCGAAGGCCGTCAGCGAGCGCAGGATCACCCCGGCCGTGGCGCCGGACAGGCCGCCGATGTTCTTCAGCTCGGCCCTGCCCTCGTCGGAGGTGAGGAAGGCGACGACCGCACGCAGGTCCTTGAGGTCGACCAGCTCCAGGCCCTTGGTGTCGGCGTAGTGGAAGACCAGGCCGAGCGACTGCTCCTGGGTGTGGTTCAGCTGGAGCACCTTGGCCAGCAGCACCGGGCCGAAGCTGGTGATCGTGGCCCGTACCGGGACGCCGTGGCCGAGGCCGCCGAGCGCGAGGAACTCCGCCGGGCGGCCGCCCGGGGTCCACTCCTGGCCGACCTGGCCGGCCCGCCCGCGCACCCGGTCGTCGTCCCGGCCGGGCCGCGCGATGCCGGAGAGGTCGCCCTTGATGTCCGCGAGGAACACCGGCACGCCCTGGGCCGACAGCTGCTCGGCGATCAGCTGGAGGGTCTTGGTCTTGCCGGTGCCGGTGGCGCCCGCGACCAGGCCGTGCCGGTTGAGCACCGGCAGCGGCACACGGACCGACGCGCCGGGGTGGCACACGCCGTCCCACAGCAGGGCGCCGAGGTCGAGCGCGGGACCGGTGAAGGCGTAGCCCGAGGCGATCTTCCGCGCCTCGTCGGGCAGCGCACCGGCCTCGACGGGCGGCGCACCGGCCCGGTCGGGCCCGGTGGACGGCGCGGTCTCGCGGTCACTCATCTCCGACCCCGTTCCCGTAGTAGCCCATTTGCCGGAATTGCTCCATCTTTTCAAGCGTTGCACTCCGCCGCCATGGCTGCGCCCGGAACGTCTTGCCCGGTAGGCTTTCCGTGTGATCTTCAAGCGCATCGGAAACGGCCGGCCGTACCCCGACCACGGCCGGGAAAGCACCCGGCAGTGGGCGGACGTCGCGCCGCGCCCGGTCCGCCTCGATCAGCTCGTGACCACCAAGCAGCAGCTCGACCTGGAGACCCTGCTGGCGGAGGACTCGACGTTCTACGGCGACCTCTTCGCGCACGTCGTGAAGTGGCAGGGCGACCTCTACCTGGAGGACGGCCTGCACCGCGCGGTACGCGCCGCCCTCCAGCAGCGCCAGGTGCTGCACGCGCGCGTGCTCGAACTCGACTGACCCGGCGCGACACCTCGGCGGCCCCGGCGCGCCACCTCGGGCCGGCCGGGTGCGACACGACCGCTGCCCCTTTCGGGTTCGCCGAGCGGCATCGACTGATCATCTGATAGGCATCGCCGCTCGGGCGCACTACGCTGCGTTCATGAGCATGCTGACTCCCCCTGGCATGGGCGGCCAGTACCGGATCACGGGGGACAAATACCCTCGGATGCGTCCGCCCCGACGGCACGGCAGGCTCGCGGCCGTCGTGGTGGCGTCCACCGCCGTGCTCGGCCTGGTCGGCTGGGGCACCCTGCAGCTCATCGACGTCTTCACGGGCGGCGGCGGCACGACGACGTCCGCCGCCCAAGCGCACTGCCGTACCAAGGCGGCGGCGGCCCCCGTGGCCCGGGTGAAGCCCCTCCCCGAGCCCGGCCGGATCACCGTGAACGTCTACAACGCGACCAAGCACGGCGGGCTCGCCAAGACCACCGCGGACGAACTGAAGAAGCGCGGCTTCCGCATCGGCACCGTGGGCAACGCGTCGAAGCAGTACGACAAGAAGGTGAAGGGCGCGGGGATACTCCTCGGCTCCCCCACCGCCCAGGACACCTCCCTGCGGGTCCTCGGCACCCAGCTCGCCGGCGCGGAGGTACGCGCCGACGGCCGCAAGGGCGCCGACCTGGACCTGATCATCGGGGACGCCTTCAAGGGCCTGGCCGACCGCGCGACCGCCGACCGGGCCCTGACCACCCTGTCCGAGCCCCGGACGACGGCCACGACGAAGAAGGCCTGCTGAGCAGGGAGCCGAAGGAAACCTGCTGAGCGGGGAGCCGGAGCAGGCCGGCCGGTCGGGCGGCCAGGGCCCCCGCGGGCGCGGGAACGACCGCGCAGCCTACTCCGCGGCCCCGTAGAGCCGGTCCCCCGCGTCCCCCAGCCCGGGCACGATGTACCCCAGCTCGTTGAGGTGGTCGTCCACGGCCGCCGTGACCACCGTGACGGGCGTGCCCGCCAGTTCCCGCTCCATGACCGCGACGCCCTCCGGCGCGGCCAGCAGCACCACGGCGGTGACGTCGTCGGCGCCCCGCTTGATCAGCTCCTGGATCGCCGCGACCAGCGTGCCGCCCGTGGCCAGCATCGGGTCGAGGACGTACACCTGGCGGCCCGAGAGGTCCTCCGGCATGCGCGAGGCGTACGTGGACGCCTGCAGCGTCTCCTCATTGCGGATCATGCCGAGGAAGCCCACCTCGGCGGTCGGCAGCAGCCGGACCATGCCGTCCAGCATGCCGAGACCGGCCCGCAGGATCGGCACCACCAGCGGGCGGGGCCGGGCGAGCTTGACGCCCGTGGTCCGCGCGACCGGGGTCTGGATGTCGACGGCCTCGGTGCGCACGTCCCGCGTCGCCTCGTAGGCGAGCAGGGTGACCAGTTCGTCGGCGAGCCGCCGGAAGGTCGCGGAGTCGGTGCGCTGGTCGCGCAGCGTGGTGAGCTTGTGAGCGACCAGGGGGTGGTCGACGACGTGGAGACGCATGCCCCTAACGGTACCTGCGCCACGGGCCGCCCTCACGCTGGCGTCAAACCGGCCATCCGGGGGAAAGTGGGAAGGACGTAAGTGGGGTGGTGAGACGTGTCCGACCAGCCTGACCTGCCCGCGGACGCCTCCGAGGCCGGCGACACGACCGGTCCCGCCGCGCGGTTCGCGAGGACCGATCCCGACAGGCCCGAGACCGAGGCCGAGCGCCGACGGCGGCGCGCCCAGTTCCTGCGCGACCTCGCCGAGGCCCGCGAGTTGCGCGCCCGGGTGCAGCCCCGGCGCGCCAAGGCCGCCCGGCTGCGCCACGCGATGCGCATGCGGACGTTCCGCTGGTAGCGGTGCGGGGCGCCGCCGGGCAGCGGAAGATCCCCGCACGCACGGGTGTTGGGGACGTGGGCGTGCGTGGGCGGGCGGGAAAGCCGCGTACGATCCGCTGGTGGCGGCAATGAGCGCGCTGGTGAGCCGATCAGGGATCCACGATCGAAACAGCCAGACACAGGGAGCCGAAGACGTCCCCTGGACGCCTTGTTTCTGCCACGATTCCGAGTGGGTGGGGCTCGGAGCCCAGGCTCTCCCCGCCCACGTACCTCCGCCGGGGGGACCCCCAACCGGCACGCCTATGACCAGTGGGAGAGTCACGGTGTACTTCGCCGCACTGCTCGCGCGCACCGAAGACGGGTGGGAAGCGAGCGACACGGAGCTGGACGATGTGGAGACCCTGTCGGATCTGGCCGACCTGGCCCGGGAAGCCTCTCCCGACGAGGACACGGTGCTCGTCCTGATCGAGCAGGAGGACTCCTGGTTCGGCGTCGTCCGCGTGGACGGCGAGGACGACCCTCGCATCTACGTCTCGGACGCCGCCGCCGCCCGGCGCAGCGCGTACGGGGAGCTGCTCCTCACCGACGAGCTGCTCGGCCGTGAGCCCGGCGCGGACGACGGCCCGGACCTGGACGCCCTGGACCTCGACGGCACGGAGGACGGGGAGTCCGAGGACGACGAGGAGGAAGAGGGCGGCGCCGCCGACGCGGTGCCGCACAGCCCGGTCGGCGACAGCGGGATCCTGGACGACCTGGGCATCAGCGAGAAGGAGCTGCGCGCCCTGTACGCCGACGACGCGCTGAACACGATCGCCGAGGCCCTGGGCGCCTCGGAGGTGCTGGAGACCGTCCGCTGACCACGCCACAGGACCCGCCGCCCACGGGGCGGATCCCGCGGGGCGCGCCGGACCCGGTCCGGGACCCCTGGCGGCCCGCGATGCGGCACGCGCTGGCGGAGGCCGGACTCGCCGTCCGGGGCGGTGACGTCCCCGTCGGCGCCGTCGTGCTGTCCCCGGACGGTACGACGGTGCTCGCGGCCGGGCACAACGAGCGGGAGGCCACCGGTGATCCCACGGCCCACGCGGAGGTCCTCGCGATCCGGCGGGCCGCGGCCCGGCTCGGTCAGTGGCGGCTGACCGGGTGCACGCTCGTCGTCACGCTGGAGCCGTGCACGATGTGCGCGGGCGCGCTCGTGCAGTCCCGGGTGGACCGGGTGGTCTACGGCGCCCGGGACGAGAAGGCGGGCGCGGCCGGCTCCCTGTGGGACGTGGTGCGCGACCGGCGGCTCAACCACCGCCCGGAGGTCATCGAGGGCGTGCTCGCGGCGGAGTGCGCCGGACTCCTCACCGCCTTCTTCCGCGACCGCTGACGGCACCGCCCGATACGGATTTCAAACCTCGCCGCACTGTGCTGTAAGGTCTCCCTCGGTAGCGTGTCCGAGCGGCCGAAGGAGCTCGCCTCGAAAGCGAGTGTGGCGCAAGTCACCGAGGGTTCAAATCCCTCCGCTACCGCAGGTAGAAGAGGCGCACGGTTCATCGAACCGCGCGCCTCTTCGGCTTCCGTCTCAGTTCCCGTCTCAGTTGGCCGGTACGAGAGCGCCAGCGGCGCCGTCGTCCCCACTCGTCTTCCAGATGAGCCCGTCGACCTGTCGCGCGATGTCCCGCCGAACCGTGTCGACCATGTGCTGATACCGGGCGGCCATAGCCGTGGTGGACCAACCCATCAGCCCCATCACGGCCCGCTCGGAGACTCCGAGGATCAGCAGCACCGTGGCCGCCGTGTGCCGCGCGTCGTGCAGACGGCCGTCACGTACCTTCGCGTCGCTGAGCAACTCCTTCCAGTCGTCGTAGTCCGTTCGGGGGGAAGTCCCACGTCCGGTCTCGGTGGCGAACAGCCACCCCTCCTCGTTCCATTTGTCCCCGGCCGCCGCGCGCTCGGCCTGTTGCCGGCGCGCGTGCTCGCGCAGCATGTCCACAAGCTGTGGAGGAAGCCCGACCGCCCGTCGGCCCGCGCGGGACTTCGTGTCGGCGGTCTCCGGGTTGGTCCGCTGGCGCTGTGGGCAGTACCCAGCCTTACGGCCGCAGGACCCCCCGCATCCGTGCGCGTACCGCGGGCGGCGACGGCTCCGGCGGACCAGCAAGACGCCATTGTCCAGGTCGACATCCGACCACTTCAGTCCCAGCGCCTCCCCCTGCCGGAGCCCCAGCGCGAGCGCCACGGCCCAACGCGCGGTGTTCCGCCGGCGGTCCGCGGCACGCAGTAGCCGCTGAACCTCCTCCACGGTGTACGGCTCGATCTCCTCCTCGCTTACGCGCGGAGCCTTGGCGAGCTGTACGGGATTCTGGGCGAGGTGGCCGCGCCGAACCGCCTCGTTGAGCGCGGTCCGGAAGGTCCGGTGCGCCTGGTGGGCGGTCGCTGGTTTGCTGCCGTTCGCCTGCATCTTGGCGTAGAAGGTCTCGATGTGCTCCGGCTTGAGCCGGTCGAGTCGGTGGGCACCGAGACCCGGGATCAGGTGCTTTCGAACGGCGACCCCGTAGCCGACCATCGTGTTCTCGTTCACAGCGAGCGGCGCAATGTTGTCGATCCAGTGTGTCAGCCACGCCTTGACCGTCCAGGGCCTACCCGGCTTGCGCACCGTGCCGGCGTCACGCATCCGCTCCAGCTCCTGCACGGCCGCGACGACTTCCGCCTTGGTCTTCCGCTCGACATGCCTACGGTCCGACTTGCCGTCGTCTCGCACGCCGACGGTGACACGGCCGTGCCATTTGCCGTCCTTCCCCTGGTAGATGGACGAACGGCCGTTGGGCTGTCGGGTGCGCTTCTTCTTGTCTTCCACAGGTGTCCTCTCAGGCGGCGTCAGCCATGGCGGCGGAAGTGTTGGGGAAGGTGGCGCGATTGGCCGCGCGGAGTCGGGCGACGTAGTCGTTCACGGCGTCGGCGGGGACGCGGCGGAGTCGACCAACGGGGACGGATTCCAGCTCTCCGGATCCGATGAGCCGGTAGCAGAGGGTGCGGCCGATGCGGAGTCGGCGGGCGGCCTCTTCGACGGTCAGGAGGACAAGGGTGTGGTCGATGGAGTCGGCGAGTTGGGCCGTGTCCATGCGGCGGATCTCCTTCGTCTCGCGACGGTGAGGGCGGCAGGCCCTTGCTGGGAATCCGCAACATCCGCCACGCCGCAACATTGCTGGTCAGCGGCTTGGATTTGTGGCGGATGGCGGTTGTGTTGCGGATAGGTGCCGCCGCGCGGTGGCGCGGCGGCACCGTGGGGGCGCGGGTTGTCAGCCGACTGCGCGCAGCGGGCGTGTGCCGGTTTCCGCGAGCATGTGGCGGCTCTCGGCGGGGTCTTCCGCCACGGATTCACCCCCGCTGACCTGAGGTGTTGCGGATGTTGCGGATGTTGCGGACTTCTCGGGGGGAGGGGGGCAGTAGCGGGCCCAGGCGTCGGTCAGATCCTCGGCGTAGTAGCCCTTGGGGGTGCCGCTGCCGACCCGGATTCCGCGTGGCCGGATGGGGGTGTTGTCGGGGCGGACGTACTGGCTCAGGAGCTTGGACAGTCCGCGGGCGGTGAGGGGTTTGCCGTCGTCGTTCAGGTCGGCCCAGGGGGCGTCATCGAGTCCGTGGAGGACTTCGAGGATGGCGGCGGTGGGCATGCGGTCGGCGCCGCAGAACACCTTGTCGCGCAGGTCGGTCAGCAGGCGGACCCCGAGGGAGGCTTCGTTGCCCTCGCCCGCTGCCTTAATGAGTTCGACGCAGGCGGCGCGGGCGCGCTCGGGCCAGTGGCCGCCGGCCGCGTCGGCGACGGCGAGCAGGGGTTCCCACACGTCGGCGGGCCGGTCGGAGACTCCCTCGGGCATCTCGGGCCAGGCTTCGGCGACCTGGTCGTGCACGGTGGTAGCCCACTCGGCGAGCCGGTCGCGCAGGGCGTGGCCCTGCTTCTCGTGGACGCGCCGGCGGTACGGTTGGGCCTTCTCATTGGGGGCCTTCTTGCGCATCCGGATGATGACCGAGCGGGTCAGGATCGTGTCCGGCAGGGAGCCGAGCCCAGCCATGGCGACGGCGCAGAACGAGGAGAACCACTCGGTGGACTGGTTCGAGCCGTCCCCGACGCAGCGCAGGGACTTCGCGCCGCGCCGGTAGCCGGAGTTCAGGAATCCGCGGACCTCTTCATTGCCCCCGGCCTTGGGCCCGAACACGGTGTCGATCTCATCGAAGAGCAGCGTCGGGGTTCCCCCGTCGGCCTCCACCAGCCGGAACAGGGCGTTGGCGGAGGCGTTGACCGTGGTGACCGCACGTGGGGTGAGCGTCTCTACGATCTCCAGAGCGCGGGACTTGCCCGACCCCGGCTCCGGGGAGAGGAACGCGAGCCGGGCGGTGCCGTCGAACGCGTCGATCAGGTGCGCGTGCGCGTCCCACAGGGTCACGGCCACGTACGCGGACTCGGTGGGGAAGATGTTGAAGCGGCGGTGGAACGCTTCGACCTCTTCGAGCAAGGCGGCGCCGTCGATGGACGGGGCGGACCCGTTGGTGCTGGTCATGCGGCGTTCCTCCTTTCGGTGTGCGGGACGGGAGCTCCCGTGCAGGCGTGCTTGTGAGCGGCGTAGTCGGCGATCAGAGCGGCCACGGCGTCCTGTCCGCTGGCGGTCTCCGTCTGGCCGCATGGGCAGGCGTAGGCGGCGGTGGGAGTGTCGCCGTAGCGCTTGGACCAGCGGGCGCCGTCGTAGTGGTGGCGATAGACCGGTGGGGCGTAGATGCGGATCCCGGGCCTTGCCGGTGTGGGGTCGCCGGCGTTGTGGCGCGGGTGGCTGGTCGGTTGCGGGTCAGAACGAAGAGCTGAAAGGACGGCCTGGCGGCCGTCGCTCTTCGTGCCACGGCTCCTGTCGGTGCCGCACCTCGTCGGGCGCGAGCGCTCGGACGTGGGTGTGGTGGGCTTTTCAGGGCGGGGGGTCATGTAGCGTCCCTGGGCCGGCAGGTGCGAATCGACCAGTCGAGGGCGCTGCGGATGGTGGCCCGGCACTCGGCCGGCGACAGTCCGGCCTCCTCTCCCCCCACCTGAAAAGCCTCCTCCACCACGTTCCGCGGGATCTCGCCCCATGTGACGAACCGCCCCAGGGCGCGGGCGCCCTCCAGCAGTCGCGTGTTCCGGCCGCCCTCGCCGGTCCCGGCGACCGCGGCCACCTCGCGGTCAAGGGCGGCCCTGGCCCGGCGGGTAACCGAGCCCGGGACGAGCAGCGGCGCGGGGGCCGCCGCAGCGGACCGGGAAGGTTCGACCAAAAGCGGCGTCAGCCAGTGCGGCAGCGGCGCGACCGGGGCGTCTTCCAGTACCTCGTACGCGCCGTCGGGGGTGGTGCTGCCGGGGGCGACGACGTGGCCACCCCACGCACGGGTGTCGACGTGCGGACCGAGCCGGTTGACGCTGCTAGGCAGCTTCCCGCCGGGCGGGGCGGTGAAGTACAGGTGCCGTCCCCCGCTCGGGGTCCGCACCTGGTACGTGGGCGGAAGTTCCTGGCCGGCGCGCTCGCAGAGCGCGCTCAAAGAAGCGGCGCCGTCAGGCGCTCCTTCTTCCTCTCCCGCCTTGCACACGTCCAGATCGATCACCAGCAGCCCGGCCGGGCCGGTGGCGATCCCCACGTTGTACGGGGTGCGCGCCCACGCGGCCCGGATCAGATCCGGGTCGGTGGTGGCGCGCTGCTCCGGGGTGCGGTGCCCGTCCGCGCACCGGCCGGAGCCGGGGCAGGAACGCTCGGCGTGCCCGGCCGGGCGCTTGCTGCCGGGAAGCAGCGGGATGACCGGCCAGCCGCGCTCTGCGGAGCACAGGGCGGAAGTCAGCAGGTGCAGGCTGCGCAGGTCGACGCTGGGTACGTCGATGACATTGGTCGGGGTCATGCCGCGCTCCTGTCCGTGAGCAGCGTCTGCCGGTGGGCGGGGATGGCGCTGAGAGCGCGCTGTCGCCACTTCAGGGCGTAGTCCAGGCAGTTCGCGCAGTTCTTGTGCGGGTGACCTTGAATCGGCGGGCGGTGGCGGGCGTGTGCGCTCCAGGCCGCGGAGTCGGCGGAGGCGAGCAGATGGCCGACGCGTTCCAGACCGAGAATCTTGAAGCCGAAGCCGTGCAGGCGAAGCCCGTGGGCGGCCATCGCGGTGACGATCGCGGCACCCTTGCGGGTGGACTGCAACCGGCATACCGAGCCCAGGCCGACGACCGGTTCGGCCCGCAGGTCGACCCCGGCCTTGTCGTACAGCTCCGCGCATCGCTCGTAGTCCTCTACGTCACGGCCCTGAAGTACCGGCGCAATGCGCAGGTCGGGGGCGAGGGAGCGCAGTTCGAGGAAGTTGGCTACCGTGCGGCGCTGGTGCTCGGTGACGCTGAGGCGGGTGCCGACGAAGTACTGACCACCGAACCAGCCGCCCTCGATGATGGCCTGTTCGCACATCCAGTCCTGCGGGGCGGCCCAGTCGTAGGGGCCGACGCATTCCCAGATGCGGCGCAGGTCCTGCACGTACTGGCGTGGGGTGCGCGTCCAGTCACCCTTGTGCTGAAGCTCCCCAAAGCCGCCGGAGTCGACCGCGTACGGGCCCAGAGCGGGATAGAGCTTGGCGGCGCTGACGAAGTGCTCGGACTTCAGGAACAGCGGCACACTGGTGAGCTTGACCCAGTGCCGCTTGTGGGTGGTCAGGTAGAACCGCATTCCGCCCTGTGCGGGAGCTCCCGGTTCGGGTGCGGGGTTGGCCGGCGGTAGAACTCGCCGGACGTGGGTCGGTTGGGTCATGCTGGGAGTTCTCCAGTCCTCTACGGAAGTGCTGGATGACAAGGGCGGCCCCGCGACTTTGGCGAGACGAGGGGGCCGCCCTTGGGGCTGCTAGAACGGCGGCTCGGTGCCCTCCGCCGCGGCACCGCCGGTGGCGGAGGCGTTGGTCGCGGCCCACGGGTCGCCTCCGGCCGGGCCGTTGGAGGCGGGCCGCTTGCCATTGATCTGGACGGTGGTGAAGCGGACGGACGCGCCGATGTCGTCGACCTCGACGGCGAGCATCGAGCGCTTCTCGCCGGTGTCGGTCGTCCAGTCGTGTTGCCGCATCCGGCCCATGGCGACGACGCGCGAGCCCTTACCCAGGGACTCCGCGACGTGTTCGGCGAGGGTGCGCCAGGCGGCGCAGCGGTAGAACGCGGTGGTGCCGTCCTTCCACTGGTTCGCAGCGCGGTCGAAGCTGCGCGGGGTGACGGCGATGGTGAATTTCGCGAGCGCGGCGCCGCCCTCGGTGAACTTCAGCTCGGGGTCGTCGGTCAGGTTGCCGACGAGGGTGATCGGGGTCTCTCCGAACGACATGCGGGTTCCTCCGGGTTCAGCGGTTGAGTTCGTTGCGGTTGCGGGCGATCAGCCCGTACGCGGGAGCGGTGATGGTGTTCGTCTCCTGCCGGACCGGCCCGGCGTAGTGGTGGTGGGTGACGGTGTGCGTGGCCTTGATGGAGCGGAGGGTGGAGCCGATGGCGGCGGCGACTGCGGCCACGGCGGCGATCGGGAGGGTGACGAACAGGACGCTGGTGAGCGTCACGGCGGCGAATCCTTGGCAGGCGAGCCAGATCCCGCAGCCGAGACCGACGCAGGTGGCGCCCACGCCGATTCCGGCGACCGCGGTCCCGGCGGCCCACGCGGGGACGATCCGGCGGTCGGGCTGGGGGACGGGGGGTGTGCCGCCGTAGGCGGGCAGCGGGCTCTCGTCGCGGTAGACGGTCGGCATCTGCGGCACGGGCCGGTAGGCGTCGGCGATGATCCGGCGGGCTTCGGCGTCGGCTTCCGTGTCGGTCATGCGCGGGTGCCAGGCGGGGGGCTGGTCGTGGTCGGGCATGGAGGGTCTCCTGCCGGTCAGGTGAGGTGGCGGGCGGCGTCGGCGAGCGCGGCGCATATGGCGCGGATGGTTCCGGCGGCGCCGGTGCCGGCGGTGAAGAAGCCGAACAGGAAGAGCACGGTCGCGCTGAACGGGCCGACGTAGCGGCCCCGCAGCAGGACGAGGGCCAGCACCCCGAAGAGGGCGACGGCGGAGAGGGTCAGGATCACGAGCGGCCTCCCGGAAAACACGGCGGGCAGCACCCTGGGGGCGGGGTGCTGCCCGTGCCTTGTCTTGTCGTGTCGCTTGTCGTGCGGCTTGTCGCTTGTCTTGTCTTGTCGCTTGTCGCCTTGCAGGTCACAAGCCGTTTCCGGACCTTCAGACGCCTCAGGGGTGGCTTTGTTTTCGCGGGGCGACAGGCGACAAGTGATCAGCTTTCGTCGGGCTGTTGGGGGGCGTGGCGGCGGTGGACGTAGCGGGCTTTGGTGCCCTCGCCGACGCGGACCGCGATGCCGTCCTCGACCCATGTCTTGAGCCAGCCGACGACGGTCTGACGGGTCGTGCCGTACTCGTCGGCGAGCGCGCGGGCGATCGCCGATGCCCCGGTGCCCGCCGGGCCGGCGGCGAGCAGCGCGGCGAGCGCGGCTTGCTGTGCGGGGTTGTCCTGCTCGCCCCTCAGCGCCGACAAATTCAGCCCGCCGGTGGCGGGCGGCGCGTCGTCGGCGGCGGGGGTGTGCGGGTCGTGCGCGGTGGCGAACTGGGCATCGATCTGGGCCCGGAACTGCCGCAGCATCTCCTCTTCCGGCGAGCCCTGCCCGTCCGGCCGCTGCTCGCGGCGCAGCGCGGACAGGTTCAGCCCCTCCCGGGACGGGCCGGCGCCCGGGGCGTCGCCGGTGGGGGTGTGGTCGCGCATCCATGCAGTGCGCTCGGCGTCCCAGCGGCGGGCGTAGGCGGGCCCAGCCGCCTTGGCAGAGATGTCGTCCAGCATCGGATGCCGGTCGGAGGTGGCGGCGATGATCTCCCGGATCTGGTTCGGCAGGATCCGCCATGCCTTGAACAGCGCGGCCGGCGACTCCGGGGTGCCCATGAACCCGGCGCCCTTGTACGGGGCCTGCTCCACGCGCAGGCCGCGGGAGCCGGGGAACATCTTGGACAGGTCCATGCCCTCGGTCTCTCCGCCGGTCAGGGCGACACGGACCTTGGCTTCCCGCCGGATCATCAGGTTGCCCAGCACGTTGCCGGTGGCCCCGAGGGCGGTGAGCACGGTCCGGATGCCCATGGCGCGGGCGATCCGGATCACTTCCAGGATCTTCTCCGCGAGCTTGCGCATCTGCCGGTCAGGGCTGGCCAGGATCTCCGCGCCCTCATCGATCACGAGCATGATCTGCGGAATCTTCGCGCTGATGGGCAGCAGGTCGGTGTTGTGGCGGGCGAGCAGGTCCTGGTAGCCCATCTTGCGCTGCTTGGCCACCCTGACGGCTGTCTCGAGCATCGCCATGGCCTCATCGAACGTCCCGGCCAGCCAGTCAATACCCGGGCGGACCGGCTTGCCGTCCTCGCGCTTGAGCTCACCGCCCAGGGCGGGCAGCACCCAGGGCAAGCCGGCCGACCCGGCGTTCAGGTCGATGACCCAGGTCAGCATGTCCTCGGCACGAGCGAACCCGGCCAGGATCAGATGGACCAGGTTCGTCTTGCCCGAACCGGTCGGGCCGACCACGAGCGCGCACTGCTCGCGCAGGTAGGCCCGAATCTCCTCGGCGTTGGTGCGATACCCCCACGGGATGCCGGTGTGCACGGACAGCGGCCCGTAGTCGGCCGGGTAGGTCCGCTCCTGCTCCAGCACGTTGACGGTGGTCACGTCGATGATGACCCGTCCCTGGTGGATGCCGGGGGAAGCGGTGGCGGTGCAGCCGTGCGGCAGCCGCGCATCCGCCGACAGACGGGCCGACTCGGCTGCAATCTTGCTCCAGGTCGCGCCGCCCGGCGGGAGTTCGGCATCCAGCGAGTAACCGGTGCCGGTCTCCCACTTCTCCACCCCGACCACGCGGACGGTGATGGAGCACACCCGCTGGATCCGGTCGATCCACTCCGCGGCGATCGCCCGGCGTTCGGCGGACAGTTCGGCGGCGATCTGCCGCTGCTCCGCGGCGATGGCCTCCTCTTCCCGCGCCTCCTCATACAGCGCGGTGGAGCGGGCGGCGGCGCCGATGCCGACGCCGATGGTGGCCAGGGAGCCGAGGGCGGCCCAGGTGAGGGGGCCGTGGGTCATGGCCCAGGTGGTCCATCCGGCGCCGACGAGCCAGGACGCGGCGCGGGTGGCGAGGGTGCGGCCGGCGTTGCGCAGCCGCAGTCCGACGACGGTGTGCCCGAGGGCACCGGCCGCGCCGACGGCGAGCGCCCAGCCCGGGGGCATGGCGGTTGCGGCGCCGGTGGTGGCGACGGCGAAGGCTCCGGTGGTGGCGGACAGGGCGCCGGTCACGGGTCCGTGACCGGCACTCCAGTCCAACACCGGGCCACTGCTCTGCTGTTTGGCGGTGGCGGTGGCGGCCATGGTCAGACGTTCCAGCCCTTCTCGGCCTCGGGGCCGTTGCGGGGGTCCTCGTGGCGGGCGATGTCCTGCGCGTGGACCTGCCGGAACAGCGGGCCCATGTCCTCGGCGACCGCGACGGCGCTCATCAGGGCGCCGAAGATGTCGTTGAAGCCGTCCGCGATCTCCTTCTCCAGCGGGAACTCGCTGTCGGAGCGCTCGGCGAGGATCTTCATCACGTTCGCCACGCTGGTCAGCGCGGCCGGGAGCCCCTCGACCATGGCGAGGATCTCCATGGCGTTCTCGGGGTCGTACTGGCCGGCGGCCTGCTCCATCTCGGCCGCGGCCTCTTCGAACCGGAAACCGGACACGTGCTCTCCTTCACTCACCTCGGTAGTACTGCTGGTGGGGACCGTGGCCGCGGGCCGCTCGATGCCGTCCGCGATGCCGTCCGTGCCGTCCCCGGCGGCCTGCGCGTCGGCGGCGGCCTCCTGCTCGGCCAGCTCCACGCGGATCGCCTCATCGCGGGCCGCGCGCTGCTCGGCCGCCACACCGGCCAGCCGCCGGTACAGGCGGCGGCCGGGGTGGATCAGCCAGGGGATGTTGAGCTTCCGGCCGATCAGGCTGGTGATCAGACCGAGTAGACCGATCGGGAGGGCGAACAGGGCGGCGAGCACGCGGCGGCCGTGGAACCGGGCCGCCGACCTGCGCAGCGCCTTGCGGGCCGCCTTCCGGGCCGGCGCCTTGCGCACCTGGGCACGCTGTGCGGCCACCGTTCCGGCCGCCTTCTTGTCGCGCCGGGCACGCTGTTTGGCGACCGCCGCATCCCGCGCCGCGCGAGCCTTGCGGACGGCAGCGCTCGTCAGACGGCCCCCGAGACCACCGCGCTTGCCCAGCCGGGTAGTGCCCGCTGCGGCCTTGGCGTTGCGCCGGGCGTCGGCCACCGCACGCCGTGCGGCCGTGGTCTGCGCCCGCCTATCGGCGCGGGAGCCGCCCGCAGCCTTCTGCGCGGCGCGCAGGGCCCGTATCTGCCCGGCTCGGCTTGCGGCCCTACCCGCCGCGCCGGGCAGGTGCCGGGTCGCGCCGTGGCCGCTCTTGCCGAGCGTCTTGCCGCTGGTGGCGGAGTCGTGGCGTGCGGCCGGGCCGGTGTTGCGGCGGTGCTGGCCAGGCACACCACCCGAGCGGTTGCCTGTGCGGCCATGCCGGGCGCCCGCGGAACGGCCGCCACTGCCGCGACCGCCCGTTGCCGCTCCCGAGCCACTGCGGCGCAGGCCCGCGCTGCGGGCAGCCGCACGCCCGGCCGTGCGAGCAGGGGAGCGGCGGGCGTCGCGGCGGGGGTTGGGCTTGCGGGAGCGAGCGGCGAACGTGCCCAGCACGACGACGCCGGTCGCGGCGACCATGGCGGCGATCGGGCCGCCAACCAGAGAGGTGGCGGCGACCGCTCCGACAGTGCTGTTCGCCCCGGTCAGGGCGAGGGGGACGACCGGCCAGCCGCCGGGCGTGTGCTCCGCCTCCGCCGCGCCCGGAGCCGAAGTGGCGGGCGGGGCGTCGGGCGGCGGGGGCGGTGTGGCCGGGGCAGCCTCGACGGCTACCGGCTCGGTGCTGAGTTCCGTCATGCTGTGAGCACTCCTTATGGGGAGTAGGGCCCGGCCGGGGCTGTGGAAGGTTGCGGCCGGGCCTGCTGAATGAGCGGTAAGCGCCGCCGCTCAGCAGCGGTGAGGGTGGTGGGCGGCGATCTCCTGCCAACGCCGGTTCTCCGCCGCATCCACGCCGGTCAGGCGTACCCGGAAGTCGCAGCCGGGCCGCATGCAGCGGTGCGTCACGGTCGACCACGCCTCGATCACGCGGAAGAGCAGGCTGGAGAACGTGGCCAGGCACGACGTGCAGCAGGCCACCAGCAGCGCCAGCGGCACGCCGTAACCAGCCAGGTTTACCCCGATCGCCCCGGCCAGCGCCGCACTTGCAGCGACGGAGCCGGAGACGAGGATGCGGTGACGCGTGTCCTTCACTCGTGAACGTCCCTTCAGGGAGGACAGCAGAGGCCCGGACGCCGCCTTGGACGCCATGCCGTCCAAGGCGGCGTCCGAGCCGGTGCGCTGTAAGAGAGCGCCGGTCAGAACTGGTTGGGCTCCAGGGTGAAGAACCCGACCGAAGCGCCGTGCAAGTCGGGGTCCTGGTCGCAGACGGCCCGGTAGATGAGCCGGTAGGCGTCCTGACGGGTACTACCGGGCGGGGGCGTAAACGTGCCCTCCTGCGTGACGGAGAACAGTCCCGGCTTCTCCAGGGTGATGACGAAGTGATGCGTGCCCTGCCCCTGCTGAGCTCGGGCGGCACCGGTGGCAGTGGTCTGCGTGGTCACGGTCAGATCTCCTGCGTGTCGGTTCGGGCCGCGCTCTGGGCGGCCGGTGGGGTGGAGGGGCAAGCTCGCCGGGTCTGCGCGCCGGGTCTGCGAGGGTGCCGCTCGCCGTGGCTCACCGGGTCTGCTTCACTGGTGCTCGACTGCTTCCGGCAGTCGCAACGACGGCCAGCCCACTTGCCTTGGGCTGGCCGTCATTGGTGGTGCCGGACGCCGGTCAGGCGTCGGATTCCTCGTGGGACATCAGCGAGCCCCACGCCTTGCGTACGCGCTGCTCCCCGCCGACGAACCCGCCCTCGCGGAACCCGGTGACGGCCTGGCGGTAGGACAGCGGCGGGTCGTCGCTGTAGCGCAGGTGCCGCAGAACGACGACGAGCTGAGCGTCAGTCAGTGGCTCCCCAGGCTGCGGGGTCGCAACGCCGGCCACGGCCGCGATCTCCTCCAGCGTCACGGCGGGCGTGACGGGCGGCGTCACGGGCGTGACGGCCCCGGCCGGAACTGGCTCGAACTCGGCCGTGACCTGCGTGTCTTCCTCCGTCACGGTAGGCGTGACGCCCGTGACGCCCTCCTCGCCCGCAGCCTCGACGGCGACCGGTTCGGGAGCGCCCGTCACGCCCGTGACGGGGGGCGTGACGGGCAGGGCGAACATGCCCGCGAGCGCGGCATCCGCGCCGGCCGTCATCCGCTCGCGCTGGACGTCGACCAGGTGCGCCCCGAGCAGAGCGTCACCCGCGCCGACCTTCTTCGCGAGCTTCCACGACTTCAGCTCCGAGTCCTTGCGTGCGCCCTCGTCGGGGTGGTTCGCGGCGCGGGCCCGGTGGTAGGCGAGCTTCTGCACGACCGCGGCGTTGCGGCGCTGCGCTTCGGCGTCCACCCCGGTGCGGTAGACCACGATCCGGCGGGCCAGCAGGCCCATCCCCTCCGCGGCCACGCACATGGCCATCGGGGTAAAGGCGAACACCACCGACTCCGTGCCCGTCGGCGCGACGGCCGCGCCGGTCAGGGACGCCACCGCCGGCAGCGTCCACAGACCGAGCCGCACGGCCGCCGGGGAGGACTGGCCCAGCATGGTCAGGCCCACCAGGGTCAGCGCCAGGACCAGCGTGGCGCCCTCGCCCGCGGCGACCACACCGAGCGCGGTGGCGGAGCGGTGGAACACGGAGGTGATGTTGCTGTAGGTGCCCCACGCGCCCAAGCAGCCGAAGCCGACCATGGGCAGCGCCGTGGCGCCCAGTACGAGTGTCTGGCCCCAGCTCAGGGGCTTCTCCGGGGGATGCTTCACTGCTTGTCTCCTTGTCGGGAGGCTGACCGCCTGACCGGGCCGGTCAGGCGGCGCGCTGGTCGTCGGGGTAGGCGCAGGGCACGCACACCCCAAGGGATGCGGGGATGACGTAGCCGGCGTCCGTGCGGCACTGCGGGCAGGTCCGGCGGGCGCGCATCGCGCTCTCCAGCGCCCGGCGCTTCGCGTCCGTCATCGCTCGGACCGGCTTGGCTTGGTCGAGCCGGTACAGGTAGGCGACCAGCGGCCCGCGCCGGTGGCGGGGGCGGAGGATCTGCGCGGCGACCGGCTGGCCGCCGGGGCGCAGGCCACGGGCCCGTAACTGCCGCCGGGTGGCCAGCCCGTCCGGCGCGCAGCGCCACGGGTAGGTGGGGATGCCGTGCCGGGCGCCGGTGGGGTCGAAGCATTTGCCCAGCGCCGCCATCAGGCCGCTGCTCCGACGAGTGCGGGGGCGGGCACGTCGGCGTAGGCGACCAGCTTCACCGTGGCGCCGGCGTACTGGCCGAACGCGAGCAGGACGCGCGTGCGGCCACCGCTTTGCGTGCTGTGCGTCACGGCGTCCGGGGCGATGTCCAGCGCGTCACGCCACGCCTCGAAGTCGGCCAGGTCGCCGTGGAAGGACAACTCCAGCCGGTCCGGCCAGATGGTGGTGACCCCGACGGTCGGGGCTGCGAGGTGCCCGAAGTCCGCAGCGAGCAGACGCAGCGCCCGCAGCGGCACGGCCAAGTCGTCCAGCGCCAGGCCCTCGTTCATGCCGCGACTCCCTTGCGGAGCACGCGGCGGCGGGCGGGGCGGACCAGCGGGACGACGTTGAACAGGTCCGGGTGGTCCTCGACGACCCGCGCGGCCAGGCGGATCAGGTCGTCGGGCAGGTCGCTGAACTCGGGGTCGGAGAGGATGTCGCGCGCCGCGTCCAGGCGGGCCGCGCGCTCCTCGTCGCTCTCTCCCTCCGCCCCGAGCCACAGCTCAAGGGGGGTGCCGAGCGCCAGTTCCGCGAACTCCGCGGTGGTGACGGCCTCACGGCCGGCAACGATGTACTTCATGGAGGTTTCTCCTCACAGTGGATCGGCTGTCCGCGCCCGGAGGTACCTCTACGCAGCGCGTGCCGTGGGGAAGGAACCGCACCGCAAGCGGCACGGGTAGGACCCTCATCAAACGGGCAGGCCGCCGACGCGTGGCCGGCGTCCTGCCCGCATGACGAGTGACGGGAGCTCCCGTCACTGTCGTCTCGCGGCTCCGTACGCGCCTTGCTCCGCCTCCTCTTGGACGGCGCGCGGTCACCGCGCCACTCAGTCGTCACTCGCTGAGTGGATGCTCCCTGGATGCCATGGGCTGGGTGCGGCCCAATCACCGGGATCCCTGCCGATCCGGTCCCTGGGTCCACGCCCGAGGGTCAGACCAACGGCTTAGCCGATGACACCGATCGATCCGTGAAGACGACGGACTTTTACGTCTCCCCTGCCGCCCAGACCGCGTGTAAGCGGATCCGGCGGGACCAAGCTGCGCATGCGGCAGGAAGCCGCTTTCCGACCGAGTTCTTGCGCTCGGTCGTTGCAGTACCTGTTTTACAGGTACTGCATGGGGGTCCGTCAAGCATGTCGACGGAACCCCTCGGTTTTGCGCCGGGACTTCTTGGCGCTCAATCAGGATCGATGCAGGTCAGGGGAGTTGGGCACCTCACCCATGGACAGCTCCGGGACTTCTGGCTACGGTCAGGAAGTCCCTAGAAGTCCCAACGGGGGTGCAGATGTCGAACGAGCGCTTACGGTCCGCCCTCCTAGCCCGCGGCATGACGTTGCAGAGCCTCGCTGAAGCGATCGAGGTCAACCCGAAGACGGTCGAGCGCTGGATCACGCAGGGAAAGGTGCCGTACAGGCGCCACCAGTACGCGACGGCCGCAGCGCTTCAGGTCGACGTGACGACTCTGTGGGATGACGGACGCAACGTCGAGAGCGCGGCGGACCTGACCAAAGCGGAGATTGTCGCTGTCTACCCGCATCGGCACACGGTCCCGCCCGGTCTCTGGCGTGACCTCTACGCGCGAGCGGAGAGGAACGTAGACGTTCTCGTCTACTCGGGGCTCTTCCTGTCGGAGGATCCCCTGTTCCACGATCTCCTGAAGAAGAAGGTGGAAGGGGCTGCGCAGGTCCGCATCCTGCTCGGAGACCCGAACTGTGAAGCTGTCCGGCAGCGTGGCATCGATGAGGGGCACCGGATCATGAATGGCAAGATCCGGAACGCGTTGGTGAACTATCGGCCCCTGTTCCGGAGCCACCCTGAAATCAGCTTTCGGCTGCACGCGACCACGCTCTACAACTCCATATACCGGGCTGATGAGGAAATGCTCGTGAATCCCCACGTCTACGGCATTGGCGCCTACATGGCACCCGTCTTCCACCTGCGCCGCATGCCCGGTGGCGGTCTGTTCGACACTTACGCGAATAGCATCGAACAGACCTGGGGAGGCGCCCGCCAGGTCACGGACCAAGACATCACAGGAGCCTGAGCATGGGACGCATTGACTACCTGCACGACCCCGACGCTCCGCCGGCCAACTCGGTCGTGCCGTCTGTCGTCGCGTTCGTCCAGAACGACTCGGGCCAGGTGCTGATGATCCAGCGCTCCGACAACGGCCGCTGGGCACTGCCCGGCGGCGGCCACGACGTGGGTGAATCGATCAGTGACACGGTCGTGCGGGAGGTCTGGGAAGAGACCGGGATCAAGGTGGAGGTGGCCGACGTGACCGGGCTCTACACGGACCCCGGCCACGTGATGAAGTACGACGACGGCGAGGTGCGGCAGCAGTTCAGCATCTGCTTCCGTGCCCGGCCGGTCGGGGGCGAACTCCGTACTAGCAACGAGACGACTCAGGTCCGCTGGGTCGACCCCGCGGACCTGGCGACGCTGGACGTGCACCCCACCATGCGGCTCCGGATCGAGCACGCCATGGACCAGGCACGCACCGCTCCCTACATCGGCTGACGCTTGGCCGCGGCTACCTGATCGAGCACGCGGGACGTGCACGCGAGGATCTCGGGTTCGGCCCGGCGGATGAACTGCCCGATCAGGCTGTCCGGCCCGTACCGTCCCGTGATCTCGTTGATCCGGTCGATTGGATTCGTCGGCGTGCCGTCGGGTGTGGTGTTCATGTCGCAGTAGCAGAGCGCGTCGTTCAGGTGCTCTCGTTCGCGCGGGAACTCCCCCTCCAGCTCCTCGCGCATACCGCGTGCTTCGGCCTCCATCCAGGCACAGGAGTGGTGGGCGACCAGGTTGATGACCCGTTCGTCCGCGCCGGCCACGTCCCGGAGGTAGCGTGCGCCGTCCAGCGGGTGAAAGCCCGTCTTGGCCAGGTCCGGTGCGTAGCCGATGTCATGCAGAACCGCAGCGGCCTCCAGCAGATCCGCGTCCTGGTCGAGGATGAGCGCGACTGTACGCGCCCTCTCGGCGACTCCCAGGCAGTGCTTCCACCGTCGCGGCAACGGCTCGGCGAGCAGGGACTCAGCCAGGGGATAGGCCCACTCCGTCAACTTCGGCAAGCTACGAACGCTCCTCTCGCGTCGGCACGGCGCGGACCGTCCGCACCCTGCCCTGTCCTCCCCCCGCCAGCAGACCGGCGGCTTCCAGCTTCTCCAGCGCCTTGGTCACCGTGGGACGCGAGACCCCGAACCGCTCCGCAAGCACCGAAGCACTCGGGAAGGCTTCCCCCACTTCCAGCCCATCAGCCGTGATGACATCCGCGATCCGCTGATGGAGCGGACGCCGGTCGACTCGCACCCCCGAGCGGACGACGCGCCACCGCTCGCCCGGCGCGGGTTCGGCGACGCCTTCCTGCTTCAGCACGCCGAACGCACGGACAGCCACGCCGCGCGAGACCTTGTAATCGCGCACGACGTCGGTCAGTGACGGCAGAACCGTCATGTCCGGGTCCCCCTCGATCCGCGTCTTCAGCGCGTCAGCGATCTTCAAGAAGGTTCCCCGAGGGTTGGTCTGCTGCGACACCCGCTCTCCCTCTCCGCTCGCTCGTCGATGTCCTCCAGGCTCCCACGACTCGTGACCTGCGCCGAGAGAGGCGACAGCGGCCGGTAAGAGTGAGTCGACTCCTGATGGCGCCACCGCATCTGGTGACTAGAGCATGTGGCGAGCTTGTTCGATTGCATGACTGCCCTGTTCGATCACGGCGTGTGCCTCTGTCCCGAACTGGTGGATACCTCGGGCAACGTCGATAGCCGTTTTGACTGCGCCCAGGAAGGCCGTGAGTCGCTCCGACAGGCCTCGCTTCCCCACATCCTGCATCGCTTCGCGGTTACGTGTGACAGCCCCAAGGAAGGCGTCAAAGCTCTCCTCGACGGGAGCGGCCCCAGTAATGCGGATGAGGTCAAGGGCCTGAAGCAGGCGATGGAGGTGATGCAACAGGAGAAGCTTGGCCGCACTCTCCAGGCTGGAAGCTCGGATTTCATCCATGAGCGCAGTCACGGATTGGATCAGACGGTCAATTTCCTCGCGCGGGATGACGGGCTCAGGGCTGAGGCGGTGCAGGCGGCGCGAGCAAGTACCGAGGGACTGCACAGCAGCACTGTTGGGGACATCACCTCCGGTGGCGAAGACTTGAGATGCCTGGCCAAGAGTGTTGTTCCGGTTGGTGACGCTGGTCAGAAATGCCTCCACCTTGTCCAAGTGCTCGACAAGGTGCTCCTTCTCTTCTTCGTCTTCATCGAGCGCTTCCACGGCGGCCCGGATCTCCGCCGGTAGCTCCAGCAGACGTGTCATGGCCCTGAGCGCTTCCGGCGAGGACGGGGAAGCTGTCGGGACGAGAAGCCTCGTCACTGCGTCCCATGCCCCGTGGTTCGGGGGGGTTTGATGCAACTCTATGAGCAGCGTCCGCAGGCGGCCGGCTGGGTTGTCCTCATACTCAGGCATGGTGCGAGAGTAGCGGGACCCCCTGACAGAGCTGAGGCCTTGGGGAAAGCCTCTGACGTGCATGCACTCGGCGATTCCGCTCCGGTGGGCCGTCTCAGTTTCCGTCTCATTCACACCCGTCCGGCACCGTTCGCGACCGTCCCCTCCCTCACCTGGCGGACACCCGTGAACGGCCCTGAACGGTGTCGGATCACGCTCTGACCAGCACGAACAGACCTCGAAAGCGAGTGTGGCGCAAGTCACCGAGGGTTCAAATCCCTCCGCTACCGCTCGTAGAGAGGCCCCGCCGTCCGGTGGGGCCTTTCGCGTGTTCCGGACGCAACGCGCGCGCCCCGGCAGGCTGTTGGCCGTGCGCGAAGGCCCGAAGGTTACACTCGCGGCCGGCAGGCAGGGGCCCGAGAGGCACTGGCACAGGGGAGGCCGCAGTGGCGGTGAACGCCAAGAAGATCGCCGTGTACGTGCTCGTGGTCTTCGCGCTGTACGTGATCATCACGGACCCGGCCAAGGCGGCCGACTACGTCCAGATAGGCTTCGAGGGCATTTCGGACGCGGCCAAGGCCGTCGGCGACTTCATGACCTGGGTCGCCCACGGAGGAAAGAGCTGAGGTATCCCATGATCCGCCACCTGGTGCTGTTCAGGCTCAACGAGGGTGTCGAGCGCGACGATCCGCGGGTCGTGGCGGGCGTGGAGGTCTTCCGGGCGCTCGGCGGCCGGATCGAGGAACTGCGCTTCTGGGAGTGCGGCTGGAACATCAGCGACCGTCCCATCGCCTACGACTTCGCGATCAACTCCGCCGTCGAGGACGCCGACGCCCTCAAGCGCTATCTGGAGCACCCGGCCCACCAGGAGGGCGTCGCGCTGTGGCGCGAGTTCGCCACCTGGGTGATCGCCGACTACGAGTTCGCCGGGCGGTAACCCCGCACCCGACGCTCGCGCACAGCCCCCCGCCCTCCTCGGCGGGGGGTTTTTCGTGCACTGCTTACCCACACCTGTCGCGGTTTGAAACCAACACGGGGTTACCAGGTGCTTGCACACAGTGCACATGTCTTGTGATGCTATGACCGCTTTTGACGGATGATTGACCGATGAAGAGGTGGCGTTGACCTTGTCGGCCAGTACTGCGCCGCCCCAGGAAGAGGCGCCCACTCCGGCCCCACCGGACCCGCCGGCCCCCGAGAAGCGCCGCGGCGCCGACACCCGGGCCCTGACCCAGGTCCTGTTCACCGAACTGAAGGAGCTGACCCCGGGCACGCCGGAGCACAACCGGGTGCGGGGGGCGCTGATCGAGGCGAATCTCCCGCTCGTGCGCTATGCCGCCGCCCGCTTCCGCTCCCGCAACGAGCCCATGGAGGACGTCGTCCAGGTCGGCACCATCGGCCTGATCAACGCCATCGACCGCTTCGACCCGGACCGGGGCGTGCAGTTCCCGACCTTCGCGATGCCCACCGTGGTCGGCGAGATCAAGCGGTACTTCCGGGACAACGTCCGCACCGTGCACGTCCCGCGCCGGCTGCACGAGCTGTGGGTGCAGGTCAACAGCGCCACCGAGGACCTGACCACGCTGCACGGCCGCACGCCGTCCACCGCCGAGATCGCCGAGCGGCTGCGGATCAGCGAGGAGGAGGTGCTCAGCTGCATCGAGGCGGGACGCTCGTACCACGCCACCTCGCTGGAGGCCGCCCAGGAGGGTGACGGCCTGCCCGGCCTGCTGGACCGGATCGGCTACGAGGACCCGGCCCTGGACGGCGTGGAACACCGCGACCTGGTCCGCCACCTCCTCGTCCAACTCCCGGAGAGGGAGCAGCGGATCCTTCTCCTGCGGTACTACAGCAATCTCACCCAGTCGCAGATCAGCGCGGAACTCGGCGTCTCCCAGATGCACGTCTCCCGACTGCTCGCCCGTAGCTTCCAGCGACTGCGCTCCGCAAACCGGATCGACGCCTAGCCGCAGCAGCGGCCGTGGCGGCCGATGCACAGCGGGCGCACGGAAGCACGGCTCGCGCGCCGTTGCATCGCAAACCCGATCGACCGTTCACCGGCGCGAGCGAATCGCCTCACCTGGGCAGTTGCGGCAGTTGGGGCCCGAAACACCGTCAGGCCTCTTGTTTGCAGGGCCTCTTCGGATCTCACGTGTCGACATGTCGGTACAGCGCGTTGCCGACATGTGACATTCTGCGGGAAGCGCGTTTGCCGTGGCTCCGGCTCCGGTATTCAGGTGAGGGCTGCGTTACTCGTCACGAGGGCGCCGCCGCGACCGTCCCGCGACCCAAAGGGGGTGGCATGTCCGCAGACCAGGGCAGCTCGAAGGTGCTGACGCCCACGCTGAGCGAGGCAGCGCCCAAGGAGCTCGACGCTCTCGACGTCCTCGACGGCTTCGAGGGTGTCACGGCCCTCGAAGCCGTGCCGTCCCCGGCCGCCGACCCGGCCGCCGAAGCTGTCCCGGCCGCGCCGGTCACGGCGAACCTCGACACCCGCACCCTGTCCCGCTCGCTCTTCCTGCGCCTGGCCGCGCTGGACGAGAACAGCCCCGAGCGGGCGTACGTCCGGGACACCCTGATCGAGCTGAACCTGCCGCTGGTGCGCTACGCGGCGGCCCGGTTCCGCTCGCGCAACGAGCCGATGGAGGACATCGTCCAGGTCGGCACCATCGGCCTGATCAAGGCGATCGACCGGTTCGACTGCGAACGGGGCGTGGAGTTCCCGACGTTCGCGATGCCGACGGTCGTGGGCGAGATCAAGCGGTTCTTCCGCGACACCTCGTGGTCGGTACGGGTCCCGCGCCGGCTCCAGGAGCTGCGGCTGGCGCTCACCAAGGCCAGCGACGAGCTGTCGCAGAAGCTGGACCGCTCGCCGACGGTGACCGAGCTGGCCGCCGTGCTCGGCGTCTCCGAGGAGGACGTGGTCGACGGCCTCGCGGTCGGCAACGCCTACACGGCCTCGTCCCTCGACTCCCCGGCCCCCGAGGACGACGGCGGCGAGGGCTCCCTGGCCGACCGGCTCGGCTACGAGGACACGGCCCTGGAGGGCGTGGAGTACCGCGAGTCCCTCAAGCCCCTGCTGGCCAAACTCCCGCCCCGGGAGCGGCGGATCATCATGCTGCGCTTCTTCGCCAACATGACCCAGTCGCAGATCGGCGAGGAGGTCGGCATCTCCCAGATGCACGTCTCCCGCCTGCTGACCCGGACCCTGGCCCAGCTGAGGGACGGCCTGATCTCGGACTGATCCCCGCGACCGCGACAGGGACCCCTCCCGGCTGACCGCTCCCCGGGACTCTCCGCACGACGACATGGACGCATGGCCGCCGAGACGCCGTTACGGCAGTGTCGGCGGCCGTCGTCTGTCCGGACGCGGGGTCGGTGTGTGCGGGGGCTGTCGTCCGGGCCCGGTGTCAGTGGTGTGCGGGGGCCGACGGGGAGGCGTACGGCACCCCGTCGAGACGCGGCGCGTGTCCGGCGTGGCGGAGTGGGACCTGGGGGTTGTTACTTCATCGCCAGCCAGGCGACGCCGGCCACCACGGCGAGGGCGACGATGACGCCGATGATCAGGCCGACCCGGGGGCCGGAGGAGGCCGCCTGCTGCTGGCGGGCCTGGGGGGCCTCGTCGACGAAGGCGCGGAACATCTGGGTGTTGCCTGCGGGGTCGTAATTGCCCTGGGGGCCCTGGGTGTTAGCCATGCCCCGAGACCCTAGCGAATCCCGGGGACCGGCCCAAGTGCGGGGCCACCGGGACAGACGGGGGCATGCCAGCCACGGTCACCTGCATCTTTACGCCAGCAATGCTTGTCTTTGCCAAGTTTTTGCGCAGCCCACCCCCGACTTGTTTGCCTGCAGCAACCAAACACGCTTATGGTTGCCCTAAGCAACGATACGGGAGGTGTGATGGCCGAGCAGGCGCAGTTCGAAGAGCTGGCGCGTCAGCTCAGCGCCGTCGGCGCCGTGAAACGGGACATGGGGCGGATCCTGCCCCCCGACTGTCCGGCCGGCTCGGCCGCCGTGCTGACCCTGGTCGGCCGCCACGGCGACATGCGCATGAGCAAGCTCGCCGAGCTGCTCGCCGTGGACATGTCGGTCACCAGCCGGCATGTCGCCCACGTCGCCGCACGCGGCTGGATCGAGCGGCACCCGGACCCCGCGGACAAGCGCTCGCGCATCCTGCGCCTGACGCCCACGGGCCTGGCGCAGCTCGACGAGCTGTCCCGGCGGACCACGCACCTGCTCGCCGAGCGGCTGGCGGACTGGGCCGACGAGGACGTCGCCGAGCTGATCCGGCTGATGACGCGGCTGCGCGCGTCCTTCGGCGACTGCCGGTCCGCCCCCCTCCGGCTGCCCGACCCCGTATCGCAAGAGACCACCCGTACACCCGCAAACACGTAAGAGAAGGAAGCCCATGGCAACGACCACACCAGCCGGTGTGCGGGCTCACGCCAAGCACGGGGGAGGCTCCCACGGCGACGCCCCGATGACGCACCGGCAGATCATGGAGGCCCTGTCCGGGCTGCTGCTCGGCATGTTCGTGGCGATCCTGTCGTCCACGATCGTCTCCAACGCCCTGCCGCACATCATCGGGGACCTCGGCGGCGGCCAGTCCGCCTACACCTGGGTGGTCACGGCCGCCCTGCTGTCGATGACCGCGGCCACTCCCCTGTGGGGCAAGCTCGCCGACCTGTACAGCAAGAAGGCTCTCGTCCAGATAGCCCTGATCATCTACGTGGTCGCCTCGATGGCGGCCGGCCTGTCCCAGAACCCCGGCATGCTCATCACCTTCCGGGTGTTCCAGGGCATCGGCGTCGGCGGTCTGTCCGCCCTGGCGCAGATCGTCATGGCGGCGATGATCTCCCCGCGCGAGCGCGGCCGGTACTCCGGCTACCTGGGTGCCACCTTCGCCGTCGCCACCGTCGGCGGCCCGCTGCTCGGCGGTGTCATCACCGACACCTCCTGGCTGGGCTGGCGCTGGTGCTTCTACGTCGGCGTCCCCTTCGCGGTCATCGCGCTGATCGTGCTGCAGAAGACCCTGCACCTGCCCGTGGTCAAGCGGGAGGTCAAGGTCGACTGGGGTGGCGCGACCCTCATCGCCGCCGCCGTGTCCCTGCTGCTGATCTGGGTCACCTTCGCCGGTGACAAGTACGACTGGCTGTCCTGGCAGACCTACGCGATGATCGGCGGTGCGATCGTCCTCGGCGCGCTGTTCGTGCTCGTCGAGTCCAGGGCGAGCGAGCCGATCATCCCGCTGCGCCTGTTCCGCAACCGCACGATCACGCTGGCGTCGCTCGCCTCGCTGTTCGTCGGCATCGCGATGTTCACCGGCACCGTGTTCTTCAGCCAGTACTTCCAGCTGGCCCGCGACAAGTCCCCGACCATGTCGGGCGTCATGACCATCCCGATGATCGGTGGTCTGTTCGTCTCCTCGACCGTCTCCGGCCAGTTCATCACCCGCACCGGCCGCTGGAAGGCGTGGCTGGTCAGCGGTGGCGTCCTGGTCACGGCCGGCCTGGTACTGCTCGGCGGCATCCGGTACGACACCGACTACTGGAAGATGGCCATCTTCATGGCCCTGCTGGGTCTCGGCATCGGCATGATGATGCAGAACCTGGTGCTCGCCACGCAGAACCAGGTGGCGCCCTCCGACCTCGGCTCGGCCAGCTCCACGGTCACCTTCTTCCGCTCCCTCGGCGGTGCGGTCGGCGTCTCCGCGCTGGGTGCCGTGATGTCCCGCCGGATCACGCACTACGTCCAGGACGGCGTCGCCGACCTCAGCCCGAAGTACCAGAAGGCCCTGGCCGGCAGCTCCGGTTCGACCGACACCATCCCGGACATGAACGCGCTGCCGAAGCCCATCCGGACGCTGATGGAGAGCGCCTACGGCCACGGCATCGCCGACGTCTTCCTCATCGCGGGCTGCCTCGCCGCCCTCGCGTTCCTGATCACGCTGTTCATCAAGGAGGTCCCGTTGCGGACCAAGGGCGCGCTCGCCCAGGCCGCCGAGGGCCAGGCCCCGGCCGAGGACCCGGCTCCGGCCGCCGTCGAGACGGTCACCGAGGCCCCGGCCCCGGAGCGGGTGCCCGGCTGGGCCGCCCCCGTCGTCGGCGAGAGCGGCACCACGGCCGCCATGGCCACCGCGGTCACGCAGCAGAGCGCCGTCGCCACGATCGCCGAGCCCGGCACCCCGGGCGGCGGTGGCACTCCGGTGCACGGCTTCGTCCGCGGCGCCGAGAGCGCCCCGGTCCCGCAGGCCGCGATCACCCTGATCTCGCTGTCCGGCCGCCAGCTGGGCCGCTCGGTCGCCCAGGGCGACGGCTCCTACGCCCTCCACGCCCCCGGCACCGGCTCGTACGTCCTGATCGCCTCCGCCGACGGCTACCAGCCGCAGGCCTCCACCATCGTGGTGGGCGAGGACCCGCTGTCGTACGACATCCTGCTCAGCGGGACCAGCGGGCTGACCGGTGTCGTCCGGGCCGCCGGGAGCGCGCTGCCGGTCAAGGACGCCATGGTCATCGTCACCGATGTGCGCGGCGACCTGCTGGCCACCGCCGCCACCGGTGAGCAGGGCGAGTTCGCCCTCACCGAGCTGGTGCCCGGCACGGTGACCGTCGCGGTCAACGCGAGCGGCTTCCGGCCGCGCGCCCTGCCGGTCGAGGTCGGCGCCACCGGCGTCACCCGGGTCGAGGTCGACCTGGACGCCGGCGCCCGGCTCCAGGGGGTCGTCCGGGCCCCGCACGGCCCGCTGGCCGACGCCCGGGTGACCCTGGTCGACCAGGCGGGCAACGTGGCCGGCACCGCCACCACCGGTGCGGACGGCGCGTACGCCTTCACCGACCTGGACGGCGGCGAGTACACCGTCATCGCGACCGGCTACCCGCCGGTGGCCACCGCGCTGACCGTGTCCGGCCCCGGCGTCGACGGCCACGACATCGAACTCGCCCACCCCGGCGAGTAGTTCACACCCCGGCCCGTGGCGGCGCGCGCCTTGGACGAAGGGCGCGCCCGCCACGGGCCGGTCTCATACGACCAGTTGTAGAGCTTTGTGCAGGGAGAGAACGGGATGGGACTGACCGCGAAGATCCGTACGCGGGACGGGTGGGCCGTGTCGCACGCGGTCGTCACGGTGACCGACATGACCGGCACGCAGGTGCTGCGGGCCGAGACGGACGCCGAGGGAGCCGTACGGGACACCACCGAGCTGGCACCGGGCGCGTACACCGTGATCGTGACCGCCGTCGGCTACGCGCCGGCCGCGTCCAGCGCGATCGTCACCGCGAGCGGCCGGGCCGAGGTCGGCACGGTGACACTGGCCCGGCAGGGCGGCACCGAGCTGCCGCCGCCCGGCCCCTGGACCATCGACCCGGCGCACTCCTCCGTCGCCGCGGTCGCCCAGCACCTGGGGATCTCCAGCGTGCGCGGCCGGTTCACGGAGTTCGGCGGCACCGTCGAGATCGCGCCCGACGACGTCACCAAGTCCCGGGTGGCCGCGGTGATCCGGGCGGGCTCCATCGACACCGGCAACGGCATGCGCGACACGCATCTGCGGTCCGGCGACTTCCTCGACGTCGAACGGCACCCGGAGATCACCTACCACTCGACGGGACTGACCCAGGCCGGCTCCGACCGCTGGACGGTCCACGGCGAACTGTCCCTGCACGGGGTCGTACGACCGGTGGACCTGGACCTCGCCTACCTCGGCACCGGCGCCGACCCCTGGGGCGGCACCCGCGCCGCGTTCCGGGCCACCGCCGAACTGCACCGCGAGGACTTCGCGATGAACTACAACCAGGTCCTCCAGGCGGGCATCGCGGCCATCGGCACCACGCTGAAGGTGGAGCTGGACATCCAGGCGGTCCAGGGCGACTCGCTGCCCCAGGGTTAGCTCCCCGGGGGAGCGCCCGGACACCGGCACAGCAAAGCCGGCCACCGGGGCGCCCCCTGCCCCTAGGCTGCCCCCATGGCACCGAACATCGCTACCAACACCCGTGTGTCGCGGGCCGAGCTGCTGGACTTCGTACGGCCCCGCCACCGCGCCCTGCTGATCACCCGCCGGGCCGACGGCTCCCCGCAGGCCTCCCCGCTGACCTGCGGGGTGGACGACTCCGGCCGGATCGTCGTCTCCACCTACCCGGAGCGGGCCAAGACCCGCAACGCCCGGCGCGACCCGCGGGTCAGCCTGCTCGTCCTGAGCGACGAGTGGAACGGCCCCTGGGTCCAGATCGACGGCACGGCCGAGGTCGTCGACACCCCCGACTCCGTGGAACCGCTGGTCGAGTACTACCGCAACATCGCCGGCGAACACCCCGACTGGGACGAGTACCGGCAGGCCATGGTCAAGCAGGGCAAGTCCATCATCCGGATCACCCCGGAGCGGTGGGGGCCGGTGGCCACGGGCGGTTTCCCGGCGCGGCTGGCGTCGGGGGACCCGGAAGAATCGACGGAGTCGGCGGAGTCGACGGACGAGTAGGCCGAAGAGCCCGGCGCGGGCGTCGCGGAGGAGCGGTCAGCCGCGGGTGACCATCGCCTCGATGCCGGCGATCAGCAGGTCCAGGGCGAAGGTGAAGTCCCGGTCCAGCATCTCGCCCACCGTGTCACCGCCGCGTGCCGCCATGAGGTCCTTGGACTGCCGTATCACGTCGGCGGTGCCGGGGACCTCGTCCACCAGGGACATGGACTGCTCGAAGTACTCCTCGGGGCTGAGCCCGGTGTCCGCGATCCGGGCGTAGAAGTGCCCCTCGATCGTCCCGTAGCCGTACACGAACTGGAAGACCGCCGAGATCGCCCCGGTCACCCCGTGCGCCGGCAGGCCCGCCCGGCCGACGACCCGCTGGATCACCCGGGAGAACGCGAGCGCCTTCGGGCCGATGTTCAGGAAGCGCCCGGCCAGCGGGGACAGCCAGGGATGCCGGACCAGCAGCCCCCGGTACGCGGTGGCCAGCGCCCGCAGCTGCTCCCGCCAGTCCTCGTCCGTGTCGTCCGGGTCGGGCAGCCGCAGCTCGGCGTAGGCCGCGTCGAGGGCGAGTTCGAGCAGGTCGTCCTTGGTGTCGACGTACCAGTACAGGGACATCGCGGTGACGTTCAGTTCGGCCGCCAGCCGCCGCATGGAGAACTTCGCGAGTCCCTCCGCGTCCAGCAGCCGTACGGACGCCTCGGTGATCCGCTCCCGGTCCAGCCCGGAGGGCTGCGCACTGCGCCCACCGCGCCGGGCCCGGCCCTCCCGCCACACGCTGTCCCGCGCCGACCGACCTGCCCGCTTCGCCACCGGCGGCCCTTCCTCGTTTGCGCTCACTGTCCCAACCTAGGCCCAGTCCTTCGGATCCTGCCGGTGCCGCCCGGCCGGCCCGTCCCTCCGAGCCGCTAGGCGGACACCCTCTCCGCCCGGCGGAGCAACCCCGCCGCCACGAAGCCACCGGCCAGCACGGCGACGGCGCCTACCAACTGACCCGTGCCCAGCGCGGCGGACAACGACTCCCCCGACGCCATGGAAGAGCTGAGCACAGCACCCAGAACGGCGACACCAAGCCCGTTGCCGAACTCGGCCAAGGTTCCGTTGATCCCGGCCCCCACCCCCGCCTTCTCCCGAGGGATCGCGCTCATGATGGCGTGCGCCATCGCCGGGTTCGCCACCGCGCACCCCGCGCCGATCAGCAGCAGCCCGAGCAGCGTCCCCGGGTAGCCCCCGCCGTCCACCTCGGCGATGGACACCAGACCCCCGGCCATGCAGACCATGCCGAGCGCGATCGACGCCGGCGTGCCGAGCCGCGCCGACCACCGCGCCGACAGCCCGCTGAAGTTGAGCACCACCACCGTCAACGCCAGCGGAGCGGTGCGCAGTCCGGCCTCCAGCGGCTCGTAGCCGAGTACGAACTGCAGGTGCTGGGTGAGCAGGAACAGCGCGCCGCCCATGCCGAAGACGATGAGTACGGCCCCGGCGACCGCGCCCGTGAACCGCCGGTCCCGGAAGAAGTGGGGATCGAGCATCGGCTCCTCGACCCTGCTCTCCCACCACGCGAAGGCCCCCAGGACCAGCACCGCCACGGCCGCCGTGACGAGCACCCGCGCCGACGTCCAGCCGTGCCCCGGCCCGGAGATGATCGCGAAGACGAGCGCGGCCATGCCGACGGTGGACAGCGCCGCGCCCGGCAGGTCGGGGCGTTCACCGCGCGGGTTCCTGGACTCGGGGACGAGGGCCACCACGGCGACCAGGCCCAGCGCCGCGACCGGCAGGTTGATCAGGAATATCGCGCCCCACCAGAAGTGGTCGAGCACGAATCCGCCGATCAGCGGGCCGCCCGCGAAGCCCAGCGCGTTGACCGCGCTCCAGATGCCGATCGCCTTCGGCTGCTCCTCGGGGGAGAAGATCTGCATCGCCACGGCCAGCGTGGTGGTCATCAGCAGCGCGCCGCCGACGCCCATGCCGGCCCGCGCGGCGATCAGCTGGGAGGTGCTGCCGGCGAGCCCGGCCACGAGCGAGCCGATGCCGAACAGGGCGAGCCCGGTGATCAGCATCTTCTTGCGGCCGTAGCGGTCGGCGGCGCTGCCGGCGGTGAGCAGCAGGCCGGACTGCACCAGCGAGTACGCGTTGATCATCCACTGGATGTCGGAGGTCCTCGCGTGCAGCTCGCGGGTGAGCGAGGGGATGGCCACGTTCAGGACGGTGTTGTCGAGCAGCACGGTGAGCTGCGCGAGACAGATGACGCCGAGGATCAGCCAGCGCTGGGGATGGCCGTGGGATGAGGACATGCCGTACACCGTATAGTGGTGACTATACGGTGTACAACGCATTTTCGGTTGTCGCGCCTCCGGCCGCTCGCTGTTGCGGTCGGGCCGCCTCAGGCGTCGTTCTTCTGCGTGAGGTCGTAGAACGTGGCCGAGCCCACCGTCACCTTCTTGAAGGTGCTCTGCACCCAGGAGCTGATCTGCGAGGCGGTACCGCCGCTGCGTCCACCGCCCATGCCCCCGCCGGCGATGAAGTAGTGGATCCTGCCCTGCTCGACGTACTTCTTGAACTGGGCCAGTGTCGGGGAGGGGTCGGTGCCGTTGAAGCCGCCGATCGCCATGACCGGGTCGCCGGTGGCGAGCTGGTAGCTGGCCGCGTTCTGGGAGCCGACGGACGCGGCCACCCAGGTGTACGCCCCGGCGTTCTTCTCCAGCAGCTTCCTGGCCTGGGACGTCACGCTGGCGCCGTTCAGCAGGCCACCGGCGCCGCCCGCGCCACCGCGCTCGCCCATCCGGGAGCCGCCGGGGAAGCCGAAGCCGTTGCCGGTGCCCTTCTGTTGGCCGTTCTGGCCGTTCTGGCCCGGCATGCCGCCGCCCGGGAAGCCGTTGCCCTGCTGGTTCTGCTGCTGCCCCTGCTGCCCCTGCTGGTTCTGCTGGTTCTGCTGGTTCTGCTGGTTCTGCTGACCCTGTCGGCCGTTCTGGCCACCCGGCATGCCGCCGCCGAAGCCGCCCCGCATACCGCCACCGGGACCGCCGCCCCGGCCGCCCATCATCCCGGCGCCCGCCGGGCCGGCCGTGACGATCGAACCGGTATGGCCCTCCTGGAGGGTGCTCAGGGTGTACGCCGTCGGTCCGGCCAGCGCGGCCACCAGGCCGACGGCCGCCGCGCCGAGGGCCAGTCGCCGGGTGAGGCGGCCCGCGAAGACCAGGCCGAGCGCCGCGGTCAGCCCGCCGACCAGGACCGCCCACTTCAGCCAGGGCAGGTAGTCGGGGGTGCGGTTGAGGAGGACGTACCCCCAGGCCGCCGCCGCGACCACGGACGCGGCGAGGGTGATCGACGCCCACAGCTCCCGCCGCCGCTCCCACAGCAGCCCCGCGCCCATGCCGACGACGGCCGCGAGGTAGGGGGCGAGGGCCACGGTGTAGTACTGGTGGAAGATGCCCGCCATGTAGCTGAAGACCACCATGGTCGTCAGCAGCGAGCCGCCCCAGACCAGGAACGAGGCGCGGGTGACCGACGTCCTGCGCAGCCGGCGCGTGGCCACCAGACCGGCGGCGAGCAGGATCAGTGCCGCCGGCAGCAGCCAGGAGATCTGACCGCCGACCTCGGAGTTGAACATCCGGTTCCAGCCGGTCGCGCCCCACATGCCGGTGCCGCCCCCGCCGCCCCCGCCGCCCACGCTGCCGGTCTCGTCGCCGCTCAGCCGGCCGAGCCCGTTGTAGCCGAAGGTCAGCTCCAGGAAGCTGTTGTTCTGCGAGCCGCCGATGTACGGCCGGGACGAGGCCGGCCAGAGTTCGACGACCGCGACCCACCAGCCGCCGGAGACGACCAGCGCGAGCGTGGCCGTGGCCAGCTGCCCGAACCGCTTCTTCCACGACACCGGCGCGCACACCGCGTACACGATCGCCAGCGCCGGCAGGATCAGGAACGCCTGGAGCGTCTTGGCGAGGAAGGCGAACCCGATCGCGACCCCGGCCCACACCAGCCACTTCGTACGGCCGTCCTCCACGGCCCGGACGACGAGGTAGCAGGCCATCGACGTCAGCAGGGCCAGCAGGGCGTCCGGGTTGTTGAACCGGAACATCAGCGCCGCGACAGGGGTGAGCGCGAGCACCGCGCCCGCGATCAGACCGGCCGCGGGGCTGAACCTGCGGCGCACGGCCGCGTACACGACGGCGACCGTCGCCACGCCCATCAGCACCTCGGGCGCGAGGATCGCCCACGAGTGGAGACCGAAGATCCGCACCGACAGCGCCATCGGCCACAGCGCGGCCGGCGGCTTGTCGACGGTGATGGCGTTGCCCGCGTCCAGCGAGCCGAAGAAGAACGCCTTCCAGGACGCGCTGCCCGCCTGGACGGCCGCCGAGTAGAACGAGTTGGCGTAGCCGGAGGCGCTCAGGTTGTACAGGTAGGCCAGGAGGGTGGTGGCCAGCAGGCCGAGCAGGGCCGGGCGGGCCCAGCGGGGGTCCTCGGGCCGGCCGCGCCACACCCTGCGCGGGAAGGGCAGCTCGGCCGCACCGGTCCCGGGGGCGTGCGGGGGCGCGGCCGGGGGCGGTCCCCAGACGGTCGTACTGGTCATCGGGCGTCCTCAGGGTCGATGTCGTGCCGCACGGGCTGCACCCGCGCGAAGGTCTGCTGCTGGTGGTACGTCTGCTGCCGGGGCGTTTGCTGCCGGTGCGGTACCGGGCGGTGCGGCAGGGGGGCGTACGGGGTCGCGGGGCCGTACGCCGGTGCGGGCAGGGTGTGCGCGGTGGCCGCCGGGGACGGCTCCGGCTCCCCCCGGTCCGGGAAGACCCAGGCGCGGAAGAGCAGGAAGCGCAGCACGGTCGCCGCCAGGTTGGCCGCGATCAGCACCGCCAGCTCGGTCGAGTGCGCCGGGCTGCCGCCCGCCGCGCCGAGGGCGGCGAGCGAGCCGCTGGTCAGGGCGAGGCCGATGCAGAAGACCACCAGGCCCTGTGCCTGGTGCCGGACCGCGCCGCCCCGGCCGCGCACGCCGAAGGTAAGCCGGCGGTTGGCTGCCGTGTTGGCCACCGCGGAGACCAGCAGCGCGAGCGCGTTGGCGAACTGCGAGCCGGTGAACTGCCGGAACACGCTGTACAGCAGCAGGTAGAAGAGGGTGGACAGGCCGCCGACCACGCAGAAGCCGACGAGCTGGCGGGCGAGCCCCTTGGGCACGTTGGTCAGGTCGCGGTCGCGCGGGTCGTCACCGAAGGGCCGGGCCAGCCGGTCCAGCGGCAGCGAACCGGTGGTCAGGGCCCTGCCGACCCGCCACACGCCCTTGAGGTCGTCGGTGGCCGTCTTCACGATGTGCACGGTGGAGTCCGGGTCGTCGACCCAGTCGACCGGCACCTCGTGGATCCGCAGGCCCGCCCGCTCGGCCAGCACCAGCATCTCGGTGTCGAAGAACCAGCCGGTGTCCTCCACCAGCGGCAGCAGCACCTGCGCCACATCGCGCCGGATCGCCTTGAAGCCGCACTGCGCGTCCGAGAAGCGGGCCTGGAGCGAACCGCGCAGGATCAGGTTGTAGGCCCTGCTGATCAGTTCCCGCTTGGGGCCGCGTACGACCCGGGAGGTGCGGGCGAGCCGGGAGCCGATCGCCAGGTCCGAGTGGCCGGAGATCAGCGGCGCCACCAGCGGCAGCAGGGCGTTGAGGTCGGTGGACAGGTCGACGTCCATGTAGGCGAGGATCGGCGCCTCGGACGCCGACCACACCGTCCGCAGCGCCCGTCCCCGCCCCTTCTGCTCCAGGCGGAAGTGGACGACCTCGGGGATCTCCGCCTCCAGCCGCGCCGCCACCAGCGGGGTGGTGTCCGTGGAGGCGTTGTCCGCGATCGTGATGCGGAACGCGTACGGGAAGGTGCGCGTGAGGTGCGCGTGCAGGCTGCGGACGCACGGCTGGAGGTCCTTCTCCTCGTTGTAGACGGGGATCACTACGTCCAGGACAGGCGTTCCGGCGGCTGCGGCCGGGAGGTGCTCCCGCGCCGGCAAAGTGCCGGGAGAAGAGTCGGTTCGCATGCCCCGACTCTCGTCAACCGCCCTGTCGCACCCATGTGGTGGCACTGTGCTGGGCCTGTGAGTCGTGCTGTGCCGGCGAGTGCGAGGACCAACTCGCCCCGGCCGCCGGGCCGGGTACGGCCGGCGCGAGGGCGGGCAGGTGCACGGTGAACACCGTGCGGCCCGGAACGCTGTCCACGGTCACGGCACCGCCGTGCGCGGCGGCCACGGCCTGCACGATGGCGAGCCCGAGCCCCGTGGACCCGGTGGCCCGGGAGCGCGCCGAGTCGCCGCGGGCGAACCGCTCGAAGACATGCGGCAGCAGCGACGCCGGGATGCCCGGCCCGTTGTCCTCCACCTCCACGCACATCCACGGCCCGCGCCGCTGCACGCGCGCGGTGACGGTCGTACCGGGCGGGGTGTGGGTGCGGGCGTTGCCCAGCAGGTTGACCAGCACCTGCTGCAACCGGGCCGCGTCCGCGGACACCGGTGCCGGTTCGTCGGGCAGGTCGAGCCGCCAGGTGTGGCCCATGCCGGCCGCGCGGGCGTCGCTGATGGTGTCCACGACCAGCGGGATGAGATCGGTCTGCTCGAACTGCAACGGCCGGCCGGCGTCCAGCCGGGCCAGCAGCAGCAGATCCTCCACCAGAAGGGTCATCCGCCCGGCCTCGGACTCGATCCGCCCGAGCGCGTGCCGGGTGTCCGGGCCGACCTGCTCGCGCCCGCGCCGGGTCAGCTCGGCGTACCCGCGGATGGAGGCGAGGGGTGTGCGCAGCTCATGGCTGGCGTCGGCGACGAACTGCCGTACCCGCGTCTCGCTCTGCTGCCGGGAGTGCAGGGCGCCGTGCACATGGTCGAGCATGCGGTTGAGCGCGGCACCGACCTGGCCGACCTCGGTGTGCGGGTCGCACTCCGAGTCCGGCACCCGCTCGCTGAGGTTCACCTCGCCGGCGTGCAGGGGGAGTTCGGAGACCCGGGTGGCGGTCGCGGCGACCCTGCGCAGGGGGCGGGTGGCGAGGCCGACCAGCACGTACCCGGCGATGGCGGCGGCGACCAGCCCGGCGGCGGTGACGCTGATCTCGACCAGGACGAGGGTGTTGATCGTGTTGCCGACCGTCTCGGTCGGCAGGGCCACGTAGTAGGTGCCCTCGGTCCCGTTGACGTACCGCACGAGGTAGTCGCCCAGGCCAGGGATCCCGACGGTGTGCGTGCCCGTGGTGGGCGCCCTGCCCAGGGCGGCCTTCTGGGCGTCGCTGAGGGCGACGGCGTCGTTGCGCTGGAAGGGGCCCTTGTCGGCGGAGGCCTGCCGGGCGAAGACCGCCCGGGTGACCGTGCCGTCGGCGGCGACCTCGGCGGCGATGGTCCCCGGCTGGGTCGGCCCCTTGACGAAGCCCGTGAGCCGGTCCGTCAGTCCGGAGTCGCTCATGCCGCCGGGCCGCATGGGTCCCGACAGGCGCTTGCCGGCCTCCCCCACCTGGCCGTCCAGCTGGTCGTACAGGTGCGAGCGCAACGCCAGCGTGGTGACCGTACCGATCACGGCGCACACCACGGCGATCAGTGTCACGGACGCGACGACGAGCCGGGTCCGCAGGGTGCGCGGCTGTCCCGCCCGCCGATTCGGGCGCCGCCGCGGACGCGGCCGTCGTCGCCCGCTCATGACACGGCGGGCTTGATCAGATAACCGGCGCCGCGCCGGGTGTGGATCATCGGCTCCCGCCCGGCGTCGATCTTCCGCCGCAGGTAGGAGATGTACAGCTCGACCACGTTGGCCTGACCGCCGAAGTCGTACGACCACACGCGGTCCAGGATCTGCGCCTTGCTGAGCACCCGCCGGGGGTTGCGCATGAGGAAGCGCAGCAGCTCGAACTCGGTCGCGGTGAGGTGGATGGAGTCCCCGGCCCGCGAGACCTCGTGACTGTCCTCGTCCAGGGTCAGGTCCCCGACGACGAGCACGGAGTCCGAACGCCGGTCGGCGGCCCCGGACCTGCGGATGAGCCCCCGCAGCCGTGCCACGACCTCCTCCAGGCTGAACGGCTTGGTGACGTAGTCGTCGCCGCCGGCGGTGAGCCCGGCGATACGGTCCTCCACCGCGTCCTTGGCGGTCAGGAACAGCACGGGCACATCCGGCAGTTCGCGGCGCAGCCGGCCGAGGACGGCGAGCCCGTCCATGTCGGGCAGCATCATGTCGAGCACGACGGCGTCGGGCCGGAACTCGCGGGCCGTCCGGAGGGCCCCCTGGCCGTCCCCCGCGCTCCTGATCTGCCAGCCCTCGTAACGAAGAGCCATGCTCAGCAGTTCGGTGATCGACAGCTCGTCGTCCACCACAAGCACCCGGACGGGGCTCCCGTCCGGCCTGAGCAGTTCGGTGCGCCCCTGGGGCGAGGTCGTGGTCATGCTGGACACCTTGTCGGGGTCCTCTGAGAGCACGCTTTCACGAATCTGTGATTTCCCTGAGAAACGCACAGGTGTCTCCCAGGGAATCCCCGGGTCAGAACAACCCGTCCGGCTCCCGCCTGAACTCCCTTACGGGAAACCCGCATCCGGCGTCCGCCGGCCCCGGCGGCACCAGCTCCCAGCCGGTCATCAGCCGGGTGTCGAGGACGACGACCCCACGATCGCCGACCGCCAGATGGAGATCGGGGCCGGCCGCCGCGACCAGCTCCCCACCGACGCCGGCGCCGGGCACCAGCTCCACGACCTCACCGAACGGCGCGGGCCCGGCGTCGAAGGCTGTCACGGGATCGCCGAGTCCGCCGAACGTCTCCGGCCCTCCCAGCCCGAAAGCCCGCACGTGATCCACGACTTCGCAGGGCTCCGGCCGGAGGGTCTCCGGCCATCCGGCCAGTGCGACGGCCCGCGCGTGCAGCTCCCGCACCTCGGCGGCCCGCTCCTCCCGTGTCGCCGGCAGGGCGGCCCGCACCGCCCGCTTCTCGGCGTACGGAATCCGGTCCGGCACCCGGAGCGCGGCCCGCAGCAACTCCTCGGTGCGCCGCGCGGCCATCAGCGGGCCGGTGCCCAGCCAGCTGAAGCTCACGGCCCCCTGCTCCAGCAGCCGCGCCGGGCCCCGCTCGACGGCGGTGATGCCGACCTTCACCATGCCCGGCCCGAACCACGCCAGGTACACGCGGTACTGCCGAGGATCGTCGGCGATCGTGTCGGCGGCCACGGAGTGCGCCCGGTCCAGCCGCGCACACTCCTCGCACCGGGCCCCCGTACTCCGTCCCGGCACGACCGCCCCCACCGCACAGGCATGCCCCCGCGCCCCCACACACCCGCGCACACCCCCCTCCGGCACGCCGAACGCGACCCGCTTCCCCCGGGGCAGCGCACTACGCCGCCCGCCGTCCCACTCCAGCACCGGACCACCTGCCGCCCACCGCAGTCCCGTGCACCTCCAGACCTGTGCCATCACTCGTGAGGGTAGAGGGTGGGTCTGACAACCCGTGCTCCCCGTCCGGCAGCGTCAGCCTCCGTCCCCGCGTCCCCGTGGCCGCGAACACGAAGCCGTCGATGTCGGTCGCGTCCTGCCCGCGCCCCGCCGGCTGTTCCGGCGGGGTGTCGTTCCGCCCGTCCGTCGAGCATCACCTCCACGCCGGAAGCCGGGGCCGGCGAGACGCAATCGCCGTGCGGAGAGAGCTCGTTCACTCGACAGGGGACAGGGGGGCCGATCCGGCAGGGACCGATCCGGCAGGGACCGTCTCCGGCGTCGGCACCCCGGACCGCCGCACCCGGCCCCGCCCCGCGAGCCGGCAGCCGACGCATCCCGCGTGGCCCTCGCGGGCCTGCGCGTCGCGGACCCGCATCCCCCACTGCCCGCGCGGCCGCACGCCGGGAGGCTTGCCCCAGCCGGAGAGATGGAGGGCCCAGGTGACCAGAACGCTCACCGCGACGACGGCCAGTCCGCCGGTGACCAGTGGCAGCGAGGCCGCGCACACCCCCCACCCGGCCACAGCGCCGCCCACGGCCGCGATGCCGAAGCCGGTCCAGCCGGCGATCGTGTGACCCTCGTCGTACAGACTCATGGAGCCGCCTCCAGCGACGAAACGAATACCCGAGTACCTCACGAACTAAGAAGTTTTCACTCCGAATATCTCACGAACTAAGGGATTACGTAAGATGCACGGCACGCCGCGCCCGCCCGCCACCCCGGCCCAGGCACTGTCGGCGATGGACCACCTCATCGCCGCCCACCTCATCGGACAGCAGGAGCTGGCCCGGCGGCTGGGACTGACCGTCACCGACCTGACCTGTTTCGGCTTCGTGCTGGAGGCCGGCGACGACCTGCTGACGGCGGGCGACCTCGCGGCCCGCGCCCACGTCACCACCGGCGCGGTCACCGGCATCCTCAACCGCCTGGAACGCGCCGGCTACGTCACCCGCCTCCCCGACCCCACGGACCGCCGCCGGGTCCGCGTGGCCGCCGTACCGGACGCCGTCACCCGCGTCGAGGCGGTGTACGCGGGGCACTACAAGCGCCTGACGGCCCTCTTCGCCGACTACTCCCCGGCCGAACTGGCGATCATCACCGACTGGTTCACCCGCGCCACTGACCTGGCGCACGAATACCTGGAGAAGCTGAACCGGAACGACCCGGACGAGGAGTGCTGAGCAGCCCCGAACCCGCCGGACCCCGGAATGATCCGGGGCCAACTCCCGGCCGCGGCACCGTTGTCAGTGCCCCCTGTTAGCTTGCCCGGCGGAGAGAGACCGGTCAGAGAACCTTCGAGGTCCGCGGTCAAGGGGGGTGGGCACAAAGGTCCCCGGGAGCCACCTCGGGACTATGGCGCAGGCCGCGGACCCCGCGGTTCTGGAGACCGCTCGCGTCGACCACTGCGCTACGTCCCGCGGCCTCCGGGTGATCCCGCTCCGGAACACGCGCCACACGTGCCGGCGAGGAAGAGGTGGCCGCACTCGCCCCTGAAACGCAAGAGGCCCCGGAGTTATCCGGGGCCTCTTGTCTGTGTGCACTCGGCAGGATTCGAACCTGCAACCTTCTGATCCGTAGGATCGGGCAGGTTGGCCAGCGGAGGCTCCGCCTTCCTCCCGGCTGATCGCTGACGGTCGTGATCAACGGTCTCTGTGTGCCGTCGTTGCCGTCAGGTTTGCCGGTGGCACCGACTCGCACCTTCGCGGGTGTCCCAGGTCAGATCACCCGAGGTAGGGCCGCTCCCGGTGTTCCAGGAAGTGGCGGATCCGCAGTCGCTGCGTGTGGTGCATCGGCAGTTGGTCGATCTCCTCCGGCCGGACGAACCGCAGCTCCGTGGACTCGTCCGAGATCGCGAGCCGGCCACCGACCACGCGGGCGGTGAAGCAGACGTTGAACTGCCTGCGCACCTCACCGTCCGAGTAGGCGATGACGTGGCGAGGGTCGGTGTACGTGCCCACGAGCCCGGTGATCTCCACGTCCAGACCGGTTTCTTCCTTCACCTCGCGGACGGCCGTTCCCGGGAGTGAGTCGGTCATCTCCATACCGCCACCCGGGAGCGCCCAGAGATCGTTGTCCCGGCGGCGCTGAAGGAGTACGCGCCCTTCGTCGTCGGTGACCACGGCGGACGCCGCGACAACCAGGCTGTTCGGCTCCGGTGCCGCTGGGTCGTCGTAGTACTCGGTCCGTGCCATGGTCACCCCTCTCGAACCGGCGTCGCGGTTTCCCACACCGCGTCGAAGCTGCTGGTGTAGGTGTCGAACATGCCGCCCTTCCCGCTGCGCCGGAGATGCCACACGGGAGCGCCATAGGCGTTCACGCCCCAGACATGGGTATTGACCAGTGCCTGGTCATCCGCACGATAGATCGAGTTGTAGAGCGTGGTGGCATGGGTGCGCACCTCGATGCCAGGTACCCCGGCAAGCGGGCGGTAGTGCATGAGGGCGAGTCGGCAACGGGACTCGATCCCGTGGCCGAACCTCTCCTCCGCGCGGCGCTGTTGGACATTCGCACTGTCCGGGTCGCCGATCGCGATACGGACCACACACCCGTCGTCCGCCCGCTCTCGCAGTAGGTCATTGAGTCGCGGGTACGCCTCGTGCAGGAAGACGGCGGCGTACACCAACACGTCAATCCGCTCGCGGGCCTGGGTCAGCATGTCCACGAAGGTCGACACGGGGATGTCCGCCCGCTGGTCGTAGAGGGCCACAAGTTCCGGACTGACAGCGCGGGCAGGACGCGCCTGCCGGAGCGCGGGCCATAGAGCGTGCACGTCTTCTCCTAGTGTTTCCGCTGCCAGCATGGCTGTGGCACGGCGCGGCGTACGCCCCAGATTGACCCACCGTTCAACGGACTTGGGGTCGACTTCGACCTTGTCCGCAAGGGCGGCATACGTCCAGCCGCCGGCCGCCATGGCAGCACGTAACCTCTCGTTCGGCATCCCAATCTCTCCTGACACCCGGGGACGGCACTAGGGACGTTCTACTCGACGCGGGACGTCCCGAAGTGGGGTTTGTCGGAGGTTCCGACGTCCTGATGAGCGGCAGAATGCTCGTCCGCATGGTGAGCAACCAGCAGACCAGACCAGGCATCGGTGAACTGGCGAAGGACACTGCCAGTGGACGTATCGGCGTCGTCATGGGCGAGGTCGGCGCCAGGGTGCAGATAAGGCCCGTCGGCGGCGGCGTCGAGTGGGATGCCCTGCCGGACAACGTGGTGGCCCCGACCCCGAGGGAAGAACTGAGCGCCCGCCTGGCCATCAAGAACGGCAACAGCCGGGACGGCCTGTGATGCGCGCCATCGGCCGGTATGCCGGGGTCCTGTTCATCATCATGATCAGCGGATCGTCTGGCCCGGTGATCGGCATGGCCATCGGCACCAGCCAGTAGACCGGCAGCCCGGCACGGGGTGCCACCTTCCCTGGCTCCCCTTCCCCGTTCGGGGTCGGCCTTCCATCCCCCGGTCGCCATAGGCCGTGCCTCGGCGACCGATGCGGGCGCAAGTGCCAGAGCACAGTGACACTCAAGGAGTATTCGCATGACGGCAACAGCCAACGACCAGAAGACCGGTCGCGCAGTGGCTGGTGAGGAGCTGTTCGACAGCCTCACCCACTTCGTGATCGTCCACGACGGGCAGTCCCGCGAGCGGGCCGAGCGGATCGCGGACCAGGCGGTGGCCTTCGTGGTCACCGCCGCGACCGCGACCGTTCCCATGGTCCCGTCGGACGACGTGGACCTCGGTCTGCACGCGCTCATCCTGCACACGAAGGAGTACGCCGACCTGTGCGAGCGGTCCGCCGGCCGCTTCCTCCACCACAACCCGAAGCCGGGCGGAGGGCCCCGTGACCCGAAGAAGGTCGCCGCCTCCGCCCACGCGATGAAGGCGACCGGGTTCATGGTCTTCGACGACCTCTGGACCGTGGACGGCACGAACCTGGCGCAGTGCGACTCGGACTGCGGCCGTCCGTACGGTCAGGCATAGCGACACGACACCAGCGACGCGGCCGGCCTCGATGCGGGGTCGGCCGCGTCGCCCGGAAGGAGAACAGACGTTGTCCGGGACACCCCCTGAACTGCCGATCGTCGTGCTCGACGCACTGAAGCCCGAGGCCCAGCGCCTGGTCGTCAATCGTCGGGGCTCGATGGTCTGGGAGGTCGAGAGCCATCGGGGGCAGTACGCCGTGAAGGTCGGTTACCCGATCGAGGCTACGGCCGACTGGCCTGCCCAGCCCTGGACGGCCCTCGCCCCCGCACGCGAAGGGGCCGTGCTGTACCGACTCGGCCTCGATGACTTCGCGTACGGCGAATGGGAGCTGGGCACCTGGAACTTCCAGCCGTGGCACGAAGGACTCGACCTGTACGAGCTGTGGAAGCCCTGTCGTGAGCCGGACTCTCGTTCAGAACCTCATCCCAGCGCGGCCCTCGGCTGCGTAGAGGCGCTGGCCGAACTGCACGGCAAAGGCTGGGCCCACGGCGATGTGCAGCCCGCACACTTCATCATCGGGCCGCAGCGGACGCACCTCATCGACCTGGCCTTGGCGCGCGGCGGACGCGTCCCCGAGGGGTACGACTTCCCCTTCCGCGGCTGCCTCGTCCACTACGAGGCGCCGGAGATCGCGCGCAGCGTGGTCGCGACCGGAGAGGCAGAGCCTACGCAGGAAGCCGACGTCTACGCCCTCGGCGCCTCCCTGCTCATCTCCGCCACGGGCTGGCGGGCTGTCGAGTATCCGGACGACGCACCGCGCCTTGAGCAGAGAAGGGCAGTTGCAAGCGGCAAGCGTCGGCCTGTGAAGGCGGATGGCGAGCTGGGCGAACTGATCGACGCCATGCTCAGCCCGGCGCCCGAGGACAGACCCACGATCTACGAGGTCGGTAAGGCCCTGAGCTGAACCGTGGGCCCATGGACATCTACACCTTCGTACGGCTCGACTCCCAGCGCTCCGCCTTCGACCGCGTCGGCGACGCGCTGAGGGCGACGGCAGCGGGCCGGACGATGACGACGGCGTGGCCTGCGTCCGCGTAGCCGTCTGAGCGGCTCCGCATCCGCCCACTGAGTCGGTTGCCGTCAGACACTGACGGCAAGGCAAAAGCCAGAGGCCCTGTGAATCACTCCACAGGGCCTCTGGTCTGTTGTGCACTCGGCAGGATTCGAACCTGCAACCTTCTGATCCGTAGTCAGATGCTCTATCCGTTAAGCTACGAGTGCTTGTTCTTTTGTTTTGCCCCCGCTCCCGGTCCTTTCGGCCCGCTCGCGGCGACAGGAAGAACATTACATGACTGCCGCCGTCATGTGAAATCCGATCCGCACACCCCTTGTGACCTGCGAAAACGTCCAGAGTCCCGGGGGTGGGACCCGAACCCTGGGAACGCCGAAGCCCCGGTCCTGGGGACCGGGGCTTCGGGATAGGGGCGGAGGCGGAGGGATTTGAACCCTCGATGGGCTTTAAGGCCCAAACCGCATTAGCAGTGCGGCGCCATAGACCGGACTAGGCGACGCCTCCAGCACAACCGCTCACGCGAGCGCGCGAGTGGTGCGTGCAGATGATGACACAGTCGAGCACCGCGTCACCAATCGCCCCCCACGGTACTAGGCACTCGGGCCGCAGGGCAAAGGGCTTCGCCCGGCGGGGCGGGCCGGAGGAGGGCCGAGGGAGGGGTCGGGCGCAACGTCTGTGCCGGATCCGCGTTGGACCGGGCATGGTCTCTGTGCTGCCGGGCGCCGGACGGCGCCTTCTGCTGACGTCCCTGTGCGCCGTCGCGCCCCTCGTCCCCCTCGCCCCTCTCACCGCCGCGCCCGCCGCCGCGGCGGGCGCCCTGCCGCCGCCCGTGCGGCCCGAGGACCGGGGGGACCACCTCACCGTCGTGGTCCGGCACGCCGGGGCCGGGCGGGACGGGACGTACGAGGTGTCCTGCCATCCCGCCGCCGGCACGCACCCGGATGCCGCCGGGGCCTGCCGGGTGCTGGACGAGCACACGCGCTGGGGCCGGGATCCCTTCGCGCCGGTGCCCCCCGACAGCACCTGCACCATGCTCTACGGCGGCCCGGCCACCGCCCGGGTCACCGGGACCTGGGCCGGACGCCCGGTCGACGCGTCGTACGGCCGGGGCAACGGGTGCGAGATCGGACGGTGGGACCGGATGGTGCCGCTGCTGCCGAAGCCGGGCGGCCCGTCGTAGGGGCCCGCTCGGGGGTCCGCGGGGCGCTGGGCGGACGCATCGGTTCCGTAAAGGTCCGGAGAAGGTCTCGCGGAGTCGGCCCATGCGGTCACGCGTTCGCCGTCACTTCCTCGTGGGACCTCCCTCTCATCCGGCGCCGCGAGCGCGACCCGTGCCCTTAGACTCCCTCGCGTGACACGTCGCGGGCCGGTTGGCAAGATGGCCCGAGCGGTCGGCAAGGTGCGGTAACAGGGAGGAAGGCGACTCGTGAGCAGCAGGCCATCCCGAGGCGCTGCTCGCCTCGCAGCCATACTCGACGCGCTGCCGGACGCGTTGGTCCTGGTCAACGCCAACGGAACCGTCGTCAACGCGAACACCATCGCGCTGGAGGCCTTCGAGGCGCCCGGTACGGCGTTGGTGGGGCGCGGGCTGCTCGATCTGCTGCCCGAGTTCGACTCCCGGCTGATCCCCGGGTCGATGCGGCGGCCCGACCACATGGACCCGCGGGGCCGGACCAAGCCGACCCGGATGGTGGCACGGCGGACCGACGGGGCCGAGTTCCCCGTCGAGGTCACCAGCGCCAACCTGGAGAACGGGCAGCAGGCGTACGACGGTTACGGCTACACCGGCGACGAGCTGCTCATGATCGTGGTCCGGGACCTGTCCGGGACCGTCGACACCGAGGCCGAGCTGGCCCGCTCGCAGCGGCAGACCGAGATGATCCTGCGGGCGGCCTCGGAAGGCGTCGTCGGCACCGACACCGACGGGCGGATCGTGCTCGTCAATCCGGCCGCCGCCCAGATACTGGGTTACCGGGCCGGTGAGCTGGGCGGCAAGGAGCTGCACACGCTGGTGCTGCACTCCCGTGCCGACGGCTCGCCCTTCCCGTACGACGAGTCGCCGCTCGCCGACACCCTGCGTTCGGGGCGCAAGCACCGGGTGCGCGGGCAGGTGCTGTGGTCCAAGGGCGACAAGAAGGTGCCGGTCGATCTGACCACCGCGCCGGTGCGGGACGGGGACCAGCTCGTCGGCGCCGTGATGACCTTCACCGACCGGCGGCCGTACGACACCCTGGTCGAGGAGAAGGCCGCGCTGGAGACGGCGCACGCCGAAGAGCTGGACCGCCTCGCCGAGGAACACGCCTCCGACCTGACCGCGCTGCGCCAGCAGCACGTCACCGAGGTCGAGGAGCTGCGCGAGCAGCACGCGGAGGAGCTTGCGGCCGGCGAGGAGCGGTACGCCTCCCTCGCCGAGCGGGAGAAGGACCGTTACGAGGCACTCGCCGGGCGGCACGAGCAGCTGCTCACGCTGCTCGCCGATTCGCTGCGCGGACCGCTGGACGAACTGCGCCACGAGCTGTCCGCGCTCGCCGCCGACGACGCCGGTCAGCTGTGGCCCGAGGCCAACCAGGTTCTCCATCACCTCTCGGCCGGCTACTCGCGCATCACGACCCTCATCGACAACGTCCTCGGTTACCAGCGGCTGGACGCGGGCGCCGAGGACATCGCCCGTACGAAGGTGATGCTGGACGCCGTCGTCGCCGCGGGTGTGGACGGGGCCGTCGAGCTGATCGGTCCGGGGCGCGTGCAGTTCGCCGTGCACGCCCCGCCCATCGAGGCCGAGGTCGACGCGCGGCGGCTCGCGACCGCGCTGGCGCACCTCGTCGCGGACGTCGCCGGGGTCGACGCCACCGGCAACACGCCCGTCTCGGCGGGCGGTTACCTGGACAACACCGTCGTCGTGGCCGCCGCGCAGCGCGGTGAGGTCGCGCGTATCGAGGTGCGCGGCCCGTACGCCGGCGGAGACCCGGTGCACGAGCCGATCGTGCGCGGGATCGTGCGCGCCCACGGGGGCGTGCTCCAGACGCACGAGGTGCCGGGCATGAGCGGCAGCGCGTACGTGCTGGAGGTGCCCCTCGGCGGCGGCGCGGGCGCGGTGCAGGCCCCGGACGGCGCGGAGGGCGCCCCGGGCGACTCCGGCACGGGTGAGCAGGACGCCGGGGGCGGTCGTCGGCGGGCCCGACGGGCCTCCACGGACGCCTTCCTTGACGGTGACGCGGACGGCGCGGGTGACCCAGATGACACCGGCGACTCCGGCGAGGCCGAGGCGGCCGTACCGACCGGGCGGCGCCGGCGGCGGGCCGGCGCGCCCGCCGAGGAGGCCGCCGTGGTTCCGGCCGAGGCCGAGACCGCGGAGGGCGCGTCCGGCGGGACCGGGCGGCGCCGCGGGCGGCCCGCCGATGACGCGGGTGACACCGGTGACGCCGGTGACGGCTCGGGGGTGGCCGAGGGTGCCGTGATGACCGCGGCCGAGCAGAGCGCGGGGGCCGCCGCCGCGGGTACGGGGCTCGGTGGCACCGTGCCGCCGCAGGGCGTGCCCGCGCCCACCGGCCGGCGCGCCCGCCGCGACCCCGACGCCCCGCAGGCCGCCCTGCCCCCGGCCCTTCCCGCGGCCGGCGGCGAGCCGGCGCAGGGTGGGGACGCGGCGGAGGGCGCGCAGCCGGGCGGACGGCGCCGGCGGGCGCTGGCCGCCGCGGCGGAGCGGGCCGCGGCGCAGGAGGCGGGCGCGCGTACGGTCTTCGCCCTGCCGCCGGCCGAGGCCGACCGCGCCCCCGGCGAACCGACGGGCGGGGCAGTGCCTGCCGAGCCGGCCGACGGGACGGTTCCCGCCGAGCCGGCGAACGGGGTGGTCCCCGCCGTGGGTACCGCCGCGCCGGTGGTCCCGGGGGCGAGTGCGCCCGCGGGAGCGAACGCCGGTGTCCCGGTGGCTCCGGGTGACGGTCTTTCCGCACCGGCGGCGGGTGCCCCGCCCGTGCCGGGTGCCGGTGCCCCGGCCGTGCCGGGCGCCGGTGCCCCGGCCGTGCCGGGTGCGGGTACGGCCGCCGACGCGGGACCGCGCGTCGGTCCGGCGGTCGGTGCCGGGCCGCTGCCCGGTCAGGCGCAGGTTGCCGGGCAGGCTCAGGAGCCCGGGCAGGTGCCGGGGCAGGTGCCGGTGGCCGGGCAGGCGCAGGCCCAGGTGCCGGGTCGGGCTCAAGCTCCGGTGCCGGCTCAGGCGCAGGTGCCCGGGCCGGTGGCGGTGTCCGGCGAGGGGCTCGCGGGTGACGACGGCCGGCACGACGCCGTACCGCTCGACCAGGCCGACGAGCACACCCCGCCGCAGCCGCATCCCACCAGTGCTCCGACCGGCCGACGGCGCCGGGCCGTGGCCCAGCCGGCCGAGGCCGCGCGGGCGGTGGCGCCGGGCGCCGTGCCCGGGCAGACCCCGCCGGGGCCCCCTCCGGCGGCGGCCGCCCCCGGGCAGGTCCCGCCGGGCACGGCCGTACCGCCGGCTCACCCTCAGGCGCCCGGCGTTCCCGCGCAGGGCACGGCCGCCCAGCCGGCTCCCGGGCAGCCCGGTGCCGCCGTTCCGGGGCAGGCCGCCGTACCCGCGCAGGGCAACGGCACCCCGCCCGCCGGGACCGGACAGGTTCCCGTGGGTCCGCAGGGCGTCCAGGCCGCGGTGGCCGGCGCCCCGCAGCAGTGGCCGGGCGCCGGGGCCGCCGTGGCGGCCGCGCAGCCGTTGCCCGCCGAGGCCGCAGGTGTGCCGGTCGACCCGGACTCGACGCAGGGCCGGGCGATCAGTGTGCGCACGCTCGGGCAGGGTGTGCCGTTCGCGCGACAGGCCGCCCAGGTGCAGCAGCCGACGGCGACCCCGCCGCCGCACGCGCCGGGCGGTTCCGGCCGGCGGCGCAAGCTGGGCACGCCCCCCGACCCGGCCACCCGCCCCGAGCCGCAGGCGCAGCCGCCGTCACCGCCGCAGCCCGACCAGGCGGCCCGGCCGCACCCGTCGGCCGAACCGGCGCCCGGGCAGCCGTCCCTCGGCGGACAGGCGTCGCTCGCCGGGCAGCCGGCGGTGGCGCAGCCCTCGCTCGGCGGGCAGCCCCGGCCGGTCGCGGGCACCGAGGGGGCCGGGCGGTCGTACGCCATAGGTGCCCCGGGGCCCGACGCCGCCGAGGGGCCGGAGCCGCTGGACGGTCCCGGCGGGGCCGTGGAGGTGGCGGACACGCCGCGTCCGCAGCCGCTGGACGACGAGCTGCCCCCGGAGCCGTTGGACAACCCGCGCCGGCTGCTGGTGTGGCCCGCGCCGGACGTGACGACCCAGCAGGCGCTGAGCGACCGTGGCTACCGGCCGGTCATCGTGCACTCGCGCGAGGAGGTCGACGCGCAGATCGCGGCCTTCCCCGCCGCGCTGTTCGTGGACCCGCTGACCGGGCCCATCACGCGGACCGCGCTGCAGTCGCTGCGTCAGGCCGCGGTGGCCGCCGAGGTGCCGGTGCTGGTCACGGCCGGGCTGGGGCAGGCGACGCGCGAGGCGGCGTACGGCGCCGATCCGGCCGTCCTGCTGAAGGCGCTGGCTCCGCGGGACAGCGAGCAGCATCCGCCGCGGGTGCTGCTCATCGAGGAGCACGCGGAGATCGCGCTGGCGCTGACCTCGACGCTGGAGCGGCGCGGGATGCAGGTGGCGCGGGCGGCGAACGACAACGACGCGGTGACGCTGGCGGGGCAGTTCCGGCCGAACCTGGTGGTGATGGACCTGATGCAGGTGCACCGCCGGCGGGCCGGGATCGTGGACTGGCTGCGGGCGAACGGGCAGCTCAACCGCACCCCGCTGGTCGTCTACACGGCCGCGGTCGATCCGGCCGACCTGCCCCGGCTGGCCTCGGGCGAGACCGTGCTGTTCCTCGCCGAGCGCTCGACCAGCGCCGAGGTGCAGACGCGGATCGTGGACCTGCTGGCCCGGATCGGCACGAACTAGGCCCTCCCCCGGACCTGCCGGCGTCGCGGGGCCGGCACGCGCATCTGCGGCGTTGTCGTCGGTCGCCGACGCCCCGCGCCGGCGCCGTACGGCCGTGGTCGCTGCTAGCGGGCGACCAGTCTGCGGACCGCCTCCTTGACGGAGTCCCGCAGGCGGTCGCGGTCGGCGTCCCGCGTGCCGACGAGGATGCGCCGCATCTGCGGGACCACGGCCATCCAGTTGGCCAGCGCGGTGATCAGGAGCAGCAGGTCGCCGGCCGGGATGGCGTCCGTGATGACGCCCCGGGCCTGGCCGTCCGCCAGCGCGGCGACCTTGCGGGCGTAGTGGTCCTGGCGGGCCGACTCGTCGGGCAGTTCGGCGCTGCCGTACTCGATGCCCTCCCAGAAGAGCAGGCGCAGCAGTTCGGGATGGGTGGCGTGGTAGTCGAGGAGGCGGTCGACCCAGCCCTCGATGTCGTCGGGGTCGACGGGGACGGCCGCCGCAAGGTCGACCATGCGGGTGCCGAGGACCTTGCTGAACAGCTCAGCCTTGTTGCCGAAGTAGGCGTAGATCAGCTGCTTGTTGGCCTTGGCCGCGGTGGCGATGCGGTCGATGCGGGCGCCCGCGATGCCGTGCCGGGCGAACTCGGCGACCGCCGCGTCGAAGATACGGGCCTTGGTGGCCTCGGGGTCCCTCACTGGTGCCATGGGGACAGGGTAGGTCGCGTGGTGGGGCGTAACCAACTGGTTGGTTGACTGGGAATGCGGGGGCGGTACATGCTGTTGGGGAGTTTCAACCAACCAGTTAGTTGTGCGAGTCGGCTCTAAGGAGTGCGTCCCCTCATGCCGTCAGCCACCAGCGCCCGCCGGGCACCCGGGGTCCGGATACCCGGCCGCGAGGAGTCCTCCTCCGGCACCCTCTTCCTTCTCCTGATCGCCGTCTGCACCGCCGTCACGGCCGCCAACATCTACCTCGCGGCCCCGCTGCTGCCGCTGATCGCGCACGACTTCGGCACCGTCCCCGCGGCCGTCGCCTGGATCGCCTCGGTGGCCCAGTTCGGCTACGCGGCCGGTCTGCTCTTCTTCGCCCCGCTCGGCGACCGTGTCGACCGCCGGCCGCTGGTCGGCTGGCTCTCGGTCGCCACCACGGCGGCGCTGCTCGTCGCGGCCGTCGCCCCGGGCACCGGGGCCCTGGCCGCCGCCGTGTTCGTCGCCTCCGCGGCGACGGTCGTACCGCAGCTGCTCGTACCGCTGGTGGCCGCGCGCGCCCCGGCCGACCGGCGCGCCCGGCATGTCGCGGCCGTCATCGCGGGGCTGTTCACCGGAATCGTCGCGGCCCGTGTCCTCGGCGGGCTGGCCGGGCAGGCCTTCGGCTGGCGCTGGGTGTTCGCCGGGTCGGCCGTACTGACCCTGGTCCTGGGGCTGGCCACCGCGCTGGCCCTGCCGGTCGAGCGGCGGGTACGGCGGGGCGGGCTGTTCTCCGGCGTCGCCGAGCTGCCGGGGCTGCTGCGGCGCTCGCCCGACCTGCGACGGGCGTGCCTGCGGCAGGCGGGGATGTTCGGGGCGTGGAGCGCCCTGTGGACCTCGCTGGCGCTGCTGCTGACGGGACCGGGGTACGGGCTGTCCACCGCGACCGCCGGGCTCTTCGGCCTGTTCGGGCTGACCGCCAGCGCGGTGGCGCCGCTTGCGGGCGGGCTGGTGGACCGGTTCGGCGCGGGGCGGGTCGTCGGCGCCGCGTATGTGCTGGCCGCTGTCGCCGTACCGCTGTTCTGGCTCGGCGGGCAGGTACTGCCGGCGCTGTTCGCCGCCGCGATCGCGATCCACGCGGCCCTGGTGGGCTCCCATGTCGCCAACCAGACCCTGGCCCTGACGACGACGTCCACCCCGGCCACCGCCAACACGGCCTACGTCGTCTCGGGCTTCGCCGGCGGCGCCCTCGCCTCGGCCGCCGCGGGCCCCGCCTACGGCCACTGGGGCTGGCCCGGGGTGTGCGCGGTGGCGGCCGTGTGGCTGGTACTGGGCTGGACCACGACGACGGGGGGCCGCCGACGCTGACGCGGGGCGGGGTGCGGTGGCCGACACCTGCACGGTGCGGCGGGCCCACGCCTGCGCCCCGGCGGGGCGCGGCAGGCGGCGCTGACAGCGCGTCGTCGGCGACACCGACGCCTGCCACGGCCGGTACCGACAGCGAACCGGCAGCCGATACGAACGCCACGCGACAGCGGCAGCGAGGCGGCACGGGGGGTCGCCACTGGCAGTACGCGGCGGCCAACGCGGGCGCCACGCGGACGCCACGCGGGCGGCCGCACCAACGCACCGCGGCGGACCGGCGCCGGCATCGGACCGCGGACCGCGGACCGCGGACGGTGGACGGTGGACGGTACCGACACCATGCCGGACCGGCGCCGGCAGCCCGCGGCGATCAGCCCGACGCCACACGGGGCCCGCGGCGATCAGCCCGACGCCACACGGGGCCCGCGTCGGCGGCACGCGCCCGCCGCCACCTCACTCGGCGGCCACCGGCCACCCCCGGCCCCCGTCGGCGGCGGGCCGGGGGTGGCTGATCCAGCCCCCGGCGGCCCGGCGGTGACCAGGCCGCCGGCCCCCACCACCGGCCCCCGCCCCGGCGGAGCCCCCTCAGAGGTGGGTGATGTCCAGGGCGCCCTCCGCGTACCGGCTGCGGAGGACCTTCTTGTCGAACTTGCCGACGCTGGTCTTCGGGACCGAGTCGATGGTCGTCCAGCGTTCGGGGAGCTGCCACCTGGCGATGCCGCCCTCGTCGGCGAGGAAGGTGCGCAGGGTCGCGAAGTCGGTGGTCGCGCCCGGACGGAGGACCACCGTGGCCAGCGGCCGCTCGCCCCACCTCTCGTCCGGTACGGCGACCACGGCGGCCTCGGCGACGTCCGGGTGGGACATCAGCGCGTTCTCCAGCTCGACCGAGGAGATCCACTCGCCGCCGGACTTGATGACGTCCTTGGCCCGGTCGGTGAGGGTGAGGAAGCCGTCGGGGGAGATGGTGCCGACGTCACCGGTCTTCAGCCAGCCGTCCGCGCTGAACTTGTCCGCGGGGCGCAGGGGCGGGGCGTCGGGGCCGTTGTAGTACGCGCCCGCGATCCACGGCCCGCGCACCTCCAGCTCGCCCGCCGACTCGCCGTCCCAGGGCAGGCGTTCGCCGCCGGGGCCGGTGAGGCGGGCCTCGACGCTCGCCGGGAAGCGGCCCTGGGTGAGCCGGTAGCCGAACTCCTCGTCGGTGCCGACGGCGTGGGCCGGCGGCCGGGCCACCGTGCCCAGGGGGGAGGTCTCCGTCATGCCCCAGGCGTGGCAGACGCGCATGCCGAACCGGTCGAACGCCTCCATCAGGGAGGGCGGGCAGGCCGAGCCGCCGATGGTGACCTGGGTGAGCGAGGAGACGTCCCGCGGCCTGGTCTGCAGCTCGCCGAGCAGGCCCTGCCAGATGGTCGGGACGGCCGCCGCGTGGGTGGGCCGCTCGTGCTCGATCATCCCGGCGAGCGGGGCCGGCTGCAGGAACCGGTCCGGCATCAGCATGTTGACGCCGGTCATGAAGGTGGCGTGCGGCAGCCCCCAGGCGTTGACGTGGAACTGCGGGACGACGACGAGCGAGGTGTCCTGGTCGGTCAGGCCCATCGACTGGGCCATGTTGACCTGGAGGGAGTGCAGGTAGATCGAACGGTGGCTGTAGACCACACCCTTGGGGTCGCCGGTCGTGCCGGAGGTGTAGCACATGGCGGCGGCCTGGCGTTCGTCCAGCTCCGGCCAGTCGTAGGCGGTGGGCCGGTCCGCGATCAGGTCCTCGTACTCGTGCACCCGGGCGGTGCCGCCCGCCAGCGGGGCGCGGTCGCCGGGCCCGGAGACGACGATGTGCTCGACCGTGGGCAGCTTCGGCAGCAGCGGGGCGAGCAGCGGGATGAGGGAGCCGTTGACGAGGACGACCCGGTCGGCGGCGTGGTTGACGATCCACACCAGCTGCTCGGCGGGCAGCCGCAGGTTCAGCGTGTGCAGGACGGCGCCCATGGAGGGGACCGCGAAGTACGCCTCGACGTGCTCGGCGTTGTTCCACATGAGCGTGGCCACCCGGTCGTCGCCGGTCACCCCCAGCTCGTCCCGCAGGGCGTGCGCCAGCTGCGCGGCGCGGGTGCCGACCTCGGCGAAGGTGCGCCGGTGCGGTTCCGGTTCCCCGGTCCAGGTGGTCACCCGTGAGGAGCCGTGGACCGTCGACCCGTGGGTCAGGATCCTGGAGATCAGCAGCGGTACGTCCTGCATGGTGGCCAGCACGGTGGTCCTCCCGGGCGACATTGCCTACGCGGTGGCCCTACACGGCGGTAGGGCGGTGCGCTGATTCTGCGCACATACCAGGCGGTATGTCACTAGGGGGTGTGTCACTGAGCGGGAACACTCATCCTCGGGGACCGTTGCCGCGGCTAGCGGACCAGTACCAGCTCCGGGTCCTCGCGCAGCTTGCCCAGCGCGCGGGAGACCGCCGACTTCACCGTGCCCACCGACACGCCGAGCACCTCGGCGGTCTGGGCCTCGCTGAGATCCTCGTAGTACCGCAGGACGACCATCGCCCCCTGCCGTGCCGGCAGCCGCAGGACCGCCCGCCACATGGCGTCGTGCAGCGCCTGCCGCTCGGCCGGGTCGTCGCCGCCGGGCACGGGCTCCGGCTCGGGCAGCTCCTCGCAGGCGAACTCGTCCACTCTGCGCTTGCGCCACTGCGAGGTGCGGGTGTTCAGCAGCGCCCGGCGCACATAGCCGTCGAGCGCCCGCTGGTCCTCGATCCGCTCCCAGGCCACATAGGTCTTGGCGAGCGCGGTCTGCAGCAGGTCCTCGGCGTCGCTCGGGTTCGCGGTCAGCGAGCGGGCGGTGCGCAGCAGGACCGGCTGGCGGGCGCGCACGTACGACGCGAACGACGGGTAGGTCTGCCGCGCGGGAGCGGCGGCGGCCGAGGCGCTGGTGCAGACGGGTGTGGTCATGGCTCCACGCTAGGAGCGGGGCCCCCTCCGGCGGATCACCCGCAGGTCCCGAAGGCGCGTCCCCCTCAGGTTGTAGGGGTGGGGCTGCCTGCACCTCCTGAAGGTGGACTGCGGGGCCGTACCGTCTGCGGGTACGACCCCGAGGAGGTCAGCCGTCCACCGTCAGGACCAGGCCCGATGTCGGCACCCCGGTCCCCGCCGTCACCAGGGTGCGGGCCGCCCCCGGGACCTGGTTCACGGCCGTGCCCCGCAGCTGCCGTACCGCCTCGGCGATGCCGTTCATGCCGTGCAGGTACGCCTCCCCGAGCTGCCCCCCGTGGGTGTTCAGCGGCAGCCGGCGCTCGGCCACGAAGTCCGCCGCCTCGCCCCGGCCGCAGAAGCCGAACTCCTCCAGCTGCATCAGCACGAACGGGGTGAAGTGGTCGTACAGGATGCCCACGTCGAGGTCGGCCGGGCCGAGTCCGCTGGTGCGCCACAGCTGGCGGGCCACCGCGCCCATCTCGGGCAGGCCGGTCAGGTCGTCCCGGTAGAAGCCGGTCATCTGCTCCTGCGCCCGGCCCGCACCCTGGGCCGCCGCCGCGATCACGGCGGGCGGGCGGGGCAGGTCCCGGGCCCGCTCCAGCGAGGTGACGACGACGGCCTGGCCGCCGTCGGTCTCCTGGCAGCAGTCCAGCAGCCGCAGCGGCTCGGCGATCCAGCGGGAGGCGGCGTGGTCGGCGAGCGTGATCGGGCGGCCGTGGAACCAGGCGGCGGGGTTGGTCGCCGCGTAGGCCCGGCCCACCACGGCCACGTGTCCGAACGCCTCCGGCGTCAGGCCGTGCACGTGCAGGTACCGCTGGGCGGCCATCGCCACCCAGGAGGCCGGGGTGAGCAGCCCGAACGGCAGCACCCAGCCGAGCGCCGCCCCCTCCGCCGTCGGCTCCCGGTGCTGCACGCCCGCGCCGAACCTGCGGCCCGAGCGCTCGTTGAAGGCGCGGTAGCAGACCACGACCTCCGCCACGCCCGTCGCCACCGCGAGCGCCGCCTGCTGGACGGTGGCGCAGGCCGCCCCGCCGCCGTAGTGCACCCGGGAGAAGAAGGACAGCTCGCCCATCCCGCAGGCCTGGGCGACGGTGATCTCCGGGCTGGTGTCCATGGTGAAGGTCACCAGCCCGTCCACGTCCGCCGGGGTGAGCCCGGCGTCGTCGAGTGCGGCCCCCACCGCCTCCACCGCCAGGCGCAGCTCGCTGCGGCCGGAGTCCTTGGAGAACTCGGTGGCGCCGATGCCGGCGATCGCCGCGCGGCCGCCGAGGGTGTCGCGTCGGCGCAGGCTCATGATCCGGCCGCCGGGAGGGTGAGCGTCACCGTGCCCGTCACATGGGTGCCGAGGCCGTTGGCGCCGACGACCCGGACGACGGCCGTGTCCCCGTCGACCTCCTCGACGCTGCCGGTCAGCACCATCGTGTCGCCGGGGTGGTTGGGCGCGCCCAGCCTGATGGCGACCCTCCGGAGCACGGCCGCGGGGCCGAAGTGGTCGGTGACGTACCGGCCGACCAGGCCGTTCGTGGTCAGGATGTTCATGAAGACGTCCGGTGCGCCCTTCTGCCGGGCCAGTTCCGGGTCGTGGTGGACGTCCTGGTAGTCCCGGGAGGCGAGGGCGCCCGCGATGATCAGGGTGCGGGTCACCGGGATCTCCAGCGGCGGCAGCCGGTCCCCGGCCCTCACGGCCCCACCACCCGGAACACCGGTACCGTCAGCTCCTCGTCGCACCGCTGGAACTCCAGCCGCACCGGCAGCCCGATGCGCACCTTGTCGTACGGCACTCCCACCACGTTGCTCACCATCCGCACCCCTTCGGCCAGCTCGATCAGGCCGACCGCGTACGGCGGGTCGAAGGCCGGGAAGGGCGGGTGGTGCAGCACCACGTACGAGTGGACCGTGCCCTCGCCGCTCGCCTCCACCGTGTCCCAGTCCGGGCCGCCGCAGGCGTTGCAGCCGGGCAGCCAGGGGTGGCGCGGGGTGCCGCAGGCCGTGCAGCGCTGGATGAGGAGCCGGTGCTCGGCCACGCCCTGCCAGAAGCCGGCGTTGTCCCGGTTGACCACCGGGCGGGGGCGTCGCGCGCGCGGGGCGGGGGGCGCGGGGGCGTACTTGAGGATGCGGAAGCGGTGGGTGGCGACCGGTACGCCGTCCGCCCGGACGTCCATCCGTGTGGTGACGAAGTAGCCCGTGCCGAGCCGGGTCGTCTTGCGGCCGGAAACCTCCTCGATGACCGTGTCGAACGCGACCTCGTCGCCCGGCCGCAGGGGCCGCAGGTACTCCTGTTCGCAGTCGGTGGCCACCACGGCGGTGCAGCCCGCCGCGTCCAGCAGGCCGAGGAGTTCGTCGTACGCCCCGGTGCGGCCCTGGTGTCCGCTCAGGCCGCCCATCGTCCAGGCCTGGAGCATGGTGGGCGGGGCGATGGCGTCGGGGCCGGTGTAGGCGGGGTTGGTGTCGCCCAGGGCCTCGCACCAGTGCCGGATCATCGGCGCGTTCACCGGGTCCTTGCCGACGCCCGCGACGGCGGCCGGACGGCCCTCGAACTCCTTGAGACGCGCGCCCAGTTCGTCGCCGTCCTGTTCCTCGCGCACCGCCACCGCCTGACTCCGGAGACTCGGCAAACCGTTTCTGACTGTCCGTCAGGTTCGCTGCGGTGTCAAGATTTCCCGCGTGCGGACGTGCTCGCACACGCCGACGCGGCGGCGCCGAGGCACCGCCGCGCGGACGACTTGCGACCCTGAAGCACACCCCGCGGGGATCCTCGTCACGAGGGCCCCCGCCCGAGGCTCACCAGAGGTTCACGAAGCCGATGTGGACGTTGTCGTTGCCCTGCTGGACGGCCGTGAACGCGGAGCCGTCGACCTGGGCGGTGTTGCTCTGGTTCGAGGCACCGGAGCCGGCCGCGTTCTGATTGGTCGTGGACGAGTTGCCGCTGTTGTTGTGACCGACCCCGCTGCCGAGGACGGCTGCCACGCCCGCGTTCGATCCGCTGCCCGCGATGGCACCGTTGTCCGCCGCCGCGACACCGGCGAGGAGCGCGGCTGCGAGGGGGAGAGCGGAGACGGCGGCGAGAACGCGGGCGGTACGGATGCTTGCCATGTTGTTCCTCCAGAACCAGGCATTCAGCGGCCCTTGGGCCGATGGTGGATGAACTGTGGTTCGCGTCAAGGCGGTTGGCCGACCGCCTCGACTGGCCGTGCACGACGTCGCGCCTCCAGAGTTGCCCACCGGACCCCCGGCGAACCGTTGCAGAAACGGTGATTCGCACGCAAGTGTGATGACAAGTCGATAAACCCTCATCCCCACTTTTGGTCGTTTTCGCCATGAGAACGGACCGATACGGATGTCGCCTGCGCAAGCCGCACAAGAGGCGAATCGTTCCGCCGCACTCCCCGACCGTCGACCTCGGACCAGCGCCCCACCCTTCCTTTTTTCGAACGTACGTACGAACATAGAGCCATGGCCACCACCGACCGGCAGACCGCGACACTGGCCCTCGCACACGCCCTGTCGGCCGCCGAGCGCGGCCTCGCCGTCATCCCCCTGTCCCGGACGAAGCTCCCCGCCCTGCGCTCCCCGCACCGGGACGACCCCGCCCCGGGGCACCCCTGCCACGGCGAGTGCGGACGCCACGGCCACGGTGTGTACGACGCCTCCACCGACCCCGTCCGCATCCGCGAGCTGTTCGCCGCCGCGCCCTGGGCCACCGGCTACGGCATCGCCTGCGGGCTCCCCCCGTACCATCTGATCGGCGTCGACCTGGACACCAAGGCCGGCGACTCCTCGGCCGCCCTGCGCGAGCTGGCCCTGCGTCACCTGTTCACGATCCCGGAGACGGTCGTCGTCCTCACCCCGAGCGGCGGCCGGCACCTGTGGCTGACCGGCCCGCCGGACACCGTCGTACCGAACTCGGCCGGCCGGCTCGCCCCCGGCATCGACATCCGGGGCGCGGGCGGCTACCTGGTCGGTCCCGGCTCCCGCACCGACCACGGTGTCTACACCACCGCGCCGGGCACCGCCCACCTCGCCCCGGCCGCCTGCCCGCCGTCCCTGCTCCGCCTGCTGCTGCCCCCGCCGCGCCCCCACCAGCCGGCACCGCCCGTCCACGGCGACCACGGCCGCGGCCTGGTGCACTTCGTCCTGACCGCGCACGAGGGCCAGCGCAACACCCGTCTGTTCTGGGCGGCCTGCCGCGCCTACGAGAACGGCATCGGCCCCGCCCTGGTGGCGCCCCTCACCGAGGCGGCCCTGCACACCGGTCTGACCGAGCGCGAGGCCCGGGCGACGATCGCCTCGGCGGCCCGCATGACGGGCCGCCGTCCCTGACGCCCCGGGGCGGGGCTACGGGGCGACCGGGTTCTTGACGCGCTCGGTCTCGTCCTGCACGAGCAGGGACAGCAGCGCGGCCACGGAAAGGCCGGCCTCGGCGGGATGGCGCAGCACCTTGTCCGGCTCGATGCGGTAGGTGTTCGTACGCCCGTCCCGGGTGTGGGAGAGGTACCCGTCCTGCTCGAGATCGCCGATGATCCGCTGCACGGCGCGCTCCGTGAGACGGCAGTGGGCGGCGATGTCGCGGATCCGGATGTTCGGATTGTCGGCGATGGCTGCCAGGACGCGCGCGTGGTTGGTGATGAACGTCCATCCAGTGTGAGCTTCGGGCACTCCAACCATGTGAAGCATTTTAGGGGACAGCGTTGCCCGAACCCAGATACATGACATACTTTTCGTGTATTCCCTGACCGACCACCACCGCCTCCCGCGATGAAGAGCCATGGAAGGAGCCTGAAGGTGTCCTGGGACGAAGCCGTCATGCCAAGGCTCATGCGAAACGCCGACGCGGAACAACGGCCGGACCAGGGCAGCGGGCACGCCCCGGAGGCGGCGGTGATCGAGTACGAGCGGCCCGACGCCTGGGTCGTCGCCGCCCACGGCTCCTACGACATGCACTCGACCGCGCCTCTGGCGGACGCGCTGGAGGCCGCCGCCCGGAACCATCCCAAGGTGATCCTGGACGCCTCCGGCGTCGTCTTCGCGGACTCCACGTTCCTCAACCTGCTGATCCTCACCCACCAGACAGGCACCCTCCGCGTGGTCGCGCCACCCCCGCATCTCCGGCGCCTCTTCGACATCACCGGAGTGGACACGGTCCTGGAGATCCGGGAATCAGTGGACGCAGCGGTCGCTTCTTGAACGGCGGCCGGACGATCGGCTGGAACACCATGCAGAAGGGGCGCCCCTCACCGGGGCGCCCCTTCTGAACTGCGTATCTATGACCTGCGCGGAGGCGGTGGGATTTGAACCCACGGTGACATCGCTGCCACGACGGTTTTCAAGACCGTTCCCTTCGGCCGCTCGGGCACGCCTCCCCGCGCCGTCGGAGACCGGCGGCGCGGGTACAGATTACCGGGCCGCCGGCCGATCGCGGGGCGGTGGTCAGCTGTCGCCTTCGCGGGCGCCCAGGGTCAGTTGCACCGTGTGCTCCTGGCCGCCCCGCTTGTAGGTGACCGTGACCTTGTCGCCCGGCTTGTGGGTCCAGATCTCGCCGATCAGGGTCGGGCCGCTGTCGATCACGTGGTCGTCGAGCTTGGTGATGACGTCGCCGGGCTTGAGGCCGGCCTTGTCCGCCGGGCCGCCCGACTCGACCGCGGCGGAGCCGCCCGTGCCCTGGTCGGTGATCTGGGCGCCGTCACCGGAGTCCTCCAGGGAGACCGAGGCGCCGATCTTGGCGTACACCGGCTTGCCGGTCTTGATCAGCTGCTGGGCGACGTACTTGGCCTGGTTGATCGGGATCGCGAAGCCCAGGCCGATCGAGCCGGACTGGCCGGAGCCGAAGCCACCGCTGCCGGTGGACTGGATCGCGGAGTTGATGCCGATGACCGCGCCGGAGGCGTCCAGCAGCGGGCCGCCGGAGTTGCCCGGGTTGATCGACGCGTCGGTCTGCAACGCGCTCATGTACGACGCCTTGCTGCTGGAGCTGCCGTCGCTGGAGGCCACCGGGCGGTTCTTGGCGCTGATGATGCCGGTGGTCACCGTGTTGGACAGCCCGAAGGGGGCGCCGATGGCGATCGTCTCGTCGCCGACGGCCACCTTGTCGGAGTCGCCGAGGGCGAGCGGCTTGAGGTCGGAGGGGGCGTTCTTGAGCTTGATGACCGCCACGTCGTAGCCCTGCGCGTGGCCGACGATCTCGGCGTCGTACTTCTTGCCGTCCGGGAAGGTGGCCGTCAGCTTGCCGCCGTCCACGGCGTCCGCCACCACGTGGTTGTTGGTGACGATGTGGCCCTGGGTGTCGAAGACGAAGCCGGTGCCCGTGCCGCCCTCGCCGTTGTTGCTCTCCGCCTCGATGGTGACCGTGCTGGGCAGCGCCCTCGCGGCCACGCCCGCGATCGTCCCCGGCGCGCGCTTGACCTGGGTGGCGCTGCTGTCGGCGGAGACGGTGGTGGAGCCGCGGTCGTCCCGGTCTTTGGCCAGGGTGTAGCCGAGGCCGCCGCCCAGGCCGCCCGCGACCAGCGCGGCCACCAGGACCGCCGCCACCAGCCCGCCGCGTCCGCTGCGCGGCTTGGGGGCGGGCTGCTGGTACGAGGCGCCCCAGCCGGCGCCCGGACCACCGGCACCCGGGCCGCCCATGCCCGGACCGTGAACACCCTGAGCGCCACCGTCACCGTAGGCCGGGGTGGCCGGCGGCGGGGGCCAGGAGCCGTCGGGGGCCGGGCCGGGCTGGTGCGCCGGGCCCGGGTGGGACACGGAGGCCGTGGGGGCCTCCGGGGGTACGGGAGGCAGGGGCGCCGTCGGCGCGCTCCCCGACGGCTCCTGGTGCTGCGGGGCGGCGGCGGGAGAGGCCATCGGCACGGGAGGTGCGGACGGCGCCGGGGGTACCGCGTTGCCCTCGTTCTCGGTGCTCACAGGTCTTCTCCTCGGTCCACGCCTGTTGTCATCGGTCGTACGGGTCGCACTGCTCTGCAGTCAGCTTTTCCCACGGGCCGTCAGAGCACCATAAGCGGTGGCTGTGGGTCCACCGCTCCCCTTTATATATGTTCATATAGGATCTTCCGCGCGAAAGTTTTATAAACGAGCGCCTCAGGGATCGTCCTTACGGAGGACCGGCCCGCGCCGCGACGTACGCACGGCGACGGTGGCACCATGACGCGGTGACCCACGCACGACAGCACACCATCCAGGTGGTCGCCCACCGGGGCGCCTCCGAGGACGCCCCCGAGCACACCCTCGCCGCCTACCGCAAGGCGATCGAGGACGGCGCGGACGCCCTGGAGTGCGACGTACGGCTGACCGCGGACGGACACCTGGTCTGCGTCCACGACCGGCGGGTGAACCGTACCTCCAACGGCCGCGGCGCCGTCTCCGCGCTGGAGCTGGCCGATCTGGCCGCCCTCGACTTCGGCTCCTGGAAGACGCGCGAGGCCTGGCGCGGGCGGGACGAGGAGCCCGACTGGGAGCACCGGCCCGAGGACCGCGAGGAGACCTCCGTCCTCACCCTGGAGCGGCTGCTGGAGTTGGTCGCGGACGCCGGGCGGCGGGTGGAACTGGCCATCGAGACCAAGCACCCCACGCGCTGGGCGGGCCAGGTCGAGGAGCGGCTGATCGCGCTGCTGGAGCGGTTCGGCCTGGACGCGCCGGCCTCCGCCGCCGGGTCGCAGGTGCGGATCATGAGCTTCTCGGCGCGCTCGCTGCACCGCGTGCGGGCCGTGGCGCCGACGCTGCCGACGGTCTACCTGATGCAGTTCGTCTCGCCCCGGCTGCGCGACGGGCGGCTGCCTGCGGGCGTGCAGGTGGCGGGCCCCTCGATCCGCATCGTGCGCAACCACCCCGGCTACATCGAGCGGCTGAAGCGGGCCGGGCACCAGGTCCACGTGTGGACCGTGAACGAGCCCGAGGACGTCGACCTGTGCGTCGGACTGGGCGTCGACGCCATCATCACCAACCGCCCGCGCGCGGTGCTGCGGCAACTGGGCCGCTGAGCCGTCCGGACGCCGCCCGGGGCCCCCGGATCCCGCCATATCGGCTGCTGTCGGGCGGAGTTCGTCACGGGGAGTGCACCGGCGCATTCGGTGCGGGTAGGCCGTATCGAATGCGTCACCGGAAGTGGATTGGCCGGTTTCCGGTTCAGGCCAGGGGGGCATCCACACCGTGGCGTGGGGCGAAGGAGGTCTCGGGGGTGGCGTTGGTGGTGGCACAGGAGGTGCCCACGTCGTCGAGCATGGCCGTACCCCATGGCCCTGCGGGCGTGGGGGAGGCGCGGCACCGGATGCGGGCGCAGTTGCGCAGCGGTGGCGTATCGGAATCGGTCATCGACGACGCCGTACTGATCCTTTCGGAGCTTCTGAGCAACGCGTGCAAGCACGGGCGACCGCTCGGGGACGCGCCGGCCGGGGACGGGGACGTCCGCGCCGCCTGGCGGGTCGACCCGCGCGGGCGGCTCATCGTGGAGGTCACGGACGGCGGCGGCCCGACCCGCCCGGCGCCGGCCACCCCCTCGGTGACCGCGCACGGCGGACGGGGGCTGAACATCATCACGGCCCTCGCCGACGACTGGGGCGTCCGGGACGACGTCCAGGGCGAGGTGACGGTCTGGGTGGTGGTCCACGAGGACGTCCATGACCCCGACGCCCACTGCCTCCCCGACGCTTTCGCTACGCGCGTCACGCAGGCGGCGCTGCCGGCACGGCCCCTGTCGGACGCGCCCCGCCCTGTGTTGGAGGGGTTGGACTAGCTCCTTGCCCCACCAGCCCCCTGTTCGGCCAGCTCCTTGTTCGGCCAGCTCCTTGTTCGACCGGCCGTTCGTGGAGTTGGACCAGGAGTCCCCAGGGCCCGAACGGCTAGGCTCCCGACGTACGAGAAGAGCCGTAACCGGGAGACACCCACGATGGCCAAGAAGCGACCCCAGACGAAGGCCAAGCCGCAGCCGATCGACGGGGAGGTCCCGGTCGTCGGCGCCCGCGAACCCTGCCCGTGCGGCAGCGGCCGGCGGTACAAGGCCTGCCACGGCCGGGCCGCCGCGCACGCCGCGACCGAGCTGGTGCAGCGCCCGTTCGAAGGACTGCCCGGCGAGTGCGACTGGGTGGCGCTGCGCGAGCTGGTCCCGGCGGCGACGGCCGGGCTGACCCTGCGGGAGGGCCTGCCCGAGGGCGTCCCGTCGGTCACCCTGGCCACGGTGCTGCCGATGGCCTGGCCCGCGCTGCGCCGCGACGACGGCTCGGTGCTGATCGGCCTGCAGAACGACACGGCGTCCGGTGACATCAGCCGCGACCTGGCCGACACGCTGCTGCGCGCCCTGGAGGCGGAACCCGGCACCCCGGTGCAGGCCCGCCGCGCCCCCGCCGACGGCCCACGGCTGCAGGACCTGCTCGACCCGGAGGGCGCCTTCGAGCCGGTCGTGCACAGCGGGTTCGAGTTCTGGGTGCCGGACGCGGAGAACGCCACCCCGGAGGTGGCCGCCTCCCTGGAGCGGGCCAACGCCGCCGCCATCCCGACCGTGAAGCTGGCCGGCGTGGACGCGGCCTACTGGTGCGAGACCCCGGAGAAGAACCACCTGCGCTGGGTCATGCCGCACCCGGAGGAGCAGCTTCTGGACGCGCTCGCGCGGCTGCACGCGGCGGGCCGCTCCCGTCTCGGCGAGGGCACCCGGCTCGTCGGCTCCTTCCGTGCTCACGGCCTCACCGTGCCGGTCTGGGACCTGCCGAGCGGGGTCGGTGCCGAGGACGTGGAGAAGCCGGCCGCCGAGTTCGCCGAGCGGCTCGCCGCGGCCCTCGCCGTCCGGGAGCCGCTCACCCCGGAGGAGCGCCGGGCGCGCGGCGGGCTGACCAACCGGCAGGTCACGCTCAGCTGACGGCCCGCGCGCCGGGGTGCGGCTGACCGGCCGGTCAGCCGCGCCGGCCGGCCGGGCAGCGGGTGACTCCTGTCACAACTCCCGGTTTCGTCAGGCACATCGCTGTCCGAATAGCCAACCCGGAATTTGCGAACCGCCGATCTCTTGTTACCGTTCCAGTAGCCCGGTTGCTGGTGCATCCCCCGTCGCCAGCAACCGGGCCTTTCCATGTCCGCGTCCGGGGCCCGGCGCCGCGGGTGGACAACTTCCCCGCAAGGCTTATGAGTTGCTGCCCGAGCGGAGCAGCAGCGGCCCGTCCGCGCCGCGATCGGCGAACTCGGTGACGGCCGTGTAGCCGCCCGGATCGCCCACCACGCGCCGGCGCGGGGTCTCGCAGGTGCCGGGCTCGTCGTCGGCCCCGGTGACGCAGTGCGTCTGCACGCTCCGGCCGTCCGGGCCCATCAGGCTCAGCACGGAGTCCAGCGACTCGCCGGTGGCGTTGCGGTAGTAGGTGCGCGCCCAGGTGTCCTGGCCCTGCGCCAGCACGCAGGTCTGCGCCTCGATGCCGTCGGGCGAGGTGAGTTGGGGGCCGCACCGGGCGGCGGTGTCGAGCCCCGGGTCGAGCGCGTGGGGGGAGCGGTGCGCGGGGTCCGGGCGGGCCCCGGTGTCGTCTCGGGAGGCAGGCGGTACGGCGGCCCGGCCGGCGTCGCCCACCTGCCCGGCGGAGGCCATGGTCAACGGCAGGGCGACCGCGGCCGCCACGAAGCCCCCGAGGGTGAGCAGTCGCAGCCGTCGGGGGTCCTGCCCGGGGGCACGGTGGTCGCCGGAATGTCGCAGCATGTGCGGAACATAACGAGCGAGCGGGGCCCGGCCGCCCCGCCCGCGCCGACACCCCTACAACTCGGGCGCGCTCACACCCGTACGAGTGAGGGCGTCGACCACGGCGTCCACCACGGCCTCCACGTCGGGCACCCAGGGCGCGGCCGAGCCGGGCAGCGGGGCCCGCTCCCAGCGGACGGCGCCCTGGCCGGTCTCGGACGGGGGCAGCGCGACATAGCCGCCCTCACCGTGGAAGCGCAGGGAGCCGGGGACGAAGTCCTTGGCGTACAGCAGTTCGCCGAGCTGTTCCAGGGAGTACGGCTTCACGAGCAGCGACCAGCGGGTCGGCGCGGCGATGACCGGGCCGAGCCGCATGCCGCGCCGGTCGAGCAGGGCGAGGGCGCGGGCGGCGGCGAGCGCCGGCAGGCTGACCGCGCAGGGTGCCGTGCCCCCGGTGGCCAGGATGACGGGGGCGGCCGGCCGGTTGGTCCACCACCAGCGCACCATGCGCGCGTCGGTGGTGGCCGCGAGCAGGCCGGGGTCGAAGGGGTGCGCACCGGGCACCGTGCACTCGGGGTCGGGGCAGGCGCAGCGGGCCCGGCCTTGCGGGTCCGGCGCCACACCGGGGAGGACCGGCCACTGCCATTCCGTCGCGAAGGTCAGGGCCGCGCCGATCAGCTCAGGCTTCCCGCCCTTCCGCCTGGACAGAAGCCTGCGTCGCCTTCCGAGGATCTCGCGCATGAGCGCTCGTTCCTTTCCGTTGCACCGCTGGCAACACCGTGGGTCACATCACACCATGTGTCGATCTCTTCACTGTGCGTACCTGTTGGCGCATCACACCCCTGCGCACGGCATGGGGAACCCCTCGGGGTCGAACGTTGGCCGCGTCCGCGTCCGTCGTGCGTCCATCAAAAGCACGGCCGCGGCGTGGGGTGGCGAAGTCTGGCGTTTTGCGTCGCGCGTGTTTCTCTCCGCCTCCGCCACGGGAGGATGGGGCTCGGTCGTCGGTGGCTATGACGCCCGGGTCCGTCGCCAGGTTCCGGGTGGTCCCCAACCACCCCTGGCCTTCTCCGAGTACGTACCCATCACGACCGCTGTGACGCTCCGTGGAGCAAGGCCAGTCGACCGCAATGGACCGATACCTGAGGCAGTTTTCAGCCAACTTGGCAGTAAGGCAAGGGGTTCGGAAAAAACCCTCCCGCCACCCATGGACACCAGGAATCCCCGCAGGACAATGCTGGACATCCCCTCACGAGTGCGTGTACATGTGGAGACACTGCTAGCGGCGCAGAATGACATGGGGGTTTGCGATGCTTCTGAGCAATACGCACCGGTCTGAAGGCCGGACGCCATGAACGCCCCGCACCCTCCGAAAGTGGCCGGAATCGATTCTACGGTCCCCCCGCCCGCACACACTGCCCCCGCCTCCCCCGCCGCCGTCCCCGCCCCCCACGCACCCGCCCCCGGCGCCCTCCTCCAGGACCGGCTGGCCGGCTGGGTCTCCGATCTGACGACCCTCCACGAACTCACCGAGCGCCTCTCCCGGACCCACGCCCTCGACCCCGCCCTGCAGCAGCTGCTGCGCGCCGGAGCCGCCCTGGTCGGCGCCCGCCGCGGCGTGGTCGTCCTGGACCCCGCCGACGGCCTCGGTCCCCGCACCACCCTGGGCCTCGGCCTGGGCCGCGCCGACCTCGGCCTCCTGGAGACCGTCCCGCGCCACGCCCTGCCGTACGACACCCGCGGCACCGCCGAGGTGGTCCACCCCGACCTGTTCGCCGAGGACGGCCTGGACCCGCGCCACCGCGAGGTGGCCGCCCGCCTCGGCTACGCCGCCAGCTACGCCCTGCCGCTCACCACCGAGTCCGCCGGCCGCCTCGGCGCGGTCGTCTGGCTCTACGACGAGCCGGCCGAGCCGCACGCGCGCCGCCGGCACCTCGCCGGGCTGTACGTCCGGCACGCGGGCGAGCACCTGGCCCGGCTGCTGGAGGTGGAGCGCACGCGCGCGCGGATGGCGACCCTCGCCGAGGAACTGCTGCCCACCCGGCTCCCCCGGGTGCCCGGCGTGCAGCTCGCCGCCCGGCACCGCACCGGCCCGCGCGGCGGCGGCGACTGGTACGACGCCCTGCCGCTGCCGGACGCCGCCCTGGGCCTGTCCGTCGGCTCGGTCACCGGCTCCGGGCCCAGCGCGGTGGCCGCCATGGGCCGGCTGCGCGCCTCCCTGCGCGCGTACGCCGTGATGGAGGGCGAGGACCCGGTCGCCGTCCTGTCCGACCTGGAGCTGCTGCTGCGGCTGACCGAGCCCGCCCGCTCGGCCACCGCCCTGTTCGCCTACTGCGAGCCCGCCCTGCGCAAGGTCACCCTGGCCGGTGCCGGGCACAGTCCGCCGCTGCTGGTCGGCGAGCGGCGCACCGAGTTCGCCGAGACCTCCGTCTCCGCCCCGCTCGGCATGCTCGCCTGCTGGGAGGCGCCGAGCGTGGAGATCCAGGCGGAGGCCGGAGAGACGGTTCTGCTCTACACCGACGGGCTGCTGCACCGTACCGGCGACCCGATGGACCGCGCCTTCGCCCGGCTGCACGCCGCCGCCGCGGGCCTCCCCCGCGCGGTGCGACACGATCCCGACGCCGTCGCCGAGCACGTGCTGCGCACGGTCCTGCCGGACGGCCTGGACACCGCCGACAGCGAGGAGGACGTGGTCCTGCTCGCGGTCCGCTTCGACTGAGAGCCGGGCCCGGCCTGTCGGCATGACCGGGCATAACAGGTCATCCGGCCCCGCCCGCTCCCGGTGCGACCGTACGATGATGGAGGTCCCCGCTCGGCCACAAGCAGGAGCGTCGCGGGCCCCGGGGGAGATCACCAGGCGTATCGAGGAGGATCACGTGTCCGACGAGCTCAACCCGGCTGTGCCCGACTCCGCTACCGCGGAGGGCCCCGAGACCGAGTCCGAGGAGACCGTCAAGCAGCGGAAGAACGGCCTGTACCCGGGCGTCTCCGACGAGCTGGCCGAGAACATGAAGTCGGGCTGGGCCGACACCGAGCTGCGTGACCTGGAGCCGATCCCGCAGGCCGCCGAGACCGCGCGCCGCCGCGCCGCGCTCTCCGCCCGCTTCCCCGGCGAGCGCCTGGTGATCCCGGCGGGCAACCTGAAGACCCGCTCGAACGACACCGAGTACCCCTTCCGCGCCTCCGTCGAGTACGCGTACCTCACCGGCGACCAGACCGAGGACGGCGTCCTGGTGCTGGAGCCCAGGGGCGACGGCCACGACGCGACGATCTACCTCCTGCCCCGCTCCGACCGCGAGAACGGCGAGTTCTGGCTCTCCGGCCAGGGCGAGCTGTGGGTCGGCCGCCGGCACTCCCTCACCGAGTCCGAGGCGCTGTACGGCATCCCGGCCGCCGACGTGCGCGAGCTCGCCGACAGGCTGCGCGAGGCCACCGGCCCGGTCCGCGTGGTGCGCGGCCACGACGCCGGTGTCGAGGCGGCCCTGACCGACAAGGTCACCGCCGAGCGCGACGAGGAGCTGCGCGTCTTCCTCTCCGAGGCCCGCCTGGTCAAGGACGAGTTCGAGATCGGCGAGCTGCAGAAGGCGGTCGACTCGACCGTCCGCGGCTTCGAGGACGTCGTCAGGGTCCTCGACAAGGCCGAGGCGACCAGCGAGCGCTACATCGAGGGAACGTTCTTCCTCCGGGCGCGCGTGGAGGGCAACGACGTCGGCTACGGCTCCATCTGCGCGGCCGGCCCGCACGCCTGCACGCTGCACTGGGTGCGCAACGACGGCCCGGTCCGCTCCGGCGACCTGCTGCTGCTCGACGCCGGCGTGGAGACGCACACGCTGTACACCGCCGACGTCACGCGCACGCTGCCCGTCAACGGCACCTACAGCGAGCTGCAGAAGAAGATCTACGACGCCGTGTACGACGCCCAGGAGGCCGGCATCGCGGCCGTGCGGCCCGGCGCCAAGTACCGCGACTTCCACGACGCCGCGCAGCGCGTGCTCGCCGAGCGGCTGGTCGAGTGGGGCCTGGTCGAGGGCCCGGTCGAGCGCGTCCTGGAGCTGGGCCTGCAGCGTCGCTGGACCCTGCACGGCACCGGGCACATGCTCGGCATGGACGTCCACGACTGCGCCGCCGCGCGCACCGAGACGTACGTGGACGGCACGCTGGAGCCGGGCATGGTTCTCACCGTCGAGCCGGGGCTGTACTTCCAGGCCGACGACCTGACCGTGCCGGAGGAGTACCGGGGCATCGGCGTACGGATCGAGGACGACATCCTGGTCACGCAGGACGGCAACCGGAACCTCTCCGACGGCCTGCCGCGGCGCTCCGAGGACGTCGAGGCGTGGATGGCCTCGCTGAAGGGCTGATCTGGGATTCAATGGCCGGGTACCGGGGAGGTGCCCGGCCGTTGTCGTCCGGGGGCGGTGGGCGGCGGCCGGCCGCGCGGTTCCCGCGGCGGTTGACGGGGGTGGAGACGTGGACGACTTCTGGTCCGGGGTGGGTGCCGGCCTGCACCGGGAACCGGACTCGGCGGACGGCCGCCGGGTGGGGCTCGAACGGGCGCTCAGGGACGCCGTGCGCGACGGGCGGCTCACGCCCGGGACGCGGCTGCCCGCCACCCGGCGGCTCGCGGCCGAGTTGGGGATCTCGCGGGGGACGGCCAAGGCGGCGTACGACCAGCTGGTCGCCGAGGGGTACCTGACGGCCCGCCAGGGCTCCGGTACCCGGGTCGCGGAACTGCCCGTCGTGGACGCCGAGGCGCCGCGGGCCCACGCACACGCGCGTGCGCCGCGTTTCGATCTGCGCCCCGGGAGCCCGGACGTCGGCGCGTTCCCGGCCGCCGCCTGGCTGCGCGCGCTGCGCCGGGCCATAGCGACGGCCCCCTCGCTGGCGTACGACTACGGCGACCCGCGCGGCCGGATCGAGCTGCGCACCGCGCTCTCCGGCTACCTCGGCCGGACCCGCGGGGTGCTCGCACCGCCGGAGCGGATCGTGGTCACCTCCGGATCCGTGCAGGGCCTCGCGCTGCTCACGCGCGTGCTGGACGGCGCGGCCGTCGCCATGGAGGACCCGGGGCAGCCGTTCCACCGGCAGGTGGTGCGGCACAACGGCGGAACGGTCCTGCCCGTCCGGGTCGACGCGCGCGGGGTGCGCCCCGAGGACCTGGGCGGGGCGGCGGCCGTGGTGGTCACGCCGTCCCACCAGTACCCGACCGGGGTGACCCTGCACCCCGAGCGGCGCCGGGCGCTCACCGACTGGGCCCGCGCGCACGGCGGCCTGATCGTGGAGGACGACTACGACGGCGAGTTCCGCTACGACCGGCAGCCGGTCGGCGCCCTCCAGGGCATGGCGCCGGGCCAGGTCGTGTACCTGGGCACCGCCTCCAAGACGCTCGGCCCCGCGCTCCGCCTCGGCTGGATGGTGCTGCCCCCGCACCTGGCCGACGCGGTCGCCGACGCCAAGCTGCACAGCGACCACCACACCGAGACCATCGGCCAGCTGGCCCTCGCCGAGCTGATCGACAGCCACGCCTACGACCGTCACGTGCGCGCGTGCCGGCTGCGCTACCGGCGCCGCCGGGACCAGTTGCTGGACCGGCTCGGCGCGCGCCGGAGCGTGCGCGGGATCGCGGCCGGGCTGCACGCGCTGGTCGAGGTGCCGGACGAGGCCGAGGCGCTGGCCCGCGCGGAGGCGGAGGGCCTGGCGCTGGGCGCGCTCGGCGAGCACTGGCACAGCCCGGACCCCGGCCGGCCGCAGGGCCTCGTCGTCGGCTACGGCACGCCCCGGGAGCGGGCGTACCCGGAGGCCCTGGATGCGCTGGCGAGGGTGCTGGGGCCCGCCCGCTGAAGCCGCCGTACCGGCTCCCGCCGGCGGACGCCTCAGGCCGGCCGGTCCAGCCGTCCGGCCGCTCAGGCCGTGAGCAGCGAGGGGTCCTTCTTCCACTTGAGGACCTTGTCGAAGCTGACGACCGTCCCGGCCCGGCCGGGCCGGGCACCGATGTGGACGTGGTCGGCGAGTTCGCGGATCAGGCACAGACCGCGGCCGTGCTCGGCGTCCGGGCGGGCCGGCCGGGGGTCCGCGGGGCGGATGAGGCCGGGACCGGAGTCGGACACCTCGATACGGCACGTCTCGCCGTCCAGGTACGCGGTCACCCGGTAGGCCTCCGAGGTGCCGGGCACGGTGTCCCCGCCGTGCTCGACGGCGTTCGCGCAGGCCTCGCTCAGGGCGACGGAGAGGTCGTAGGAGATGTCCGGGTCGACGCCCGCCGTCTCCATCGTGCCGATCAGCAGCCGCCGGGCGAGCGGCACGCTGGCGGCCTCACGCCGCAGATGGAGTGACCACCAGATGCTCATGCTCCAGCCTCCTGGCCGGCTCGACATACGGTTACGTATTGCCGCCCGTAGGCGGTCATAAGCACTCCGTCGGCGTGAGTCCGCCCATACAGCCGATGCGCCGGGGGAGGAATCGGTGTATGAGGGACCGGCCGGGCGGGGCCGGCTCGGGCGCCCTGCCGTAGGCGGCGGGTCGGGGCAGTGCGATGATGAGGCCGCCATGACTGCCCCCCACCCGCGCACGGCGCGTCCCGGAGCCGGGCTCCGGATCCTGCGGGCCGCGGTGTTCGCCGCGGTCTGCGTCGCGCTGGCCGCGTGCGGGCACACCCTGGCCTCCTGCGCGGGCGTGCCGCTGTGGTCGCTCGGAGCGGGCTTCCTCGGCTCCCTGCTGCTCGTGGCACCGCTCGCCGGGCGGACCCGCTCGCTGCCGGGCATCGCCGCGCTCCTCGCCCTCGGCCAGACCGCGCTGCACACGCTGTTCGGACTGGGCCAGCACCAGGCCGCGATGGCCGGGATGCCGACGGGGACGACGGCGGGAACGACGGCGGGCGGGGTGCTGAGCGACGGCGCGCTGGTCGAGCAGGCCGCCCGGCTGCTGTGCGGGTCGGCGCCGGCCTCCCTCACCCCGGGACACGCCTTCCGGCTGCTGCTCGACGCGCGGCTCATCGACCGCGCCGGCCGGCCGACGGCCGCCCCGGGCGTCCTGCAGCACGCGCACGACGCCACCGGCGCCTCGGCCGGGGTGCTGCCCTCGCTGCCGATGCTGCTGGGCCACGTCCTCGCGGCCCTCGCCGCAGGCTGGCTGCTGCGCCGCGGCGACCTGGCCGTGCTGCGGCTGATCGAGCTGTCGGCGCACGGAGTCGCGGAGGGGGCACTCGTACGATCCCTGCGCGCCGCGCTCGCGCTGGCACGCGCCCTGTGCGCCGGTCTGCTGCCCGCCGCCGGGCCCGGCCCGCGCGGCCCGCGCCCCGACCGGGGCGAGACGCCGGCCCCGCACACCGCCGTACTCCAGCACACGGTGATCCGGCGCGGCCCGCCCGCGGCCGGCTTCCTCCTCGCCGCCTGACGCGGCCACCGCTCCCCTCCACGGACTCGGACACCGGTGCGCCGCCTTCGCGCGGCACGCGCGCGTGCGCGTTTTCCCAGCGGTACGGCCAGGACGGCCGGCCGCGCGCACACGTGTACCTCTCACCACCGGACCTCACTCGAAGTGGAGTGCTTCCTTCCATGAAGGCTTCTCGTATCGCCGCCGCCGCCGCTGCCGCGGGTACGGCCGTTCTGGCCCTGTCCGCCCCCGCCTTCGCGCACGTCACCGTGCAGCCCGAGGGCGCCGCGGCCAAGGGCGGTTACGCGGTCGTGGACTTCAAGGTCCCGAACGAGCGCGACAACGCCTCGACCACCAAGCTCGAGGTGAACCTGCCGGCCGGCCACCCGCTCGCCTCCGTGATGCCGCAGCCGGTCCCCGGCTGGAAGGTCGCGGTCACCAAGTCCAAGCTGGACAAGCCGCTGACCATGCACGGCGAGAAGATCGACGAGGCCGTCACCAAGGTCACCTGGACCGCCGACGGCAAGGGCATCGAGCCCGGCTACTTCCAGAAGTTCCCGCTCTCCCTGGGCGCCCTGCCCGAGAACACCGACGAACTGACCTTCAAGGCCGTGCAGACGTACTCCGACAAGGAGGTCGTGCGCTGGATCGAGGTGCCGCAGAAGGGCCAGGACGAGCCGGAGAACCCGGCCCCGGTCCTGGAGCTGTCCGCCGCCACCGACGACCACCACGGCGGGGCGGGCACCGAGAACGCCGCCGAGAAGACCGACAACTCGGCCGCGGCGGCCGCCGGCTCCGGCAGCGGCAGTGACACCACCGCACGCGTGCTCGGCGTCGTCGGCATCGTCATCGGCGCCGCCGGTGTGGCCTACGGCGTCCTCGCGGGCCGCCGCCGCACCGCCGCCTGAGCCCCTGCCTCCGCCGCGCGCACCGGGCGTCGCGCCCCGCCGTCACCCGACGGCCCCGCCCGACCCCGGTGCGCGCCGGAATCCACACAACCAGGACATTTCTGCTATGCGCACCAAGACGCTCACCGCGGCCGTACTGCTCGCCGCCGCCACCCTGACCCTGTCCGCCTGCGGCACCGGGAACGACTCCGGGTCGCCGGTCGCCGTGGTCTCGGGAGGATCCGGGGCGGGCAGACCCGCCACCGTCCTCGACCAGCCCTTCGCCAAGCCGGACCTGGTCCTCACCGACACCCACGGCAAGAAGTACGACCTGCGCAAGGAGACCGCGGGCCACCCGACCCTCGTCTACTTCGGCTACACCCACTGCCCCGACATCTGCCCGACCACGATGAGCAACATCGCCGTCGCCAAGAAGGCGCTGCCCAAGGCCGAGCAGGACGACCTGCGGGTGGTGTTCGTCACCACCGACCCCGGCCGGGACACCCCCGCCGAGCTGGGCAGGTGGCTCAAGGGCATCGACCCGCAGTTCATCGGCCTGACCGGCGACTTCGCCAGGATCCAGGCGGGCGCCCGGTCGCTGGGCATCTCCGTGGAAGCCACGAAGAAGGACAAGAACGGCAAGCTCGTCTCCGTGCACGGCACCCAGGTCGTCGCCTTCTCCCCGAAGACCGACGCCGGGTACGTCCTCTACGGCGAGGACGCCACGGTCGACGACTACACCAAGGACCTGCCCAAGCTCGTCAAGGGAGCCAAGCCGTGAGGCGCCCGGCCGCCGTCCTCGCCGCGGGCGCGCTCACCGGCGCCGTGGCCCTCACCGGCTGCTCCGGGTCCGGCCCGCAGCGGGCCGAGCTGTCCGTCAGCGCCTCGTACATGCCCCAGCCCGTCTCCGGCGACATGGCCGCCGGGTTCCTGACGATCACCAACAAGGGCGGCGCCGGGGACGAGCTGACCTCGGTCAGCAGTGACGTCGCCGGCGAGGTCACCATGCACAGCACCACCGGCGGGGCCATGACGGAGAAGTCCTCCTTCTCCATACCGGCCCACGGGCGGCTCGTCTTCCGCAGCGGCGGCAACCACCTGATGTTCGAGAAACTGAAGCGGGCACCGAGGCAGGGCCAGACGGTCACCGTGAAGCTCGGCTTCGCCAAGACCGGTCCCCTCACCGTCGAGATGCCGGTGAGGTCCACCACGTACAACCCGTCGACCGGCCACTGAGGGAGGGACCACCGTGACCCGGACCATCACCCCCCGCCTGCGGATCCTGGTGCTGCTGTTCATCGCCGTCACCGGGGCGCTGCTGGCGGGCGCCGGACCGGCCTCCGCCCACGCGGCGCTGACCGGCAGCGACCCCGCACAGGGGGTGGTGGCCGACAAGGCGCCCACCCAGGTGTCGCTCACCTTCTCCGAGAAGGTGGCGATGAACGACGACTCCCTGCGCGTCCTCGACCCCCGGGGCAGGCCGGTCCAGACCGGCGGCCCGGCCAACCTGAGCGGGACGACGTACGCCGTGCGGCTCAAGAGCGGCCTGTCCAAGGGCACCTACACCGTCACCTACCAGGTCGTGTCCGCCGACAGCCACCCCGTCGCCGGCGCCTACACCTTCTCCATCGGGGCGCCCTCGCGCACCGTCGTCTCCGGCACCGGACCGGTCGCCGGCGGCGGAGTCGTGGGCGGCCTCTACGCGGTCGGGCGGTACGTGTCGTACGCCGGCTTCATCGTGCTCGCCGGCGGCGCGGCCTTCGTGCTCGCCTGCTGGCGGCGCGGCGCGGGCGTACGGCCCCTGCAGCGGCTGGTCGTCGGCGGCTGGGTCGCGCTGACCGCGGCCACCCTGTGGCTGCTGCTCCTGCGCGGCTCCTACACCACCTCCGGGAAGGCCGCCGACGTCTTCGACCTCGACCTGCTCGGCCAGGTGCTCCAGACCAAGACCGGTGCCGCCCTGGTCTCCCGGCTGCTGCTGCTCGCCGCCGCCGCGCTGTTCGTCGCGGTGCTCTTCGGCGCCTACACCCGCCGCGAGGAGGGCCAGGAGAAACGCGACCTGACCTTCGGGCTCGCGGTCGGCGGAGTGGTCGTCGCGGCCGGGCTCGCGGCCAGCTGGGCCATGGCCGAGCACGCCTCCACCGGGCTCCAGCCGGGCCTCGCCATGCCGGTCGACGTCGTCCACCTGCTGGCCGTCGCCGCCTGGCTGGGCGGCCTCACCGCCCTGCTGACCGCGCTGTACCGGGCGCCCGCCGAGACGCCGGTCGAGGCCGCCGCCGTGCGGCGGTTCTCGCGGGTGGCCTTCGGTTCCGTCCTCGCCCTCGTGGTCACCGGCGTCTACCAGTCCTGGCGGCAGCTCGGCTCCTGGTCGGCGTTCACCGAGACCCGCTACGGTCAGCTGCTGCTGGTCAAGATCGCCCTGGTGGCGGTGCTGGTCGGCATCGCGGGCGTGTCCCGGCGGTGGACGGCCCGGCTGACCGACCCGGTCGCCGGCGCCGGGAAGCCGCGCAGGGCGCAGGCCCAGGTGCAGGCCCGCAAGGAGCAGGTCGCCGCCGCGCGGACGGCCGGCGGCGACAAGAGCGGCGCCGGCAGGAGCGACGGCGGCAAGAGCAGCGACGGCAAGAGCGGGGGCGCCGACTCCGGGCGGGCCGCCCAGCTCGCCCGGCAGCGCGCGGCCGTCGCGTCCGCCCGTGAGAAGCGGCTGCGCGACGCCGACCCGAACCGCTTCGGCCTGCGCCGCTCGGTGCTCGCCGAGGCCGGCGTCGCCCTCGTGCTGCTCGCCGTCACCACCGCGCTCACCCAGACCGAGCCCGGCCGCACCGAGCAGGAGGCCAAGGCGGCCGCCTCCGCGTCGACCGGCTCCGACACCTCGGCGTCCTCCGGCGCGCTCACCCTGGACATGCCGTTCGACACCGGCGGCACCGACGGCAAGGGCGTCGTCAGCGTCGACCTGGACCCCGCGCGCGTGGGCGGCAACGAGATGCACGTCTACGTCCAGCGGCCCAACGGCCGCGCCTTCGACGTCCCCGAGGTGAAGGTCGCCTTCACCCTGGAGGCCAAGAAGATCGGTCCGCTCACCGTGGACCCCGACCACCTCGCCACCGGCCACTGGTCGGCGAACGGCGTGCAGATCCCCATGGCCGGCGACTGGAAGGTCGCCGTCACGGTCCGCACCTCCGACATCGACCAGGTGACCGTCTCCAAGAACGCGCAGATCGGCTGAACCGCACCATGCCCGACCAGTCCGTCCCCCAGGCCCGTACGCCCGAGGCGCCGCCGGCGCGGCCCGGGTCCCCCTCCGGACCCGGCGGCGTCTCCCGGCGTGCCGTGCTGGGCACCGCCGGCGCCACCGGTCTCGTGCTCGGCGCGGCCGGCGGTGCGGTGGGCTACGCCGCCGCGCCCGCCGGGGCCACCCCGCTGACCTCGGTGGGCTCCGAGCGGGCGATGTTTCACGGGAAACATCAGCCCGGCATCACCGAGGGCCTCCAGGCGCGCGGCCACCTCGTCGCGTTCGACCTGGCGCCGGGCGCGGGCCGCAGGGCCGCGGCGGCCGTGCTGCGCCGCTGGTCGACGACGGCCGAGCGGCTGATGGCGGGCGAGGCCGCCCCGCACGGCGACACCGGTGTGGCCCGGGACGCGGGCCCGTCCGCGCTGACCCTCACCTTCGGCTTCGGCCACACCTTCTTCGACCGGACCGGCCTGGAGAAGCAGCGGCCGGCCGCCCTCGACCCGCTGCCGGACTTCTCCTCCGACCGGCTCGACAAGTCCCGCAGCGACGGCGACCTGTGGGTGCAGATCGGCGCGAACGACGCCCTGGTCGCCTTCCACGCCCTGCGCGCGATCCAGAAGGACGCCGGCTCGGCCGCGCGGGTGCGCTGGCAGATGAACGGCTTCAACCGCAGCCCGGGCGCCACCGCCCACCCCATGACGGCCCGCAACCTCATGGGCCAGGTCGACGGCACCCGCAATCCGAAGCCCACCGAGGCCGACTTCGACCGGCGGATCTTCGTGCCGGACGCGGGCGAGCCCGCCTGGATGGCGGGCGGCTCCTACGCGGTCGTACGCCGGATCCGCATGCTCCTGGACGACTGGGAGAAGCTGTCGCTCACCGCGCAGGAGCAGGTCATCGGGCGCCGCAAGGCCGACGGGGCGCCGCTGTCCGGCGGCGACGAGACGACCCCGATGGACCTGGAGAAGGCCGACGCCCACGGGAACTACGTCGTCCCGCTGAACGCGCACGCCCGGATCACCCGGCCCGACCGGAACGGCGGCGCGGCCATGCTGCGGCGCCCGTTCTCCTACCACGACGGCATCGACGCGGACGGTACGCCCGACGCCGGTCTCCTGTTCGTCTGCTGGCAGGCCGACCCGCTGCGGGGCTTCGTACCGGTGCAGCGCAAGCTCGACCGGGGCGACGCGCTGTCCGCGTACATCCGGCACGAGGCCAGCGGCCTGTTCGCGGTGCCGGGCGGGGCGGCGAAGGGCGAGTACGTGGGGCAGCGGCTGCTGGAGGGCTAACCGGGTTCAAACCACCCGGTCGAGTGGCATCCATGAGACACGTGCGACGGGCCTCCCCGCGGCCATTAGGGTGAGGTCATGCCAGCGAGCTATGCCTATCTCGGCCCGGAGGGCACCTTCACCGAGGTCGCTCTGCGCACGCTCCCGGAGACGGCCACCCGGGAGCTGATCCCCTACGTGTCGGTGCAGTCCGCGCTGGACGCGGTGCGGGCCGGCGAGGCCGAGGCCGCGTTCGTGCCGATCGAGAACTCCGTCGAGGGCGGCATCACCACCACCCTGGACGAGCTGGTCGCCGGCGAACCGCTGATGATCTACCGCGAGGTGCTGCTGTCGATCACCTTCGCGCTGCTGGTCCGCCCCGGCACGAAGCTCACGGACATCAAGACGGTCTCCGCCCACCCGGCGGCCCAGCCCCAGGTGCGCAACTGGCTGCGGGCCAACCTCCCGGACGCCCTCTGGGAGTCGGCCGCCTCCAACGCGGACGCCGCCCGCCTGGTCCAGGAGGGCCGCTACGACGCCGCCTTCGCGGGCGAGTTCGCCGCCGCCCGGTACGGCCTCGAGGCGCTGGAGACGGGGATCCACGACGCGGAGAACGCGCAGACCCGGTTCGTGCTGGTCGGCCGCCCGGCCCGGCCGGCCGCGCCCACCGGCACCGACAAGACCTCGGTGGTGCTGTGGCAGCGCGACGACCACCCCGGCGCCCTGCGCGACCTGCTCGGCGAGTTCGCCTCGCGGGGCATCAACCTGATGCTGCTCCAGTCCCGGCCGACCGGCGCGGGCATCGGGAACTACTGCTTCTGCATCGACGCCGAGGGCCATATCGCCGACCGCCGGATGGCGGAGGCGCTGACGGGGCTGCGGCGGATCTGCCTCCAGGTGCGCTACCTCGGTTCGTATCCCCGGGCGGACATCGCACCGGGCGGGGCCAGGCCGACCGCGCCGGGGACCTCCGACGAGGAGTTCATCGCGGCGGCGGACTGGGTGGCGCGCTGCCAGGACGGCCGGTTCTGACCGGTCGTATCTGCGGACGAACGTTATCCACAGAAGTTATCCACAGGTGCCCTTCTCGACCTGGGGACAAGTCGACAGGACAGGGTCGGCGGGTCGACAAATCGCCCTGTGGTGCCCCACCGAGGCCACCTTCGCCCGGTTCACCCTTCGTCCACCCGTTTCCCGGGGTTCATCTTTTGGAGCGACCGTTTTCCACCCGAAAGTGGGTGTCGACGGAGTTTGCCCTGGGAATTCATCGAGCTGATCATGGTTTCGACGGTGATCAATTCCGAAGTCCACAGACTTTCCCCACACCCTGTGGATAACTCTGCCGAACGTGCCGCCCTCTGTGGACAACCCGGCCGCCAAATCCCGTCCGCGACAAGGGAATCCGGTCAACCGGGCGTCCGGGGCATGCCCCGTCCCAGGGAGTGAGACACTTTTCCTTGACACGAACGGCAATAACCGCATAACGGAACGTAAGCCGCGAATCAGAACCCTCCGGAATAGTGATTCGTGAGCCGCGACCCCGCACCGGTAGCCTTGGCCCTGTGATTGACCTTCGCCTGCTTCGTGAGGACCCCGACCGTGCGCGCGCGTCCCAGCGCGCCCGTGGAGAGGACGTCGCGCTCGTCGACGCCCTCCTGTCTGCCGACGAGCGGCGCAGGTCCTCCGGCGTCCGCTTCGACGAGCTGCGCGCCGAGCAGAAGCAGCTCGGCAAGCAGATCCCCAAGGCCACCGGCGACGAGAAGGCCGACCTCCTCAAGCGTGCCGAGCAGCTGAAGGCCGACGTCAAGGCCGCCGACGCCGAGCGCGACGCGGCCGACGCCGAGACCCAGGAACTGCTGCTCCGGCTCGGCAACCTCGTCCACCCCGACGTGCCCGTCGGCGGCGAGGAGGACTTCGTCACGCTGGAGACGCACGGCACGATCCGCGACTTCGGTGCCGAGGGCTTCGCGCCCAGGGACCACCTGGAGCTGGGCCAGCTGCTCGGCGCCATCGACGTCGAGCGCGGCGCCAAGGTCTCCGGCTCCCGCTTCTACTTCCTCACCGGCGTCGGCGCCCTGCTGGAGCTGGCCCTGGTGAACGCGGCGATCGCCCAGGCCACCGCCGCCGGCTTCACCCCGATGCTCACCCCGGCGCTGGTCCGCCCGCAGTCCATGGCCGGCACCGGCTTCCTCGGCCAGGCCGCCCAGGACGTCTACCACCTCGACAAGGACGACCTGTACCTGGTCGGCACCTCCGAGGTCCCGCTGGCGGCCTACCACATGGACGAGATCATCGACGCCGACCGGCTGCCGCTGCGGTACGCGGGCTTCTCCCCGTGCTTCCGCCGCGAGGCCGGCTCGCACGGCAAGGACACCCGGGGCATCTTCCGCGTGCACCAGTTCGACAAGGTCGAGATGTTCTCGTACGTCGCGCCCGAGGACTCCCAGGCCGAGCACCAGCGCCTGCTGGAGTGGGAGAAGCAGTGGCTGACCTCGCTGGAGCTGCCGTTCCGCGTCATCGACGTCGCCTCCGGTGACCTCGGCTCCTCGGCCGCCCGCAAGTTCGACTGCGAGGCGTGGATCCCGACCCAGGGCAAGTACCGCGAGCTGACCTCGACCTCGGACTGCACCGAGTTCCAGTCCCGCCGGCTGTCCATCCGGGTCCGCGACGGCAAGCAGGTCAAGCCGCTCGCCACGCTCAACGGCACGCTGTGCGCCGTACCCCGCACGATCGTGGCGATCCTGGAGAACCACCAGCTGGCCGACGGCTCCGTCCGGGTCCCCGAGGTGCTGCGCCCGTACCTGGGCGGCCGCGAGGTCCTGGAGCCGGTGTCCCGGTGAGTTTCCCCTACGGGCTGGTCGCCACCGACCTCGACGGAACGCTGCTGCGCCCGGACGAGTCGGTCTCGCGGCGCACCCGTGACGCGCTCGCCGCGGCCACCGCGGCGGGCGCCGCGCACATCGTCGTCACCGGCCGCGCGGTCCCGTGGACCCGGCACATCCTGGACGACCTCGGCTACGACGGCCTCGCCGTCTGCGGCCAGGGCGCCCAGGTCTACGACGCCGGCGCGCACCGCCTGCTGACCTCGGTCACCCTGGACCGGCAGCTGGCGGGCGTGGCCCTGGCGAAGATCGAGGCCGAGGTGGGTCCGCTGTACCTGGCGGCCAGCCGGGACGGCCTCGACGGCGAGGTGCTGGTGGGCCCGGGGTACGCGGTCACCGGCAAGCTGCCCGCGACCCCGTTCACGGACGCCTCCGACCTCTGGACGGCGCCCCTCAACAAGATCTACATCCAGCATCCGACGCTGAGCGACGACGAGTTGGCGGACGCGGCCCGGCGGACGGCCGGCGGCTTCGTCTCGGTGGCCATGGCGGGCGCGGGCATCGTCGAGCTGCTGCCGCTCGGCCTGTCCAAGGCGACGGGCCTGTCCCTGGCGGCCCGCCGGCTGGGTCTGAAGGCCGCCGACACGATCGCCTTCGGCGACATGCCCAACGACATCCCGATGTTCGCCTGGGCCTCCTACGGCGTGGCCATGGCGGACGCCCACGAGGAACTGAAGGCGGTGGCCGACGAGGTCACCGCGTCCCCCGAGGACGACGGCATCGCGGTGGTGCTGGAGCGGTTGCTGGGCTGAACGCCCCGGCCGGGCCGCCGTGGGCCGCCGACGGCGGCGGGAATCCCGGTGGTGTCGTCTCGCGGAGGATGCACGGATCGAACGTGCGCGGGCTGTCAGGGGCCCGATCACGGCTCGCCGCTGGTGGAACGCAGCGCGAGCCGGTGCCTTACCACTCGGCCAATCCTCCGGGTGGGCGGTCCACGCGAGAGCGACATCGCGTGCTCGAAGCGACCGCCCCGGGCAGCTTCCGTGGCTCCACGGAGCGGTAGGGAATCACTCCGGAGCCGGCCTCGGGCTGCCCTGTCGGGAGCCGGGCGTACTGCCGTGCATGGACATCGCCCGCCTCCGCTCCCGGTCGGTGACGCCGGGACGATCCCGGCGGATGGTGCACAACCACTCTGCCCCGCCACCGAGTTGGGCGCCACCGAATAAAAGCGGGCAAACGGCCGCCAGGTCCTTTCCTCCGGATCAGGCCGGCTCCGGGTGGCGGTGCCTTCCGGCGACGCCGGCAGGATCCGAAAGGGAGGGCCTAGCGGCGCCGCCACCTGCGACGCCGCGTCCTGCCGAAGAACCAGCCCGCCGGAGGCTCCTCGGAGCGCCAGGGCTGCGGCTCGGGCGCCTCGGCCCGCCAGCGTGCGGCGAGCATCCGGGCCCGGGCGGACGGCTCGCGGGACCCGGCCGCCCGGACGAACGCCTCGTCCAGGACGACGTCGTCCCAGACGCCGTCCCGGTCACTGTCCCGGACGTCCTCGCCGTCCCGCCCCCGCCCTTCCCGCTGCGGCATCTCCTCAGCCATCCGCGGCCTCCCAGCCGTACCACCCGTTCTGCCCAGAATGCCCGGGGCCGGGTGAAGTCCCCGTCAAGGCCGCGGTGGCCGTCGCGGGCTACTCCTCGCCCGCCAGGGTCAGCGAGCGCAGCTTCTGGCCGGCGTACCAGGTGGCCAGCACGGTGACCGCCACCAGCAGCACGGTGGCCGTCGGCAGGCCCACCTCGGAGGTCACCAGGTCACCGCCGGCCAGCTTGTGGGCGACGGCCAGCGACCACTGCTGGACGCTCAGCGTGCGCGCGCCCGGCACCAGGGAACCGAACAGCGCCTCCCAGACCAGCGCGTAGACGAGCCCGAAGACCACCGCGTGCCGGGAGACGGTGCCCAGCAGCAGGAAGAGCGCCGAGTAGGCGATGGAGGAGACCAGCGCGGCGACCGTGTAGGCGACGGCGATCTGCTGGCCGTTGCCGTTCAGGATCAGGCCCGCGATCAGCGTCGGCACCGCGGAGAAGACCATGGTCACGGCGATGGCGACGATGAGCTTGGTGAAGACGATCGTGGGCCGCTTGAGCGGCTTGGACAGCAGGTACACCACGGAGCCGTCGTCGATCTCCGGGCCGATCGCGCCCGTGCCCGCGATGACACCGATGATCGGCACCATGGTGGCGAGCGCGAAGCCGCCGAGGACGTCGGCGGCCGTCTGGTCGTCGGCCCCGGTCAGGCCGCGTACGGCCACGGAGATCACGATGAGCAGCAGCGGCAGAGCGCCGAGGATGAGGGCCCGACGGCGGCCGAGCAGGGCCCGGTAGGTGAGCCGGGCGACAGTGGGGTCGTACATCTTCGGCCTCCTACGCCGCGACCAGATACGAGAAGACGGACTCCAGGGACTCGTCCGACGGAGAGACCGTGTGGAGCCGGATGCCGTGGTCGCGGGCGACCCTCGGCAGCAGGGCGGTGAAGCGGCCGAAGTCGACGGCCTGGATGCGCAGGGCGCCCTCGGCGTGGTCGACCTCGATGCCGGCCGTGGACGGGTCGGCGATCAGCGCGGCCGCGAGGGCGCGGTCGTCGCTGGACCGCACCAGGTAGCGGTGCGGGCGGTCGGTCATCAGGCGGCGGATCCGGCGGAAGTCGCCGCTGGCCGCGTGCCGTCCGGCGACGACGACCTCGATGTGCCGGGCGAGCTGCTCGACCTCCTCCAGGATGTGCGAGGAGAACAGCACCGTGCGGCCCTCGTCGCCCATCCTGCGCAGCAGATCCATCAGTTGCATGCGCTGACGGGGGTCCATGCCGTTGAACGGCTCGTCGAGCAGCAGCAGCGACGGGTCGTGGACGAGGGCGCTCGCCATCTTCACGCGCTGCCGCATGCCCTTGGAGTACGTGGAGATCTTGCGGTCCTGCGCGTACTCCATCTCGACCGTGGCGAGGGCGCGCCGGGCGGCCTCGTCGCCGAGGCCGTGCAGTTCGGCGTTGGCGACGACGAACTCGCGGCCGGTGAGGAAGTCGTACATCGCCTCCCGCTCGGGGACGATGCCGATGTGCCGGTAGACGGCCTCGTTGCGCCACACCGGCTGTCCGTCGAGGGTGACCGTGCCGGTGGAGGGGGCGAGGAAGCCGCCCATCATGTTGATCAGGGTGGACTTCCCGGCGCCGTTGGGGCCGAGCAGGCCGGTGACGCCGGGGCCGATGGTCATGGTGACGTCGTTGACGGCGACGACGTTGCCGAACCAGCGGGAGACGTGGTCGATGGAGAGAGTGGTCACAGTCCCACCTTCCGGTAGCGGCGCGCCAGCAGGCCGTAGCAGCCGGCGATGAGCCCGAGGACGAACAGGACGTAGACCGCGCCCTCGCCGGCGGACGGGCCGGTCCCGCCGGGGAAGGCGGAGCTGCCGCCGAGGAAGGCGGACTGCACGCCGTCGATCAGGGTGATGGGCGAGAACAGCCCGATCCACGGGACGGCGCTGCTGCTGCCCTGGGTGTCGGCGATGGCCTGGAGGGTGGACACCGCACCGTAGGAGATGGTCAGTACGGCGATCACAGCGGCGATGCCGAAGCCGCGGCGCGGGGTGAACGCGGCGATGACCAGGCCGATACCGGCGAAGAGCAGTGAGAGCAGGGCCACGGCGACCAGTCCCTGGGCGAATTCCTTGGTCTGGTGGGCGAAGCCCATCTTGGACAGCAGCGCGCCCACGTACATCACGAGCAGCGGGGCACCGGTGAGGACGAAGAGCGCCGAGGCGAGCGCGGCGAACTTGGCGCGCACGTAGTCGACGCTCTCGATGGGCCGCGAGAAGTACAGCGGTACGGTCTTGAAGCGCAGGTCGCGGGAGACCGCCTGGGGTGCCTGGGAGGCGACGTACAGGCTGATCACGGCCTGCATGATGACCGGGTACCGGGTGTAGGCCACCGGCAGTTCGTGCGCCTTGGTGGCGACGGCGACGGCGACCATGATGGCCGCGGGCACGCAGATCACCGCGAACAGCAGCATCGGCAGCACCTTGGACTTCACCGAGCGGCCGAGGCCGTAGGCGCCGCGCAGGGACTGCGAGTACAGCGAGCGGCGGGCGTAGGCGCGGCCGAGGCGCGGGCCGTCGTAGCCGCGGTAGCCGATGTCGTGGATGCGGGTCTGGTCGCCGGCCAGGGTCGCCGCATGGGTGGGCTGCTCAACCGCCATGGCCGACGGCCTCCTTCCGCTGGTCGTCGCTGCTGGTGAACACCTCGGAGATGTGGTGCCGGCGCTGTTCCATGCGCACCAGGCCGAGGCCGAGGTCGGCGACCACGTCCCGGACGAGGTCGTAGGTCTCCTCGCCCGTGGCGGTCAGCAGCAGGATGTGTCCGGCGCCGGGCAGGCCGCCGGCCTCCGCGTGCGTGTCGGCCCCGCGCGCGTGGAGCGCCTCGCGGACCGCGCGGGTGCCGTCCGGGTGGGCGTCGCTGTCGGTGACCTCGATCGCGAGCGTGGTCGTGGTCTGGGTGAAGTCGGTGGTGGAGCTGGAGCGCAGCAGCTTGCCGCCGTCGATGACGACGACGTGGTCGCAGGTGCGCTCCAGTTCGCCCAGCAGGTGCGAGGTGACCAGGACGGAGATGCCGAAGTCGGTGTGGATGCGGCGGATCAGGCCGAGCATCTCGTCGCGGCCGACCGGGTCGAGGCCGTTGGTCGGCTCGTCCAGGAAGACCAGCCGCGGGTCGTGGACCAGCGCCTGGGCGAGCTTGACCCGCTGCTTCATGCCGGTCGAGTAGCCGCCGATGGGGCGGTAGCGCTCCTCGTACAGACCGACGTGGCGCAGGGTGTCGGCGGTGCGCTCGCGGGCGGCCGCGGGCGGCAGGCCGGACATGCGCGCCATGTGGACGACGAACTCGGTGGCCGAGACGTCCGGCGGCAGGCAGTCGTGCTCCGGCATGTATCCCACGCGCTCGCGGATGGCGGCGCCCTTGGTGGCGACGTCGAGGCCGAGCACCTCGGCACGGCCCTCCGTGGCGGGGGACAGCCCCAGCAGGATCTTGATCAGGGTGGACTTGCCGGCGCCGTTGGCCCCGACGAGGCCGGTCACACCGGGTCCGATGTCCATGGACAGCCGGTCGAGTGCGGTCACCCGGGGGAACCGCTTGCTCAGGCTTTCGGTCGCGATCACAGTCACGCGTACGAAGGTAGTGACCCGGGCCACGTCCGTCGTCAGACCTCAGAGCCGTTTACCCATCAGCCCCAGGTATTACGGCGCCCTAGGTGTTCTGTCCGGGGAGGTTGTGGACGGGTGAGTCAGATCTCGGCTGAGGGATCTTGAACGGGTGAGGGCCTTCCGGTTCGGTGTGGATT
>NZ_JBVHJE010000022.1:0-118461 GCF_055560195.1 Streptomyces sp. NPDC023481
GCTGCACACCTACAATCACCACCGCGGACACACCGCGCTGAAGGGCCAACCACCCGCCAGCCGCATCCCCAACCTCACAGGGCCATACACCTAGGCCCCCCTTCGGATCTTGCCGGCGCCGGAGGAAGGGACCTGGGCCGTCCGCGCGCCCCCTACTCCCCCTGTTCCGCGCCCTGTCGACCGCGCACCTTCAGGGCGCGGGACAGGTCGTCCAGGCGGTCGGCGAGGGTGCGGCGCAGGGCCGGGGTGAGGTCGGCGTCGCGCAGGCAGGCCTCGCCGAGTGCCAGGTTCCCGGTGTCGACGGCGTGGGCCGGGAAGGCCCAGCGGCCGGCGGCGACGGCGATGGCGGGGCCGCGGCGGGCGGCGACGGCGACGGCGTCCGTGTAGAAGCGCGGCACGTACTCCCTGACCAGCTCGGCCTGTTCGAGCTGCCAGAAGCCCTGGGCGGTGGCGGTGAACAGGTAGTTGGACAGGTCGTCGCCGGCGAACATCGCCTCCCAGGCGGTGCGCTTGGCCGCCGGGTCGGGCAGGGCGGCGCGGCACCGGGCGGCGCCCTCCTGGCCGGTGGCGCTCGGGTCGCGGGCCAGCTCGGCGGCGATGGCGTCCTCGTCGGTGGCGCCGAGCACGGCGAGCCGGGCGAGGATGCGCCAGCGCAGCTCGGGGTCGAGTTCCGGTCCGCCGGGCACCGTGCCGTCGGCGAGCCAGGCGGCGATGGTCTCGGGGTGGGCGGCGACGGAGATCAGGTGCCGTACGGCGATCAGCCGCAGGCCGGGGTGGTCGCCGTCCTCGGTGCGGCGCAGCAGGTCGCGGCAGAGCGAGGTGAGGGTGGCCAGCGCGGCCGGGCGGTCCTCGGGTGTCAGGTACTGCTCGGTGAGCTGACCGGCGGCGAAGGCGAGGACGCCCTGGGCGACGGCCAGGTCGGTCTCGCGGGGCAGATGGGCGCGGGCCGTCTCCAGGTAGGCGGCGGGCGGGAGTTCGCCGTCGCGGACGGCGTCCCTGAGGGCGTTCCAGACGACCGCGCGGGTGAGCGGGTCGGGCAGGCCGGACAGGGCGGCGCGGACCGTCTCGAAGGACGCGGTGTCGAAGCGGACCTTGGCGTAGGTGATGTCGCCGTCGTTGAGGAGGACCAGTGCGGGGCGCTTGCCGATGGGCTGCGGGGCGGCCTGCGGGACGTCGAGGTCGACGCGCTCGCGCAGCACCAGCCGGTCCTCGCCGGCCACGTCGTGGTCGTACAGGCCGGCGCTCAGGCGGTGCGGGCGGCTGCCCGTGTGCCCGGCGGTCAGGGTGCAGGTGCCGCCGGCCGAGGCGATCACCGGGGTGAGGGTGTCGACGCCGGTGGTGCGCAGCCAGCTGTCGGCCCAGGCGGGCACGTCGCGGTCGGTGGCGGAGGCGAGGGAGTCGATGAAGTCGGCGAGTGTGGCGTTGCCGAACCGGTGCCGCTTGAAGTGGGTGTTGATGCCGGCGAGGAAGTCCTTCTCGCCGAGCCAGGCGGCCAGCTGGCGCAGCGCGGAGGCGCCCTTGGCGTAGGAGATGCCGTCGAAGTTGAGCAGGGCGGAGGCGGTGTCGTCGACGTTCTCGGGGGCGACCGGGTGGGTGGTGGGCCGCTGGTCGGCGTCGTAGCCCCAGGACTTGCGGGTGACGCCGAACTCGGTCCAGGGGTCGGTGAACCGGGTGGCCTCGGCGGTGGTCTGGTAGCCCATGTACTCGGCGAAGGACTCGTTCAGCCAGATGTCGTCCCACCACTTCAGGGTGACGAGGTCGCCGAACCACATGTGGGCCATCTCGTGCGCGATGACCATGGCGCGGGTCTGCCGCTCGGTGTCGGTGACGGCGGAGCGGTAGACGAAGTCGTCCCGGAAGGTGACCAGGCCCGGGTTCTCCATGGCACCCGCGTTGAACTCGGGGACGAACGCCTGGTCGTAGGAGTCGAAGGGGTACGGCTCCTCGAACTTCTCGTGGTACCGGTCGAAGCACGCGCGCGTGACGTCGAGGATCTCGTCGGCGTCGGCGTCGAGGTGGGGGGCGAGCGAGCGGCGGCAGTGGATGCCGAAGGGCAGTCCGCGGTGCTCGGTGCGCACCGAGTGCCAGGGGCCGGCGGCGACGGCGACCAGGTAGGTGGAGACCGGCGGGGTGGGCGCGGCCCGCCAGACGCCGTCGCCGCGGTGCTCGGTGACGCCGTTGGCGAGGACGGTCCAGCCCTCCGGCGCCCTGACCGACAGCTCGAAGACCGCCTTGAGGTCGGGCTGGTCGAAGGCGGCGAAGACGCGCTGGACGTCGTCCATGAACATCTGGGTGTAGACGTACGTCTCGCCGTCGCTGGGGTCGGTGAAGCGGTGCATGCCCTCGCCGGTGCGGGAGTAGCGCATGACCGCGTCGACGCGCAGCTCGTGCTCGCCGGCGGTGAGGTTCTTCAGCGGGAGCCGGCCCCCGTCGAGCGACTCGGGGTCGAGTGGTTGTCCGTCGAGCGTGACGGCGCGCAGCTCGGCGGGCTTCAGCTCGACGAACGTGTCCCCGCCGGACCGCGCGGTGAACCGGATCCCGGTACGGGAGTCGAAGGTCTCGGTACCGGTGGTGAGGTCCAGTTCGACCGTGTAGCGGTGGACGTCGAGGAGCTGTGCACGGAGCTGCGCTTCGTCGCGCGTGAGTACGGACATGCAGGACATGCTGCCTGATGGGACCGACAGCGCACAGGGGCGGATCGGTACACGGCTTTTGTCCCCGCTGCGCGCCCCTGTCCCGCCGTCTCGCCGGCCTCCGGTCGGGCCCTGGTCGGTGGCGGGTTCAGGCGTCGTGCGCCGGTTGCCCGTGGTGGGTGTCCTCGGCGATCCGCTCGTGGTGCCGGATCACCTCGGCGATGATGAAGTTCAGGAACTTCTCGGCGAAGGCCGGGTCCAGCTTGGCGTTCTCGGCGAGGCTGCGCAGCCGTTCGATCTGCCGGGCCTCGCGGGCCGGGTCGGCGGGCGGCAGCTGGTGCAGCGCCTTGAGCCGGCCGACCTGCTGGGTGGCCTTGAAACGCTCGGCGAGCATGTGGACGACGGCCGCGTCGATGTTGTCGATGCTGTCGCGCAGCCGCTCCAGTTCCTGGCGGACCTCGGGGTCGACGGCACCGGTACCGGTGTTGCTGGTGGTCATGGGGGCCCACCCTATGCGCTGCGGGGGCCTGGCCCCACGGGGTGTCCGGGGAGTGGATCGGCGGGGGCTCGGCGGAGCGGGGCCGGGGACGTCGTAGCCGACGGGACGGCCGTGGACGGGCCCGACGGGCCTCGACGGGCGGCTCGGTGCCCGTGAGGAGGTCCTCGGCCCGGGTGAGCCGGGTGCCGGGCAGGTGGTTCCCGGCGTACGGCCACCGTCCCGGGCCGTCGCCGTCCACTGCGGGCCCTTCGCGCCTACAGTGGGAAGGAGTTCCGGCGTCTTTGGGGGTGCCGAGGTGGCGAACGGCGGACCGGTCCAGCACGGCTACCCGCATCTGGAGACGGTGCGGGCCGCCGTCACCGCCCTGTACCGGCGGCTGTCCCGGGACACCGTCGAGACGTTCTCCGTCAGCGTGGCCCCGGCCGACGTGGCCTTCTGCGACACCGACGACCTGTACCTGGGCGCGCAGCGGGTGGCCCGGGAGATCGTGCGGCACTTCCGGCTGCCGGACGCGCGGCTGATCGTCGGCTTCCGGGAGATGACGCACGCGGCGAACGTCGAACTGGCGGCGGGCCCCGAGTACTTCGTCGAGCTGAACGACCGGTTCCGCACGCACCGCAGGGACATCGGCGCGGCCCTCGCGCACGAGGTGGCGCACGTCTACCTGCACCGCCTCGGCCTCTCCTTCCCCACCACGGCGGAGAACGAGATCCTGACGGACACGGCGACGTCCTACCTGGGCGCGGGCTGGCTGTTGCTGGACGCCTACCGGGAGGACGCGGTCTCCTCCCAGAAGCTCGGCTATCTCACCCCGGAGGAGTTCGGGTACGTCCTGGCCAAGCGGGCGCTGCTGTTCGGCGAGGACCCGTCCGTGTGGTTCACCAGCCCGCAGGCCTACACCGCCTACGTCAAGGGCCTGGACCTGGCCCGCCGGGACGGCCGGCAGCCGCCGCTGACCGGGGCCGGCTGGGCGGGCCGCCGCCGCTACGCCCACGACCGCCGGCACGCCGACGCCACCGCGCCGACGGCCGGCTACTCCTTCACCCCCGACACCGGCGGCCGCCTCCGGGTGAGCTTTCCCTGCCCGACCTGCCACCAGCGGATCAGGGTGCCGGTACGGGGCCGGGTACGCGCGCGCTGCGGGCTGTGCCGGACGGTGTTGGAGTGCGACACGTGAGCGGGTGCGGGGGTGGCGGGGGCGCTGGAGTGCGGGTACGGGGGCGCGGCGCGTAGGCGGGTACGGGGGCGCGGCGCATAGGCGGGTACGGGGGCGCGGCGCATAGGCGGGTACGGGGGCGCGGCGCATAGGCGGGTACGAGGGCGCGGCGCATAGGCGGGTACGGGGCGCGGCGGCGCGCTGGGCCGGAGTGCGAGACACAGCCGCGCACGGCCCGCACGCCCCCGCCCATGCGGGTGCCTACGTCCCGTACACCCGCCCCGGCGGTTCCGCCTCCGCCAGGAGTCGGCGAGCCGTCTCGCCCGCCTCGGCCGGTGTCCAGCGGGCTCCCTTGTCGGCGGTGGGGCCGGGGCGCCAGCCTTCCATGACGGTGATCCGGCCGCCCTCCGCCTCGAACACCCGACCGGTCACCCCCGCGCTGCCGGCCGAGCCGAGCCAGACCACGAGCGGGGAGACGTTCTCGGGCGCCATGGCGTCGAAACCGGTGGCCGGTGCGGTCATGGCCGCGGCGAAGGTACGTTCCGTCATGCGGGTGCGGGCGGCCGGGGCCACGGCGTTGACCTGGACGCCGTAGCGGGCCAGCTCGGCCGCCGCGACCAGGGTGAGGCCGACGATCCCGGCCTTGGCGGCGCTGTAGTTGCCCTGTCCGACCGAGCCGAGCAGGCCGGCCCCGCTGCTGGTGTGGACGACCCGGGCCACCGGCGTGCGGCCGGCCCTGGCCTCGGCGCGCCAGTGCGCGGCGGCGTGCTTCAGCGGCAGGAAGTGCCCCCTGAGGTGGACGCGGATCACGGCGTCCCACTCGTCCTCGCCGAGGTTGACCAGCATGCGGTCGCGCAGGAACCCGGCGTTGTTGACGAGCGTGTCGAGCCGGCCGTAGGTCTCCACGGCGGTGCGGACCAGGTCGGCCGCGCCCGCGCCGGTGGCGATGTCGGCGCCGTGGGCGACCGCGTCGCCGCCCGCCGCCCGGATCTCCGCCACGACGGCGTCCGCCGGCCGCTCGGCGCCCGGCGCGCCGTCCAGCGCGACGCCCAGGTCGTTGACGACCACCCGGGCGCCCTCGGCGGCGAAGGCGAGCGCGTGCGCCCGGCCGAGCCCGCGACCGGCGCCGGTGACGGCCACGACCCGGCCCGAACAGACCCCGTCCCTCCGTGCGGGCACGCTCATGTCAGCTCTCCCTGGCGGTGGTCGGGGCGTGGGGGGAACGGGGTCCGGGTGCGGGGTGCGGCGGTGACGGCGTCCAGGAAGGCGGGCCGTTCGCCGCCTCCGTGCACATGCAGGCTCGCCCCGCTGATGTAGGCGGCGGCGTCGGAGGCGAGGAAGACGGCGGCGGCGCCGACGTCGGCGGGAAGGGCCAGGCGGCCCAGCGGGACCGTGCGGGAGACGGCGTCGACGCCGTCGGGGCCGCCGTAGTGCAGGTGGGCGAGGCCGGTGTGGACCATGCCGACGACGAGCGTGTTGACCCGGACCTCCGGCGCCCACTCCACGGCCATGGAGGCGGCCAGGCTCGCCAGTCCCGCCTTGGCCGCGCCGTAGGCCGCCGAGCCCGGCGAGGGGCGGCCCCCGCTGACGCTGCCGACCATCACGACCGAGCCCCTGGCGCGCCGGAGGTGGTCGTAGGCGGCGAGGGACGCGGTCAGCGGAGTGATCAGGTTCAGCTCGACGACCTTGGCGTGCCGTTCGGCGTCGGCGTCGGCGAGGCGCCGGTACGGGGTGCCGCCGGCGTTGTTGACGAGCACGTCCAGCCGGGGCAGTGCGGCGAAGAAGGCCCGGACGGCCGGCGGGTCGCGCAGGTCCAGCGGGGCGAACTCGACGCCGGGCAGCGGCTGTTCGGGGGGCCGGCGGGCGCAGGCCAGGACGCGGGCGCCCGCGTCCGCGAAGGCCCGGGCGACCCCCGCGCCCACCCCCCGGGTGCCGCCGGTGACCACGACGGTGCTGCCGCGCAGTGAGTTGTCCACAGGGCCTCCCGCTTGTCCGCGCCGACTGCTAGCTTCGAAGCCTCGCACCTAACAAATGTTTGGTGGAAAGGTAGGGGAAAGGTAGCTGATGCGCCCATGGGTGTCTCCTGTTCGTCCCCGGAAAAGGGGATTTCCGTAGTCACCGTCGACTACCCGCCGGTCAACGCGCTGCCGGTGCGCGGCTGGTTCGCCCTGGCCGACGCCGTGCGCACGGCCGGCCGGGACCCGGGGACCGGCTGCGTGGTCCTGGCCGCCGAGGGGCGCGGGTTCAACGCGGGCGTGGACATCAAGGAGATACAGGCGGCCGGCCAGGAGGCGCTGATCGGCGCCAACCGGGGCTGCGCGGAGGCGTTCGCGGCGGTCTACGAGTGCGAGACACCGGTGGTCGCGGCGGTGCAGGGCTTCTGTCTGGGCGGCGGGATCGGCCTGGTGGGCAACGCGGACGCGGTGGTGGCGAGCGAGGACGCGGCCTTCGGGCTGCCCGAGCTGGACCGGGGGGCCCTGGGCGCGGCGACCCATCTGGCCCGGCTGGTGCCGCAGCACCTGATGCGCGCGCTGTACTACACGGGGCGCACGGCGAGCGCCGCCGAGCTGCACGCACACGGCTCGGTGTGGCGGGTGGTGCCGCGCGCGCAGTTGCCGGGCGCGGCGCTGGAGCTGGCCCGGCAGATCGCCGCGAAGGACGGACGGCTGCTGCGCATGGCCAAGGCCGCCATCAACGGCATCGACCCGGTCGACGTGCGCCGCAGCTACCGCTTCGAACAGGGCTTCACCTTCGAGGCCAACCTGAGCGGACTGGCCGACCGGGTCCGCGACACGTTCGGCAAGCCGGAGAAACGGGCGAAGCAGGGGAAGGAGGGGGTGTAGGTGGCCGACAAGACGATGACCGCCGAGGAGGTGGTGTCCCGGCTGGCGAGCGGGATGACCCTCGGCATCGGCGGCTGGGGCTCGCGCCGCAAGCCGATGGCACTGGTCCGGGCGCTGCTGCGGTCCGGTGTCGGCGATCTGACGGTCGTGTCCTGCGGCGGCCCGGACGTCGGCATGCTGGCCGCCGCCGGGCGGATCCGCAGGCTGGTCACGGCGTTCGTCACCCTGGACTCCATCCCGCTGGAACCGCACTACCGGGCGGCGCGCGAGCGCGGCGGCCTCGCGCTGACGGAGGTCGACGAGGGCATGTTCCAGTGCGGGCTGCGCGCGGCGGCGCAGCGCCTGCCGTTCCTTCCGGTGCGGGCGGGGATCGGCTCGGACGTCATGCGGGTCAACCCCGGTCTGAGGACGGTGACATCGCCCTACGCGGACGGGGAGACGCTGGTGGCGATGCCCGCGCTGCGGCTGGACGCGGCCCTGGTGCACGTCCACCGCGCCGACCGGCTGGGCAACGGCCAGTGCCTGGGCCCGGACCCGTACTTCGACGACCTGTTCTGCGAGGCGGCGGACGCGGCCTACGTCTCGTGCGAACGGATCGTGGACACGGCGGAGCTGACCAAGGCGGCCGTCCCGCAGTCGCTGCTGCTCAAGCGGCTCGCGGTGACGGGGGTGGTGGAGGCGCCGAACGGCGCGCACTTCACCTCCTGCGCCCCGGAGTACGGCAGGGACGAGGAGTTCCAGCGGCGGTACGCGACCACACCGTGGCCGGAGTTCTCGGCACGCTTCCTCGGCGCGGACGAGGCCGCCTACCGGTCGGCGGTCCAGGACTGGCGGACGGAGCGGGAGCGGTGAGCGCCACCCGTGCCGAGTACTGCGTGATCGCCTGCGCCGAGGCCTGGCGCGGCGCCGGGGAGGTCCTGGCGAGCCCGATGGGGCCGATCCCGTCGCTGGGCGCGCGGCTGGCCCGGCTGACCTTCGCACCGGACCTGCTGCTGACCGACGGCGAGGCCCTGCTGGTCCGCCCGGACGGCACCCCGGAGGGCTGGCTGCCCTACCGGCAGCACCTGGAGCTGGTGGCGGGCGGCCGGCGGCACGTGATGATGGGCGCGAGCCAGCTCGACCGGTACGGCAACCAGAACATCTCCTGCGTCGGAGACTGGGCGCAGCCCCGCAGACAGCTCCTCGGGGTGCGCGGGGCACCGCTGAACACGCTGAACAACCCGACGAGTTACTGGGTGCCGAGGCACTCGCGGCGGGTGTTCGTGGAGCGGGTGGACATGGTGTGCGGGGTGGGGTACGACCGGGCGGCCGGCCTGGGGGCCGTGGCCCGGTTCCACCGCCTCGCCCGGGTCGTCACCGACCTGGCGGTCCTCGACTTCGCGACCCCCGACCACTCGATGCGGCTGGTTTCGGTGCATCCGGGGGTGAGCGTGGAGCAGGTGCGGGAGGCGACGGGGTTCCCGCTGGCCGTGCCGGACGAGGTGCCCCGCACCCGGGAGCCGCAGGCGGCTGAACTGCGGCTGATCCGTGAGGTGCTGGACCCGGAGGGGGCCCGCACCCGCGAGGTGCCCGAAGGAACGGGAGGCTGATGGAGACCGCGTTCACCCGGCTGGTCGGGGTCCGCCATCCGATCGTGCAGACCGGGATGGGCTGGGTGGCCGGGCCGCGCCTGGTCTCGGCGGCGGCGAACGCCGGTGCGCTGGGCATCCTGGCCTCCGCGACGATGACGCTCGATCAGCTGCGGGACGCCGTCAGGGAGGTGCGGTCCCGGACCGGCGCGCCGTTCGGGGTGAACCTCCGGGCCGACGCGGGCGACGCGCCGGACCGGGTGCGGATCCTGCTGGAGGAGGGCGTCCGGGTGGCGTCCTTCGCCCTGGCCCCCTCCCCCGGGTTGATCGCCGAGCTGAAGGCGGCGGGCGTGGTGGTGATCCCGTCCGTGGGGGCCCGGCGGCACGCCGAGAAGGTGGCGGCCTGGGGCGCGGACGCGGTGCTCGTGCAGGGCGGCGAGGGCGGCGGACACACCGGCGAGGTGGCGACCAGTGTGCTGCTGCCGCAGGTGGTGGACGCGGTGCGCATACCGGTGGTGGCGGCGGGCGGCTTCTTCGACGGGCGGGGCCTGGTGGCGGCGCTGGCGTACGGGGCGGCCGGGGTGGCGATGGGCACGCGGTTCCTGCTCACCTCCGACTCGACGGTGCCGGACGCGGTGAAGGCCCGGTATCTGGCGGCGACGGTCCGGGACGTCACGGTGACCCGGGCGGTGGACGGCCTGCCGCACCGGATGCTGCGCACCGATCTGGTGGCGGCGCTGGAGCGGTCGGGCCGGATCCGCGCCTTCACGCACGCGGTGCGGCGGGCGGCGGGCTTCCGGCGGCTGTCGGGGCTCACCTGGCGGCAGTTGGCCGCCGACGGTCTCTCCCTCAGGCACGGCAGGGAGCTGTCCTGGAGTCAGGTGCTGCTCGCCGCCAACACGCCGGTGCTGCTGAGGGCGGCGATGGTGGACGGCCGTACGGACCTGGGGGTGATGGCGGCCGGACAGGTCGCCGGGGTGATCGACGACCTGCCGTCGTGCGCGGAGCTGGTGGAGCGGATCATGGCGGAGGCGGAGGAGGTGCTGGCCGCGCTGGCGGGGCTCAGAGCCGTTCGATGATCGTCACGTTGGCCTGGCCGCCGCCCTCGCACATGGTCTGCAGGCCGTAGCGGCCGCCGGTGCGTTCCAGTTCGTGCAGCAGGGTCGTCATCAGCCGGGCGCCGGTAGCGCCCAGGGGGTGGCCGAGGGCTATCGCGCCGCCGTTGACGTTGACCCTGGCGGGGTCGGCCCCGGTCTCCTTCAGCCAGGCGAGGACGACCGGCGCGAAGGCCTCGTTGATCTCCACGAGGTCGATGGCGTCCAGGGTCAGGCCGGTCTTCTTCAGGGCGTGCGCGGTGGCCGGGATGGGGGCGGTGAGCATGCGGATGGGGTCCTCGCCGCGCGCGGAGAGGTGGTGGACGCGGGCGCGTGGGCGCAGTCCGTGGTCCCGTACCGCCCGTTCGGAGGCGAGCAGCAGGGCCGCGGCCCCGTCGGAGACCTGGGAGGAGCAGGCCGCGGTGACGGTGCCGCCGTCGAGGACGGGCCGCAGCGCGGCCATCTTCTCCAGGGAGGTGTCCCGGCGCGGGCCCTCGTCCACGGTGGCCTCGCCGCAGGGGACGGTCTCGCGGTCGAAGCGGCCGGTGTCGATCGCCCAGATCGCGCGCCGGTGCGAGCGCAGGGCGAACTCCTCCTGCTCCGCGCGGCCGATGCCCCACTGGGCGGCGATCGTCTCGGCGCCGGCGAACTGGTTGACGGGCCGGTCTCCGTACCGGGCGCGCCAGCCGGTGCTGCCGAGGAAGGGGCCGTCGGTCAGGCCGAGGGGGACGGCGGCCTGCCGGGAGGCGAAGGCGATGGGGACCTGGGACATGTTCTGCACCCCGCCCGCGACCACCAGGTCCTGGGTGCCGGAGAGCACGGCCTGCGCGGCGAAGTGCACGGCCTGCTGGGAGGAGCCGCACTGCCGGTCGACGGTGACGCCGGGCACCTCCTCGGGGAGGCCGGCGGCCAGCCAGCAGGTGCGGGCGATGTCGCCGGCCTGCGGCCCGACCGTGTCCAGGCAGCCGAAGACCACGTCGTCCACGGCGGCCGGGTCGATCCCGGAGCGCTCCACCAGCGCGGTCAGCACCCGCGCGCCCAGGTCGGCCGGGTGGACCGCGCTCAGCCCTCCCCCGCGCCGCCCCACCGGTGTGCGGACCGCTTCGACGATGTAGGCCTCGGCCATGGCAACTCCCTGTGTCGGAAAGGGGTTATTCGCGTACGGCGATCCCGTCCAGCACCATCGACAGGTACTGGCGGGCGATCTCCTCGGGGCTGTGCCGGCCGCCGGGCCGGTACCAGGAGGCGGCGACCCACACGGTGTCGCGCACGAACCGGTAGGTGAGCCGGACGTCCAGGTCCGCGCGGAAGACCCGCTCGGCGACCCCGCGTTCCAGCGTGCTCAGCCACGCCTTCTCGAACCGGCGCTGGGAGTCGGCGAGGAAGCCGAACCGGTCCTGGGTGACGAGCTGTTTGCTCTCCTTCTGGTAGATCGCGACGGCGGCGCGGTGCCGGTCGATCTCCCTGAAGGACTCGGTCACCAGCGCCTCCAGCGTCTCGCGGGGTCCGAGTCCGGAGGCGAGGACGGTGTCGTAGCCGTCCCAGAGTTCGTCGAGGAAGGTGCGCAGGATCTCCTCGAGCATCGACTCCTTGGAGTCGAAGTGGTAGTAGAGGCTGCCCGCGAGCATTCCGGCGTGGTCGGCGATCCGGCGGACGGTGGTGGCGTTGTAGCCGTGTTCGGCGAAGACCTCGGCTGCGGTGTTGAGGAGTTCTCCGCGCCGGGCCGCTGCCGCGGTCACCTGGGGCTTCTTCTTGGTCGGCACGCACCCATTGTGGTCTGCTCCGCCGCTCAGGGGTGCTGGCTGCTGACGGCGACGACCTCGCCGGTCATGTAGGAGGAGTAGCCGGAGGCCAGGAAGACGATCACGTTGGCCACCTCCCAGGGCCGGGCGTGGCGCCCGTAGGCCTCCCGTTCGGTCAGTTCGGCGAGGAGTTCGGCGGAGGTGACCTTCGCCAGGTGCGGGTGCATGGCGAGGCTGGGGGCGACCGCGTTGACCCGCACGCCGTAGGCGGCGGCCTCGACGGCCGCGCACCGGGTCAGCGCCATCACGCCGGCCTTGGCGGCGGCGTAGTGGGCCTGTCCGGCCTGGGCGCGCCAGCCGACGACGGAGGCGTTGTTGACGATGACCCCGCCTCCGGTGCCGCGCAGGGCGCGCAGGGCGGCCCGGGTGCAGCGGAAGGTGCCGGTCAGGGTGACGTCCAGCACCCGGGACCACTCGGCATCGGTCATGTCGACCACATCCGCAGTGCCGCCGAGTCCGGCGTTGTTGACGACGACGTCCAACCGCCCGTGTGCGGCCACGGCCGCGTCGAACAGGGCCTGGACCTGGGCCTCGTCGGTGACGTCGCACGGCACCGCGGTGACCGCGCCGGGGAAGCGGCGGCCGAGTTCGGCCTCGTGCTCCTTCAGCCGGCGCGGGTGGGCGTCGCTGAGCAGCACCCGCGCGCCCTCCTCCAGGAAGCGCAGCGCGGTGGCTCCGCCGATGCCGGTGCCGGCCGCCGCGGTGATGACGGCGGTGCGCCCGCGCAGCAGTCCGTGCCCGGGGACGTAGGCCGGGCTCTCGACGTCTGTCACAGGGCCACGCTAACCTACCAAACACTTGTTAGGGAAGGTGGCCGGCGCGGAAGGAAGGCGGTGCCCGTGGACCTGACCCACTCCCCGGCCGACGAGGAGTTCCGCGCCGAGGCCCGGGCCTGGCTGCGCGCGCACGTCCCGCGCACGCCGCTGCCGTCCCTGGAGACACGGGAGGGCTTCGCGGCCCACCGCGCGTGGGAGGCCGAACTGGCCGCGGACCGCTGGTCGGTGGTGTCCTGGCCGGAGCGGTACGGCGGGCGGGGCGCCGGACTGCTGCGCTGGCTGGTGTTCGAGGAGGAGTACTGGGCGGCGGGCGCGCCCGGCCGGGTCGGCCAGAACGGCGTCAGCCTGCTCGCGCCGACCCTGTTCGCCCACGGCACGCAGGAGCAACGCGCGCGCGTGCTGCCGCCGATGGCCACCGGCGAGGAGGTCTGGGCGCAGGCCTGGTCCGAGCCGGAGGCGGGCTCGGACCTCGCCGCGCTCACCTCCCGGGCGGTGCGGACGGACGGCGGCTGGCTCCTGCGCGGCCAGAAGACCTGGTCGTCGCGGGCTGCGTTCGCCGACCGGGCCTTCGGCCTGTTCCGCAGCGACCCGGCCGCGCCGAGACCGCACCAGGGGCTGACGTACCTGATGTTCGACCTGCGGGCCCCCGGCGTGACCGTCCGTCCGATCGGCCGTCTGGACGGCAAGCCGGCCTTCGCCGAGCTGTTCCTGGACGACGTGTTCGTCCCGGACGCGGACGTGATCGGCGAGCCGGGCCAGGGCTGGCGGATCGCGATGTCCACGACGGCCGACGAACGCGGGCTCACCCTGCGCTCGCCGGGCCGCTTCCTCGCCTCCGTCGCGCGACTGGCCGGGCTGTGGCGGGCACAGGGCGCGCCCGAGCACGCCCGGTCCCGGGTGGCCGACGCCCTGGTCGCGGCCCGCGCCTACCAGCTGTTCGCCTACGCCGCCGCCTCCCGGGTCCTGGAGGGTGCCCGGCTCGGCCCGGAGTCCAGCATGAACAAGGTGTTCTGGTCGGAGCTGGACCTCGCGCTGCACGAGACGGCGCTCGACGTGCTGGGCGCGGAGGGCGAACTCGCCGACGGCGCCTGGTCCGAGGGGTACGTCTTCTCCCTGGCCGGCCCGATCTACGCGGGCACGAACGAGATCCAGCGGGACATCGTCGCCGAGCGGCTGCTCGGCCTGCCGAAGGGACGCCGCTGATGCGCTTCCTCCTCGACACCGAGCAACGCGCCTTCGCCGACACGCTGGGCGCGATGCTGACGGCCGCGGACACCCCGGCGGTGATCCGGGCCTGGAGCCGCGGCGACCATGCAGGCGGGCGCGCGCTGTGGTCCCGGCTCGCCGAGGCGGGGGTGTTCGCACTGGCGGTACCCGGGAAGTACGGCGGGCTCGGCCCGCTCCCGGTGGAACTGGCCGTCGCTTTCGTGGAGTTGGGCCGGCACGCGGTGCCCGGTCCGCTCGCGGAGACGGTCGGGGCCGCCGTACTCCTGGAAGAACCCGCGCTCGCCCGGCGGTTCCTGCCCGGGCTCGCGGCCGGGGCCGACCTGGCGACGGTGGCGGCGCCCGGCGGTTACGCCCTCGACGGGGACGCGGCCGGCGTGCGCCTGTGCCCGGCCCCCGACGGCCTCTACCTCGCCACGGCGGCCCCCGGCCCGGTGCGCCGCTCCCTCGATCCCGCCCGCCGGCTGACCCGGCTCGCCCCCGCCGGTGAACCGCTCAGCCGGGACGCGCCCTACGACCGGGCGGTCGCCTGGACCCGTCTGGCCACCGCCGCCCAGGCCCTCGGTGTCGGCCTCGCCCTGCTCGACCGGACCGTGGCCCATGTGCGGCGGCGCACCCAGTTCGGGGTCGCCATCGGCTCCTTCCAGGCCGTCAGGCACCGGCTGGCCGACGCGAAGACGGCCCTCGAGTTCGCCCGTCCCCTGGTCTTCGGCGCGGCCGTGTCGCTGCGCCCCGCCGACGTGGCCGCCGCCAAGCTCACGGCGTGCGAGGCGGCGTACGGCACGGCCCGGACGGCGCTGCACCTGCACGGCGCGATCGGCTACACGGCGGAGTACGACCTGTCGCTGTGGCTCACCAAGGCGCGGGCCCTGCGCTCGGCGTGGGGGACCCCGCAGGAGTGCCGGGAGCTGGTGCTCGCCGACGCGCTCGGCGGACGATCGGATCCCTGAGCGGGGTCCGGGCGCCCTCCGGGCGGGTGACGCGCTCCTCGACGCCCCGCCCCCGCCGCAGCAGCAGGGCGCGGACGCGGCGTACGGTCACGGGCGCCGAGGCGTCGTGCACCCGCTGCCCGCCGGGGGTGCGGGCATGCGACGGCGCCTGCCCAGTCGTCCGGTCGGGGACAGGCGGGCAGGCGCCGTCGGTGTTCCGTACGCCGTTGTACGGGACGTCCAAGGGGTGCCGTCAGACCGCCAGGGCGCGGTCCGTCGGGCGGATCGGGGCCGGCAGGTCGCTGGCTCCGGTCAGGAAGCGGTCGACTCCGCGGGCGGCCGAGCGGCCCTCCGCGATCGCCCACACGATCAGGGACTGGCCGCGGCCGGCGTCACCGGCGACGAACACACCCGGCACGTTGGTCTGGAAGTCGGCGTCGCGGGCGATGTTACCGCGTTCGTCGAGGTCCAGGCCGAACTGCTCGACCAGGCCGTTGTCCCGGTCGGTGCCGGTGAAGCCCATGGCGAGGGTGACCAGCTGGGCCGGAATCCTGCGCTCGGTGCCCGGCTTCGGGGTCAGCCTGCCGTCGATGAACTCCACCTCGGACAGGTGCAGCCACTGCACGTTGCCGTCCTCGTCGCCCTCGAAGTGGGTGGTGGAGACGGAGTAGACCCGCTCGCCGCCCTCCTCGTGCGCGCTGGTGACCTTGTAGAGCATCGGGAAGGTCGGCCAGGGCTGGTTCGTCGGGTGCCGCTCGTCACCGGGGCGGGGCATGATCTCCAGCTGGGTGACGGAGGCCGCGCCCTGGCGGTGGGCGGTACCCACGCAGTCCGCGCCGGTGTCGCCGCCGCCGATGACGACGACGTGCTTACCCTCGGCCGAGATCGGCGGGGTGACGTAGTCGCCCTCCTGGACCTTGTTGGACAGCGGCAGGTACTCCATCGCCTGGTAGATGCCCTTGAGCTCGCGGCCCGGCACCGGCAGGTCGCGCGCGGTGGTGGCACCGGCGGCGATCACGACCGCGTCGTAGCGCTTCTTCAGGTCGCGGGCGCCCAGGTCGCGGCCGATCTCCACCCCGGTGCGGAAGCGGGTGCCCTCCGCGCGCATCTGCTCGATACGGCGGTTGATGTGCCGCTTCTCCATCTTGAACTCGGGGATGCCGTACCGCAGGAGGCCCCCGATGCGGTCCGCGCGCTCGTAGACGGCGACCGTGTGGCCGGCCCGGGTCAGCTGCTGGGCGGCGGCGAGTCCCGCCGGGCCCGAGCCGATGACCGCGACCGTCTTGCCGGACAGGCGCTCGGGGATCTGCGGGGCGACGTCCCCGGTCTCCCACGCCTTGTCGATGATCGAGACCTCGACGTTCTTGATGGTGACCGGCGGCTGGTTGATGCCGAGCACGCACGCCGACTCGCAGGGGGCGGGGCAGAGGCGACCGGTGAACTCCGGGAAGTTGTTGGTCGCGTGCAGCCGCTCGGAGGCGGCGCCCCAGTCCTCGCGGTAGGCGTAGTCGTTCCACTCGGGGATCAGGTTCCCGAGCGGACAGCCGTTGTGGCAGAACGGGATGCCGCAGTCCATGCAGCGGCTGGCCTGCTTGCTGATGATCGGCAGCAGGGAGCCGGGGACGTAGACCTCGTTCCAGTCCTTCGTGCGCTCCTCGACGGGGCGGGTCTTGGCGACCTCACGGCCGTGGTTCAGGAAGCCCTTCGGGTCAGCCATTGATCGCCGCCTCCATCATCTTCTCGGTGATCTCGGTCTGGGACAGACCGGCTCGCTCGGCGGCGTCCTTGGCGGCGAGCACTGCCTTGTACGTGCTGGGGATGATCTTGCTGAACCGTGCCGCGGCCGCGTCCCAGTCGGCGAGCAGCTTTTCCGCGACGGTGGAGCCGGTCTCCTCGGCGTGGCGGCGCACCACGTCGTGCAGCCACTGCCTGTCCGTCTCGTCCAGCGCCTCGACCGACTCGACGTTGCCGATGTTGACGTTGTCGCGGTCGAGGTCGATGACGTAGGCGACACCGCCGGACATGCCCGCGGCGAAGTTGCGGCCGGTCGGGCCGAGGACGACCGCGTGACCGCCGGTCATGTACTCGCAGCCGTGGTCGCCCACGCCCTCGGAGACGACCAGCGCGCCGGAGTTGCGGACGCAGAACCGCTCACCGGTACGGCCGCGCAGGAACAGCTCGCCGCCGGTGGCGCCGTAGGCGATGGTGTTGCCCGCGATGGTCGAGTACTCGGCGAGGTGGTCGGCCGCGCGGTCCGGGCGGACGACGATCCGGCCGCCGGACAGGCCCTTGCCGACGTAGTCGTTGGCGTCGCCCTCCAGGCGCAGCGTGACCCCGCGCGGCAGGAACGCGCCGAAGGACTGGCCGGCGCTGCCGGTGAAGGTGATGTCGATGGTGTCGTCGGGCAGGCCCGCGCCGCCGAACTTCTTCGTCACCTCGTGGCCGAGCATGGTGCCGACCGTGCGGTTGATGTTGCGGATGGCGACCTGGGCGCGCACCGGCTGGGACTCGGTCGCGTCGTTCGCGGCCAGGGCGTCGGCGGCGAGCTTGACCAGCTCGTTGTCCAGCGCCTTCTCCAGGCCGTGGTCCTGGGCGACGACCCGGTGGCGGACGGCGCCCTCGGGCAGGTCCGGCACGTGGAACAGCGGCTCCAGGTCCAGGCCCTGCGCCTTCCAGTGGTCGACCGCGCGCTCGACGTCCAGCACCTCGGCGTGGCCGACGGCCTCCTCGATGGAGCGGAAGCCCAGCTCCGCGAGCAGCTCGCGGACCTCCTCGGCGATGAAGGTGAAGAAGTTGACCACGTGCTCGGCCTTGCCGGCGAAGCGGTCGCGCAGGACCGGGTTCTGGGTGGCGATGCCGACCGGGCAGGTGTCCAGGTGGCAGACGCGCATCATCACGCAGCCGGAGACGACGAGCGGGGCGGTCGCGAAACCGAACTCCTCGGCGCCGAGCAGCGCGGCGATGACGACGTCGCGGCCGGTCTTCAGCTGGCCGTCGGTCTGGACGACGATCCGGTCGCGCAGGCCGTTGAGCAGCAGGGTCTGCTGGGTCTCGGCGAGGCCCAGCTCCCAGGGGCCACCCGCGTGCTTCAGCGAGGTCAGCGGGGAGGCGCCGGTGCCGCCGTCGTGACCGGAGATCAGCACCACGTCCGCGTGCGCCTTCGACACACCGGCGGCGACCGTGCCCACGCCGACCTCGGAGACCAGCTTCACGTGGATCCGCGCCTGCGGGTTCGCGTTCTTCAGGTCGTGGATCAGCTGGGCCAGGTCCTCGATGGAGTAGATGTCGTGGTGCGGCGGCGGGGAGATCAGGCCCACGCCCGGCGTCGAGTGCCGCGTCTTGGCGACCCACGGGTAGACCTTGTGGCCGGGCAGCTGGCCGCCCTCGCCGGGCTTGGCGCCCTGGGCCATCTTGATCTGGATGTCGTCCGCGTTGACCAGGTACTCGGAGGTCACGCCGAAGCGGCCGGAGGCGACCTGCTTGATCGCCGAGCGGCGCGTCGGGTCGTACAGGCGCTCGGGGTCCTCGCCGCCCTCACCGGTGTTGGACTTGCCGCCCAGCTGGTTCATCGCGATGGCGAGGGTCTCGTGCGCCTCCTGGGAGATGGAGCCGTACGACATCGCGCCGGTCGAGAAGCGCTTGACGATCTCGGAGACCGGCTCGACCTCCTCGACGGGGATCGAGGGGCGGCCGGACTTGAAGCCGAACAGGCCGCGCAGTGTCATCAGGCGCTCGGACTGCTCGTTCACGCGCGAGGTGTACTTCTTGAAGATGTCGTACCGGCCGGTGCGCGTGGAGTGCTGGAGGCGGAAGACCGTCTCCGGGTCGAACAGGTGCGGTTCGCCCTCGCGGCGCCACTGGTACTCGCCGCCGATCTCCAGCGCGCGGTGCGCGGGAGCGATGCCGGAGGCCGGGTAGGCCTTGGCGTGGCGGGCGGCGACCTCGCGGGCGATGACGTCGATGCCGACGCCGCCGATCTTGGTGGCGGTGCCGTTGAAGTACTTCTCCACGAAGGCCTCGTCCAGGCCGACGGCCTCGAAGACCTGGGCGCCGCGGTAGGAGGCGACGGTGGAGATGCCCATCTTGGACATGACCTTCAGGACGCCCTTGCCGAGGGCGTAGATCAGGTTCTTGATGGCCTTCTCGGGCTCCAGGCCGTTCAGGAAGGTGCCCGCGCGCAGCAGGTCCTCGACGGACTCCATCGCCAGGTACGGGTTGACGGCGGCCGCGCCGTAGCCGATGAGCAGGGCGACGTGGTGGACCTCGCGGACGTCGCCGGCCTCGACCAGCAGGCCCACCTGGGTGCGCTGCTTGGTGCGGATGAGGTGGTGGTGGACGGCCGCGGTGAGCAGCAGCGACGGGATCGGCGCGTGCTCGGCGTCGGAGTGGCGGTCCGACAGGACGATCAGGCGGGCGCCGTTCTCGATCGCCGCGTCGGCCTCGGCGCAGATCTCCTCGATGCGCGCGGCGAGCGCGTCACCGCCGCCGGAGACCCGGTACAGACCGGACAGGGTCGCGGCCTTGAAGCCGGGCATGTCGCCGTCGGCGTTGATGTGGATGAGCTTGGCCAGCTCGTCGTTGTCGATCACCGGGAAGGGCAGGGTGACCGTGCGGCAGGAGGCGGCCGTCGGCTCCAGCAGGTTGCCCTCCGGGCCCAGCGACGAGCGCAGGGAGGTGACCAGCTCCTCGCGGATCGCGTCCAGCGGCGGGTTGGTGACCTGCGCGAACAGCTGGGTGAAGTAGTCGAAGAGCAGCCGCGGGCGCTCGGACAGGGCCGCGATCGGCGAGTCCGTGCCCATGGAGCCGATCGGCTCGGCGCCGGCGCGGGCCATCGGGGCGAGGATGACGCGCAGCTCCTCCTCGGTGTACCCGAAGGTCTGCTGGCGTCGGGTGACCGAGGCGTGGGTGTGGACGATGTGCTCGCGCTCGGGCAGGTCGACCAGCTCGATCTCGCCGGCCTCCAGCCATTCGGCGTACGGCTTCTCGGCCGCCAGGGACGCCTTGATCTCGTCGTCCTCGACGATGCGGTGCTCGGCGGTGTCGACGAGGAACATGCGGCCGGGCTGCAGGCGGCCCTTGCGGACGACCTTGGCCGGGTCGATGTCGAGGACGCCGACCTCGGAGCCGAGGACGACGAGGCCGTCGTCGGTGACCCAGTAGCGGCCGGGGCGCAGACCGTTGCGGTCGAGTACGGCACCGACCTGGGTGCCGTCGGTGAAGGTGACGCAGGCGGGGCCGTCCCAGGGCTCCATCATCGTGGAGTGGAACTGGTAGAAGGCGCGCCGGGCCGGGTCCATGGAGGCGTGGTTCTCCCATGCCTCCGGGATCATCATCAGCACGGAGTGCGGCAGCGAGCGCCCGCCCAGGTGCAGCAGTTCCAGGACCTCGTCGAAGGAGGCGGAGTCGGAGGCGTCCGGCGTACAGATGGGGAAGACGCGGTCCAGCTTCTCCTGCGGGCCGAACAGGTCGGAGACCAGCTGGGACTCGCGGGCGACCATCCAGTTGCGGTTGCCCTTGACGGTGTTGATCTCACCGTTGTGCGCGACGAAGCGGTACGGGTGGGCGAGCGGCCACGACGGGAAGGTGTTCGTGGAGAACCGGGAGTGCACGAGCGCGATCGCGGAGGCGAAGCGGCGGTCGGACAGGTCCGGGAAGAAGGGTTCCAGCTGGCCGGTGGTCAGCATGCCCTTGTAGACGACCGTCCGCGCGGACAGGGAGGGGAAGTACACCCCGGCCTCGCGCTCGGCGCGCTTGCGCAGGACGAAGGCCCGGCGGTCCAGCGCGATGCCCTCGCTGGCGTGGTCGGTCACGAAGATCTGCCGGAACACCGGCATGGTGGAGCGGGCGGTGGCGCCGAGCAGCTCGGGGGCGACCGGGACCTCGCGCCAGCCGAGGACGGTCAGGCCCTCCTCGCCGGCGATCGTCTCGATGCGTGAGACGGCGTCCTCGGTCCCCTCGCCCGGCAGGAACGCGATGCCCACCGCGTAGCCACCGGCCGCGGGAAGGTCGAATCCGGCCACTTCGCGGAAGAAGGCGTCCGGCACCTGGGAGAGGATGCCCGCGCCGTCGCCGGAGTCGGGCTCGGAGCCGGTGGCACCCCGGTGCTCCAGGTTGCGCAGGACGGTGAGGGCCTGCTCGACCAGGGTGTGGGACGCCTCGCCGGTGAGAGTGGCGACGAAACCGACGCCGCACGCGTCGTGTTCGTTGCGGGGGTCGTACATACCCTGCGCAGCAGGGCGAGCATCCATGAACGACCAGTTCTGGCCGTTCTCGGAGTGCTGGGACGGCTGGCGCGGCGTACGCATCGGCTCTCCCGTCGTCGTCATGTGGCATGTGGCAGGTGCCGAGGGACGACGTTGGCCCTCTGCGTGAGATCTGCGATGAGATCAAAATTTCGTGCAGGTTACATGATGGGGCGGTTCTCGGGAAGCGGATACACCGTTCCAGCATGCGGACGCCGCGGGGTGCGCGGGCGGGGGTGGCGCGCGGCTCCGTGGCGAAAAGTATGGGGACCAAATCAGGACAGATCAATGCCTGGAGGCCCGGAATCCGGGACGGGCGTCGTCGCCCGCCCCGAGGGGTGCGTCGGGCGTCGTTGCCCGCAGTGCTTACGGCTCATGCCCGGTGGTCACGCACCCGAAACCAGCGAGTAACGGGTATTTATACGGCCTCTCGCATACCTACCGGCGGGGCTATCCTACGGCCGTTCCGAACAGGGCGCCCAGGGCGTACGTCACACCGGCCGCCGCACCACCCAGCGCGAGCTGCCTGAGACCGCTGAACCACCAGGTCCGCGCCGTCACCCTGGCCACGACGGCACCGCAGCCGAAGAGCCCGGCGAGGGCGAGCAGCACGGCGGGCCACAGCACGGTGGCGCCGAGCAGGTACGGCAGCAGGGGCAGCAGGGCACCGAGGGCGAACGAGCCGAACGACGACACGGCGGCGACCAGCGGCGAGGGCAGGTCGCCGGGGTCGATGCCCAGCTCCTCGCGGGCGTGGATCTCCAGGGCCTGCTCGGGGTCCCGGGACAGCTGCCGGGCGACCTGCCGGGCCAGCTCCGGCTCGACCCCGCGCGCCACGTACAGCGCGGCCAGCTCGGCCTCCTCGTCCTGCGGGTGCTTGCGCAGCTCGCGGCGCTCGACGTCGAGTTCGGCCTCGACGAGTTCCCGCTGGGAGGCGACGGAGGTGTACTCGCCGGCCGCCATGGAGAAGGCGCCGGCGGCGAGCCCCGCGAAACCGGTGAGGACGATGGTGTGCTGGCTGACGGCCCCGCCGGCCACGCCCGTCATCAGGGCGAGGTTGGAGACGAGCCCGTCCATGGCGCCGAAGACGGCGGGCCGCAGCCAGCCGCCGTTCACATCGCGGTGCGTGTGGTTGTCTCGGTGCGCCACGTGCAGCGCGGCCTCGGTTTCGATGATGGCCATGCGGGCCCCCCAGGGAAGCTTAGCCAAAGCTAACTTTGGACGAGTTCTACTTTTCGACAACACAGAATTTACGCTTGTCATTCCGCCTCCGCCAGCAAGGAAAGGCTCTGCTAACCTGCGCGTTTCGGTGCGGACGCTCGTATGTGCGAAAGGCTGCTCAGATGCCGAGCGGGTGACAGAAGCCCGCCCCGCGCTCCTCCCGCCGCCTGCGGTGGGAGACATCGGCAAAGGGTCCCGTGCGACCCCGCCGAAGGAGGCCGTCCATGGCATCGATCGCCCGTACTCCCCCGGTTGTTCCGGCGCCCGGGGAGGCCGCCGGACGCCGTGACCGGGCCCGGGGCGCGCTGCTCGGCCTGGCCGTCGGGGACGCGCTGGGGGCGCCCGCGGAGAACCTCAGGCCCTCCGAGATCCGCGCCCGCTGGGGCCGCATCACCGGGTACGTCAGCGAGCGGCCGTGCGGCACGGACGACACCGAGTACGCGATCTTCTCCGGGCTGCTGCTGGCCCGGCACGGCTCGGCGCTCACCCCGGCGCATGTGGAGGCGGCCTGGCACGAGTGGATCGCCGACCGGGCCGAGGGCCCCTTCCGCGGCGCGGGCTTCAGCGAACGCGGCACGCTGGAGAACCTCCGCCGCGGCCTCGTCGCCCCCATCTCGGCCCAGCACCGGCACGCCTGGAGCGACGGCCTGGCGATGCGGGCGGCGCCGTTCGGCGTGTTCGCCGCGGGGCGGCCCGCCGAGGCGGCCCGGCTGGTGGCCATCGACGGCTCGGTCAGCCACGAGGGCGAGGGGATCTACGGCGGCCAGGCGGTCGCGGCGGGCGTGGCGGCGGCGATGACCGGCGCGCCCGTCCCCGTGGTGATCGCCGCGGCCCTGGCGGTGATCCCCGACGACTCCTGGACGGCGCGCTCCCTGCGCCGCGCGGTGTCCGTGGCCCACCGCGGCGAACGCGCGGTCCGCTCCGCGGTCGTCATCGGCGGCTACCCCTGGACCGACCTGGCCCCCGAAGCGGTCGCGCTCGCCTTCGGCGCGTACGCGGCGGCCGACGGCGACTTCCGGGAGGCGGTCCTGACGGCCGTCAACATGGGGCGCGACGCCGACACCACGGCGGCGGTCGCCGGCGCCCTCTCCGGCGCCACCCAGGGCCTCTCGGCCATCCCCGCCCCGTGGGCCACCGCCATCACCCCGGCCCGCGGCCGCTGTCTGCCGGCGGTGGCGGGACATCACGTGCTGGAGGTGGCGGAGTTGCTGGCGGGCGGGGAGGTGGGCGGCGTGAGTGACGTCGTCGTGGCCGATGTGGCCGAGATGGCCGATGTGGCCGAAATGAGGGCCAGCGTCGTCTGCGGGGTGGCGGCCATGGCCGATGCGGCCGCAATGGGGGCCGGCGTCGTCTGCGGGGTGGCCGATGTGACCGAGACGGGGGCCGGCGTCGTCTGCGGAGTGGCCGACATGGCCGATGCGGCCAAGACGGCGGCCGGCGTCGTCTGCGCGGTGGCGGGCCCTCCGCCGACGGTGGTGGCGGCGGCCGCCGGGCCCCTGGCCGGCGAGGGCCGGCCGTGACCGCGGTGCGCCGTGTCGAGGGTCTCCTGCTCGGCCTGGCCGCGGGAGACGCCGCCGGCTGGCCCGCCGCCCGGCACCGCGCCGCGCGGATGCCCGAGTGGACCCGCCGGCTCACCCGGGAACTGGACACCTTCGCCGAGCAGAACGCCACCACCACCCTCCCGGTGCCGATCGCACTCAACCAGCCCCCCGAGCCCCTCCGCCTCGGCCCCTCCGACGACGCCGAGTGGGCGGTGTTCGCCGCGGAGGCGGTCCTGCGGGCCGGTGACGACGACGTCCTCGGCGACCTCAGCCGGGCCCGCCGTATGCGCGCCGCCATCGACCTCACCTGGACCGCCATGGCGTCCGAGGTCGCCGCCGCCGCGGACCGCGCCCCGGAGATCGAGTCCGCCGTCCTGCCGCTGCGCGCCCGTATCTCCGTCCGCGCCGGGCTCGGCAACCTCGCCACCGGACTGCGGCCGCCCGCCACCGGGCACGACAACCCGCACTACTTCGACGACGCGGCCTGCGTCCGCGCCTGCGTCCTCGCCGTGGCCCACCCCGGCGATCCGCAACAGGCCGCCGCGCTCGCCGAGTTCGACGCCCGCTACACCCAGGACGGCGACGGCGTGCACGGCGCCCGGGCCATGGCGGCGGCCCTCTCCCTCGCCCTCGTCGGCGCGGCGCCGGACACCTGCGTGACCGCCGCGCTCGCCGAGCTGCCCGCGGACACGGAGATCGGCCGCAACACCCGCCACGCCCTCGCCCTGGCCGAGGACGAGGAGTCCGCCTTCGCGCTCGTACCCCTGCTGGAACACCAGATCGTCGACCACGTCTACAGCTACGGCATCGCCGCCGCCGAGACCGTCCCGGTCGCGCTGGCCCTGGCCACCGCCGCCCGGGGCCGGATCGCCGAGGCCGTACCGGCCGCCGCCTGCCTGTCCCGCGTCGCCGACTCCGCCCCCGCCCTGGTGGGCGCCCTCACCGGCGCCCTCGGCGGCGGCGCGGCCATCCCGGCCACCTGGCGGAACGCCTGCCGCACCCTCCCCGGCTGCACCCTCCCCCGCCTCACCGGCACCGACCTCGTAGAACTCGCCGAACAGCTGGAAGCCGCGCAACCGGGGCGGCCGGGAGGATGATTCGGGGCATGACGCCCGAACACCCCAAAGATCCCCCTCCGCTCCCGCTCGCCGACCGGGTCACCGCCGCCCTCGTCGGTGCCGCCGTCGGTGACGCGCTCGGCGGGCCGGTCGAGGGCTACTCCCCCGAGCAGATCGCCGAGCGGCACGGCGGACCGGTCCGCGGTGTCGTCGGCCCCTGGCACGGCGACGCCTGGCGCACCGCCCGGCCCATCGCCCCGTACCACAAGGGCGACGGCCACGTCACCGACGACACCCTGATGACGCACGCGCTGATCCGGGTCTACGACCGCGTCCGCGACCACCTCGACGCGTACGCGGTCGCCGAGCACCTGGTCCCGGACCTGATGACCAACCCCCGCTGGATCCCGGAGCTGGAGGCCGAGGCCCTGCCGCTGCACCGGCTGTTCCTCGCCGAGAAGTGGCTGGTGGCCCGGCTGGCCTACGGTCACGCCGACCCCCGGGAGGCGGGCGTCGGCAACATCGTCAACTGCGGCGCGGCGATGTACATGGCCCCGGTCGGCCTGGTCAACGCGGCCAACCCGGCCGCCGCCTACGCCGAGGCCCTGGACATCGCGGGCGCGCACCAGTCGTCGTACGGCCGTGAGGCGGCCGGGGTGTTCGCCGCTGCGGTGGCCGCGGCGGCCTCCCCCGGCGCGACCCCGGACTCCGTGGTGGCCGCCTGCCTGTCGCCGGCCAAGGACGGCACCCGCGCGGCGATCGAGAAGGTCTGCGAAGTCGCCGCCCGGTACCGGGACTTCGAGTCGGCGCTCGGTCCGCTGCGCGCGGCGGTGGCCCCGTACGACACCGTCGGCCCGGACTACCGCGCCCCCTCCCTCGCCGCCCGCCGCCCCTCCCGGCTGCACTCCGTCGAGGAACTCCCCGTCGCGCTGGGCATGCTGGTCGTGTCCGGCGGTGACTACCGGCAGGCCGTGCTCGGCTCGGTCAACTACGGCCGTGACTGCGACTCGATCGCCACGATGGCCGGTGCCCTCGCGGGCGCGCTGGGCTCGCCGGTCCCCGAGGAGTGGGCGAAGACGGTCGCGGACGCCAGCCGTCTCGACCTGTGGGCGCCGGCCCGGACGCTCACCGAGGTGACGCGGGAGGTCTTCGCCCGGGACGTGCGCCGCCGGCGCGCCCACGAGGAGGCGTTCGCCGCGCTCGGAGGCCGGCCGTGCTCCGACTGACCTGGGTCCAGCCGGAGGACCTGCTGGGCCACGAGCTGCGCCAGGCCCGGCTGGACGGGCGGGAGCCGGCGGCGATCGAGGCGCGCTGGCGGGCGGCGGGCGGCCCGGACGCGCCGGAGCGGGCGGGCGCGTCCGCGAGCCGGGCGTCGCGCTATCTGCGGTTGCTGGCCGAGGACCTGCTGGACGAACTCGCCGATCTGCCCAGCCGGTTCGCCGAGGACGAGCCGACGGAGCTGTCCCGTATCACCCGCCAGTGCCCCGACTGGCCCACCGCACCGCCCGCCCCCGCGCCCCCTCCCCGCGCCCTGGAAGCGGCCTGGCTGGGCCGGGCCATCGGGTGTCTGCTCGGCAAGCCCGTCGAGAAGCTGCCCCTCGACGGCATCCGCGCCCTCGCCAAGGCGGCCGGGAACTGGCCGCTCACCGGCTACTTCACCGCCCGCGGTGTCCCGGAGGACCTCCTTCGCGCCCACCCCTGGAACCGCCGCTCGGCCGCCACCTCGCTCGCCGAGAACATCGACGGCATGCCCGAGGACGACGACCTCGACTACCCGCTGCTCAATCTGCTGCTGCTCCGGCGCCACGGCAGGAACTTCACCACCGACGACGTGGCCCGGCTCTGGCTGGAGGAACTGCCGCCCGGCCGTACCTTCACCGCCGAGCGCCTCGCGCACCGCAACCTCCTCGCCGGCATCGAACCCCCGCACACGGCCCGCCACCGCAACCCGTTCCGCGAGTGGATCGGTGCCCTGATCCGCGCCGACGTGCACGGCTGGACCAACCCCGGCGACCCGGCGGCCGCCGCCGCGCAGGCGCACCGGGACGCGGTCCTCACCCACACCGCCAACGGGGTCTACGCGGCCATGTTCACCGCCGCCGCCATCGCCACGGCCGCCACCGGCGACCACGACGTGCACGCCTGCCTGCGCGCCGGCCGCGCGGTGGTCCCGGCCCGCTCCCGGCTCGCCCGGGCCGTCGACCACGCCGTCCGACTGGCCTCGGCCACCCCCGACTTCGAGGAGGTCGTCGACCGGCTGCACGCCCGCTACGCCCACGACCACCACTGGGTGCACGCCATCCCCAACACCGCGCTGATCGCCGCCGCCCTCACCCACGCCGACGGCGACTTCGCCGGCTCCGTCTGCCGTGCCGTGTCGGGCGGCTGGGACACCGACTCGGGCGGCGCGACCGCCGGCAGTATCGCCGGGCTCCTCGCCGGCCGTCCCGACGCGCTGCCCGACCGCTGGCGGGCCCCGCTGAAGAACCGGCTCGCCACCACCGTCGCCGACTTCGACGGCACCGGCTTCGACACCCTCGCCCACCTCACTCACCTGGAGGCGACCCGCCCATGACCCACATCGTCGTCCTCGGCAGCACCAACATGGACCTCGTCACCTATGTCGCCAGGGCCCCGCAGCGCGGGGAGACCGTGACGGGACGGGAGTTCCGGACCGTCCCCGGCGGCAAGGGCGCCAACCAGGCGATCGCCGCGGCCCGCGCGGGCGCCACCGTCTCGATGATCGGCGCGGTCGGCAACGACACCCACGGCGTGCGGCTGCGCGACACCCTCGAACACTCCGGTGTGGACACCGACTTCCTGCGCACGGTCGAGGGCCCGTCCGGCACCGCGCACATCGTGGTGGACGACGAGGGCGGCAACGCGATCGTCGTCATCCCCGGCGCCAACGGCACGGTCGACCACCTCTCCCCCGGCGACGAGGGCCTGATCGCCACCGCCGACGCCGTGCTGCTGCAACTGGAGATCCCGACCGCGGCCGTCGTCGCGGGGGCCGAGGCGGCCCACCGGCACGGCGTGCGTACGGTCCTCACCCCGTCCCCGGTGCGCCCGCTGCCCGACGAACTCCTGCGTACCATCGACCTGTTGGTGCCGAACGAGTACGAGGCCGCCGCCCTGACCGGCCGCGCCGACCCGGGCGAGGCGGCGGCCGCCCTGGCGGACCTGGTGCCGGAGGTCGCCGTCACGCTGGGTGCCACCGGCTGCCTGTACCTGGCCCGGGGCGCCGAACCGCTGGTGGTCCCCGCGCCCCGCGTGACCGCCGTCGACTCCACCGGCGCCGGCGACACCTTCGTCGGCACGCTCGCGGTGGCCCTCGCCGAGGAGAGACCGGTGCGCGAGGCCCTGTCCTGGGCGGCCGCCGCGGCGGCGATCTCCGTCCAGCGGGCGGGGGCGTCGGCGTCGATGCCGTACCGCCAGGAGATCGAGGCCCAGTACAGCGCATGAGTACGACGAGCACACCGCGTACGACGACCCACGCGACCCCCGCCCTGGACGGCCTGCGGGTGCTGGACCTGGCCACCCTCTTCGCCGGGCCGATGGCCGCCACCCTGCTCGGGGACTTCGGCGCCGAGGTGGTCAAGGTCGAGCACCCCCGGCGTCCCGACCCCTCCCGGCACCACGGCCCGGCCAAGGACGGCGTCGGCCTGTGGTGGAAGGTGCTCGGCCGCAACAAGCGGACCATCACCCTCGACCTGTCCACCCCCGGCGGCCGGACGACCCTGCTGCGGCTCGCCGCCACCGCCGACGTGGTGATCGAGAACTTCCGCCCCGGCACCCTGGAGAAATGGGGCCTGGGCTGGCCCGAGCTGTCGGCGGCCAACCCCCGGCTGGTGCTCGCCCGGGTCACCGCCTTCGGCCAGTTCGGCCCGTACGCCCACCGCCCCGGCTTCGGCACGCTCGCCGAGGCCATGAGCGGCTTCGCCGCGGTCACCGGCGAACCCGACGCGCCTCCGACACTGCCGCCGTTCGGTCTCGCCGACTCGGTCGCGGGCCTGGCCACCGCGTACGCCGTGCTGACGGCACTGGCCGGGCGCGAGCGCACCGGCGCGGGCCAGCTGGTCGACATGGCGATCATCGAACCGATCCTGTCCGTCCTCGGCCCCCACCCCACCTGGTACGACCAGCTCGGCTACGTCCAGGAACGCACCGGGAACCGGTCCGCGAACAACGCCCCCCGCAACACCTACCGCACCGCCGACGGCACCTGGGTCGCCGTCTCCACCTCCGCGCAGTCGGTCGCCGAACGCGTCCTGCGCCTGGTGGGCCGCCCGGAGCTGGTCGGGGAACCATGGTTCGCCACCGGCACGGGCCGGGCCGCGCACGCCGACGTCCTGGACGAGGCGGTCGGCTCCTGGATCGCCGCCCGCACCCGCGCCGAGGTGCTCGCCGCCTTCGACGAGGCGCAGGCCGCAGTGGCACCCGTCCAGGACGTCCGGGACGTCCTCGCGGACCCCCAGTACCAGGCCCTGGACACGGTCACCACCGTCGACGACCCGGAGCTGGGCCCGCTGCGCATGCAGAACGTCCTGTTCCGGCTCTCCGGAACGCCCGGCGTGATCCGCTGGGCCGGCCGCCCGCACGGCGCCGACACGGACGCCGTCCTCACCGAGCTGGGGCTCGCCCCGGCCGACATCGCGGCCCTGCGCGCGGCGGGCGCCCTGTGACCCGCTACCCGCTGACCTGGCTCTACGTCCCCGGAGACCGCCCGCACGTGGTGGCCAAGGCGCTGGTGGCGGGCGCCGACGTGGTGGTGGTCGACCTGGAGGACGCGGTCGCCCCGGACCGCAAGGAGTACGCCCGCACGGCCACCGCGGACCTGCTCGCACGGCCGCAGCCGGTGCCGGTGCACGTCCGCGTCAACGCCCTGGACGGTCCCTGGGCGGCCGCCGACCTCGCCGCCCTGGCCGGCCTTCCGGGCCTGGCCGGGCTGCGGCTGCCGAAGGTGACGAGCCCGGACGAGGTACGGCAGGCCGCCGTCGCCGTCCCGGTCCCGCTGTACGCGCTGCTGGAGTCGGCCCTCGGCATCGAGCGCGCCTACGCCATCGCCACCGCCCACCCCGCCCTGCGGGGCATCGCCCTGGGCGAGGCCGACCTGCGGGCCGAGCTGGGGATGCGGGCCGACGCGGGCCTGGACTGGCCGCGCTCCCGGGTGATCGTCGCCGCCCGGGCGGCGGGTCTGGCACCGCCGGCGCAGACCGTCCACCCGGACATCCGCGACCTCGACGGGCTGGCGGCGTCCTGCGCCCACGGCCGCGCCCTCGGCTTCCTGGGGCGCGCCGCGATCCACCCCCGTCAGCTGGCGGTGATCGAGCGGGCCTACCTGCCGACGCGGGCCGAGATCGACCACGCGGAGACGGTCGTCGAGGCGGCGGCGGGGAATGCGGGCGCGCTGGCCCTGCCCGACGGCCGCTTCGTCGACGCGGCGGTGGTGGCGATGGCCCGGCGCACGCTGTCGCTGGCGGGCAGGACCTGACCCCCGGCACGCACCGAGGGCGCCCGGAAAGCTCCGGGCGCCCTCGGTGTCGTAGCGGAGACGGTCAGCTCTTCTCGGCCGGCGCCGTCTTCTCCTCGCCCCCGGCGTCGGCATCGGGGCCGGAGCCGGTGCCGACGGCGGTGTCAGTGTCCTTGCCGGTGCCGGTGCCGGTGCCGGTGCCGGTGACCGGGTCCGTGCCGGCGTCCGTCCCGGCATCGGCCCCGGCCTTCGTGTCGTCGGCCGGCCCTTCGGAGACCCCCGGCTCGACCACGGCCTCCCGCCCCGGCCGCTTCTTCGCCGACACCACCATGTACACCACGGCCAGCAGGAAGACGATCAGCGCGGTCCAGACGTTGAGGCGCAGGCCCAGGATGTGGTGGGCGTCGTCCACCCGCAGGTACTCGATCCAGGCGCGGCCGGCGCAGTACGCGGCGACGTACAGGGCGAACGCCCGGCCGTGGCCGAGCTGGAAGCGGCGGTCCGCCCAGATGACCAGCAGGCCCACGCCGATGCACCACAGGGACTCGTAGAGGAACGTCGGGTGGTAGTAGCCCGGGACCCGGCCGCCCTCGGCGGAGGTGATGTGCAGCGCCCAGGGCAGATGGGTCTCGCGGCCGTACAGCTCCTGGTTGAACCAGTTGCCCCAGCGGCCGATGGCCTGCGCGAAGGCGATACCGGGCGCGACGGCGTCGGCGTAGGCGGGCATCGGGACGCCACGGCGGCGCGCGCCGATCCACGCGCCGAGCGCGCCGAGCGCGATCGCGCCCCAGATGCCCAGGCCGCCCTCCCACACCTTGAAGGCGTCCACCCAGTCACGGCCCTCGCTGAAGTACAGCTCGTAGTCCGTGATCACGTGGTAGAGCCGACCGCCGACGAGGCCGAACGGCACCGCCCAGACGGCGATGTCGGCGACCGTGCCGGGCTGCCCGCCGCGGGCGATCCAGCGCTTGTTGCCGAGCCAGACGGCGACGAAGACGCCGATGATGATGCAGAAGGCGTAGCCGCGCAGCGGGATGGGGCCGAGGTACAGCACCCCGTGCGACGGGCTGGGGATGTAGGCAAGGTTCATGGCAGGTCCGACGCTACCGTGCCGGGCCGTGGGGACGGCAAGCGGCCCGGCTACGGGTCCGTAACGGGGGCGTGAGAAACGCTTACCCGCGGTCGGCGGCCTCCACCATCTGCTTGAGCTTGGCCGGGGTCATCGTCTGGTCCTGGTAGATGTTCTTGCCGCCGAGCAGGACCGTCGGCGTACCGGTGAAGCCGCCGGTGCGGAAGGCCTGCTGGGACTTGTCCACCCAGGCGTTGTGCGTGCCGTTGTCGACGCACTTCCGGAAGGCGGGCGTGTCGAGGCCCTTCACCTTGCCGGCCAGCTCGGTCAGCCTGGCGTTGCTCGCGAACGCGTCGTCGGTCTCCTTGGGCTGGTTCGCGTACAACACGTCGTGGTAGTCGCGGAACCTGCCCGCGTCCTGGGCGCAGGCGGCGGCGTTGGCGGCGCGCAGCGAGCCGCTGCCGCCGAGGTTGCCGTCGATCAGCCGGACCAGGTGGTACTCGATTCTGAGCTTGCCGGCGTCGGCCAGTTCGTGGAGCACCGGCCGGTACGCCGTCTCGAAGGCCTGGCAGGCCGGGCAGCGGAAGTCCTCCCAGACGGTGAGCGTCGACTTGGCGCCGTCCTTGCCGACCGGGACCGCGAGGCCGTCCTTGCCCTGCGCGCCCGAGGGGGCCACGGCCGGGCCCGCGCTGCTCTTCTCGTCCTTGCCGGCCTTCGCGGCGACCACGCCGATCACCGCCGCGAGGCCCAGGACGCAGACGACGCTCGCGCCCACGATCAGCGTGCGCCGCCGCTTCTCCGCGGTCTTCTGCTTCTCGCGCTCGACCGCCAGCCGCTCCCGGGCGGTGCGCTTTCCGTCACGGTTCTTCTCGCTCACACCCCCAGAACGAACCGGGGAGGCGCAGCGCGCCTCCCCGGACCGAGGTCCACTCGTTCGAGTGACCGTGTATGTCGATAGGGAAAGTGACCTGCGGTTACGCCTGTCCCCGCACGCCCTTGGCCAGCTCTGCGGCCAGCTCGCGGACCGCTGCGAGACCGGAGGCCGGGTCGGGTGCGTCCAGCATCCGCTTCACGAACGCCGAACCGACGATCACGCCGTCGGCGAACCCGGCGACCTCGGCGGCCTGGGCCCGGTCGGAGACGCCGAGCCCGACGCAGACGGGCAGGTCGGTGCCGGTGCCGCGGGTGCGCCGGACCAGGTCCTGGGCCTGCGTGCCGACCGACTCGCGGGTGCCGGTGACCCCCATGAGGGAGGCCGCGTAGACGAAGCCGCTGCCCGCCGCGGTGATCTCGGCGAGCCGCTCGTCCCTGCTGCTGGGCGCCACCACGAAAACGGTCGCCAGGCCGTGCTTGTCGGCGTGCTCCCGCCACAGCGCCGACTCCTGCACCGGCAGGTCGGGCAGGATGCAGCCCGCGCCGCCCGCCTCGGCCAGCTCGGCGGTGAAGCGCTCCACGCCGTAGCGGTCGATGGGGTTCCAGTAGGTCATGACGAGCACCGGCTTGCCCGTGGCCGCGTGGGCCTCCCGGACCGTGCGCATCACGTCGGCGATCTTCACGCCGCCGCGCAGGGCGATGTCGTCGGCGGTCTGGATGACCGGGCCGTCGAGGACCGGGTCGCTGTGCGGCAGGCCGACCTCGACGATGTCGGCGCCGCCGTCGAAGACGGCCCGGACCGCGTCGATGCCGCCGTCCACGGTCGGGAAGCCGGCCGGGAGGTAGGCGATCAGCGCGGAGCGGCCCTCGGCCCTGGCGGCGGCGAGGGTGTCGGTCAGCAGCCGGACGTTCCCGCTCACTTGGCGTCCCCCTCGATCTCGGCGGTGTCGGCTTCGTCGGCGGCCACCTCGGCGTCGGTGTCGTAGAGGCCGAAGTAGCGGGCGGCGGTGTCCATGTCCTTGTCGCCGCGGCCGGACAGGTTGACGACGATCAGGCCGTCCCGGCCCAGTTCCCTGCCGACCTCCAGGGCGCCGGCCAGCGCGTGGGCGCTCTCGATGGCCGGGATGATGCCCTCGGTCCGCGACAGCAGGCGCAGGGCCTGCATGGCGGCGTCGTCGGTGATCGCGCGGTACTCGCCGCGGCCGGAGTCCTTCAGGTAGGAGTGCTCGGGGCCGATGCCCGGGTAGTCCAGACCGGCCGAGATCGAGTACGGCTCGGTGATCTGGCCCTCGTCGTCCTGGAGGACGTAGGACCGGGAGCCGTGCAGGATGCCGGGTTCGCCGGCGGTGAGGGTGGCCGCGTGCTCGCCGGTCTCGATGCCGTGTCCGGCCGGTTCGCAGCCGATGAGGCGGACGCCGTCGTCGGGGATGAAGGCGTGGAAGAGGCCGATGGCGTTGGAGCCGCCGCCGACGCAGGCGACGGCCGCGTCCGGGAGGCGGCCGGCGCGCTCCAGGAGCTGGCGGCGGGCCTCGACGCCGATGACCCGGTGGAAGTCGCGGACCATGGCCGGGAAGGGGTGCGGGCCGGCGACCGTACCGAACAGGTAGTGGGTGTGGTCGACGTTGGCGACCCAGTCCCGGAACGCCTCGTTGATGGCGTCCTTGAGGGTGCGGCTGCCGGACTTCACGGCGACCACCTCGGCGCCGAGCATGCGCATCCGGGCCACGTTGAGGGCCTGGCGCTCGGTGTCGATCTCGCCCATGTAGATGGTGCAGTCGAGGCCGAACAGGGCGCAGGCGGTGGCCGTGGCGACACCGTGCTGGCCCGCGCCGGTCTCGGCGATGACCCGGGTCTTGCCCATGCGCCTGGTGAGCAGGGCCTGGCCGAGCACGTTGTTGATCTTGTGGGAGCCGGTGTGGTTGAGGTCCTCGCGCTTGAGGAACACGCGCGCGCCCCCGGCGTGTTCGGCGAACCGGGGCACCTCGGTGAGCGCGGACGGCCGGCCGGTGTAGTTGACCAGCAGGTCGTCGAGTTCGCGGGCGAACTCGGGGTCGTGCTTGGCCTTGTCGTACTCGACGGCGACCTCGTCCACGGCGGCGACAAGGGCCTCCGGGATGAACTTGCCGCCGAAATCTCCGAAGTAGCCTGCGGAGTCGGGGATCTGACCCTGGGGGTCGGGGATGAAGAAGTCGCTGGGCATACGAAACCTCACGGTGAGTGCTCTTCGAGAAACGAGTCGCCGTGGGGGGCGGAGCCGTCGGGCGACCTCAGGCCGGGTGCGGCCGGTCGCGCAGATCCCCGCGCCCCTGGGGGGCGCGCTGCCATCGCATGCCGTTGACCTGTCCCGGCTCGTCACCGATGACGTACCGCACGCGACGGCCGTGTACGCGGCGCGCGGGAGCGCGGCAGCCGCGCGGACGGCAGCCGCGCGCCAGGCGCGCGTGCCGGTCCACGGTCGTCACGAAGCAGGTCATCGACGCCAAGCCTAGCCGGATCAGCCGCGGCCGTGGCGCAGTGCCGGGTGCTCGCCCGCCGCCACCAGGTCGGCCACCGCCGCCTTCGGGTCGCGGCCGGTGACCAGGGACTCGCCGACCAGGACGGCGTCCGCGCCCGCGTTGGCGTAGGCGATGAGGTCGTGCGGGCCGCGGACACCGGACTCGGCGATCTTGACGATGTTGTCCGGGATCTCCGGGGCGAGCCGCTCGAAGGTGCCGCGGTCGACCTCCAGCGTCTTCAGGTTGCGCGCGTTGACGCCGATGACCTTGGCGCCCGCGTCCACCGCCCGGTCGACCTCGTCCTCGTCGTGCACCTCGACGATCGGGGTCAGGCCGATGGACACGGCCCGCTCGATCAACGACTCCAGGGCCGACTGGTCCAGGGCGGCCACGATCAGCAGCGCGAGGTCGGCGCCGTACGCGCGGGCCTCCCACAGCTGGTACGACGTGACGATGAAGTCCTTGCGCAGGACGGGGATGTCGACCCGGGCGCGCACGGCCTCCAGGTCGGCGAGCGAGCCGCCGAAGCGGCGCTGCTCGGTGAGGACGGAGATGACGGCCGCGCCGCCCGCCTCGTAGTCCGCGGCGAGCCCGGCCGGGTCGGCGATCGCCGCCAGCGCGCCCTTGGACGGGCTGGAGCGCTTGACCTCGCAGATCACCTTGACGCCGTCGCCCTTGAGCGCGGCCACCCCGTCCTTGGCGGCGTGGGCCCTGGCCGCGCGCTCCTTGAGCTCGTCGAGGGTGACGCGCGCCTGCCGCTCCGCGAGGTCGGCACGGACTCCGTCGATGATCTCGTCGAGCACACTCACGCGAGCGGCCCCCTTCCAGACGGTGGTTCCTTCGAGGTTCTGCAAACCTGTGGTCACTGCGATGGTATCCGCAGGACGGCCGAGGCTTCGCATCCGGGCGAGGCCGGTCCCACTACCTGGACCTTCGTCGTTCGATCAAGGATGGAGCCGGCCACCGAACGGCAGGTTCCGGACGACGGTGAACACCAGCAGCAGCGCGCCGAGGGCCCACAGGTGGGGCCGTCCGAGGTCGATCCGCAGCGGCCGGCCGCGCGCCGCGCGGACCACCCAGACGGTCCACAGCACGGCGAACCCCAGGTAGGCGGCCACGCCGAGCGCGTTGTCGCGCAGCGCGGCGAGCAGGTCACCGTGCACGAAGGCGTGCGCGCTCCGCAGCCCGCCGCAGCCCGGGCAGTACAGCCCGGTGAGCCGGTACAGGGGGCAGACGGGGTAGTGGCCGGGTTCGCCCGGGTCGACGGCACCGACGTACCCGAAGGCCCCGGCGACGGCACCGAGCACGCCCGCCGGGACGGCCACCCGCCGCCGGACGGGCACGGGGGACGGAACCGGACGGCTGTAGGCGTTCACGCGGGCATTCTGCCCATGCGAAAGGCGGCCCGCATCCCGGGGATGCCGGACCGCCCGCGCGTCGGACCCGTGGCTCAGCTCTCCGCGGCCACCGGCTCCCGCCTGGCCGCCGGCGCACCCTGCGACGGCGCCGCCGACTGCTTCGGCTGGCCGAGGCCCATGGCGCGCATGATCCAGCCGACCACACCACCGAGGACCGTGATGACCATGCCGGCCCAGAAGCCGACGGGCTGGGCCATCACCATGAAGGCACCCGCGACGCAGAAACCGATGAAGGCGATGATGACACCGGTCCAGGCGGCCGGGGTGTGACCGTGGCTGCTGCCCGCCATGACTTGCTCCTCGTTGCTGTCTGTGTGTCGTACGAGCCGGAGGCTCGCCGTCCATTCTCCCGTACGCGCGCGCGTGCCGGACGCGGGGGTGGCGTCTGGTTCACCACACCGGTGCCGGGGTCAGGCGCCCGTCGGGTCCTCACCGCGGTCCAGGGCCTTCCAGATCTCCTCGGGCCGCTCCGGGTCGGCCGGACGGGCCGCGCGCCGCGGGCGGGCGGTGCCGCGTTCGTAGCGCCCGGACATCGCCGGCCACAGCCTCCCGTAGCGCAGGGCGAGCAGCCCGGCGAGCAGGATCAGCAGGCCGCCCACGGCCGCGACGTAGGGCCAGCCGGTGTGGGTGAGGGCGGCGACCGTGGCGGAGGTGTCGCCGCTCGCCTTGGCGGCCTCCTCGTCCAGGGCGGTGCCGTCGGAGGCGGCCGCCAGGGCCGCGGTGACGATCCCGGCGCCGGACAGCGCGAGCAGCCCGGAGACGAGCAGCCGGCCGGCCCTGCGGACGGCGAAGACGGCGACGAGCGCGGCCAGGCCCACGATGGCGAGGGCCGCGGGGACGCCCGTGACGTCGCTGCCCTTCGCGGTCAGCGGGAACGCGCCGCCGGCCACCGTCGCGGTGCCCTCCGCCCAGCGCTGCCGGGTGGCGAGCAGCGCCACGGCCGCGCCGAGCGCGCCGCACAGGAGGGCCACGGCGAGGCTCCGCCGCCCGGACCGGGCGGACGCGGCGGTTTCGGCGGCTTCGGATGCGGGGTCAGGTACGGCAGTCACGTACTCCACTATCGCCTGACTCCGGGGCGGACCGTCACCCGGGGTTCGTGTGAGAAGCGCCCTGTTGCCCGAGGCGGTTCGCCGTGTGCACCGCGCGCAGCACCGCGGCCGCCTTGTTGCGGCACTCCTGGTCCTCCGCGACCGGGTCGGAGTCGGCGACGACGCCGGCGCCCGCCTGCACGTAGGCCGTGCCGTCGCGGAGCAGGGCCGTGCGGATGGCGATGGCGGTGTCGGAGTCGCCGGCGAAGTCCAGGTAGCCGACGCAGCCGCCGTACAGCCCGCGCCGGGACGGCTCCAGCTCGTCGATGATCTGCATCGCGCGGGGCTTGGGGGCGCCGGACAGGGTGCCCGCCGGGAAGCAGGCGGTGAGCACGTCGAAGGCCGTGCGGCCGGGCGCCACCGTGCCGGTGACGGTGGAGACGATGTGCATCACGTGGGAGTAGCGCTCGACGGACATGAAGTCGACCACCTCGACCGAGCCGGGCTCGCAGACCCGGCCGAGGTCGTTGCGCCCGAGGTCGACCAGCATCAGGTGCTCGGCGCGCTCCTTGGGATCGGCGAGCAGTTCCTCGGCGAGGGCCTGGTCCTCCTGCGGGGTGGCACCGCGGTGCCGGGTGCCGGCGATGGGGTGCACCATCGCGCGGCCGTCCTCGACCTTCACCAGCGCCTCCGGGGAGGAGCCGACGACGTCGAACCCGTCGAAGCGGAACAGGTACATGTACGGCGAGGGGTTGGTGGCCCGCAGCACCCGGTAGACGTCCAGGGCGCTCGCCGTGCACGGGGTCTCGAAGCGCTGGGAGGGCACGACCTGGAACGCCTCGCCCGCGCGGATGCGTTCCTTGACGTCCTCGACGGCCCGCTGGAAGTCGGGGCCGCCCCACAGCGCGGTGTACCCGGGCAGTTCGGAGGGCGGCAGGACGGCCGGCGGCTGGGCCACGGCGCGCGTGAGGTCGGCCTCCATGGCGTCCAGCCGGGCCACGGCGTCCGCGTAGGCCTCGTCGACGCCGGTGTCCAGGTCGTTGTGGTTGATCGCGTTGGCGATCAGCAGGACCGAGCCCTCCCAGTGGTCCATCACCGCGAGGTCGCTGGTGAGCAGCATGGTCAGCTCGGGCAGCCGCAGGTCGTCGCGCTCGCCGGGGCCGATCTTCTCCAGGCGGCGGACGATGTCGTAGCCCAGGTAGCCGACCATGCCTCCGGTGAAGGGCGGCAGGCCTTCCTGGTGCGGGGTGTGCAGCGCCTGGAGGGTGGCGCGCAGGGCCGCGAGGGGGTCGCCGTCGGTGGGGACGCCGACGGGCGGGGTGCCGAGCCAGTGGGCCTGCCCGTCGCGGGCGGTGAGCGTGGCGGCGCTGCGGACGCCGACGAAGGAGTAGCGGGACCAGGAACGGCCGTTCTCCGCGGACTCCAGCAGGAAGGTGCCGGGGCGCTCGGCGGCCAGCTTGCGGTAGAGCGCGACCGGGGTGTCGCCGTCGGCGAGGAGCTTGCGCGTGACCGGGATGACACGCCGGTCGGTGGCCAGCTTGCGGAAGGTCTCCAGTTCCATGGCCGCTGACCTTACTGACCGGAGCCGGACGCGCCGGAACCGGTGTCCTTCAGCAGCACGTCCGCGTCGAAGCAGGTGCGGGCGCCGGTGTGGCAGGCGGCGCCCTCCTGGTCGACCTTGACCAGCAGGGTGTCGGCGTCGCAGTCCAGCGCGACCGACTTCACCCGCTGGACGTGGCCGGAGGTGTCGCCCTTGACCCAGTACTCCCGGCGGCTGCGGGACCAGTAGGTGCAGCGGCCGGTGGTCAGCGTCCGGTGCAGCGCCTCGTCGTCCATCCAGCCGAGCATGAGCACCTCGCCGGTGTCGTACTGCTGGGCGATGGCGGGGACGAGCCCGTCGGCGCTGCGCTTGAGCCGCGCGGCGATCTCCGGGTCGAGGCTGCTGGGGCGGGGGGCGCCGGTCGTACTGGTCATGGGTGCCATTGTGCCGCGCCGGACCGACGGTGACGGTCCCGGTCCACGGGCCGGACCGGGCGGGGCCGTTCGGCGCGTGCCCGCTGGGCGGAGCGCGTACCGGGTCGTAGGCTGACAGCATGTCGACCTTCGCCAAGCGTGAACGGCTTCTCCTCGCCGACCTCTTGGAAACCGTCGGGCCGGACGCCGAGACCCTCTGCGAGGGCTGGCGGACCCGTGACCTGGCCGCGCACGTGATCGTCCGCGAGCGCCGCCCGGACGCGGCCGGGGGCACGCTGATCAAGCAGCTCGCGCCGCGCCTGGAGAAGGTGATGGCCGAGTACACCGCGAAGCCGTACGACGAGCTGATCCAGCTGATCCGCACCGGCCCGCCGCGGTTCTCGCCGTTCCAGCTCAAGCAGGTGGACGAGGCGGCCAACATCGTGGAGTTCTACGTCCACACGGAGGACGTCCGCCGCGCCCAGCCGGACTGGACGCCCCGGGAGCTGGACCCCGTCTTCCAGGACGCGCTGTGGTCCCGGCTGGAGCGGATGGCGCGGCTGATGGGCCGGGGCGTGCCGACGGGCCTGGTGTTGCGCCGGCCGGACGGGCAGACGGCGGTGGCGCACCGGGGCACCCCGGTGGTCACGGTGACCGGTGAGCCGTCGGAGCTGCTGCTGTTCGCGTACGGCCGGCAGAACGCGGCCAGGGTGGACGTGGACGGCGACGCGGACGCGATCGACCGGCTGCACGAGTCCCGGCAGCTGGGCATCTGAGAGGGCCGGCCCGTGATCAAGGTGGCGATGACCGGTGTGTTCGTGGACGACGTGGAGACGGCGCACGCCTTCTACACCGGCGTCCTGGGTTTCGAGACCCGCACCCGCATGGACCTCGGTGACGGCACCCTGTTCGTGACGGTCGGCGCGCCGGGCGGGGCGCAGCCGGATCTCCAGTTGCTGCTGGAGCCCGGCCAGGGCCCGATCGCGGAGCCGTACCGCCGGGCGCTGTACGAGGCGGGGCTGCCGTGCATCGTCTTCTCCGTGGACGACATCCGGGCCGAGTACGAGCGGCTGAGCGGCCTCGGTGTCCGCTTCCCGCATCCGCCGCAGGAGCAGGGCCCGATGCTGGCGGCCGTGCTCGACGACACCGTGGGCAACCTGGTGCAGCTGGTCCAGCCGAAGGAGTGAGGCCCGGTCAGCCGGGGAGTTCGGCGCGGCGCAGGGCCGGTACGGCGAGGGCGACGACCCCGCCGAGGCCGCAGACGGCGGCGCTGACGACGTAGACCGGGCCGAGTCCCCAGGTGCCGACGGCGGCGGCGGCGAGCGGCATGCTGAGCGGGGTGAGGCCGAGGCTGACCAGGCTGGAGACGGAGGTGACCCGGCCGAGGTAGGCGGGGTCGGCCTGGGTCTGCAGCAGGGCGCCGCACATGGCTCCGCTCAGGCCGGTGAGCAGGCCGACGAGCACGGCGGTGCCGACGGCGGCCGGGAGGGCGGGGACGTAGGCGAGGGCGCCGACGGCCACCGAGCCGGCGATGATGGCGCACCCCGCGACCAGTCCCGCCCGGGGCAGCCGGCCGCGGACGGTCAGCAGCAGCGAGGCGGCGCCCGCGCCGACGCCGAACCCTGCCAGCACCGAGCCCATCCCGGAGGCGCCCCAGCCGCGCCGGTCGGCGAGCAGGGTCAGTCCGACGTTCAGGGGGCCGCCGAAACCCAGGTCGCCGAGGGCGATGGCGAGCATCAGCGGGCCGAGGACCCGGTGCCGGCGGACGTGGCGCAGGCCGGCCCGGAGGTCGCTGCGGGCGGTGCGTGGCCCGCGGGGCGTGTCGTCCGCGGGCAGGTCCCGTACGCGTACCGAGATCAGCAGCGGCACGGAGACGGCGATGAGCGCCCCGGCGAGGGCGAAGGCGGCCGGGGCGCCGCCGAGGGCCACGCCGAGGCCGCCGAGGGGAGCGCCGACGACGCTCGCGCAGCGGATGGCGAGGCCGCGCATGCCCTGCACGCGGGCGAGCTGGTCCGTGCCGGTGATCCGGGGCGGCAGGGCGCCCACAGCGGGCATGAACACGGCGTCGACGGTGCCGAAGACCACGGCCAGCAGGGCGAGCGGCCACAGGCCGGGGCGGGTGAGGAACAGCAGGGCGGCCACGGCGAGGACGGCGCCGCACCGGACCGCGTCACTGGCGATGACGACACGTCTCGGCCCCAGCCGGTCGGCGATCACACCCCCGCCGAGCATCAGCAGCGCCCTGGGCAGCGCACTCGCCGACATCACGAGTCCGGCCTGGGCGGGCGTCCCGGCCTGGACGGCCGCCCAGGACAGCGCCAGGTAGTACACGCTGTCGCCCAGCATCGAGGCGGTGTAGGCACCGAGCCACCGCAGGACGTTCGGATCACGATGGGCCTGCACGGTCACCGGCGACACGAGCTCGGCGGTCACGGGGTGGTCCTCTCGGAGGCGGTGGTCGGACGGGAACGCTGCTCCGGGAACAGCCGCGAGGCGGCCAGCCGCGCCGCGACCTTCTCGGGCGCGTCCTGGAAGTCCTCGTCGCGGATGGCGACACCCCCGGACGACGGCCGCCACCACCGCTCCCGCGCGTCCGCGCTGCCGCCTCGGCGACGAACAGCAGGCGGAGACGAAGCGGCCCCGGCCACCCGGCCGGGGCCTGGCAGGGTGGCCGCTAGCGCACGGGGTGCCCCGCCTCCCGCAGGGTTTGTTTCACCTCGGCGATGCGGAGGTCGCCGAAGTGGAAGACCGAGGCCGCCAGGACCGCGTTCGCGCCGGATTCGATGGCCGGGGGGAAGTCGGTGAGCTTGCCCGCGCCGCCGGAGGCGATCACCGGGACGGTGACGTGCTTGCGGACGGCGGCGATCATCTCCAGGTCGTAGCCGTCCTTCGTGCCGTCCGCGTCCATGGAGTTCAGCAGGATCTCCCCCGCGCCCAGCTCGGCCGCCCGGTGCGCCCACTCCACCGCGTCGATGCCGGTGCCGCGCCGGCCGCCGTGGGTGGTGACCTCGAACGTGCCCCCGGGCGTGCGGCGGGCGTCCACCGACAGGACCAGCACCTGGCGGCCGAACCGCTCGGCGATCTCGCGGATCAGGTCGGGGCGGGCGATCGCGGCGGTGTTCACACCCACCTTGTCCGCGCCCGCCCGCAGCAGCCTGTCCACGTCGTCGGCCGTGCGGACGCCGCCTCCCACGGTGAGCGGGATGAACACCTGCTCGGCGGTGCGGCGCACCACGTCGTACGTCGTCTCCCGGTTACCGGAGGACGCGGTGATGTCCAGGAAGGTCAGCTCGTCGGCGCCCTCCGCGTCGTACACCTTGGCCATCTCGACGGGGTCGCCCGCGTCGCGCAGGTTCTGGAAGTTGACGCCCTTGACGACCCGGCCGTTGTCCACGTCCAGGCAGGGGATGACTCGTACGGCCAGGGTCATGCGGGAGCTCCTCGGAACGCCTCCACCTCGACCTCGACCACCAGACTGGGGTCCACGAAACCGGAGACGATGATCATGGATGCGGCGGGGCGGACGGTGTCGAACAGCTCCTTGTGCGCGCGGCCGACCTCGTCCACGTCCCGGGCGTGCGTGAGGTACATGCGGGTGCGCACCACGTCGTCACGGCCGAGACCCAGCCGCCCGAGCGCCTCCAGGGCGACCTTGAAGGCGTTGACCGCCTGCTCGTACGGGCCGCCCCCGGCGATCTGCCCGTCCACGACGGACGTGCAGCCCGAGACCAGCACCAGGCCGTTCGGCAGTTCCACCGCACGGGAGTAGCCGAACTGCTCCTCCCAGGGCGCGCCGGTCGCCACGCGTCGGATGTCGCTCACTCGGCCACCGCCTCCAGGGCCTCTTCCAGGGTGAACGCCTTCGCGTACAGGGCCTTGCCCACGATCGCGCCCTCGACGCCGAGGGGCACCAGGCCGGCGAGGGCGCGCAGGTCGTCGAGGGACGACACGCCGCCCGAGGCCACGACCGGGCGGTCCGTCGCCGCGCACACGTTCCGCAGCAGCTCCAGGTTGGGACCCTGGAGCGTGCCGTCCTTGGCGATGTCGGTGACGACGTAGCGGGCGCAGCCCTCCTGGTCCAGGCGGGCCAGCGTCTCGTACAGGTCGCCGCCGTCGCGGGTCCAGCCGCGGCCGCGCAGCGTGGTGCCGCGTACGTCCAGGCCGACGGCGATCTTGTCGCCGTGCTCGGCGATGACCTTGGCGACCCACTCGGGGGTCTCCAGGGCGGCCGTGCCGAGGTTGACCCGGGTGCAGCCGGTGGCGAGGGCGGCGGCGAGGGTGTCGTCGTCGCGGATGCCGCCGGACAGCTCCACCTTGATGTCCATCGCGCCCGCCACCTCGGCGATCAGCGCGCGGTTGTCGCCGGTGCCGAACGCGGCGTCCAGGTCGACCAGGTGCAGCCACTCGGCGCCGGCGCGCTGCCAGGCCAGGGCGGCCTCCAGCGGGGAGCCGTAGGAGGTCTCGGTCCCGGACTCGCCGTGCACGAGGCGTACGGCCTGGCCGTCGCGGACGTCGACGGCGGGGAGGAGTTCGAGCTTGGCCATGGTCTACAGGGTTCCGATCCAGTTGGTGAGGAGCTGGGCACCGGCGTCGCCGGACTTCTCGGGGTGGAACTGGGTGGCCCACAGGGCGCCGTTCTCCACGGCGGCCACGAACGGCTTGCCGTGGGTCGTCCAGGTGACCTTGGGGGCCTCCAGCACCGGGTTGTTCGTCTCCAGGTGCCACTCGTGGACGGCGTAGGAGTGCACGAAGTAGAAGCGGGCGTCGGCGTCCAGACCGGCGAACAGCTGCGAGCCTGCGGGGGCCTCGACGGTGTTCCAGCCCATGTGGGGCACGACGTCGGCCTGGAGCGGCGCGACCGTGCCGGGCCACTCGTCCAGGCCCTCGGCCTCCACGCCGTGCTCGATGCCGCGCGCGAACAGGATCTGCATGCCGACGCAGATGCCCATGACCGGGCGGCCGCCGGACAGCCGGCGGTCCACGACCCAGTCGCCGCGCGCCGCGCGCAGGCCCTGCATGCAGGCGGCGAACGCGCCGACGCCCGGCACCAGCAGGCCGTCGGCGTTCATCGCCCGGTCGAAGTCACGGGTGATCTCGACGTCGGCGCCCACGCGCGCGAGGGCCCGCTCGGCGGACCGGACGTTGCCGAAGCCGTAGTCGAAGACGACGACCTTCTTCTTCCCGGACGCGGTGCTCAATTCCACACCTCCAGCCGCATGACGCCCGCCACCAGGCACAGGCCCGCGCCGATCGAGAGCAGCACGATCAGGCTGGTGGGCATCTTCTGCTTGACGAAGGAGACGATGCCGCCGAGCAGGAAGAGGCCGACGACGATCAGGAGGGTCGACAGACCGTTCATGGGTTACAGCGCGCCCTTCGTCGACGGGAGGATGCCGGCCGCGCGCGGGTCGCGCTCGGAGGCGTACCTGAGGGCCCGGGCCAGCGCCTTGAACTGGCACTCCACGATGTGGTGGGCGTTGCGGCCGTAGGGCACGTGCACGTGCAGCGCGATCTGCGCCTGGGCGACGAAGGACTCCAGGATGTGCCGGGTCATCGTCGTGTCGTACTCGCCGATCATCGGCGCCATCTTCTCGGGCTCGGTGTGCACGAGGTAGGGGCGGCCGGACAGGTCGACGGTGACCTGGGCGAGGGACTCGTCCAGCGGGACCGTGCAGTTGCCGAAGCGGTAGATGCCCACCTTGTCGCCGAGCGCCTGCTTGAAGGCGGCACCGAGCGCGAGCGCGGTGTCCTCGATGGTGTGGTGGGAGTCGATGTGCAGGTCGCCGTCGGTCTTCACGGTGAGGTCGAACAGACCGTGCCGGCCGAGCTGGTCGAGCATGTGGTCGTAGAAGCCGACACCGGTGGCGATGTCGGTCCTCCCGGTGCCGTCGAGGTCTATCTCGACGAGGACCGAGGTCTCCTTGGTGGTGCGCTCCACGCGTCCTGTGCGGCTCATGCGTTACAGCTCCTTCTTCAACTCACGGACCGCGTCGAGGAACGCGTCGTTCTCCTCCGGGGTGCCGGCGGTCACCCGCAGCCATCCCGGTACGCCGTTGTCCCGGACCAGCACGCCCCGGTCGAGGATCCTCCGCCAGGCCTCGTGGGCGTTCTGGAACCGGCCGAACTGCACGAAGTTCGCGTCGGACTCCGTCACCTCGTAGCCCGCGGCGAGCAGTTCGGCGACCAGCCGGTCCCGCTCGTCCTTCAGCTGCCGCACGTACCCCAGCAGCGTGTCGGTGTGCTCCAGGGCGGCCAGGGCGGTCTCCTGGGTGATCGCCGACAGGTGGTACGGCAGCCGGACCAGCTGGACGGCGTCCACGACGGCCGGGTGCGCGGCCAGGTAGCCGAGGCGCAGGCCGGCCGCGCCGAACGCCTTGGACATCGTCCGGGAGATCACCAGGTGCGGGCGGCCCGCGAGGAGGGGCAGCAGCGACTCGCCGTGGCTGAACTCGACGTACGCCTCGTCCACGATCACCATGGACGGCTTGGCCGCCTGCGCCGCCTCGTACAGCGCGAGGACCGTCTGCGGCGGCACCGCGTTGCCGGTGGGGTTGTTGGGGGTGGTGAGGAAGACGACGTCCGGCCGGTGCTCGGCGATGGCCCGGCGTGCCGCGTCGAGGTCGATGGTGAAGTCCTCGCCGCGGGGGCCGGAGAGCCAGCCGGTGCCGGTCCCGCGCGCGATGAGCGCGTGCATCGAGTACGACGGCTCGAAGCCCATCGCCGTACGGCCCGGACCGCCGAAGGTCTGCAGCAGCTGCTGGATGACCTCGTTGGAGCCGTTGGCGGCCCACACGTTCTCGGGGCCGAGCGGGTGCTTGCCGGTCCGGGTCAGGTACCGGGCCAGCTCGGTGCGCAGCTGGACCGCGTCCCGGTCCGGGTAGCGGTTCAGGTTCCGGGCGGCCTCCCGCACCCGCTGCGTGATCCGCTCGACCAGCGGCTCGGGCAGCGGGTAGGGGTTCTCGTTGGTGTTCAGCCGTACGGGGACGTCCAGCTGGGGCGCGCCGTAGGGGGACTCGCCGCGCAGCTCGTCCCGTACGGGGAGATCGTCGATGCCGGTCACTTGCCTTCAGGTACCTTCCAACCGAACCGTGCCTTGACGGCCGCGCCGTGCGCGGGGAGGTCCTCCGCCTCCGCCAGCGTCACCACGTGGTGGGCGACCTCGGCGAGCGCGTCCCTGCTGTAGTCCACGATGTGGATGCCGCGCAGGAAGGACTGGACGGACAGGCCCGAGGAGTGGCAGGCGCAGCCGCCGGTGGGCAGGACGTGGTTGGAGCCCGCCGCGTAGTCGCCGAGCGAGACGGGGGCCCAGGGGCCGATGAAGATCGCGCCGGCGTTCTTCACCCGGTCGGCCACGGCGGCCGCGTCGGCGGTCTGGATCTCCAGGTGCTCGGCGCCGTACGCGTCGACCACCTTCAGGCCCTCCTCGATGCCGTCCACGAGGACGATCGCGGACTGCCTGCCCTTGAGGGCGGGCACGATCCGGTCGTCGATGTGCTTGGTGGCCGCGACCTGCGGCTCCAGCTCCCGCTCCACCGCGTCCGCCAGCTCGGCGGAGTCGGTGACCAGGACGGCCGCGGCGAGCGGGTCGTGCTCGGCCTGGCTGATCAGGTCCGAGGCGACGTGCACCGGGTCGGCGCCGGCGTCGGCGAGGATCGCGATCTCCGTGGGGCCGGCCTCCGCGTCGATGCCGATCTTGCCGGTGAAGTAGCGCTTGGCGGCGGCGACCCAGATGTTGCCGGGGCCGGTGACCATGTCGGCGGGCGGGCAGGACTCGGTGCCGTGCGCGAACATCGCGACGGCGGTGGCGCCGCCCGCCGCGTACACCTCGTCCACGCCGAGCAGGGCGCAGGCGGCCAGGATGGTCGGGTGCGGCAGGCCGCCGAACTCGGCCTGCGCCGGGGAGGCGAGCGCGATGGACGCGACGCCGGCCTCCTGGGCCGGGACCGCGTTCATGATCACGGAGGACGGGTAGACCGAGCGGCCGCCCGGCGCGTACAGCCCGACGCGCTCGACCGGCACCCACTTCTCGGTCACCGAGCCGCCGGGCACCACCTGGACGGTGTGCGTCGTACGGCGCTGCTCGCGGTGGACCAGCCGGGCGCGGCGGATGGACTCCTCCAGGGCCGCGCGCACCGCCGGGTCGAGGTGCGTGAGCGCGTCGGTGAGCGCCTGGGCCGGCACACGGACGGTTTCCAGCCGTACTCCGTCGAACTTCTCGGCGAAGTCGATCAGCGCCGCGTCGCCACGATGATGCACGGCCTCGCAGATCGGACGCACCTTCTCCAGGGCGGCCGATACGTCGAAGTCGGCTCGGGGCAGCAGGTCGCGCAGGGCGGGGCCCTCGGGAAGGGCGTCGCCGCGCAGATCGATTCGGGAAATCACAGTCCCAATTCTCTCAGACCGCCGTCGGGAGCCGTCCGCGCGTATCAATGGCTGATACAGAACGCGGGCCAATGGCTGCTACATAGGCTGGCCGAACCCGGAAGATCACCTTCACGTGTGGTGTTCCGGTGGTCACCCAGCGGGCATGAACGGCTGTACGAAAACCAGTGAGACGCGCCGAGAACCATGGAGAACCACTGGCAACGGCCGACAACGGCTGACAACCGCCGAAAACCATCGAAGGGGGATGAGGAGCGCGGTGACCGAGGGGCCCGGCATCCGTACCGGGGACCTGCCGGACGAGCTGACCGCCACCGAGGCCGGCATGTGGCAGGCCTTCCGCAACGGCAGCGTGTACGACCTGAGCAGCGGGGACGCCGCGGTGGACGATCCGCACGGCGGGCATCCGTGGGGCCCCGGGCGGACCGTGCGCGCCCGCATCGTCTGCTGGCTGCTGCTGGACGGCCCGCCGGCGCTCGCGGGCCGGGTGCCCGCGCTGAAGCTGGCCGGCGTGCGGATCACCGGCACGCTGGACCTGGCGGGCGGCCACGTCACACCGTACGTGGAGCTGACCCGCTGCCGCTTCGACGAGGAGGTCCGGGTGCCGGAGGCCCGGTTCACGACCGTGCGCCTGGTGGACTGCTCGGTGCCGCGCCTGGAGGCGGCCCGCGTGCACACCGAGGGCGATCTGCATCTGCCGCGCTGCCGGTTCCGCGGCGGGGTCCGGCTGACGGACGCGCACATCGGCACCGATCTGCTGCTCAACCAGGCGATCGCGCACCGCGACCGCAGCGGCCGGTCGATCGCGGCGGACGGCATGACCGTGGGCCAGGACCTGCAGGCGGAGCTGCTGGAGTCGCACGGCGAGTTCAGCCTGCGCGGCGCCCAGATCGGCGTCTCGCTCAGCCTGCGCGGCGCGGTGCTCGCCAACCCCTACGCCCGCTTCGCCCTGAACGCCCCCCAGCTCACCGTCGAGCGCACCCTGTACCTGACCCCGGCCGGCGTGGGCAGCCCGCTGCTGAGCGGCACCACACCCGCGCGCGGGACGCGGATCCAGGTGTTCGAGTGCCGGGGCGGGGTGCGTCTGGACGACGGGCGGTTCGGGGACGCCGTCGACCTGGAGCGGGCCCGGTTCGACCTCACCGACGACCAGGAGCTGTCCCTGCGCCGGGTGCAGACGCCGGAGCTGCGCTTCCTCGGGGACAAGCCGCAGCGCGGCCGGGTGGTGCTGTCCGGCGCGCGGATCGTGAACCTGGTGGACCGCGCGAGCAGCTGGCCGGAGGCGGGCCGTCTGCACATGGGCGGATTCGCCTACGAGAACCTGGTGCCGCAGGGCCCGTTCCCGCTGACCCGGCGCCTGGAGTGGGTGGCGGCGGCCACCGCCGAGTACGCGCCGGAGCCGTACGAGCGGCTGGCGGCGGTGCTGCGCGCCGCGGGCGAGGACGAGGACGCGCGCGAGGTGCTGCTCGCCAAGCAGCGCCGGCGGCGCGAGACGCTGCCCCCGGCCGGGAAGGTCTGGGGGTTCGTGCAGGACTGGGTGGTGGCCTACGGCTACCGGCCCGGCCGTGCCGCGGTGTGGATGGCCGTGCTGTGGGCGGCGGGCACGCTGGCGTTCGCGCACGCCGACCATCCGCCGGTGAACTCCGGCGGCCATCCGGCGTGGAGCCCGGCGCTGTTCACGCTGGACCTGCTGCTGCCGGTGATCGACCTGGGCCAGGTCGGCCAGTGGCAGCTGCGTGGCGGCTGGCAGTGGCTGGCGACGGTGATGGTCCTGCTCGGCTGGGTCCTGGCCACGACGGTGGCGGCGGGCGCGACCCGGCTGCTGCGGCGCAGCTGACGGCGCAGGGGGCAAGACGGGCACGGCGTCCTCACGGGGTGAAGGTCGTCCTCACGGGGTGCCGGGGCGCACACAATTTGAACATTCACCTTTTACCGGCCCTTGACTTCCCGGCGTACAACTTTCCATGACTTGACCGGAGCCTCTGGCGCCGCCCCGACCTGCGGACTTTCAATGGTCGACACCATGGCTCTGCTGCCCTCGTTCATCCGCCCCACCCGGATGACCAAACGCGCCGCGCTCCCGGCCGCCCGACCGCCGGCCGGGGACGAGGCCGTGCTCGACGCGCCCGACGACCGCCTCTCCCCGGCGCTGGTCGCGGCCGGCCGCGGCGAGTACGCCACCGCGGCCGCCCTGCTCGCCGCCACCCGCGCCGCGACCGAGTGGGAGAACCGGGACCGGTACGTACGCCGCCTGGCCGCCTTCGCCCGCTCCCGTCCCGAGTGGTACGAGCAGTGGCGCGCCGCCGCCCCGGACGACCCCGGCGTGCTGCTGGTCGGGGCCCAGCTGGCGGTGGACCGCGCCTGGTCCTCGCCGGCCCGCGCCGAGCTGCTGCGCGAGGCGAGCCCGCCGATCACCGCGGCCGCCCGCGCCGACGACCGCGACCCGGTGCCCTGGCGGATCGCGCTGGACCACGCGCGCGGCTCGCGGGCCGGGCACCGCTACTTCGAAGAGCTGTGGGAGGCCGCCGTACGGCGTGCCCCGCACCACTACGGCTGCCATGTGGCCGCCCTGCGCTACCTCGCCACCTTCTGGCCCGGCTCGCACCGCGAGCGCTTCGACTTCGCCGACCGGGCCGCGCAGGACGCCCCGGCCGACTCGCTCGTCCAGGCGCTGCCCGCCCGGGCCGCCTTCGGCTACCTCACCGACGGCAGCCGCCCCGAGATGCCGCGGGCCCGGCTGGACGCGGCGGCCGACCGCGCCATCGGGCTCTCCGGCCGGTTCCCGGCGGCCGACCCGTGGCCCGCCGAGGTCCGCAACAAGCTGCTGTACGTGCTGCTGCGGCTGGACCGCTGGGAGGACGCCCGCACCCAGCTGCGCCTGATCGGCCCGTACGCCACGTCGTTCCCCTGGGACCGGTTCTCGGACGACCCCCTCGGCCACTTCCTGCGCCTGCGCGAGCACCTGGAGACGGGGGGCCCGCGGCCCGCCCCGGCCGGGCTGCTGACGGTGGTCCCGGACGCCCCCGACGGCCACGGCGGACACGCCGGCGCCGCGGACCACTAGGCTGGGGCGCCGTGACCACCGTCCGTCTCCCGCTCTTTCCGCTGAACTCGGTGCTGTTCCCGGGGCTCGTCATGCCGCTGAACGTCTTCGAGGAGCGTTATCGCGCCATGATGCGCGAGCTGCTGAAGACCCCCGAGGACGAACCGCGCCGGTTCGCCGTCGTCGCCATCCGCGACGGCCACGAGGTGGCGCCGAGCGCCCCGGGCATGCCCGATCCCACGGCCGAACCCGAGCGGGGCCCGGCCGCCGGCTTGGGCCCCGACCCGCTCAAGGCCCTCCACGGGGTGGGCTGCGTGGCGGACGCGGCGACCGTCCGGGAGCGGGCCGACGGCACCTTCGAGGTGCTGGCGACGGGCACGACGCGGGTGCGGCTGCTGTCCGTGGACGCGTCGGGGCCGTTCCTCACCGCGGAGCTGGAGGAGCTGCCGGAGGAGCCCGGGGACGAGGCCGGCGCGCTGGCCGAGGGCGTGCTGCGCTCCTTCCGCCAGTACCAGAAGCGCCTGGCGGGCGCCCGGGAGCGCTCGCTGTCCACCGGCGCCGAACTGCCGGACGACCCGGGCGTGGTGTCGTACCTGGTGGCTGCGGCGATGGTGCACGACACGCCGACCAAGCAGCGCCTGCTCCAGGCCCCGGACACCGCGTCCCGGCTGCGGGACGAGCTGAAACTCCTTCGCGCGGAGACGGCCATCATCCGTAACCTGCCGTCGTTGCCCGCGTTCGAGCTGACCCGGACGCCCACCAGTCTGAACTGAGGGAAGCACGACACCCCGATGGCGAAGAAGCCGAAGAAGCAGCAGCAGTCCGGGGGGACGCCCGCGACGGTCGCCCTCACGGCGGCGGGCGTGGACTTCACGGTCCACGCCTACGACCACGACCCGTCCCACCCCTCCTACGGCGAGGAGGCGGCCGAGGCGATGGGCGTCTCCCCCGACCGCGTCTTCAAGACCCTGGTCGCCGACGTGGACGGCTCCCTGGTGGTCGGCGTGGTCCCGGTGGCCGGCTCCCTCGACCTGAAGGCCCTGGCCGCGGCGGTGGGCGGCAAGCGGGCCACCATGGCCGACCCGGCCCTCGCCGAACGCACCACGGGCTACGTCCGCGGTGGCATCTCCCCCCTCGGCCAGCGCAAGAAGCTCCGCACGGTCCTGGACGACTCGGCCCGGACCCACCCCACGATCTGCGTCTCGGCGGGCCGCCGGGGCCTGGAGGTGGAACTGACCCCGGCCGACCTGGCCCATCTGACGGAAGCGGTCCTGGCCCCGATCGGCCGAGGCTGACCAGGACGCCCGATGCCGGCACCGACCGCCCCGGGCTCACCGGCCCGGGGCTCGTACCGCCCCCCGACGGCCCGCGCCGGCCGGCGCGGGCCGGGAAGCGCCCCCACCGCCCCCTTGCTCAGTCGAGTGGTGGTTCGGGGTCTCGGGGGCCGAAGAGGGTGGTCAGGGCGAGGTGGGCCAGGAGGGCTGCCAGGGGCCACGCCAGCAGCGCGCCCTTGGCGGACAGCTTCAGCGGGGCCGAAAACGTCACGCCCTTGCCCACGGCGCGCGCGTGGGCCAGCACGTCGGACTCGGGGCCCAGCCACACCCCGAGCCGCCAGGCCAGCAGGGAGGCCAGGAGCCCGCCGAGCCCCAGCGCCACCACCAGCGGCACACCTCCGCGCCGCCGCAGCAGGAACGCCACGACCGCGCTGACCAGGCCGAACGCGAGCCCCAGCAGGGTGAACGTGCCGTCCACCCCTATCGCCTGTTCGCCCTCGGTGTCCTTGAGGTAGACGACCCAGCTCCTGTCGATCTCGTCCCCGACCAGCGGCACATGCGGCGCCAGCCACCACCACAGCAACCCGAGCAGCACCCCGCACAGCGCCACCGCGACCGTGATCACGGCGGCCTCCCGCAGTTCCGTCTTCATCCCGGGGCCGTCCTCTTCGTACGCGCCCGCGCCCAGCCCCCCGGCAGGCGGCGGCGCCTGCCGGACCTGGTGCGCGGAGTTGTCGTGCGGCGGCGGAGGCGGAGTCAGCGGTGCGGTCACCTGAACATCGTGCCAGGTCGTGCTGTGGGCCGCGTCACCGGACGGCGGCCCTGCGGTACGCCCAGGCCGCCGCCGCCAGCGAGACCACGCCGACACCCGCGCACACTCCCAGGTCAGCGAGGACCACGGCCCAGTCGGGATGTTCCCCGAACGTCCGCGCGTACGCCTCGACGCCGTAGGTCGACGGCAGCAGATCGCGGGCCAGCCGCACCACCTCCGGCATCCGGTCGGCGGGCAGCACCCCCAGCAGCAGCGCCGCCGACATGCCCAGCTGCCCGAGCAGCGTGGCCAGCTCCGGCCGCGGCGCGAGCAGCCCGCACGCCGCGCCGAGCCCGGCCAGCGCGGCCCCGGCGAGCGGGATGACGGCCACCAGGATCCACAGGTTGGTCAGCGGCAGCCCGAACAGCGCGCATCCGAAGACCGCGGTCACCAGGGTCCCCGGCACGGTGAAGGAGGCGTACGCCGCCGCCGCGCCCAGCACCACGGCCGCCGGCGGCACCGGCAGGGTGGCGTAGTGGTCGAGTCCGCCGCTGGCCCGCAACTGCCCGAAGTACTGCGACAGCAGGTTCAGCGCGACGTACGCGACGACCAGCACGGACGATCCGGCCACCACGGACTGGGCCTCGTGGCCGCTGTCGACCACCCCGCGCATCATCACGGTGATGCCGACGGACTGGAAGGTCGCCACGAACAGCAGCGGGATCCGCGCCACCCGGGCACGGGACAGCTGCGCCCGGTACACGGCCACCAGCGACGGCCACAGCCGTGCGGGCGGCCCCAGCTCGGCCGCGCCGGGCGCCGTATCCGGCACGGCCCGGGCGCCGCCCGGCAGGACCTCGGCGGGTACGGCACTCACGACGAGCTGCTCCTCTTCCCTACGGCAGTCGCGTTCCCTACGGCAGTCGCGCACATGCATACGCGTTCCGCGGCCGGTGTGCTCACGCCTTCACCAGCCCCTGCCGGGCCGCGCCGCCCAGCGCCAGGTAGACGTCCTCCAGGCTGGGCGTGGCCAGCGTGAAGTCGTCCAGGGCGGCGAACGCGGCCCCGCCGGTCACGGTGGCGACGACGGCACGGGCCTCCTCGGGCGCGAGCCGGAGCGTCCAGCGCCGGCCGGACTCCGCGGCCCGCTCGCGCAGCACGGCGACCTCGGGCACCTCCAGCGGCGCCCGTTCCCGCCACACCAGCTCCACCCGCACCTCGCCGGCGACCCGCGCCTTCAGCCCGGCCGGGGTGTCGCAGGCGATGACCCGGCCCTGATCGAGCACGGCGACCCGGTCCAGAACCGACTCGGCCTCGATGACGTTGTGCGTGACGAGCAGCACGGTCGTCCCGTGCTCGGCCCGCCGCCGGTCCACGGCCGCCCAGACGGCGCGCCGGGCCACCGGGTCCATGCCGGTGGTCGGCTCGTCCAGCACGAGCAGCGGCCGTTCACCGACGAGGGCGGCGGCGAAGCAGGCGAGCCGCCGCTGCCCGCCGGACAGCTTCTTCAGGGCCCGCCCGGCGATGGTGGTCAGCCCCAGCTCCTCCAGTACGGCGTCCCGCTCGGCCCGCGCCCGCCGTACGTCCAGGCCGCGCAGGCGTCCGGTGGTCTCGGCGGCGAGGGAGACGGTCAGCTCGTCCAGGGCGGTGGACTCCTGGCCCAGGTAGGCGAGGAGCCTGGCGGCGCGCTCGGGATGGCGCACGATGTCGTGGCCGAGGATCTCGACGCTGCCGGTGTCCGGCCGCAGCAGGCCGGTGACCTGCCGGACGAGGGTGGACTTGCCGGCGCCGTTCGGGCCGAGCAGCCCGAAGATCTCACCGCGCCGCACGTCCAGCTCGACGCCGTCGGTGGCCCGTACCTCGGGGGTGCCCGGGCTGCCACGGCGGCCCCTGGCGGCCGGGTAGGTCTTGCCGAGCCCGCGCACGCGTACGACCTCGTCGTACCGAAGTGCCTGTCCCGCGCGCGTACTCACAAGGGACGAGGGTACGGGGTCCGGGGCCTTTACTCGCCTTTGGGGGCGGTCGGGGGCTTCAGTCGGCGGCGGGCGTCTGCTGCTCGGCCGCCGCCGGTACGTCGATCTCCCGCCAGAACCCCGCCCGAATGGCGTAACGGTCGTGCTCGTCGATCTGGTCGTCCTTGTGCGCGAGCAGCCCGAACCGTGCCGCGTAGCGCAGCAGCTCGCCGTCGATGCGGTGCGGGATGCGCGGGTACATCTGCGACAGCCGCTGCAGATGGCTCTGGTCGCCGAGCCGGGAGATCCAGCGGCGGGCGAAGACCTGCCCCACCTCGTAGGGGTCGCCGCCGACGGTGGTGATGTCCTCCTCCCGGTCGGCCCACCGCTGCTCGGCGGTGGTGAGCTGGGCCAGCGTCGGCATGGAGGCGGCCTCGGGGGGCTCGGCGACCACGCCCGGCCGGTCGACCCAGCCCTTGTCGGAGGACCAGCGCAGGGTCGCCGTCGTGGGGTGCTGCGCGGACGGGGCACCGGGTGCGCGCAGCGCGGCCAGGTCCTTGGGGGTGGGGACGCCCTTGGCGGCGGGGGCCCGCTCCGCGGTGCCGTTCGCCGTGGCCGTGGCGGCCTGGGGGTGCGCGGGCTGTTCGGGCTGCCGCTCGGCCGTCGACAGCGCGGACTCGGGCAGCGGCGCGGAGAGGATCGCGGCGATCTCGGGGCGGGGCGCGGGCGGCGGGGCGCAGACGCCGGTCAGCTCCTTGGCGCGGACGGCCTGGGTGATCCAGGCCCGGTCCAGCACGCGCCGCTCGTCGGCCTCGGCGACCAGGTCCTCGGACTGGTTGTAGTCGCCGTCGGCGGCCTGGACGGCCCACAGGTGGACGGCGACGCCGTGCTCCTTCGCGGCCATCATGCCGGGCAGCAGATCGCCGTCGCCGGTGACCAGGACGACGTCGGAGCAGGCCCGGTTGCGGGCCAGCTCGGTCAGCTCGGCGTGCATGGCGGCGTCGACGCCCTTCTGGGCCCAGCGTCCGTCGCTGCGGGTCAGGGCGCCCAGCCGGACGGTCACCCGGGGCATCACGCGCAGCCTGCGGTGTTCCGGCTGGGGGACCCGGTCGGGGGCGCCGTCGAACCAGTAGATGCGCAGCAGGGGGCGCTCGGTGTCGGATTCCGCGCGCTCCCGCAGGGCCTGGATCAGTGCGGCGTGGTCGACGGTGATCCGGGACCGCGAGGGCTCGCCGGCGAGGAGGCTGGCGGCGGCCCCCAGCAGATACCCGGCGTCCACCAGGACGATGCATCGGTCCACGCGACTCACCCTCTTCCCGGGAGGTTTTGCTTCGGACTTCCTTCGAGTCTGCCCGACCGCGCGGGGCTTAACGGCCCGAACTCGATCTTCGGCGTGGCGTTTCGGGTTCCGGTCCGCCCAGCTTCCCTGTCACACACGGTAATTATCCGACATGCGGCCGATGTCAGCGTATGTGAATCTGGTCCCGGCCCTGGCCCCTAGATCCCCCACAGGAGGCAGATCACCATGGCCAAGAACAAGAACCGCAAGCAGGCCGGCCCGCAGAACCGCGCACAGCAGAGCGAGCACGCGCAGCGTCCCCCGGCGGAGGAGCACGAGTCGCCGGTGTCGCACATCCAGGGCGGCCCCGCGGATGGTGCCCGTAAGAAGCAGAAGAGCTTCGGCCACAACTAAAGGGCAGTTGAAGCCCCGGCATACGGAAGGGGCGCACCCGTGGTGGGTGCGCCCCTTTCCGCTGCCTCATGCCGGCGGTCTCAGCCGGCCAGGCAGGACGGGCCGAGCAGGACCTTCAGGTCGCCGAAGAGGGCCGGGTCGGGCTTGACCCGGTGCCGGTCCAGGCGCAGCACGGTGGTCTTGCGCGGGCCCTGGAGCTTGATCCGGACCTCGCTGTCGCCCTTGTGGTGGCTGAGGATCTCGCCGAGGCGGCTGACCATGGGCGGGGTGATCCGGGTGGCCGGGATGGTGAGGACCACGGGCGCGTTGGTGCCCGCGTTGGACAGGTCCGGGACCATCAGCTCCATGGCGACGAGCCGGGGCACGTCCTCGCGCTTGTCGAGCCGGCCCTTGACGAACACGACGGCGTCCTCGACCAGTTGGGTCGACACCAGCTGGTAGGTGGCCGGGAAGAACATGCACTCGATGGAGCCCGCGAGGTCCTCCACGGTGGCGATCGCCCAGGCGTTGCCCTGCTTGGTCATCTTGCGCTGGAGGCCGGAGATGATGCCGCCGATGGTGACGACCGCGCCGTCGGCGTGCTCGCCGCCGGTGAGCTGGGCGATGCCCGCGTCCGCCTTGTCGGACAGCACATGCTCCAGGCCGAAGAGCGGGTGGTCGGAGACGTAGAGACCGAGCATCTCCCGCTCCTGGGCGAGCAGATAGGTCTTGTCCCACTCCTCGTCGGTGAACTGCACGTCGAGGCCGAAGCCGGGCTCGCTGCTGGTCTCCTCGCCCATCCCGCCGAAGAGGTCGAACTGGCCCTCGGCCTCCTTGCGCTTGACCGCGACCACGTTGTCGATCATCGGCTCGTACTGCGCCGTGAGGCCCTTGCGGGTGTGGCCCATCGAGTCGAAGGCGCCGGCCTTGATCAGCGACTCGGTGGTGCGCTTGTTGCAGACCACCGCCTCGACCTTGTCGAGGTAGTCGGGGAAGGAGGTGTACTTCCCCTTCGCCTTGCGGCACTTGATGATCGACTCGACGACGTTGGTGCCGACGTTGCGGACGGCGGACAGGCCGAAGAGGATCACGTCGTCGCCCTGGGCGGCGAAGTTCGACTCCGACTCGTTCACGTTCGGCGGGAGGACCCGGATGCCCATGCGGCGGCACTCGTTGAGGTAGACCGCCGACTTGTCCTTGTCGTCCTTGACGGAGGTGAGCAGGGCGGCCATGTACTCGGCGGGGTGGTTCGCCTTCAGGTAGGCGGTCCAGTACGACACCAGGCCGTACGCGGCCGAGTGCGCCTTGTTGAACGCGTAGCCGGCGAACGGGACCAGCACGTCCCACAGGGCCTGGATGGCCTCGTCGCTGTAGCCGTTCTTGCGGGCGCCGGCCTGGAAGATGACGAAGTTCTTCTCCAGCTCCTCCGGCTTCTTCTTGCCCATCACGCGGCGGAGGATGTCGGCCTCGCCGAGCGAGTAGCCGGCGATGATCTGGGCGGCCTTCTGCACCTGCTCCTGGTAGACGATCAGGCCGTAGGTGACGTCCAGGACCTCCTTGAGCGGCTCCTCCAGCTCCGGGTGGATCGGCGTGATCTCCTGCTGCCCGTTCTTGCGCAGCGCGTAGTTCGTGTGGGAGTTCATGCCCATCGGGCCCGGCCGGTACAGGGCCGAGACGGCGGAGATGTCCTCGAAGTTGTCCGGCTTCATCAGCCGGAGCAGGGACCGCATGGGGCCGCCGTCGAACTGGAAGACGCCGAGGGTGTCGCCGCGCTGGAGCAGCTCGAAGGTCGTGGGGTCGTCGAGCGGGAGGGACAGCAGGTCGATGTCGAGGCCCTTGTTGGCCTTCACCATCTTGACCGCGTCGTCCATGATCGTGAGGTTGCGCAGGCCCAGGAAGTCCATCTTCAGCAGGCCGAGCGACTCGCAGCTCGGGTAGTCCCACTGGGTGATGGTCACGCCGTCGGTGTGCCTCACCCACACGGGGACGTGCTCGGTGATGGTCTCGCTGGACATGATCACGCCGGCGGCGTGCACGCCCATCTGCCGGACCAGGCCCTCCACGCCGCGCGCGGTGTCGATGACCTTCTTCACGTCCGGCTCGTTCTCGTACATCCCCCGGACCTCGCCGGCCTCGCTGTAGCGCGGGTGGCTGGGGTCGGTGATGCCGGACAGCGGGATGCCCTTGCCGAGGACGTCGGCGGGCATGGCCTTGGTGATGCGGTCGCCCATCGCGTACGGGTAGCCCAGCACGCGCGCCGAGTCCTTGATCGCGTTCTTGGCCTTGATGGTGCCGTACGTGCCGATCATGGCGACCTTGTCGGCGCCGTACTTCTCGGTGACGTACCGGATCACCTCGACGCGCCGGCGCTCGTCGAAGTCGATGTCGACATCGGGCATCGAGATGCGCTCGGGGTTCAGGAACCGCTCGAAGATCAGGCCGTGCGGGATGGGGTCGAGGTCGGTGATGCCGAGCGCGTAGGCGACGATCGAGCCGGCCGCGGAGCCTCGGCCGGGGCCGACCGCGATGCCCTGCTTCTTGGCCCACATGATGAAGTCGGCGACCACGAGGAAGTAGCCGGGGAAGCCCATCGAGATGATCGTGTCCATCTCGTACTCGGCCTGCTTCTGGCGGTCCTCGGGGACGCCGCCGGGGAAGCGGCGCTCCATGCCGCGGCGGACCTCCTCCTTGAACCAGGTGACCTCGGTGTAACCCTCGGGGATGTCGAACTTGGGCATGAGGTCGCGCTTCTCGAACATGCCGGTGGTGTCCACCATCTCGGCGACGAGGAGCGTGTTGGCGCAGCCCTCCTGCCAGGCGTCCGAGGAGTCGATGGCGTACATCTCGTCCGTGGACTTCAGGTAGTAGCCGGTGCCGTCGAACTTGAAGCGGTCGGGGTCGGAGAGGTTCTTGCCGGTCTGGATGCACAGCAGGGCGTCGTGGGCGCCGGCCTCGTGCGCGTACGTGTAGTGCGAGTCGTTGGTGACCAGCGGCGGGATGCCGAGCTTCCGGCCGATCTCCAGCAGGCCGTCGCGGACCCGGCGCTCGATCTCGATGCCGTGGTCCATCAGCTCCAGGAAGTACCTGTCCTTGCCGAAGATGTCCTGGTACTCGGAGGCGGCCTTCAGGGCCTCGTCGAAGTGGCCGAGGCGCAGCCGGGTCTGCACCTCGCCGGAGGGGCAGCCGGTGGAGGCGACGATGCCCTCGGACCACTTGGCGATGGTCTCCTTGTCCATCCGGGGCCACTTCTGCAGCCAGCCCTCCGCGTAGGCGTCGGAGGAGAGCCGGAAGAGGTTGTGCAGACCGGTGCTGTTCACGGCCCACATCGTCTTGTGGGTGTAGCCGCCGGAGCCGGAGACGTCGTCCCGCTTCTGGTGCGGCTGGCCCCACTGGATCTTGCGCTTGTTGCGCCGCGACTCGGGCGCGACATACGCCTCGATACCGATGATCGGGGTGATTCCGGCCTTCTTCGCGGAATGGAAGAAGTCGTACGCGCCGTGGAGGTTGCCGTGATCGGACATGGCGATGTGCGTCATGCCCATCTCGTTGCACGCGTTGAACATGTCCTTCAGCCGCGCGGCACCGTCCAGCAGCGAGTACTGGGTGTGGACGTGCAGGTGCGTGAAGGGCGGCTTTGACACGGTGAGGCCTCCGGGGGACACACTCGGCGACGGCTGGCGGACGGTTGTGGGGTCAGCGTCGAAGTCTATGCCTCGCCACCGACATCGGGGGGTGGTGGTCGGGCGGCGCGCGGGCACCTCCGCGTACCTTCGTGCGTTGGGTACGGCAGAGACGCTGTCGTACAGGCACTGCACCAGGAGGCACCCAGCGATGTCGGTCCCCCAGCTCGACGAGGAGCAGCGCGGCGAGGAGATCCTCGCCGTCTTCGACACCGCCTTCGGCCGGCTCCTGGCCGCCGACCCGGCCGCGTTCCGGGTGAAGTTCCGCAAGATGGCGGCCTCGGCCTTCGCGTTCTACCGGGGCACGGCGTGCCTCTTCTACCACGACCTCGACGCGGAGAAGCGCGGCGGCCCGTACCTGGACGACCGCACCTCGCGCGTGTGGATCCACGGCGATCTGCACGCCGAGAACTTCGGCACGTACATGGATTCCAACGGCCGCCTGGTCTTCAACGTCAACGACTTCGACGAGGCCTACGTCGGCCCGTTCACCTGGGACCTCAAGCGCTTCTCCGCGTCCGTGGCGCTCATCGGGTACGCGAAGGCCCTGAGCGACGCGCAGATCACCGAGCTGGTGACGGTCTACGCGGCCGCCTACCGCGAGCGCATCCAGGCCCTGGCCACGGGCGCCAAGCAGGACGAGGTGCCGCCGTTCACGCTGGACACCGCCCAGGGTCCGCTGCTGGACGCGCTGCGCGACGCCCGCTCGCTGACCCGGTTCGGGCTGCTGGAGTCGATGACCGAGATCCGTGACTTCGAGCGCCGCTTCGCGCCGGGCGGCGGCTCCATCGAGCTGGACGCGGCCACCCGGTACAAGGTCCTGGCGGCGTTCGACGGCTATCTGGAGACCCTGCCGGACTCCTCCCTGGCCCGCCCGGACTCCTACCGGGTGAAGGACGTCGTGGGCCGCCGGGGCATCGGCATCGGTTCGGCGGGCCTGCCGTCGTACAACATCCTCCTGGAGGGCCACAGCGACGCCCTGGAGAACGATGTCGTGATCTACATCAAGCAGGCCCAGACCCCGGCCGTCTCCCGGCACATCACGGATCCGGCCATCGCGGAGTACTTCCAGCACGAGGGCCACCGCACGGTGATCTCGCAGCGCGCCCTGCAGGCGCACGCCGACCCGTGGCTCGGCTGGACCGAGCTGGACGGCGCGGGCCAGCTGGTCGCCGAGGTCTCGCCGTACGCCGTGGACCTGGGCTGGGACGACATCGACGACCCGGAGGAGATCGCGGCCGTCGTCGCCGACCTGGGCCGGGCCACCGCCGCGATGCACGCGGCGGCGGACGACACCTCCGGCGAGTCGCTGGTGCCGTTCTCCACCGAGCGGGCCATCGACGCGGCGCTCGCGGCCGACGAGGAGGGCTTCGCGCCCCTGCTGGTGGACTTCGCGCACCGCTACGGCGCACGCGCGCGTGCGGACCACCAGATCTTCCTCGACCTGTTCCGCAACGGCCGGATTCCGGGGCTGTAACCTTCGCGGATTCACAGGCACCCTTTAGGGGTCCCTTACTCGCGTACGTGACAGACTCTCCTCTCGCTATGGACATATCCGGGACCCAGCTCAGAGCCGTGCGCGCGGCGCTGTTCACGGCCTTCGTCGTGACGCTCAGCACCGCGTCGCACGTGCTGCTGTCCCGTGCTCCGCTGCCGCTGGCGACCGTGGGCACGGTCGCCGCCGGGGTGTTCGTCACCGCGTACGCGCTGGCGGGCCGGGAGCGCGGCTTCGGCCGCATCGCGGCCCTGCTGATCCCGCTGGAGCTGGCCGCCGACACGGTGTTCACCACCGGCCAGCACGCCTGCTACGGCCCGGCGGGCGGCCCGGTCGCCGGCCCGCTGCGGGCGGTCGGCCTGCACGTGCTGTGCGAGGGCCAGGTGGGCACCCCGCTGGTCCGGATGACCGGCGGCGCCGACCGCGCGGACGCGCTGCTCGCCCACGCCAGCCCGGCCGCGGCCTGGCTGCTGCTGGCCGCGCACATCGGCGTGGGCCTGCTCGCGGCCGGCTGGCTGCGCCGGGGCGAGCGGGCGCTGACCCAGCTGCTGCGCGCGGTCGCCGCCACCACCTTCCGGCCGCTGCTGCTGGCGGTGGCCGCGGTCGTCGCACGGCCGCTGCCGGACCACCGGCCCACCCGGCCGGCCCCGCGCCGCGCCACCGCCCGCGACCGGCTCCTCGCGCACTCCCTGGGACGGCGTGGACCACCGTGTTCACCGGCATTCGCCTGAGCACGGCCAGTCCCCCACACGTATCCCGCGTACGACGTGTGCGCGTCCCCTATGGAGATCACCAACATGAGCAAGCGAAACAGCCAGACGGCGAAGACGGCGGCCCGGGAACGGCTGCGCCAGGAGCGTGAGCGTCAGGCCAAGCGCGACAAGGCCAGGAGGCAGGTCGTCGTGGCCGCCTCGGTAGTGGCCGTGCTCGCCGCGGCGGGCGGCATCGGCTATGCCGTCGTCCAGGCGAACAAGCCCAGCTACTGGGAGGGGCTCAAGGACGCCAAGGTCACCGCACCGGCCCACACCACGGGCACCGACGGCACCACCGTCGTCATCGGCAAGGACACCGCCAAGAAGACCCTGAAGGTCTACGAGGACCCGCGCTGCCCGATCTGCGCCTCCTTCGAGCAGGCGGTCGGCCCGACGGTCAGGAAGGACCTCGACGCCGGCAAGTTCAGGATCCAGTTCATCGGCGGCACGTTCCTCGACGGCGACGCGCTCGGCAAGGGCCAGATCGGCTCGCGCGGCGAGGGCTCGAAGAACGCCATGAGCGCCCTGGGCGCCGCGCTGAACGTCAGCCCCCAGGCGTTCCTCGACTACAAGACCGCTCTCTACTCCGCGAAGAACCACCCGGACGAGACCGACGACAAGTTCAAGAGCGACGACTACCTCATCAAGGTGGCGAACGGCGTCCCCGCGCTGAAGAACAACGCCACCTTCCAGAACGCGGTGAAGAAGGGCACGTACGACGCCTGGGCACTCGCCATGTCGAAGTCCTTCGACACCAACAAGGACGGGGTGAGCGGCACCCCGAGCCTGGTCATGGACGGCAACAAGCTCACCGCCGGCCCCCAGGGCAACGCGCCCATGACGGTCGCGGACTTCAACACCGCCCTCGACGCGGCGCTCAAGAAGTAGCCGGGCCGCGGTCGAGGGCCGCCCGGACCGGTGCCGGGTGACCCGCGGAGGAAGGGCGGGCGAACTTTTCGAGGGTTCGCCCGCCTCGGCGCGTACCGATCAGTAACCTGATCGTCCGTGACCAGTCGATACAGATCGTCCGAGGCCTCCCAGGGCCTCGGCTCGCTTTCGCCCCGCCGCCGTACGGTCGTCAAGGCCGCGGCGGCGACCGCTGTCCTGGCCGGCCCGCTGGCCGCCGCATCGCCGGCCCGCGCCGCCACGGACACCCCCGCCTTCCTGCACGGCGTCGCCTCCGGCGACCCGCTGCCCGACGGCGTCCTGCTGTGGACCCGGGTGACCCCGGCCCCCGACGCGATACCCGGCTCCGGGATCGGCCCGGACACCGAGGTCCGCTGGACCGTCGCCCGGGACAAGGCGTTCACGACCGTCGTCGCCCAGGGCTCCGTCACCGCGACGGCCGCCTCCGACCACACCGTGAAGGCCGACATCCGCGGTCTGGAGCCGGCCACCGACTACTGGTTCCGCTTCTCGGCCGGCGGCACCGACTCCCCGGTGGCGCGCACCCGCACCGCGCCGGCGGCGGACGCGGCCGTCCCCTCCCTGCGCTTCGGCGTGGTCTCCTGCGCCAACTGGGAGGCGGGCTGGTTCTCCGCCTACCGCCACCTCGCGGCGCGCAACGACCTGGACGCCTGGCTGCATCTCGGCGACTACATCTACGAGTACCAGAGCGGCGAGTACGCCAACCGCGGCAAGGTCGTCCGCCCGCACGCGCCGACCCACGAGATCCTCACCCTCACCGACTACCGGATCCGGCACGCGCAGTACAAGACCGACCCCGACCTCCAGGCCCTGCATCTGAAGGCGCCGGTCATCGCGATCTGGGACGACCACGAGTTCGCCGACAACGCCTGGTCGGGCGGCGCGGTCAACCACACCGAGGGCGCCGAGGGCACCTGGACCGCCCGTCAGGCCGCCGCCAAGCAGGCCTACTTCGAGTGGATGCCGGTCCGCCCGGCCATCGCCGGCACCACCTACCGCCGGCTGCGCTTCGGCAAGCTCGCCGACCTGTCCCTGCTGGACCTGCGCTCCTTCCGCTCCCAGCAGGCGTCCACCGCGAGCGGCTCGGTGGACGACCCCGACCGCACGCTCACCGGGCGGGCCCAGCTCGACTGGCTGAAGGCCGGTCTGAAGGCCTCCGACACCAGGTGGCGACTGGTTGGCAACTCGGTGATGATCTCGCCGTTCTCCTTCGGCTCCCTCTCCGCCGACCTGTTCAAGCCGCTCGCCAAGCTGCTCGGGCTGCCGCAGGAGGGCATCGCCGCCAACACCGACCAGTGGGACGGCTACACCGACGACCGCCGCGAGCTGCTGGCGCACCTGCGCTCCAACGCCATCGGCAACACCGTCTTCCTGACCGGTGACATCCACATGGCGTGGGCCAACGACGTGCCGGTGGACGCCGGCACCTACCCGCTGTCGGCGTCGGCGGCCACCGAGTTCGTCGTGACCTCGGTGACCTCCGACAACCTGGACGACATCGTGAAGCTGCCCGAGGGCACGGTCTCCGCGGTCGCCGCGCCGGGCATCAGGGCCGCCAACCGGCACGTCCACTGGGTGGACACCGACCGGCACGGCTTCGGTGTGCTGGACATCACGGCCGACCGCGCGCAGATGGACTACTACGTCGTGTCCGACCGCGCCGACCCGAACGCCACGGCCGGTTGGACGCGTTCCTACCTCACCCGCAGCGGCACGCAGAAGGTCGAGCGGACCTACGACCCGGTGTGACCGCTCAGCCCAGCGACTCCAGGAAGCCGAGCGCCACCCGCCAGGTGGCCTCGGCGGCCTCCTCGTCGTAGTCCGGCAGTCCGGGGTCGGTGTAGAGATGGCCGGCCCCGGCGTACCGGTACACCTCCACGTCGGCACCCGCCCGGCCCATCTGCAGGTACCAGGCGCTCAGCCAGTCGTCCGTCTCGAACGGGTCGGGCTCGGCCACGTGCAGCTGCACCGGCAATTCGTCCACCTGGGCGTTCGGCGCGATGTCCGACGTGCCGTGCAGGAGCAGCAGCCCGCGCGCCATGCCGTCACCGAGGGCGAGGGTCTGCGCGACGGAGGCACCGAGGGAGAACCCGGCGTACACCAGCCCGCGGTCGGAGTACGGCGCCGCCGCCAGTACGGCCCGCTTGAGCAGTTCCTCCTTGCCGACCCGCTCCTTGAACTCCATGCCCTCCTCGACGGTGTCGAACGTGCGCCCCTCGAAGAGGTCCGGCGTCCACACCTCGTGGCCCGCCGCGCGCAGCCGGTCCGCGGCCTCGCGCACCGCGGGCCGCAGCCCGTAGGTCGAGTGAAAGAGCATGATGTTCATGAGGCCATGGTGCCAGCCGGGTACGACGGTGCCGGTGCCGCCGTACCCCGGAACGCGCCGAACTCACATGTTCATGTCCGCCGCGTGCCGGTTAGGAGCGGAGGCATGGAGAACGTACTCCGCCCCCTGATCGTCCTCGGCGGCACCGTGCTGCTGACCCTGGCCATCGGCTGGGCCACCGACCGGCTGCTGTGCAAGGCCGACGCGCGCGACCACGGCACCCCCCTGTGGGGGCTGCTGCGCCGTGCCCGCATCCCCTACCAGCTCGTGCTGTGCGCCGCCCTGCTGCGCGGCTCCTACGACCAGGCGAAGCTGGTGGAGGGGCACCAGGTCGGCATCGGTCGGACGCTGACGCTGGTGCTGATCGGGTCGGCGGCCTGGCTGGTGATCCGGATCGCCGCGGCGATCGTCGAGACCACCTACTCCCGCTATGCCCGCGCCCACCGCGACGCGGCCCGGGTGCGCCGGGTGCGCACCCAGGTGGAGCTGATCATGCGGGTGGTGTCCGCGATCGTCATCGTCGTGGCCGCGTCCTCGATGCTGCTGACGTTCCCGGCGATGCGCGCGGCCGGCGCCTCCCTGCTGGCCTCGGCGGGCATCATCGCCGCCATCGCCGGTGTCGCCGCCCAGTCGACGCTCTCGAACATGTTCGCGGGTCTGCAGATCGCCTTCGGCGACATGGTGCGCATAGGCGACACCGTCGTGGTCGACGGCGAGTGGGGCACCGTCGAGGAGATCACCCTCACCTTCCTGATCGTCCGGACCTGGGACGAGCGCCGGATCACCATGCCGGTGTCGTACTTCACCTCCAAGCCCTTCGAGAACTGGTCCCGCGGCACCCCGCAGATGACCGGGATCGTCTACTGGCACCTCGACCACAGCGCGCCGCTGGAGGCGATGCGCGAGAAGCTCCGCGACATCCTGCGCCACTGCCCGGCCTGGGACGGCCGCGCCTACGGCCTGGTGGTGACGGACACCACGCCGACCACCATCCAGGTACGCGCCCTGGTGACGGCGAAGGACGCGGACGACATCTGGACGGTACGGGTCACGGTCCGCGAGCAGATGATCGCCTGGCTGTCCGCCGAGCACCCCTACGCCCTGCCCCGCGTGAACACCGCCGACGCGGTGCTCCCCCCGTACCGCATCCCGTCCCCCGACGGCCCCTCCCTCCGCAGGGCCTACGACTTCCCCCGCACCGGCCGCGGCTGACCGCTCGCTCCGCGGGCCCCGGCGCTCAGCGCAGGCTGCGTACGTCGAGGTGGCGCAGTACCCGGTCCACGATCTCCGGATCCGCGCCGGGCTCGCTGCGGGCCGCCAGGACCTCGTGGCGGGCGGCGCTCAGCATCTCGTTCTGGATGCGCCGTACCCGCTTGAGCCGTCGGGCCCGCTGGTGATGGGCTTCCCGCCGCTCCTCCTCGCCCATGTCCGGGCTGATCCGGATCCCGATGTCGAAGGCGCGCCGCAGCATCTGCTCGGACAGCTCCTCGGGCAGCTCCTCGACCTGTTCGATCTCCCGCAGCCGGCGCTTGGCGGCCTTCGCGGCCCGGACCGCCAGCTGCTTCTCGAACTCCTTCTCCCGCTCGGAGTCGGCCCGCACCCCGAGCCGCCGCACCAGCCACGGCAGCGTCAGCCCCTGCACCACCAGCGTGACGATGATCACCCCGAAGGCGATGAAGACGATCTCGTCCCGGTCGGGGAACGGGGAGCCGTTCTCGGTCTTCAGCGGCACGGCCAGCGCCAGCGCCACCGAGGCCACCCCGCGCATCCCGGACCACCACATCACGACGGTCTCCCGCCAGCTCACCGGGATCTCCTCGTCGTAGTCCCGGCGGGCGTGCAGCCGTTTGGTCAGCCAGGTCGCCGGCAGCAGCCACAGCAGCCGTACGGCGACCACCACGCCCACGACGCCGGCCGCCCAGCCCAGCATCTCGGCCCACCGCCCCTGGGCCGTGCGGATGGCGTTGTGCAGCTCCAGTCCGATGAGTCCGAAGGCGACGCCCGTGACGAGGGTGTCGATGATGTCCCAGAAGGTGTGCCCGGCGAGCCGGGTCATCACGTCGTCGGCGTCGGAGGCGTACTCGGCGAGGAAGAGCGCCGTGGTGAGCACGGCGAGCACCCCGGAGCCGTGCAGCTTCTCGGCGAGCACGTAGGAGGCGTACGGCACCAGCAGCGTCATGCCGATCTGCAGGGTCGGATCGCCCAGCAGGTCCATCAGCCGGTTGGCGCCCCAGCCCAGCACCAGGCCGACGGCCACCGCGACGACCGCGGACAGCACCAGGTCGAGCCCGGCCCGCCAGGGCGAGAACGTGCCGCTCACGGCCGCGGCGATCGCCACGTGGTACAGCACGATCGCGGTCACGTCGTTGAAGAGCCCCTCGCCCTCCAGGATCGACACCAGCCGGCGCGGCAGCCCCAGCTGTCCGGCGACGCTGGTCGCGGCGACCGGGTCGGGCGGCGCGACCAGGGCGCCCAGCGCGACGGCGGCCGCGATCGGCAGCCCGGGCACGATCGCGTTGGCCATGACCGCCACGCACAGCGTGGTGACGAACACGAGGGCCACGGCCAGCAGGAAGATCGGCCGGATGTTGGCCGCGAACTGCCGCCAGGACGTACGGCGTACGGCGGCGTAGAGCAGCGGCGGCAGCAGCCCGGGCAGGATCAGGTCGGGCGGGATGTCCACGTTGGGCACGAAGTCGGCCACCGCCAGCGCCCCGCCGAACAGGGTCATCAGCACCGGCGCCGGCACCCCGAACCGGTCCCCCAGCGGGACGCTCACCAGGGCCCCGAGCAGCAGGACGAACAACAGAGCCAGCTGATCCACGGACGGCGCTCCGGGGGTCGACGATCACACGGCAGACCTCAAGCCTGCCATGCCGCCCGCACCCCGGCCGTCCCGACTCCCCCGGTCCGCGCGGGTCCCGGGCCGGAACCGGGTCGCTACAGGACCCGGCGCATCGCCCGGTGCGGTATCCCCGCGTCCGGGAACTCCGGGCCGTACGCCACGTAGCCGAGCCGCTCGTAGAACCCCAGGGCGTGGGTCTGGGCGTGCAGGTCCACCGCCGTGAGGCCGCGCGCGCGTGCCGCGTCCTCGACGGCGCGCACCAGGGCGGCGCCGACGCCGAGCCCGCGCGCCGCGCGCGAGACGGCCAGCCGCCCCAGGGAGCCCACCGCCGGGTCCCCGCCGGTCTTGCCGGCCGCCGCCTCGCCGTACAGCAGCCGCCCGGTGCCCAGCGGCACCCCGTCGGCGCGGACGGCCAGCAGATGCACCGCCACGGCGTCGTAGGCGTCGTACTCGATGTCCTCGGGGACGCCCTGCTCGGCCACGAAGACCTCCTTGCGGACCGCGAAGCAGGCCTCGCGGTCGGCGGGGTCCTCGGCGACCCGGACGGTGCAGGCCGGGCTCACGCCCAGGTCTCCTCGCGGACCTGGTCGAGGGCCTTCTGGAGGTCTTCGGGGTAGTCGCTCCCGAACTCGACCCAGCCGCCGTCCCCCGGGTGTTCGAATCCGAGGCGGACGGCGTGCAGCCACTGGCGGGTCAGGCGCAGCCGCTTGGCGAGGGTCGGGTCGGCGCCGTAGGTGAGGTCGCCGACGCAGGGGTGGCGGTGGGCGGCCATGTGGACGCGGATCTGGTGGGTGCGGCCCGTCTCCAGCTTCACGTCCAGCAGGGAGGCGGCGCGGAAGGCCTCGATGAGGTCGTAGTGGGTCACCGAGGGCTTGCCCTCGGCCGTGACCGCCCACTTGTAGTCGTGCTGGGGGTGGCGGCCGATCGGGGCGTCGATGGTGCCGCTCGTCGGGTCCGGGTGGCCCTGGACCAGGGTGTGGTAGCGCTTGTCGACCGTGCGCTCCTTGAACTGGCGCTTGAGCGAGGTGTACGCCCGCTCCGACTTGGCGACCACCATCAGGCCGGAGGTGCCGACGTCCAGGCGGTGCACGATGCCCTGGCGCTCGGCGGCGCCGGAGGTGGAGACCCGGTACCCGGCGGCGGCGAGGCCGCCGATGACGGTGGGGCCCGACCAGCCCGGCGACGGATGCGCGGCCACGCCGACCGGCTTGACGATCACGACCACGTCATCGTCGTCGTGCACGATCTCCATGCCCTCGACCGGTTCGGCGACCACCTGCACCGGCGCGGGCGCCTGCGGCATCTCGACCTCCAGCCAGGCGCCGCCGTGCACCCGCTCGGACTTGCCGACCACCGCGCCGTCGACCTGGACCTTGCCGGCCGCGGCCAGCTCCGCCGCCTTCGTGCGGGAGAAGCCGAACATGCGGGAGATGGCGGCGTCGACGCGCTCGCCCTCCAGGCCGTCGGGCACGGGCAGGGTACGGATCTCGGGAATCGTGCTCACCCGTCGAGTATGCCGGACGGGTGGGACGGCACCGAACGAGCCTGTGGAAAACCCGGTCGGCCTCAGTCCTTGTGGACGGAGCCGTCGGGGTCCAGGCCGCGGAAGGACAGCAGCACGATCAGGATGCCGCCGCACACGATCGCCGAGTCGGCGAGGTTGAACACCGCGAAGCCCTTGGGCGCGATGAAGTCGACGACCTCGCCCTCGAAGACTCCGGGGGCCCGGAAGATCCGGTCGGTGAGGTTGCCGAGCGCGCCGCCGAGCAGCAGCCCGAGCGCGACCGCCCAGGGGAAGCTGTACAGCTTGCGGGCCAGTCGGATGATCACCACGATCACGGCCGCGGCGATCAGCGTGAAGATCACCGTGAAGGCCGCGCCGAACCCGAAGGCGGCACCGGGGTTGCGGATGGCGTGCAGCTCCAGCAGGTCACCGGCGACCTGGATCGGCGCGTGGCCCTCCAGCCGGGAGACGACGAGCATCTTGCTGATCAGGTCGAGGGCGTACGCGAACGCGGCCACCGCGAACAGCACGGCGATCCGGCGTCCGCGGCCGGTCCGCCGCGCGGTGCTCTCCTGCTCGCCCGCGCGGGACGCACCGGCCTCCCCGGGCGTGCCGGGGCCGGCGGGCGCCCCGTCCGTCGCCGTCCGCTCCTCGCCGTCGTCCGGGGTGTCCGGCGTACCGATGATGCGCTCCGCCTCTGCCACGTGAGTCCCTCAACCTAGGTGCCCTGACTGGGGACGAGACTACGGCACACCCCTGGGGGCCCTCACTCTCAGGAGCGGCGCTCCTGCTTCTGCTTGCACTCCACGCACAGGGTGGCCCGCGGGAAGGCCTGCATGCGGGCCTTGCCGATGGGGTTTCCGCAGTTCTCGCACAGGCCGTAGGTGCCCGCGTCCAGCCGTTCCAGGGCGCGCTCGGTCTGGGTCAGCATCTCGCGCGCGTTGGCGGCCAGCGCCAGCTCGTGCTCGCGCGTGATGTTCTTGGTGCCGGTGTCGGCCTGGTCGTCGCCCGCGCCGTCCCCGGAGTCCCGCATCAGCCCGACCAGGGACGCCTCGGACGAGCGGATCTCCTCCTGCAGCCGGGTCATCTCGGACTCCAGCTCCGCGCGGGCCTCGGCGACCTCCTCCGGGGTCCAGGGGTCCTCCCCGGGGCGTACCGCCAGCTCGCCGGGCTCCGCCGCGGAGACGCGTGCCTTGGGAACGGCGGTCTGTGCCGCCGTGGCCGTGCCAGGAGTCTTCTTCGCAACCACTGTCGTGGCTCCCGTCTGCTCGGCGGCCCGCGCCGCACCCGCTTTCTTGGCCGTACTGCTGGTCCTGGCCGCCGCCCGCCCCACGGCAGCCTTGTGCGCGGCGGCCTTCTTCGCGCCCGTTCCCTCGCCACCGGCCTCCTCGGCTGCGGCCTCCTTGGCGGCGGCCCGCTTGCCGGCGACTGTCCTGGCACCGGCCGCCTGCTCGGCGGAGGCCGTTTCGGCGCCGACCGCCTTGGCGGCAGCCCGTTTGGCGCCGGTCTTCTTGGCACCGGCCTCCTCAGTGTCAGCCCGCTCGACGCCGGCCGCCTTGGCGCTGGGCCTCTTGACGCCTGCCTGCTCGACGCCGGCCCCCTTGGCGGCAGCCTCGCCGGCGGCAGCCTTTCCGGCGCCGCTCTCCTTGCCGGCCGTCCCCTCGACCGCCGTCTCCCGGGCGGCCGCCTTCTTCGCGGCCGCCGTCGTGACGACCGCCTTCTTCGTGGGCGTCTTCTTCACCCCGGCCTTCGCGGCGGCGGTCTTCTTCCTCGCCGCCGCGTCCTTGCCGGCCGCGGTCCTCTTGGCGGAGGCCTCCTCAGCGGCCGGCTTCTTCGAAACCGCGTTCCTGGCGACCGCCTTCTTCGGGCCCCTCTTGCCCGCAGCCGTCTCCTTGGCAGCCGTGCCCGTAGCGGCCGCCTTGCCGGCCACCGACTTCCTGGCCACGGGCTCCGCGGCGACCGCCCCCGCGGCCACCGCGCTCGGAGCCGTCTTCCTGGCAACCGCCCTCGTAGCGCCCGACTCGTCGGCCACCGACCCCTTGCTCGCCTGCTTCCCGGCGACAGCTCCCGCAGGGGCCGTCCCGGCAGCCGCCGTCCTCGCACCGGCCCTCTTCCCGGCAGCCCGCTTCTCGGCCACAGGTTCCGCGGCCGTCTGTTTGGTGGCAGGCCTCGCGCCGGTCTTCCCGGTCGCCGGCTGCTGTACGGCGGTCTTTTTCGCCACCATGGCCGCGGCCCCTTCACATATTGTGATCTTGCTCGCGAATCGTGCTGGGACGATAAATCGACTTGAGTCCCGCGGCAACGGGGCACACCGCCCGATTCGCCCGCCCGCACCCCCCGAGCCACGGGCCTGCATCCGTTGTGCCCCGCTCCCCGCCGGGTAATCCGCCGGCCGCGCCCCGCGCGGACCCGCGCACCCGCCCCCTCGCCATTCGGGTCACCGAACCCCCGTGCACCGGGACCGCCCCACCACCCGGAAAACCCTGTCGGCCGATGTCCGTGCGGCGCCGTACACTGGGCGGAGCGAGAAGCGTGGATGGGGACGAGTAGCGGCGTACGCAGCCCAGAGCGACCCGGGGACGGTGTGAGCCCGGGGGCGAGCGCGACGTGAAGATCACCCCGGAGCCGCCGGAGGAACGCCCGCGAGGGTCAGTAGAACCGGCTTCGCGACCCCAATGAGGGGGCTCACCGGCGCGTAGGGCGCGGCGGCGGGCCAAGGAGGGTGGTACCGCGGGAGCGCGCCGCACACGGCGTAGACGGATTCGAAGGCTCTCGTCCCTCCGACGGAAGGCAGCAAGTCCGTTGGAGGATGCTCGCAGATGACAGCGCCGACGTACCGCCAGGTGCCCGCACAGGTCGACCTGCCCGCTCTTGAGCACGCCGTGCTCGACTTCTGGCGCGAGCAGAAGATCTTCGCCAAGAGCCTGGAGCAGTCCGAGGGCCGCCCCGAGTGGGTGTTCTACGAGGGCCCGCCCACCGCCAACGGCATGCCCGGCGCCCACCACATCGAGGCCCGCGTCTTCAAGGACGTCTTCCCCCGCTTCCGCACCATGCGGGGCTACCACGTGGCCCGCAAGGCCGGCTGGGACTGCCACGGCCTCCCCGTCGAGCTGGCCGTCGAGAAGGAGCTGGGTTTCTCCGGCAAGAAGGACATCGAGGCGTACGGCATCGCCGAGTTCAACGACAGGTGCCGGGAGTCCGTGCTCCGCCACACCGACGCCTTCGCCGACCTGACGACCCGGATGGGCTACTGGGTCGACCTGGACGACGCCTACGTCACGATGGACCCCGAGTACATCGAGTCGGTCTGGTGGTCGCTCAAGGAGATCTTCGGCAAGGGGCTCCTCGTCCAGGACCACCGCGTCGCCCCCTGGTGCCCGCGCTGCGGCACCGGCCTGTCCGACCACGAGCTGGCGCAGGGCTACGAGACGGTCGTGGACCCGTCGGTGTACGTCCGCTTCCCGCTCACCTCCGGTCCCCTCGCCGGCCAGGCCTCGCTCCTGGTGTGGACGACGACCCCCTGGACCCTGGTGTCCAACACGGCGGTCGCCGCGCACCCCGAGGTCCGCTACGTCGTGGCGACCGACGGCGAGGAGAGGCTCGTCGTCGCCGAGCCGCTCGTCGCCAAGGCGCTCGGCGAGGGCTGGGAGACCACGGGCGAGACCTTCACCGGCGCCGAGATGGAGCGCTGGACCTACCAACGCCCCTTCGAGCTGGTCGAGTTCCCCGAGCCGGCGCACTTCGTGGTGAACGCCGACTACGTCACCACCGAGGACGGCACGGGTCTGGTCCACCAGTCCCCCGCCTTCGGTGAGGACGACCTCAAGGTGTGCCGCTCCTACGGCCTGCCGGTGGTGAACCCGGTCCGCCCGGACGGCACCTTCGAGGAGGACGTCCCCCTGGTAGGCGGCGTCTTCTTCAAGAAGGCGGATGAAGTGCTGACCGCCGACCTCCAGCAGCGCGGCCTCCTCTTCAAGCACCTGCCGTACGAGCACAGCTACCCGCACTGCTGGCGCTGCCACACCGCGCTGCTCTACTACGCGCAGCCCTCCTGGTACATCCGCACGACGGCGATCAAGGACCGCCTCATCCAGGAGAACGAGAAGACGAACTGGTTCCCGGAGACGGTCAAGCACGGCCGCTTCGGCGACTGGCTGAACAACAACATCGACTGGGCGCTGTCCCGCAACCGCTACTGGGGCACCCCGCTGCCGATCTGGCGCTGCGAGGACGACCACCTCACCTGCGTCGGCTCCCGCGCGGAGCTGACCGGGCTGACCGGCACCGACCAGTCGGCCCTGGACCCGCACCGCCCGTACATCGACGAGGTCACCTTCGCCTGCCCGCACGAGGGCTGCGGGAAGACGGCCACGCGCGTGCCGGAGGTCATCGACGCCTGGTACGACTCGGGTTCGATGCCGTTCGCGCAGTGGGGCTACCCGTACAAGAACAAGGAGCTGTTCGAGAGCCGGTACCCGGCGCAGTTCATCTCCGAGGCGATCGACCAGACCCGCGGCTGGTTCTACACGCTGATGGCCGTCGGCACGCTGGTCTTCGACAGGTCGTCGTACGAGAACGTCGTGTGCCTGGGCCACATCCTCGCCGAGGACGGCCGCAAGATGTCCAAGCACCTGGGGAACATCCTGCAGCCGATCCCGCTCATGGACCAGCACGGCGCGGACGCGGTGCGCTGGTTCATGGCGGCCGGCGGCTCCCCGTGGGCCGCGCGCCGGGTCGGTCACGGCACCATCCAGGAGGTGGTCCGCAAGACCCTGCTGACGTACTGGAACACGGTCGCCTTCCAGGCCCTGTACGCGCGGACGTCCCAGTGGGCGCCGTCCGCCGCGGACCCGGCCCCGGCCGACCGCCCGGTGCTGGACCGCTGGCTGCTGTCCGAGCTGCACGCGCTGACCGACCAGGTGACCCAGGCGCTGGAGGCGTACGACACCCAGCGCGCCGGCAAGCTGCTGTCCGCGTTCGTGGACGACCTGTCGAACTGGTACGTCCGCCGTTCGCGCCGCCGCTTCTGGCAGGGCGACAAGGCCGCGCTGCGCACGCTGCACGAGGTGCTGGAGACGGTCACCAGGCTGATGGCGCCGATCACCCCGTTCATCACCGAGCGGGTGTGGCAGGACCTGGTCGTTCCGGTCGACCCGGGCGCGCCGGAGTCCGTGCACCTGGCCGGCTGGCCGGAGGCGGACCTGTCGGCGATCGACCCGGAGCTGTCCCGGCAGATGGTCCTGGTCCGCCGGCTGGTGGAGCTGGGCCGTGCCACGCGCGCGGAGTCGGGCGTCAAGACCCGTCAGCCGCTGTCCCGGGCACTGGTCGCGGCGGCCGGTTTCGACTCCCTGGACCCGGAGCTGCACACGCAGATCACCGAGGAGCTGAACGTCGAGGGGCTGGCGTCCCTCAGCGAGGTCGGCGGCAGCCTGGTCGACACGACCGCGAAGGCCAACTTCCGCGCCCTGGGCAAGCGGTTCGGCAAGCGGGTGCAGGACGTGGCGAAGGCGATCGCCGCCGCCGAAGCGGCCGCGCTGTCCCTCGCCCTGCGCGAGGGCACGGCCTCGGTGGACCTCGACGGGGAGACGGTCACGCTCGCCCCGGACGAGGTGATCATCACGGAAACCCCGCGCGAGGGCTGGTCGGTGGCCTCCGACTCCGGTGCCACGGTCGCCCTGGACCTGGAGATCACCGAGGAGCTGCGGCAGGCGGGCCTGGCCCGTGACGCGATCCGGCTGATCCAGGAGGCCCGCAAGAACAGCGGCCTGGACGTGGCCGACCGGATCGCGCTGCGCTGGACGTCGACCGACCCGGCGGTGATCGCCGCACTGGCCGAGCACAGCGAGCTGATCGCCGACGAGGTCCTGGCCACGGACTTCGGGCAGGGCGAGGGCGACGACGGCTTCGGCGAGGCGTTCGCCGACGAGGGCCTTTCCCTCACCTTCCGGCTGCGTAAGGCGTAGGCGCCGAACGGTTCACCGGTTGGCGAAGGGCCCGGTCTCCTGGGGAGGCCGGGCCCTTTCTCCGCTCCTGTGCCGCCGCGCGTGCAACCCGCGTAAAAAGGGCGGGCCCCCCGTGACCGAAGTCCGGGGGGCCCGCCCTGGGGACGCTGCCGACGCCGTGGTCGTACTGGTCTCAGCAGCCCGTCAGTTGTCGTCCTCGTCGATCAGGAACCCGCGCATCGGCGAGGGAGCCTGGCCCATCGGGGACGGACCCTGCGGGCGGACCGGAGCCATGGGCTGGGTCATGGCCGGGGTCATCTGCTGCTGACCGCCGTAGGACGGCGCGGACGGAGCGGGCGAACCGCCCATCGTCTGGTTGCCGCCGTAGGACGGGGCGCTCGCGCCGGCCGGGGCCATGGAGGGCGCCGGGGACGGCGGCAGCGACGCGGTGGCCGGGGTGCGCGGCGGGGCCAGGGAGTCGTCGGCCTGGGTTTCCAGCTGGCGCAGCTGGGACTCCAGGTACGACTTCAGCCGCGTGCGGTACTCGCGCTCGAAGCCGCGCAGGTCCTCGACCTTGCGCTCCAGCGTGGCGCGCGCGGACTCCAGGGAGCCCATGGCGACGCGGTGCTTCTCCTGCGCGTCCCGCTCCAGGGCGTCGGCCTTGGCACGGGCGTCACGCTCCAGACCCTCGGCGCGGCTGCGGGCCTCGCCGACGATCTTGTTGGCCTCGGAACGGGCCTCGGCGATCGCCTGGTCGGCGGTCTGCTGGGCCAGCGAGAGGACACGGGCGGCGCTGTCGCCACCGGGGCCCTGACCGGGGCCGCCCATCGGACCGCCCATGGGGCCGCCCATCGGACCACCCATCTGCTGCTGCATGGGCGGCTGACCCATCGGGCCCTGACCCATCGGACCCTGGCCCATCGGGCCGGGACCCTGCGGGCCGCCCTGACCGCCGGGGCCGGCGGGCAGCTGCGGGGCACCGCTCGGCAGCTGGGGCGGGCCACCCATGGGGCCGCCCATCTGCTGCTGCGGCGGGCCCGATATGCCGGCGGGCACCGGCTGGCCGGGACCTCGCATGCCCTGCTGCTGGGGATGCTGCTGTTCCTGCTCCGGGGGCTTGCGCATGTTCTGCTGGTTCTGCGCGGCGGCGCGCGTCGCGGCGGCCAGCTTGGCGCGCAGGTCCTCGTTCTCGCGGAGCAGACGGGTCAGTTCGGCTTCGACCTCGTCGAGGAAGGCATCGACCTCGTCCTCGTCATAGCCTTCTCGGAGGCGGACGGTCGTGAACTGCTTGTTCCGCACGTCCTCGGGGGTCAACGGCATCTCTTCACCTCAACGTAGTCATCGGCAGTCGGCAAGACCGGATCGTCCCCACCCTCATCTCACGAAGCTCCCGGCGACGGAGATGAGAATGTAGACGATGATCATCAGTACGAAGAAGGACAGGTCGAGCGCCACGCCCCCGAGACGCAGCGGCGGAATGAACCGCCGCAGAAGCTTCAGCGGTGGATCGGTGACAGTGTAGGTGGCCTCCAGTACGACCACCATCGCCTTGCCGGGTTGCCATGAGCGGGCGAACTGGAAGACGTAGTCCATGACCAGCCGAAAGATGAGCACGACGAGGAACACCATCAGCGCGATGTAGATCACCTGCGCGAACACGCTCATGGCCTGTGGTTCCCTCTCCCCTGTTCCGTGCTCTTCCGTGCTTCGATCCGGTCCTGCGTCTCAGCTCTGGTTGAAGAACCCGCCCTCTGCGATGCGGGCCTTGTCCTCCGCCGTGACATCGACGTTAGCAGGAGACAACAGGAACACCTTCTGCGTCACCCGCTCGATGCTGCCGTGAAGACCAAACACCAAACCGGCCGCAAAGTCGACAAGTCGCTTCGCGTCTGTGTCATCCATCTCAGTCAGATTCATGATCACCGGGGTGCCCTCACGGAAGTGTTCCCCGATGGTACGGGCCTCGTTGTAGGTCCGGGGGTGAAGCGTGGTGATCCGGTAAGGCTCTCGTTCGGACACGACCTTGGGCATGATCACCGGTGCGTTCTTCTCCAGGGACTGACGTTCTTGTGTGATGGATGCCACGGGCGCGATGCGCGCCGGACGTCCGGATTCCGCGGCGAGCGAAGTGGAACGGGCCACCGGTTCGCGGGGCGCGGGCGGTTGCACGATTCGCACCTCTTCGTCCCTTTGGGACTGATGCGCGCCGTGCGACTGGTGTGACGCTTCGTGCCGTCGATGGTCCCGCTCGGGCTCCGGGTCCAACTCGGGCTCGAAGTCGTCGTCGGGGTCGAAACCGCGGCCGTCGTACCCATCGTCCTCCACGAGGCCGAGGTAGACCGCCATCTTGCGCATCGCGCCGGCCATGCTCTGAGTCCTCCGCTCTGTGGTGGATCGACTGACGACTGCCAAGTGCCCGCGATCCACGTGGTCCTTGCGCCCGCCTTGGCGCGCATTGACCATATTTTCTGCTGTGGTCCGACTTCCTGGCGACGTTACCCGAGCCTGGGGCGGACTCCGAGTACCGCGGTGCCGACGCGCACATGTGTCGCCCCGGCCGCCACGGCCTGTTCGAGGTCCGCGCTCATCCCTGCCGACACCATGGTTGCAGCCGGATGAGCTCGGCGCAGGTCAGTCGACAAATCCATGAGGCGCTCGAACGCCGCCTGTTCGCGCCCCGCGTACTCCCCGGTGAGCGGAGCGACGGTCATCAGCCCGTCGAGCCGCAGCCCGGGCGCGCCGGCGACGAGGTCGGCCAACTCTTCGATTCCGCCGGGTGCCACGCCACCGCGCTCGCCCCGGCCGCTCGCGCCTGCGTCGAGCGCGACCTGGATGAGGCACCCGACCTCGCGCCCGGCCCGGACGGCCTCCTTCGACAGCGCCGTGACGAGCCGGGAACGGTCGACGGACTGCACGACATCGGCGTAACCGACCACGGAACGGACCTTGTTGGTCTGCAACTGACCCACGAAGTGCCAGGTGAGGGGCAGATCCGCGCAGGCGGCGGCCTTCGGGGCCGCGTCCTGGTCGCGGTTCTCGGCGACATGGCGCACGCCGAGCCCGGACAGCGTCCGCACATCGCTCGCGGGGTAGGTCTTGGTGACCACGATCAGGGTCACCTCCTCCCGCGCGCGCCCGGCCGCCGTGCACGCGGCGGCGATGCGCTCCTCCACTTTCGCCAGGTTCGCGGCGAGTTCGGTCTTACGGTCCGTCATGCCCCATCAGTCCAGCCACACATAGCTCGCGAGCCGCCCGGTGGCGCGGTCGCGGCGGTACGAGAAGTGGTCGCCCGACTCCAGCGTGCACACCGGCGACTGCGCCCGGTCGCACACCCCGAGCCGGTCGAGCTGCGCGTGCACGCCGGCGCTCACGTCGACCGCCGGCGTGCCCCAGCTCGTTTCGGCGTGCGCCGCCGGTTCGACGGCGGCCACCTCGGCGCGCATCGCCTCCGGCACCTCGTAGCACCGGCCGCAGACGGCCGGTCCGGTGCGGGCGACGATCCGCTCCGGTGCGGCGCCGAGCGAGACCATGGCCCGTACGGCTGCGGGGACGACGCCCCCGACCATGCCGGGCCGGCCCGCGTGGGCCGCGGCGGCGACCCCGGCGACGGGGTCGGCCAGCAGCACCGGAACGCAGTCGGCGGTGAGGACGGCGAGGGCGAGTCCGCGCCGGGCGGTGACGAGCGCGTCGACCTCCGGTACCGGCCGGTCCCCCCACGGCTCGTCCACCACGGCGACGTCGGCGCCGTGCACCTGGTTCATCCAGACGACGAGTCCGGGGTCCAGGCCGAGCGACTTGGCCGCCAGCTCCCGGTTGCCGCGTACCGCCTCGGGCGCGTCGCCGACCGCGCCGCCGAGGTTCAGCTCCTCATACGGAGCGGCGCTCACCCCGCCCCACCGGTCGGTGAAGGCGAAGTGCGCGCCGCTCACGCTCTCGCGCTGTCCTATCACTTGAGGAAGTCCGGGACGTCCAGTTCCTCGGCCGCGCTGTCCGAGTAGGGGGGACGCGGCGCCGGCGTGACCGGCGGGGCGAGGGGGATGTCGGCCACCGGCTCGGGCGCCGGCTCGGGCTCCTCCTTCGGCTTGACGCTGCCCAGCGAGCCGAAGGACGGACGGCTGGGCTCGCTCGGCCGGGCCGGGGCGGGCTCCTCGCGGCGGGCGGGGGCCGAGCCGGAGGCCGAGCCGAGGACGTTGTCCCGGCGGGCCGGCGGCTGGCCGCCGTCGAAGCCGGCCGCGATCACGGTGACCCGGACCTCGTCGCCGAGGGCGTCGTCGATGACCGCGCCGAAGATGATGTTGGCCTCGGGGTGGGCGGCCTCGCTGACCAGCTGGGCGGCCTCGTTGATCTCGAACAGGCCGAGGTCGGAGCCGCCGGAGATGGAAAGCAGCACGCCCCGGGCGCCGTCGATGGACGCCTCCAGCAGCGGCGAGGAGATCGCCATCTCGGCCGCGGCCACCGCGCGGTCGTCGCCGCGGGCCGAGCCGATGCCCATGAGGGCCGAACCGGCCTCGGACATGACCGACTTGACGTCGGCGAAGTCGAGGTTGATCAGACCGGGGGTGGTGATGAGGTCGGTGATGCCCTGGACACCGGAGAGCAGGACCTGGTCCGCGGACTTGAAGGCGTCCAGGACCGAGACCTGGCGGTCCGAGATGGACAGGAGCCGGTCGTTGGGGATCACGATGAGGGTGTCGACCTCTTCGCGCAGTTCGGCGATGCCGTCCTCGGCCTGGTTCGCGCGCCGCCGTCCCTCGAAGGTGAACGGGCGCGTGACCACGCCGATGGTGAGCGCGCCGAGCGAGCGCGCGATGTTGGCCACGACGGGTGCGCCGCCGGTGCCCGTGCCGCCGCCTTCACCGGCCGTCACGAAGACCATGTCGGCCCCCTTGAGGACCTCCTCGATCTCCTCGCGGTGGTCCTCGGCGGCCTTGCGGCCGACGGCCGGGTTGGCTCCGGCGCCGAGTCCGCGGGTGAGTTCGCGGCCGACGTCGAGCTTGACGTCGGCGTCGCTCATCAACAGCGCCTGTGCGTCGGTGTTGATGGCGATGAACTCGACGCCCTTGAGACCGACCTCGATCATCCGGTTGATGGCATTGACACCACCGCCGCCGACACCGATGACCTTGATGACTGCGAGGTAGTTCTGCGGTGCTGCCACGTCGAAGGCCTCTCGCCTCGAATTACGTTGTCGCCGCCGGGCGGTGCCCCGCGCCGGGACGACGGATGCCGAATGGGACGGTCCGTAGCGCCGACCCGAACCCTAACCCTGAAGTTTAGGGTTACCAGTGTGTCTGTTCCCTGGAGTCTTCTGAACAGGACACTAAGTCGACAAGTGGCGCCCGTTCAACGAACACGCCGAACCTCCCGTTTTTCTTTTCACCCTATGTGATCAGCCGTAGCAGTGCCCAACCAGGGTGCTGGCCTGCGCTGATGTGCGTCAACTCCCCGATGACGCAGGGGCGGTGGGAGCACTGACATCGAAGTGCCGCGCGCCGGGAGCTGCTTTCATGAGTGCCGTGAGGGCCCGTGCCTTGGCGCGGCCGCTCTCGCCGCTGCCCCAGGTCACCGTGCGGCCGTCGGCCAACTCCAGCGAGATGGCGTCGAAGGAGTGGACCTGGACGGCCCGGGTGGCCCGCGACACGGCCCCGGGCAGGTCACCGGCGACCCGGACGGCCTCGCGCACCAGCCGCGCGGTACCGAAACGCCGGAAGCTCGCGGCGCCCGGGCCCGTGCGGGACGCGGACAATTCCAGCATCGGAACGCCATTCGGTGCCTGCGAAACCGTAGCGAAACGGACACCCTCGTCATCGACTTCGACGAAGTTCCCGCCCTTTCGGACAAGCAGAACCGGAGTGCGCTCGACCACTTTCAGGCCGATTCCGTGGGGCCAGGAACGAACCACATCTACGGTGTCAATTCGGGGCAATTTCTGGCGAAGTCGGGCCTCGATCCGGGCCGTGTCGACGGAAATCATCGGGTCCCCGACCGGCACGGCCGCCACCGACCGGACCTCGGAGGGGGTCAGGACGCGCGTGCCGGACACCGAGACGTGCTCGACGCGCAGCCACTTCGAGCCGTACAACGCCCAGGCGCCGCCGGCTCCCAGGAGCACGAGGACGGCGACCAGGACGACGATCGCCCGGAGGCGCGGATTCCTGAGCCCCCTCACGAGCGGCGGGCCGGACGACTCCTGCTGGCGTTCACCGCGCTCGGCGGTCGTCGGTCCGGCCACGCTCACTGCCCTTTCGTCATACGGTCCTATCGGCGCGAGGCGATCGCCTCGTACACCATGCCGACGAGCAGGTCGTCGGCGTCCCGGCGGCCGAACTCGCTTGCCGCGCGGGACATCTCGTACAGCCGGTGCGGGTCGGCGAGCACGGGCAGCACGTTCTGCTGCACCCACTCGGGCGTCAGTTCCGCGTCGTCGACGAGGAGTCCGCCGCCGGCCTTGACCACCGGCTGGGCGTTGAGCCGCTGTTCGCCGTTGCCGATGGGCAGCGGGACGTAGGCGGCCGGGAGCCCGACGGCGGAGAGTTCGGCGACGGTCATCGCGCCCGCGCGGCAGAGCATCATGTCGGCCGCGGCGTACGCGAGGTCCATCCGGTCCAGGTAACTTACCGGGATGTAGGGGGGCATCCCCGGCATCTGCTGCACCTGCGGCAGTTCGTTCTTCGGGCCGACCGCGTGCAGGATCTGGATACCGGCCTGCTGGAGCCACGGAGCGACCTGCTGGACCACCTCGTTCAGCCGCCGGGCGCCCTGCGAGCCGCCGGAGACGAGCAGCGTGGGCAGGTTCGGGTCGAGGCCGAAGCGGTGGCGGGCCTCGGGACGCACGGCGGCGCGGTCCAGCGTGGCGATGGAGCGGCGCAGCGGGATGCCGATGTAACGGGCGTCACGCAGCTTGCTGTCCGGGGTGGAGACGGCGACCCGGGCCGCGTACCGCGAGCCGATCTTGTTGGCCAGGCCCGGGCGGGCGTTGGCCTCGTGGATCACGATGGGCACGCCGAGGCGCTTGGCGGCCAGGTAGCCGGGCAACGCCACGTAGCCGCCGAAGCCGACCACGCAGTCCGCCTTGGTGCGCTCCAGGATCTGCTCGGCGGCCTTGATCGTGCCGCGCAGCCGGCCCGGGACGGTGATCAGCTCGGGGGTGGGCTTGCGCGGCAGCGGCACTGCCGGGATCAGCGCCAGCTCGTAGCCGCGCTCCGGGACGAGCCGGGTCTCCAGGCCGCGTTCCGTGCCCAGGGCCGTGATCCCCACGGTGGGGTCCTGCCTGCGCAGGGCGTCCGCGAGGGCGAGCGCGGGCTCGATGTGGCCGGCGGTCCCCCCACCGGCGAGTACGACATGCACCGAAATTCACCGCTCTCCGGACGAACGCGCCGCCGAGGCACGCCGTCGCATCGTGTTCCATCTCCGAGGAGCCCCGGCCGGCCGTTTGCCGGGCGTCCGGTCTCCCGCCCGCTTTCTACCAAAGCGAGGTTGCCGCATCGCAAGCGCCGCCCGCGCAGCGGGCTCGTCGCGCGCGAAGGCGATCAGCAGCCCGATGGCGAACATGGTCGGCAGCAGGGCGGACCCTCCGTAGGAGAACAGCGGGAGCGGGACGCCGGCGATCGGCAGCAGGCCGAGCACCGCACCGATGTTGATCACCGCCTGGGCGGTGATCCAGGTGGTCACGCCTCCCGCGGCATACCTCACGAAGGGGTCCTCCGTGCGTCCGGCCACGCGGATACCCGCATAGCCTAGAGCCGCGAACAGGGCGAGCACCGACAGCGTCCCCGCCAGACCCAGTTCCTCACCGGTGACGGCGAAGATGAAGTCGGTGTGGGCTTCCGGGAGTTGGCCCCATTTTTCCACACTCGCGCCGAGTCCGGAGCCGAAGAGTCCGCCGGAGGCCAGGGCGTAGATCCCGTGCACCGCCTGCCAGCAGTCGGCGACCCCGGTCTTCGGCTCGGTGGCGCCGATGCAGGCGAGGCGGGCCATCCGGTTGGGGCTGGTCTTGATCAGGGTCACACCGATCAGCGCGGCGACGGACAGCACGCCCGCGAAGAGCCGGGTCGGCGCGCCGGCGAGCCAGAGCAGGCCGAACAGGATCGCCGTGAGGATGATCGCGGTGCCCATGTCACCGCCGAGCATGATCAGCCCGAGCAGCAGGAAGGCGACCGGCACCAGCGGCACCAGCATGTGCTTCCACTGGGTCAGCAGCTTCCGCTCCTGTTTGCGGGCGATCAGGTCCGCGCCCCACAGCACCAGGGCCAGCTTGCCGAACTCGCTGGGCTGGATCTGGAAGGAGCCGCCGAGGGAGATCCAGTTCTGGTTGCCGTTGACCGCCATCCCTATCCCGGGGATCTGCACCAGGATCATCAGGAAGACGGCGCCGGCGAGGATCGGGTAGGCCAGTGCCCGGTGCAGCTTCACCGGCATGCGGGAGGCGGCGAACAGCAGCGCGCCGCCGATGAGCGCGGCGAGGGCCTGCTTGCGGAAGAAGTACGACCCGGGCAGCGACAGCTGCAGCGCGGTGATCTGGGAGGCGGAGTAGACCATCACGAGACCGAGCACGGTGATCAGCACACTGCCGCCGACGATCAGGTAGTAGGCGGTCAGCGGCCGGTCCCAGGCCCTGCGCGCGCGCGTGAGGAGCCCTTGCACGGGGTTCTCGCGCGGGGGCCGGGGAACGGCGGGACGCGGGCGCCGGGACGCCCGCTGCACGGGCGGCTTTCCGGTACGGCTACTGGGCATCGGCGCCTCCGTTGCACGTCGACCGTCCCACGCGTCCCTCCGAAGGTCCGCCCGGCAGGCGGCCGGGGTCAGGCGTCGAGTTCGCGGACCGCCGCCGCGAACGCGTCACCGCGCTGGTTGTAGTTGGTGAACATGTCCATGGAGGCGCACGCCGGGGCCAGCAGCACCGTGTCGCCGGGCCGAGCCAGCCGCTTCGCTTCCGTCACCGCCTGGAGCATCGCCCCAGTGTCGGTCCGGTCGAGGTCGACCACGGGTACTTCCGGGGCGTGTCGCGCGAGGGCCTCACGGATCAGGGCACGATCGGCGCCGATCAGGACGGCACCGCGCAGCCGCTTCGCCGACCGGGCGACCAGCTCGTCGAAGGTCGCGCCCTTCGCCAGACCGCCCGCAATCCATACGATCGGTTCATATGCCGCCAAAGAGGCTTCCGCGGCATGGGTGTTCGTCGCCTTGGAGTCGTCCACGTACGCGACGCCGTCGATGTCGGCGACGTGCGCGATGCGGTGGGCGTCCGGGCGGAAGGCCCGCAGACCGTCCCGTACGGCCCGGGCGGGCACCCCGAAGGCGCGCGCGAGGGCCGCGGCGGCGAGGGCGTTGGCGATGTTGTGCGGGGCCGGCGGGTGGACGTCGGAGACCTCGGCCAGCTCCTGGGCGTTCTTGTGCCGGTCGGCCACGAAGGCGCGGTCGACCAGGATGCCCTCCACGACGCCGAGTTGGGAGGGGCCGGGCGTGCCCAGCGTGAACCCGACGGCCCGGCAGCCCTCTTCGACGTCGGCCTCGCGGACGAGGTCCTCGGTGGCCTTGTCGGCGACGTTGTAGACGCAGGCGACCTTGTTGCCCTCGTAGATGCGGCCCTTGTCGCGCGCGTAGGCCTCCATGGAGCCGTGCCAGTCCAGGTGGTCCGGCGCGAGGTTGAGGACCACCGCGGAGTGCGCCCGCAGGGAGGGCGCCCAGTGGAGCTGGTAGCTGGACAGCTCGACGGCGAGGACGTCGTAGCGCTCCTCGCCGAGGACGGTGTCCAGCAGGGAGACGCCGATGTTGCCGACGGCGGCCGTGCGCAGGCCCGCGGCCCGAAGGATGGAGGCGAGCATCTGGACGGTCGTGGTCTTGCCGTTGGTGCCCGTCACGGCCAGCCAGGGGGCCGCGTCGGGGCCGCGCAGCCGCCAGGCCAGCTCCACGTCGCCCCAGACCGGCACGCCGGCCCGCTCGGCGGCGCGGAACAGCGGCTTGTCGGGCTGCCAGCCGGGCGCGGTGACGATCAGCTCGGTGCCCTCCGGGAGGGTCGCTCCGTCGCCGAGGCGCACGGTGACGCCGAGCGCCTCCAGCTCCGCGGCCTGCTCCCGCGCGCGTGCGTCGTCGCCGTCGTTGACGACCGTGACGAGCGCCCCGCGCGCGTGCAGCACCTTCGCCGCCGGGACGCCGGAGACGCCGAGCCCGGCGACGGTGATGCGCTTGCCCTGGAATTCCGAAGGCACCGAGGAGGTCACTTGTCCGCTGCCCATCCCGCGTAGAAGAGGCCGAGTCCGACGATCACACAGATTCCCTGGATGATCCAGAAGCGGACCACGACCAGGACCTCGGACCAGCCCTTGAGTTCGAAGTGGTGCTGGAGCGGTGCCATCCGGAAGACGCGCTTGCCGGTGAGCCGGAAGGAGCCGACCTGGATGACGACCGACATGGTGATGAGGACGAACAGGCCGCCCATGATGGCCACCAGCAGCTCCGTGCGGGAGAGGATGGCCAGGCCCGTGAGGACACCGCCGAGGGCGAGCGAACCGGTGTCGCCCATGAAGATCTTCGCCGGCGAGGTGTTCCACCACAGGAAGCCCAGGCAGGCGCCCATCAGCGCGGAGGCGACCACGGCCAGGTCCAGCGGGTCGCGCACCTCGTAGCAGGCGCCCGGGTTGGTCAGGGTGCCCGCGTTGGCGCAGGACTCCTGGAACTGCCAGACCCCGATGAAGGTGTAGGCACCGAAGACGAGCACGGAGGCGCCGGTGGCCAGGCCGTCCAGGCCGTCGGTGAGGTTCACGCCGTTCGACATCGCGAGGATCATGAACAGCGCCCAGACCACGAACAGCACCGGGCCGATCGACCAGCCGAAGTCCGTGATGAACGACAGCTTCGTGGACGCCGGGGTGTTGCCGCGGGCGTCGGAGAACTGCAGCGACAGCACCGCGAAGGCGATGCCGACGATCAGCTGGCCGGCCATCTTCGCCTTGGCCCGCAGACCCAGCGACCGCCGCTTGACGATCTTGATGTAGTCGTCCAGGAAGCCGACCAGACCCATGCCGACCATCAGGCCGAGCACCAGCAGCCCGGAGAACGTCGGCGGCTTGCCGGTGATGACCTTGCTGAGGAAGTAGGCGGCGACCGTCGCCAGGATGAAGGCGATGCCACCCATGGTCGGCGTACCGCGCTTGCTGGCGTGCTCGCGCGGGCCGTCGTCACGGATGTACTGGCCGTAGCCCTTGCGGGCCAGAAGCTTGATCAGCAGCGGGGTGCCGACCAGCGTCAGGAAGAGGCCAATGACTCCCGAGAACAGGATCTGGTTCATCATCGGGCGGCGACCTCGCCCTCGGCACCGGTCTCCAGGAGCGCCTGGGCGACGCCTTCGAGACCCACCGACCGGGACGCCTTCACGAGTACGACGTCCCCCGGGCGCAACTCGCTGCGCAACAGGTCGATCGCCGCCTGTGCGTCGGACACGTGCACCGACTCCTCACCCCACGAACCCTCGTTATATGCGCCCAGTTGCAGCCAGGAGGCCTCAATCCCCCCGACGGCGACGAGCTTGCTGACGTTGAGCCGGACGGCGAGCCGTCCGACGGCGTCGTGCTCGGCGAGCGCCTCGTCCCCCAGCTCGGCCATCTTGCCGAGCACCGCCCACGTGCGGCGCCCCTTGCCCATGGCCGCGAGCGCCCTGAGGGCGGCCCGCATGGACTCGGGGTTGGCGTTGTAGGCGTCGTTGACGATGGTCACGCCGTCCGGGCGCTCGGTGACCTCCATGCGCCAGCGGGAGAGGGAGCCCGCCTCGGAGAGCGCGATGGCGATCTCTTCCGCGGACATGCCCAGCTCATGGGCGACGGCGGCCGCGGCGAGCGCGTTCGACACGTGGTGCTCACCGTACAGGCGCATGGTCACATCGCTTGCACCGGAGGGTGTGTGAAGCGTGAAGGCGGGCTGTCCGCTGTCCGTGAGTCGTACATTCTCGGCGCGTACGTCCGCTTCGGCCGACTCTCCGAAAAGGACCACCTTCGCCTTGGTACGGGCGGCCATGGCCTTCACCAGCGGGTCGTCGGCGTTGAGGATCGCCGCCCCGTCCTCCGGCAGGGCCTCCACGAGTTCGCCCTTGGCCTGGGCGATCTGCTCGCGGCCGCCGAACTCGCCGATGTGGGCGCTGCCGACGTTGAGCACCAGGCCGATCCTCGGCGGGGTGAGACCGGCGAGGTAGCGGATGTGCCCGATGCCGCGGGCGCCCATCTCCAGCACGAGGAACCTGGTCTCCTCGGTGGCGGACAGGGCGGTCAGCGGCAGCCCGATCTCGTTGTTGAGCGAGCCGGGCGTGAACACGGTCGGCGCCTTGCGGCCGAGCACCTGGGCGATGAGGTCCTTGGTGCTGGTCTTGCCGGCCGAGCCGGTCAGGGCGACGAGGGTCGCGCCGAGCCGGCGTACGACGTGCCGGGCGAGGGCGCCGAGGGCCGTCTGCACGTCCGCCACGACGATCGCGGGCACGCCGACCGGCCGGGACGCCAGCACGGCGGCCGCGCCGGCCGCGACGACCTGCGCCGCGTAGTCGTGGCCGTCCACGCGCTCGCCGACGAAGGCGGCGAACAGGCTGCCGGGCACCACCTCACGGGAGTCCCGGACGACCGGTCCCGTCACCTGTACGGACGGATCCGGTATGTCGTGCGTCTGCCCGCCGACGACTTCTGCGATCTCGGCGAGGGAGAGGGCGATCACAAGTTCATCCCTGGGTCTTCTGGATAGCTTCGCGAAGCACCTGGCGGTCGTCGAAGGGACGGATCACGCCGGCGATGTCCTGGCCCTGCTCGTGGCCCTTGCCCGCGACCAGCACGGTGTCGCCGGCCTGGGCGCGGCCCACGGCGGCGGCGATGGCGGCGGCCCGCTCCTCGAACAGCAGCACCTCGCCGCGCTCGTGCGCGGGCACGGAGGCCGCGCCCTGGAGCATGGTCGCGAGGATCGCGAGGGGGTCCTCGGAGCGGGGGTTGTCGGAGGTCAGTACGGCCGTGTCGGCGAGCCGGGCCACGGCGGCGCCCATCGGGACGCGCTTGGTCTCGTCGCGGTCGCCGCCGCAGCCGAGGACGACGTGCAGCCGGCCCTTGGTGACCTTGCGCAGCGCCTTGAGCACCGACTCGACGGCGTCGGTCTTGTGGGCGTAGTCGACGACCGCGAGGTAGGGCTGCCCGGCGTCGACGCGCTCCAGGCGGCCCGGGACGCCCGGGACGGCGGCGACGCCGTCGGCGGCTGTCTGCGGGTCGACTCCGGCCGCGGCGAGGGCGACGACGGCGGCGAGGGTGTTCGCCACGTTGAACGGGCCCGGCAGCGGCGATGTGGCGTGCACGCGCTCGCCGTTCGGGCCGAGCACGGTGAACGTCGAGTCGAGGGGGCCGATCTCGACGTCCTCGGCGCGCCAGTCGGCGTCGGGGTGGCCCTCGGCGGAGAACGTGACGACCGGGACGGTCGCCTCCCGGGCGAGCCGGCGGCCGTACTCGTCGTCGGCGTTGACCACACCGAGCCTGCTGCGTTCCGGCGTGAAGAGCTGCGCCTTGGCCTGGAAGTAGTCCTCCATGCCGGAGTGGAACTCCATGTGCTCCGGGCTGAGGTTGGTGAAGACGGCGACGTCGAAGACGCAGGCGTCGACCCGGCCGAGGACCAGGGCGTGGCTGGAGACCTCCATGGCGACCGCCTCGACGCCCTCTTCGCGCATGACGGCGAACAGGGCCTGGAGGTCGGTGGCTTCGGGGGTGGTGCGCTCGGACTTGATGCGCTCCTCGCCGATGCGGATCTCGACGGTGCCGATGAGACCGGTCGAACGGGCGGTCTTCAGGCCGCCTTCCACCAGGTAGGCGGTGGTGGTCTTGCCAGAGGTGCCGGTGATGCCGATCTGCAGCAGGTCGCGGCCCGGGTGGTGGTAGATGGTGGCCGCCAGCTCCCCCATCCGGCCGCGCGGGTCCTCGACCACCAGGACGGGCAGCCCGCCGGCGGCGGCGCGCTCGGCGCCCGTGGGGTCGGTGAGCACGGCGGCGGCGCCCAGGCTCGCGGCCTGGGTGACGAAGTCCGCGCCGTGCAGCCGGGCGCCCGGGAGGGCGGCGTACAGGTCGCCGGGGCGGACGGCGCGCGAGTCGTGGGTGATACCCGTGATCTCGGCGGTGGCATCCGGCGCGGTGACACCCAGCTGGTCGGCGAGCTCCGCGAGCGGGGTGGCGGGGAGCCGCGTCGGCCGGGGCAGTCCCGGGTATGTCACGGGTTGGCCCTTCCGGGTGGTTTGGGACTGATCAGCGTGTGGCACGGCGGTGAGCGTACCGGGCGCACCCGCTCCGGAGCGAAGTGAGGGGCCTGCGGCCCCGGGGTCCCCGGCGTCGGGGGTGATCGTTGTCACGAGCTCGTTCCTGGTGTTTCCGTGCTGATCAGGGGGGTGCTGATCAGGGTTTGTACTCGACGGGCAGGTTGGCGGGCCGCGCCCCGGTCGGCGGCACCTGGAGGGTCTTCAGGGCGAACTCCATCACCTGCTTGTAGATGGGACCGCAGATCTGGCCACCGAAGTAGCTGCCGGAGGTGGCGTTCTGGATGGCGCAGTAGACGGTGATCCGCGGGTTGTCGGCGGGCGCGAAGCCGGCGAACGACGAGGTGTAGCCGCGGTAGCGGCCGGTGGCCGGATCCACGCGGTTCGCCGTGCCGGTCTTGCCCGCGACCCGGTACCCGGGGATGCGGGCCTTCACGCCGGTGCCCTGCTCGTCGTCGACGACGGACTCCAGCATCTGGGCGATGCTCTTGGCGGTCCTGGCGCTGACGACCCGGCTCTGCCGGGGCTTGGGCGCCGGGGTGAAGCGGCCGTCGGCGCCCTTGGTGCCGCGCACCAGGGTCGGTACGACGCGGACACCGCCGTTGGCGATGGTCGAGTACACGGACGCGGCCTGCATGGCGTTGATGGAGAAGCCCTGGCCGAAAGGGATCGTGAACTGCTGCGAGGTGGACCACTTCTGCGGTGGCGCGAGGATGCCGGGGGTCTCGCCGGGGAAGCCGAGGCCGGTGTAGCCGCCGATGCCGAACTTGCGCAGGTAGCTGTAGAGGACCTTGTTGGCGGCGGGCTGGCTCTTGCCGAGTTCGCCGGTGGCCAGGATGGTGCCGATGTTGCTGGACTTGGCGAGCACGCCGTTGAGCGTGAGGTACCAGGTGGCGTGGTCGATGTCGTCCTGGAAGAGCCGGTCCCCGCGGTGCAGCCGGTTGGGGACGACGACGTGGGTGAGCGGGGTCGCCACGTTCTGCTCCAGCACGGCCGCCATGGACATCACCTTGGCGGTGGAGCCGGGCTCGTAGGCGTCCTGGAGGGCCGCGTTGCCCATGGCGTCGCCGTCGGCCTTGGCCAGGTCGTTCGGGTCGAAGCCGGGCGAGTTGGCCATGGCGAGGATCTGGCCGGTGCGGGTGTCCTGGACGATGACGTAGCCGCGGTCCGCCCGGGACTTGCGCACCTGCTCGGTGATGGCGTTCTGCGCGGCCCACTGGATGTCGCGGTCGATGGTCAGCTCGACGTCGGCGCCGGGCACCGCGGGCGTCTCGGTGGACCCGGCCGTGGGCACCTCGCGCCCGCCGGCCTGGGCGTAGCGGACCTTGCCGTCCTTGCCGGACAGCTGCTTGTCCAGTTGCTGCTCGATGCCGCCGCCGCCCCTGCCGTCGGCGTTGACCCAGCCCAGTATCCCGGCGGCCAGGTCGCGGTTGGGGTACACGCGCTGGCTGCTGGGGTCGGCGAAGACGCCGGCCAGCACGTTGACGGTGGTGTGGTCGGTCCCGGACTTGTTGGCGAGCGCGGTCTTCAGGTCCTTGATCTGCTTCCAGACCTGCGGTGTCTGCCGGGTGGCGAGCCGGGTGTAGCGCGAGTTCGGGTTCGCCGGCCGCAGCTTCCTGACGAGCGCGGCCTGGTCCTGGCCGAGGATCGGGGCGAGCAGCGCGGCGGCCTTCTCGGGGCCGTCGGCGATCTTCAGCTGCTTGGGGGCGAACATCGTCGGGTCGGCGGTGATGTCGTACGCGTCCTCGCTGACGGCCAGCGCGACGCCGTTGCGGTCGGTGATCTCGCCGCGCTCGGCGGCCAGCGTGTGCACCACGTACCGGTTCTGCTCGGCGCGGGCCGCGTAGGCGCTCGCGTCGACGGCCTGGACCTGGAGCAGCCGTACGACGAAGGCCAGCAGCACCAGCGTCAGGGCGAGGCTGACCAGGCGCAGCCGGGGCCGGGGGCTGCCGAGCCTGAGGGGGCGCGAGACCGGGGGCCGGGCCCCACCGGGCCGTCGGACCGGCCGGGCACCGGGCCCGGCGCCCCGCGGCCGCGGAGGCTTGGCGGGCCCGGGCACCCGGCGACGCGGCGCTTGCCTGTCGGACACTTCCGTCACCTGCCGGGGGTCGAGGTCGGGAGGGGCTGGGGGGCCGAGCACACCACGGGCGCGACGGAACGGGCGGCACCGCTCGCGGCGTCGTGGAGCGCGTCTGCCGGTTCGGGCGCCCGGCGGGCGGGCCCGCCGCCATGGCACCCCACCGGGGCACCGGAACGGGCCGCACGACACACCGGTGCCGGCCGCCCCGGGCGCGCTCCGCACGCGCCCGCGCGGAGCGCACCCGCGGATCCGGGCGCCCGGCGGCGCGGTGCTTGGCTGTCGGACACGTCCGTCACCTGCCGGGGGTCGGGGTCGGGAGGGGCGGCGCCGGGAGGACGGGGCCCGTGGGAGCGCCCGGGGGCAGGGGCGGCTCGGTGGGCGCCCCCGGAGCGGCGGAGACGGCGTCGGCCGGGGCGGCGGGCAGGACGGGGGGCGTGGACAGCACGTCGGCCGGGGTGGGGACGGCGGCGGCCGGGGGGATCGCGCCGGGGGGTGCCGGGGCGGTGAGGGCGGCGGGCTCGGCCGCGGTGCCGGGGACGCCCTTGACGGTGCCGTCGGGGCCGAGGAAGGCCGGGTCGCCGCCGGGGACCATGCCGAGTTCGCGGGCGCGGCGCTGCAGGGCGTCGGGGGCCGAGAAGGCGTCGATGTCCCGCTGGAGGGCCTGTTCCTGGTCGGTGAGGTTCTTCGTCTGCCGCTGCAGGTCGGCCAGCGCGAACGAGCCTTCGCTCAGTGCCGAGTTCAGCACCAGCAGCCCGATCAGGCCACCGCCGAGCAGCACGACGACGAGCAGGACGAACGGGGTGCGCGCCGCCTGGGCGCGGCCGGCCGGGAGGAGCCGGGCGAGCCGGGCGGCCCGCCCCTTCGGTTGGGGTTTCCTGCTCACTGCTCCCCCGGTGCGTGCGGGAAGCCGCCGGCCCGGTGCGCGGCGCCGGCCCTCCGACCCGTGTCGCTCACTCGACGTCCTCCCTGATGCGCTCGGCACCCCGCAGTCTGGCCGGGGCGGCCCTGCGGTTCTCGGCGATCTCTTCCTCGGTGGGAAGTTCGGCACCGCGGGTGAGCAGCTTGAGCCGCGGCTGGTAGCGCTCGGGCACGACGGGCAGCCCGGGCGGCGCGGTGGTGGCGGCCCCGGCCGCGAACACCTGCTTGACGAGCCGGTCCTCGAGCGAGTGGTACGACAGCACGGCGACGCGCCCGCCGACGTCCAGGGCCTTCACCGCGGCCGGGATGGCCCGCTCCAGCACCGACAGTTCGCCGTTGACCTCGATGCGCAGCGCCTGGAACGTGCGCTTGGCCGGGTTGCCGCCGGTGCGCTTGGCGGCCTGCGGCAGCGCGTCCCGGATGAGTTCGACGAGCCGCGCGCTGTTGCCGAACGGCTCCTTCTCCCGCTCCCGGACGATCGCGGCGACGATCCGCTTGGCCTGCTTCTCCTCGCCGTACGCGCGCAGGATCCGCACCAGTTCGCCGGCCGGGTAGGTGTTGAGGACCTCGGCGGCGCTGATCCCTGCCGTCTGGTCCATCCGCATGTCCAGGGGCGCGTCCTGCGCGTAGGCGAAGCCGCGGTCGGCCTCGTCCAGCTGCATGGAGGAGACCCCGAGGTCGAACAGCACGCCCTGCACGCGCGCGGTGCCGAGCCGGTGCAGTACGTCGGGCAGCTCGTCGTACACGGCGTGCACGAGGGTGGCGCGCTCGCCGTAGGGGGCCAGGCGCTCACCGGACAGGCGCAGCGCCTCCTTGTCCCGGTCGAGGCCGATCAGCCGCGCGTCGGGGAACCGGGCGAGCAGTGCCTCGCTGTGCCCGCCGAGACCGAGGGTGCAGTCGACGACCACCGCTCCGGGGCGTTCCAGGGCGGGCGCCAGCAGGTCCAGGCACCGCTGGAGCATCACCGGGACGTGTCGACTCTGGCTCAAGGGGGCCTCTCAGTTCCGGCGGGCCGTACGCACCGTCGGTCCCCCGAGCCGTACGTACGCGCCGCGCGCGCGGGGAGACGGCCCGGGCACGCGCCGGGGTCTCCGGGGGTTTCGTCCGCGGGCAGAGACTCGTCTCCCGCTTCGGCGTCACTTTAGTCCACGCTGTCCGCTGGTCAATCAACCGGCCTGCGCGTCGTGTACCGCGGTACGGCGGGATCCGCAATGCGAACCGCCCTCCCGTTCGGCCCCGCTTCGCCCCCCTGTGGGTTGGCTCACAACGCACCGCGATGACGTTCTTTGTCCGCTCTCACGAGCGGCCGGGCCCCCGGGCGACCAGTAACGTCGTCGGCGTCCCGCCCGGCCGGCGGAGTCCTTCGGCGGCACCGACGACGTCCGCGGCCTCGTCTTCGACGTGCGCCCCGGTCCGCCGCGCGAGGCCGGTCAGGCCTGAACCCGTGGCGGGAACACAGTTCGAAAAGACGGTCGAAAAGGCCGTAAGGCCGACATCGCGCGGGCAGTTGTCCACAGGCGAGTGACACGAATCGGTAACGGCAGCAAGAATGCGGGGTGTGACGTCACGCGGAACCTTTTCCGCGTGGTGTCCGTGTTTCGGGGTGGGCCGGTCTCGCACGGAGAGCGTCGGCCCGGATGAACGGGCCGAGGAGGGCCGGGTGACGACCTATGACGATCGAGCGAGCCTCACTGAGCTGACCACCACGGTGGAGCGGGTACGCGGTTCGGTGGAAGGCGTGATCGAGGGCAAGCCCGAGGTCGTACGGCTCGCGCTGACCGTGCTGCTCGCCGAGGGCCACCTGCTGATCGAGGACGTCCCCGGGGTGGGCAAGACCATGCTCGCCAAGGCGCTGGCGCGGTCCATCGACTGCTCGGTGCGGCGCATCCAGTTCACGCCGGACCTGCTGCCCTCGGACATCACCGGCGTGTCGATCTGGGACCAGCAGCGCCGGGACTTCGAGTTCAAGCCGGGCGCCATTTTCGCGCAGATCGTGATCGGCGACGAGATCAACCGCGCCTCGCCGAAGACGCAGTCCGCGCTGCTGGAGTCCATGGAGGAGCGCCAGGTCACCATCGACGGGCAGACGTACGAACTGCCCAGCCCCTTCATGGTGGTGGCCACCCAGAACCCGGTCGAGATGGAGGGCACCTACCCGCTGCCCGAGGCCCAGCGCGACCGCTTCATGGCGCGGGTCTCCGTGGGGTACCCGAGCGTCGAGGCCGAGTTGCAGATGCTCGACATCCACGGCGGGGTCAGCCCGCTGGAGGACCTCCAGCCGGTGGCGCACGCCCACGAGATCGTGAAGCTGGTCGAGGCGGTCCGCGGGGTGCACGTGGCCGAGCCGGTCCGGCGGTACGCGGTCGAACTGGTCGCCGCCACCCGCACCCACCCCGACCTCAGACTCGGCGCCTCCCCGCGCGCGACCCTGCACCTGCTGCGCGCGGCCAAGGCCTCCGCCGCCCTCGACGGCCGGGACTACGCGCTGCCGGACGACGTCCAGGCCCTCGCCGTCCCCGTCCTCGCCCACCGCCTGCTGCCCACCGCCCAGGCCCAGCTCAACCGCCGTACGGCCGAACAGGTGGTGGGGGAGATCCTGCAGCACACCCCGGTGCCCGCCGCTTCGGGCCGGCAGAGCGGCTTCGGCGGCCTGGGCCGCACCATCCCGGCCTATCCCCAGCAGCCGCCGCGGAGTCTGTGATGAGCACCGGGGGGATCGCGCCGGCGGAGGCCGACCGCGGGGAGACCAGCGGGGTCCGTACGGCCCTGGCGGGTCTCACCACCCGTGGCCGCTCCTTCCTCGCGGCCGGGATCGCCGCCGCGGTCTGCGCGTTCGTGCTGGGTCTGGGCGAGCTGCTGCGGGTCGGCCTGCTGCTCGCCGTGCTGCCCCTGCTCTGCGCGGGCGTGCTGTACCGCACGCGCTACCGGGTGGCCGCGAGCCGCCGTCTCGCCCCCGCGCGCGTACCGGCCGGCAGCGAGGCCCGGGTGCACCTGCGCATGGACAACGTCTCCCGGCTGCCCACCGGCCTGCTGATGCTCCAGGACCGGGTGCCGTACGTCCTGGGGCCGCGGCCCCGGTTCGTGCTGGACCGGGTGGAGCCGCAGGGCCGCCGCGAGGTGTCCTACCGGGTCCGCTCCGACCTGCGGGGCCGCTATCCGCTGGGCCCGCTGCAGCTGCGGCTGACGGACCCCTTCGGCATGTGCGAGCTGACCCGCTCCTTCTCGGCGTGCGACACGCTGACGGTGATCCCGCGCGTGGACCCGCTGACCCCGGTCCGCTTCGGCGGCGAGGCGCAGGGCTACGGCGACGGGCGGCAGCGCTCGCTGGCCCTGGCCGGCGAGGACGACGTGATCCCGCGCGGCTACCGTTACGGCGACGACCTGCGCCGGGTGCACTGGCGGTCCACCGCGCGCTACGGCGAGCTGATGGTGCGCCGCGAGGAGCAGCCCCGGCGCTCGCGCTGCACGGTCCTGCTGGACACCCGCGGCGGTGCCTACGAGGGCGCGGGCCCGGACTCGGCCTTCGAGTGGGCCGTCTCCGGTGCCGCCTCGGTGCTGGTGCACATGCTGGAACGCGGCTTCACGGTACGGCTGCTGACCGACGGCGGCAGCGCGGTGCCCGGCGAGGGCGCCGACGGGTTCGCGGGCGCCGGCCAGGAGACCGCGGACGCGGCCGGCCTGATGATGGACACCCTCGCGGTGATCGACCACTCCGCCGGCACCGGCCTGTCCCGGGCGTACGACGTGCTGCGCGGCGGCAACGAGGGGCTGCTGATCGCCTTCCTCGGCGACCTGGACGAGGAGCAGGCCACGACGGTCGCCAGGATGAGCCGGCGCAGCGGCGGCGCCGTCGCCTTCGTGCTGGACCCCGACACCTGGACCCGGGAGGCGACCGATGTGCCCCGCCCGGGCGACCGGCACACGGAGCGGCTGCGGATGCTGCGCGAGGCGGGCTGGACGGCGTTGAGCGTGCCGCGCGGCGCCTCGGTGGACGAGCTGTGGCGGCAGGCGGACCGGGAGCGTTCCGGTCTGGCCGCCGTGAGCGGGGAGGCGCGGGGATGAGCGGGCGGGCACGACTGGCGCTGTGCGCGGCGGCGGCCACCCTGATGGCCTCCTGCGCGCTGCTGCCGCTGGTCGCCGGGCCGACCTGGCTGCTGCAACTGGTGCCGCTGGTGGCCGTGCAGACCGGGGTGGGCGCGGCGGCCCGGCGGGTGCCGCTGGGCCGGTCGCTGACCGTGGCGGCTCAGGCCCTGGCCACCCTGGTGCTGCTGACCCTGGTCTTCGCCCGGCAGCACGCGGTCGCCGGGATGCTCCCCGGCCCAGACACCTTCCGGTACTTCGCCGAGCTGCTCCGGCAGGGCGGCGAGGACGTCGGCCGGTACGCGATACCGGCGCCGCTCACCCCGGGCATCAGGCTGATGCTGCTCGGCGGGGCGCTGGCCGTCGGGCTGCTGGTGGACGTGCTCGCGGTGACCTTCCGCAGCGCGGCCCCGGCCGGGCTGCCGCTGCTCGCGCTGTACTCGGTGGCCGCGGGCCTGTCCGACGGCGGCGCCGACTGGCTGTGGTTCCTGATGGCGGCGGCCGGCTATCTGATGCTGCTGCTCGCGGAGGGCCGGGACCGGCTCACCCAGTGGGGCCGGGTCTTCGGCGGCGCGCCGCGCGGACCGGGCGCCCCGGAGACGGGTGCGGTGGCGCCGGTGCGCACCGGGCGGCGGATCGGCGCGGTCGCGCTCGGCGTGGCCCTGGTGGTGCCGCTCGCCCTGCCCGCGCTGCACGGCGGGCTGCTGGACGCGGCCGGCACCGGTGTGGGGGCGGGCAACGGCGACGGGGGCACGATCTCGGCGGTCAACCCGCTGGTGTCGCTGCGCGACAACCTGAACACGAACGACGACCGCCAGGTGCTGACCCTGCGGACCGACACGGACGACATCTCCGACCTGTATCTGCGGATCGTCTCCCTGGACGAGTTCGACGGCACCACCTGGACGCCGGCCCAGCGGCACATCGTCGGCGTGCCGGACAAGCTGCCCACGCCGGCCGGCCTGAGCCCGGACGTACGGCGGGGCACGGTGCGGACGTCGGTCCGGGCGGCCGACTGGTACGCCCAGAACTGGCTGCCGATGCCCTACCCGCCGAGCGGGGTGAAGGTCGGCGGCCGGTGGCGGTACGAGCCGGTCGGGATGACCCTCGTCGGCGACCGCGGCCAGACCACGCGCGGCGCGAGCTACCAGGTGACCAGCCTGGACGTGCGGCCGACCGCGCGGCAGCTGGCCGCCGCGCCGCAGCCGCCGGCGGCGCTGCAGAGCGAGTACACCAAGGTGCCGGCCTCGCTGCCGAAGGTGGTGGAGCGCACCGCCAGGGAGATCACCGCGGGCGCGGACAGCCACTACGAGGAGGCCGTCAAGCTCCAGGACTGGTTCGCGGTCAGCGGCGGCTTCCAGTACGACACCTCGGTGAAGGTGGGCCACGGGCCCGGCGCCATAGCCAACTTCCTGAAGCAGAAGGAGGGGTTCTGCGTCCACTTCTCCTTCGCGATGGCGGCGATGGCCCGCACCCTCGGCATCCCGGCCCGGGTCGCGGTGGGCTTCGCGCCCGGCACCGTGCAGGCCGACGGCACCATCGCGGTGACCCAGAAGGACGCGCACGCCTGGCCCGAGCTGTACTTCGAGGGCGTGGGCTGGACCCGCTTCGAGCCGACGCCGACCCGCGGCACCACACCGTCGTACACCCAGTCGGACTCCCCGGGCAGCTCGCTGCCGGAGGAGGCGCTGCCGTCCAAGGGCGCGTCGGCGGCGCCCTCGGCCTCGGCCTCGGCGAGCGGGAGCTGCGACGGTGAGCTGCGCCGGCTCCAGGCCTGCGGGAGCCCGTCCGCCGCGGCGGCCCCGCGCCACGACGGCGGCGGCACGAACTGGTGGGCCGGGCTGCTGATCGCCCTGGGCGGGCTGCTGGTCCTGGCGGTTCCGCTGTCGCCGTTGCTGTGGCGGCAGCGGGTGCGCGCGCTGCGGCTGGGCGGGCACGCCCGGACCGCGCAGGGCGCGGCGGGACACACCCTGGCGGCCTGGCAGGAGCTGACGGACAGCGCCTGGGACCACGGCATCCCGCCGGACGAGTCGCTGACCCCGCGCAAGGCGGCCGACCGGATCGTCCGGCTCGGGCGTCTCGACCCGGCCGCCGGGGGTGCCGTGCACCGGCTGGCGGACGCGGTGGAGCAGGTGCTGTACGCGCCGAGGCCGCGCCCGGCGGCGGGCGCGGCGCAGGACGTGCGCCGGGTGACCGAGGGCCTGCGGGCCGGGGTGGGCGCCGGGGCGCGGCTGCGGGCGCTGTTCCTGCCCCGCTCCTCGGTCCGGGTGCTGTGGGCGGTGTCGGCCCGCTGGTCGGCACTGCGGGCCCGGGCCGCGGCGGCCCGGCCGACGCTGCGCCGGCCGTCGGGGCAGCGGGGCTGAGCACACAGGTGAGGGGCGGCCACCATCCGGTGGCCGCCCCTCACCTGTGTCTGCTGTGGCCGGCGCGGGAAGCGCCGGCGGTCAGTGCCCCTGCTCGTCCCGGCGGCGCTGCCAGCGCTGTTCGATCCGGTCCATCACGGAGCGCTTCGGACGCGCCTGCCGGCGCATTCCCGCCGGGGGCTGCTCCCCCGGCTTCGGGGTCTTGCGCCAGCCGGTGACCGCGAGCACGGCGCAGCCCAGCATGACGAGGAAACCGACCACGCTGACCCAGATCAGCTGCGCGACCATTCCGGCCATGAGGAGCGCGATACCCGCGAGGAAGCCTGCGACCGCCTGGTAGACCCGCCGCCGGGTGTACGTCCGCAGCCCGTTTCCCTCAAGCGCCGACGCGAACTTGGGGTCTTCGGCGTACAGCGCTCGCTCCATCTGCTCAAGCATTCGCTGCTCGTGCTCAGAGAGCGGCACGGAGTCCTCCTCATCGTGCAGTCGCCGGGGGCGACCCGGGGGGTCCCTTCAGGATAGGCAGGGAATCGCCCCCGTGAAACCCGCCCCTCTACGCCAATCGGCCAACCGGAATCCGTCGTGGCCGTACCGGCTCGCTGAAGCTTCCATTCCCCGGCGGCCGACCCGTCATGCCGGGTGGTGTACCTCGATCATACGGCGCAAACCCCTCGATCGGGGGGCTTGTGGCGTACTCCATCCGCTGCCGAGGTGCTGATCAGCGGGCCGCCCCGGTGGTGCGCGGCGGTGCCGGGAGCCGCTCAGGCCTCGGCGGCACCGGTCGTCTCACCGAGCACGTGCAGCTGGGTGGCCACGGAGTGGAACGCGGGCAGTTCGGCCGCCGCGGCCTCCAGCTTCAGCAGCGCGTCGAGGGCGCCGGGCTCGGTGTCCACCAGGACGCCGGGCACGAGGTCGGCGAAGACCCGCACGCCGTGCACCGCGCCGACCCGCAGCCCGGCCTCCTCGACCAGTCCGGTGAGCTGCTCGGCGGTGAAGCGGCGGGGCACCGGGTCGCCGGTGCCCCAGCGGCCGTCGGGGTCCCGGAGCGCCTGCCGGGCCTCGGTGAAGTGGCCGGCGAGGGCGCGGGCGAGCACGGCTCCGCCGAGACCGGCGGCGAGGACGCTCAGGACGCCCTCGGAGCGCAGCGCGGCGACGGCGTTGCGGATGCCCTCGGCCGGGTCGTCCATGTACTCCAGGACGCCGTGGCACAGGACGGCGTCGTAGCCGCCGCGCTCGGCCACGTCGAACAGGCCGTGCGCGTCGCCCTGGACGCCGCTGACCCGGTCGGCGACACCGGCCTCGGCGGCACGGCGCTCCAGCGCGAACAGGGCGTTGGGGCTCGGGTCGACGACGGTGACCCGGTGGCCGAGGCGGGCGAGGGGAACGGCGAAGTTGCCGCTGCCGCCGCCGGTGTCGAGGACGTCCAGCGAGTCCCGGCCCGCGGCCTTGACCCGGCGGTCGAGGGCGTCCTGCAGGACCTCCCAGACCACGGCGGTACGGAGAGAGGCGCGGGGGCGCGTCGGGTCCGACACGAGATGACTCCTCGGCAGGGCGAACGTCACGATCAGGCGAGGTCCACCCTATTGCTTCCGTGCCGCGTCCGGTCACCGCGGCGGCGCACGAGCCCCGGCGTCTCGGCCCGCGGACGCCGGCGCGCACCGGGTGGTCAGCCCGCGTCCGGCACCCCCCTCTTACCCGGGCCGTCGGCGCCGGTGTCGTCGTCCCGGCGGGGCTGGGGCAGGACGGGCTGGAGGACGAGCATGCGCTCCACGATGCGGAGGAACATCGCCACGTCCCGTATGAGGTCGTCGGCGTCGCGCTGGCCGGCCGCGCCCTGGATGCCCGCCTCGGCGCGGGCGCGGCGCGCGGCGCCGGAGGCGAACAGCGCGCTCCACTCGGTCAGCTCGGGGGCGATCTCGGGCAGTACCTCCCAGGCGCTGCGGATCCGGGCCCGGCGGCGCGGGGAGGTCTCGGGCCGGCCCCGGGCGGCGAGCACGGCGGCGGCGGTGCGCAGGGCGGCCAGGTGGGCCGTCGCATAGCGCTCGTTCGGTGTGTCCTGGACGGTGGCCTCCTCCAGTCCGGCCCGGGCCTGGGCGAGCAGGTCGAGGGCGGCGGGCGGGGCCGTGGCCCGGCGGAGCACGGGGTGCACGTCGCTCGCCGGGCCGGTCAGTGAGGGGGCAGGGCCGGTGGCGCGGCGCCGGCGGGCGGCGGCTGCGGACGAGTGGGCCATGACGAACCTCCTGTCGTCTGGGTGACGGCACGAATGCCGTATGTGCCCATCGTGCGGTATGCCACTGACAATCCGTTCTGACCTGGGCCTTTGCGTCGAGCGTAGGTTCGGGCGTACTTTTGCACTGACCAGTCAGTTCAATTGTCACGCAGGGGGGCCAGTGGACGCCACGGCCGGCGCGGACGTCAGGGCCGAGGGCCTGGGACTCAAGGGGCCACGGGGATGGGTCTTCCGTGGCGTCACCCTGGACGCGGAGCCCGGCTCGCTGATCGCGATCGAGGGACCGTCCGGCTCCGGCCGCACGAGTCTGCTGCTCGCGCTCACGGGACGGATGAAGCCCACCGAAGGAGTGGCCGTTGTCGGCGGGTTCAAACTCCCCCGGCACATGGCGGGCCTGCGCCGGGTCGGCGCGGTGGCCAACGTGAGCGGGGTGACCGACCTGGAGCCTGCCCTCACCGTCGGCGAGCACCTGCGCGAAGGGGCCCTGTTGCAGCGCCGGTTCGACGGCTCCCTGCGCGAGCTGCTGCGGCCCCGCGCCGAGCGCGCACGCCAGGCGCGGCAGCGGGTCGACGCGGCCCTGGCCGCCGCCGGACTCGACCTCGACACGCTCCCGAAGGGCTCCCGGACGGCCGTACGCGACCTGGAACGGCCGCAGGAGGTGCGGCTGTCGCTCGCGCTGGCCCTGCTCGGCCGGCCCCGGCTGCTCGGCGTGGACGACATCGACATGAAGCTCTCGGACGCCGAACGCGAGGGCGTCTGGGACGTGTTGCGGTCCCTCACGCGCGCGGGGACGACGGTCGTCGCCGTGTGCCGCACCGCCCCCGGGGACTGCGTCACCGTGCGGACGGACCGGGCGGAGCGGACCGAGGCCGAGCGGCGGGAGCCCGGGCCGGAGACGGACGCGGGCGGCGCGCCCGCGGACAAGCCCGAGAACGCCCCCGACCACGAGCCCGGGGACCAGCCCCGGACGCCCGAGCCGAAGAAGGAGGAAGCCGGCGATGCGCTCACCGAGGCTGGCCGCGCTTGAGCTGAGGCGCTTCGGACGCGGCAGGCTGCCCCGCGCCGCCCTGGTCGCGCTGCTCGTGCTGCCCCTGCTGTACGGCGCCCTGTACCTGTGGTCCTTCTGGGACCCGTACGGCCGTCTGGACCGGATCCCGGTGGCCCTGGTGAACGACGACAAGGGCGCCACGGCGGGCGGGAAGAAGATCACCGCGGGGGACGACATCGTGGACGGGCTGCGCGACAGCCGGACCTTCGCGTGGCACGAGGTGAGCGACGAGGAGGCCCGCGCGGGTGTCGAGGACGGCACCTACTACCTGTCGCTGACCATGCCGGCGGACTTCAGCCGCCGTATCGCGTCCAGCTCCGGCGACTCCCCGGAGACCGGCGCCCTGCGGGTGCGCACCAACGACGCGAACAACTACATCGTCGGCCAGATCTCCCGCAACGTCTTCAACGAGGTGCGCTCGGCGGCGTCCGCGAAGGCCTCCCGGAGCTTCCTGGACAAGATCTTCGTGTCGTTCTCCGACATCCATGACAAGACCGTCACGGCAGCACAGGGCGCGGACAAGCTGAACAGCGGCATCGGGAAGGCGGAGAAGGGCTCCAAGGACCTCGCGGACGGGCTGAAGCAGGCCAAGGGCGGCAGCGGCAGGCTGGCCAAGGGGCTCAAGAAGCTGGACACCGGCTCCGGCGACCTCCAGCAGGGCTCGCGGCAGGTCGCAGACGGCACCCAGGCGCTCGCCGACAAGGTCAACGGGGTCTACGCCGAGGCGGGTCCGTTCCTGCGGACCAACGAGAAGACCATCGGGGACACCGCCCGGCTGGTCTCCGACTCGGCGAAGGCGGTGAAGGAGAACCTGGACGTGCTGGTGAAGAGGGCGCCGGCCGCCGCGAAGGTCGCCCACGGATCCTCCGCCCTCCTCGACGAGATCTACCGCAAGCGCTGCGAGGGCGTGGCCCTCCCCGACCCGGGCTGCCCCGAGCTGAAGCGGGCCAGGACGGCCGCCGCCGAGGTGGCCACCGTCGCGGACGACCTCAACACCCTGATCGCCGACCAGGACGGCGACCTGAAGACGATGCGGGACAACCTCGGCACGCTGCAGAAGCAGGCCGACGCCCTCGCCGCGCGCGCCCCGCACCTGTACGAGGACGTGGACGACGCCGTCAAGAAGATCAACAAGCTGAACACCGGCGCGCAGAAGGTCGCCGCCGGCGCCGAGAAGCTGCACACCGGCATCGGCACCGCCCACACCGGCGCGGTCACGCTGGACCAGGGCCTCGGCACCGCCAAGTCGGGCGCCGAGACCCTGAACGGCGGCCTGTACAAGCTCTCGGACGGCTCGGGGAGGCTGGCCGGCGGTCTGCACTCGGGCGCGAAGAAGATCCCGGACTACGACAAGCAGGACCGCGACCGGCGCACCGGCGTGATGGCCGACCCGGTGCAGCTGGCCTCGCACGACCTGCACAAGGCGCCGAACTACGGCACCGGGTTCGCCCCCTACTTCATCCCGCTGTCCCTGTGGGTCGGCGCGATGGTGGCCTACATGCTGATCCCGCCGCTCAACCGGCGGGCCCTCGCGGCCGGCTCCCCCGCCTCGCGGATCGCGCTGGCCGGCTGGCTGCCGGTGGTCGCGGTGGGAGTGCTCCAGGTGGTGGCGCTGATGGCCGTACTGCACTGGGCGGTCGGGCTGCAGATGCTCCGGGCGGCCGGCACGATCGGCTTCCTGTGCCTGGTCACGGCGTGTTTCGCGGCGATCGTGCAGTGGCTGAACGCCCGCTTCGGCGCGGCCGGCCGGATCCTGGTGCTCGCGTTGCTGATGCTCCAGCTGACCTCGGCGGGCGGCACCTATCCCGTGCAGACCAGCCCCGGCTTCTTCAACGCGATCCACCCGTTCCTGCCGATGAGCTACATCGTGGAGGCGCTGCGCCGGCTGATCACGGGCGGCGGGCTCGGCCCGGTGTGGCAGGCCTGCGGTGTGCTCACCGCGTTCACCGCGGGCGCGCTCGCGCTGACCGCGCTGGCGGCCCGCCGCCACCAGGTGTGGACGACGGCCCGGCTGCACCCGGAGCTGAGCCTGTGATCAGGGGGCGGCGTCCGCACGCGCGCGTACCTGTGAGAATCGGGGCCATGGAAAGCAGCAGCGCCAAGGCCGGCGGCAGCACGCGCCGCGAGGCCACCCGGCAGAAGCTCTACGAGGCGGCCGTCACCCTCATCGCCGAGCAGGGCTTCTCCGCGACCACGGTGGACGAGATCGCGGAGCGGGCCGGGGTCGCGAAGGGCACGGTCTACTACAACTTCGCGAGCAAGTCCGTTCTCTTCGAGGAGCTGCTCAGGCACGGCGTCGGCCTGCTCACCGCCTCCCTGAAGGAGGCGGCCGAGCAGACGGCACACGAGGGCGGCAGCAAGGTGGACGCGCTGGACGCGATGGTCCGCGCGGGGCTGGTCTTCATCGACCGCTACCCGGCCTTCACCCAGCTGTACGTCGCCGAGCTGTGGCGCACCAACCGGGCCTGGCAGTCCACGCTGACGGTGGTGCGGCGGGAGGCGGTCGCGGTGGTCGAGGGGGTGCTGCGCGAGGGCGTGGCGGCCGGCGAGTTCAGCGACGAGATCGACGTCCAGCTGACGGCGGCGGCGCTGGTCGGCATGGTCCTGGTGGCCGCGCTGGACTGGAAGTCCTTCCAGCCGGAGCGCTCCCTGGACGACGTCCACGCGGCCCTGTCCCGGCTGCTCCAGGGCCGGGTCAGCGGCACGGTCTGACAGCCCGGGGACGTCACGCGGGCGCGCACGTGAGGCGCCGGTCCGTTGCCGGACCGGCGCCTCACGTTCCCCCTGTGCCAGGCGCCGTTCCGCCGCCCCGTGCCGGCGGTTCCGGGCCGTGCCCCCTGTCGTGCCCCCACTCTCCCGTCCCGGCGGCCCGCGCCCCATCCGCGCGCGTACTCATCTCGCGGCCTGAGTACGCGTACTCAGCCGTCCGCGCCCGGGCCGCCCGGCGGCCGGGTTGTCAGTGGTGGTCGATAAAGTCGCAGGCATGGCACGGATTGCGGTGATCGGCGCCGGGATGGGCGCGATGGCGGCTGCCGCCCGGCTGGCCGTCGCGGGCCACCGGGTGGTGGTGTACGAGCGCACGGAGACGTACGGCGGTGCGGTGCGCCGGTTCGAGCGGGAGGGCTTCCGCTTCGACACGGGCCCGGGACTGCTGACGCTGCCCGCCGTGTACCGCGACCTGTTCGTCAAGACCGGCAAGGAGCCGCTGGAGGCCTGCGTCGAGCTGGTGCAGGTCGACCCCTCCGCGCGGCACGTCTTCGCGGACGGCACGGAGGTGTCCCTGCCGAACGCCTCCCGCGCGGGCGTGGTCGCGGCGCTGGAGGAGGCGCTGGGCGCGGGGGCGGGCGAGCGCTGGGGCGAGTTCCTGGTGCGCGCCCGCGAGGCCTGGGACCGCACCCGCCGCCCCCTGCTGGAGGAGCCCCTGTGGCCGAACTGGGAGGTGCTGGCCGGCAAGGAGCCGTACCCGGGCACCCGGTACAAGCGGCTGCTGCGCACCCACCGGGTGGCCACGCTCTCCGAGATCGGCGGACGGGAGCTGCGCGACCCCCGGCTGGTGCGGCTGCTGGAGGGGTACGCGCTCGCGTACAGCGTCGACCCCGGCACCGCTCCGGCGAGCGCGGCCGTGCTGCCGTACATGGAGCACGCCTTCGGCACCTGGTATGTGCGCGGCGGGATCCGGGAGCTGGCGCGCGCGGTGTACGAGCGGTGCCTGAAGCGCCGGGTGGAGTTCGTCTTCGGCGCCGAGGTGGTCCGGGTCCTGGAGAAGGACGGCCGGGCGGCCGGGGTGGAGCTGGCCGACCGGACGGTGGCCGAGGCCGACTTCGTCGTCGGCGTGGGCCCCCGGCGGCTGGGCGGCCTGCTCCCGGACCGGGAGGTGTACGGCGCGCGGGACGTGCCCGCGGCCCCCGAGGACCGCTACCCGGGCCGGGTGGTGGTGTGCCTGGCGCTGCGCGGGGCGCGGGAGTCCGGCGCGGTGCACCGCACGGTGGTGCACGCGGCCGACGCGGACGGGGGCCCGTCCGGGCAAGGGGCGCTGCCCGGGCTGCCGCAGGTCGTCGTGGACCGGCCGGACGACCCGGCCCTGCGCCCCGACGCCGGCCACGAGTCCGTGGTGCTGACGGCGACCGTGCCGGCCGCCACGGAGTACGACTGGGCGGCGCCGGGGGCCGCCGACGCCTTCGCCGACCGGCTGCTGGAGGCGGCCGAGCGCGCCGTACCGGGGTTGCGCGGGCGGGTGCTGTGGCGGGAGGTGCGCACCCCGCTGGACACCGAGCGGGAGACGGGCGCCACGGGCGGTGCCGTTCCGCCGCCCGCGCTGGCCGGGCCGGGGGGTGTGCTGCATGCGGCCAACAGCACGGCGGTGCCGGGCCTGTTCGCGGTCGGCGGCTGGTCGCACCCCGGCGGCGGGCTCGCGCACGCCGGCATGTCGGGCGCGCTGGTGGACGGACTGATCGTGGAGGGCCCGGAGTTCCGCGGCTCGCGGTGACGGGCCCGACCGGCTGGGGCGGGGTTGCTCAGAAGCGGTACTGCTCGTCGTACCCGACCCCGGGCTGCTGCTGCCCGCCCGCGGTGTGCGGGTACGGCTGCTCCTGCGGGAGTTCGCCGGTGTGGGTCTCGTCGGTGCGCTGCTGCGGCACCCACACCCCGCCGGCCGGGGTCTCGCCGTAACCGCCGGTGGCGTACGGGTCGTGGGCGTAGCCCTGCTGCTGCCCGTACTGCTGGCCGTAGCCCTGGTCGTAGGAGCCGTAGGCCTGGCTGCCGATGTACGGGTCGGAGTAGTTGGCATAGGCCTGCTGGCCGGTGGTGTCGTAGCCGTAGCCCTGCTGGCCGTACCCGGAGTAGTCGTAGGCGTAGCTCTGCTGGGCGGTGTCCGCGGGGGCCTGGTCGCCGTACAGGCCGTAGCCGCCGGTGTCGTCGGAGAGGGGCTGCGGCTCGTAGACGGCGGTGGTCTCGGCGGTGGACCCGGCCGTGCGGGAGGGGGCCGGGGTGAAGACGTCGTCGCGGTCGGGGTCGTCGTCGTAGGCGCCCTGGGCCGGGCCGCCGTGGGCGTCCTGGTCGGGAGCCTGGTCGTCGGCGGTCGCGGCGTCGGCGTCCCGCGGGGCGGGCCCCGGGCGCTCCGCCCGGCCGCGGCGGCGCTTGCTGCCGCCGGCGGCCTCCGGTTCGGGCCGCTTGACCGCCCAGCCGGAGGCGAAGCCGCGGCGGAACGACAGCGTGACGTAGGTCTGTCCGACGGCGAAGGCGATCGCGCCCAGCCCGATCACGATGACGGACGGCATCAGCACGCCCAGCACGACGCCGAGGAATCCGGCGAAGGCCAGCAGGCGCCAGCGCAGCCGCGCCTTGTACTGCAGCAGCACCTCGCCCAGCAACCACAGCGCGACGACGCCGAACGCGATGTAGAGGACCGTCCAGCCCATGTACGCCCCTCTCCCAGTGACCGCTACGCAGTGTGTCGTATCGCGGTGCGGCCGGTCTAGGCCTGCGGGGGATGGTGCAGGCCCAGGTTCTCGTAGATTTCCAGGGTCGCCGTGGAGCTGTTGAGCGTGATGAAGTGCAGTCCGGGCACTCCCTCGGCCAGCAGCCGAGCGCAGAACTCCGTGGCGAACTCGATACCGATGGAGCGTACCGCCGCCGGATCGTCCTTCGCTGTGAGGATCCGCTCTTTCAGGGCGTCCGGGAAGCGGGCGTTACTGAGCTTCGGCAACCGTTCCAGCATCTTCACGCTGGTGACCGGCAGAACCTCCGGGATCACCGGGGTGTCGCAGCCCGCGGCCACCACACGGTCGCGCAGCCGCAGATACGACTCCGGCTGGAAGAACATCTGTGTGATGGCGTAGTCGGCGCCCGCACGGCACTTGTCCACGAAGTGGGCGACGTCGGCGTCCCAGTCCGCGGAGCGCGGGTGCATCTCCGGGAAGGCGGCGACGCCCACGCAGAAGTCCCCCGACTCCTTGATGAGCCGGACGAGTTCGGCCGCGTAGGTCAGGCCCCTCGGGTGCGGCACCCACTCGCCCATCGGGTCGCCGGGCGGGTCGCCGCGCACGGCGAGCATGTTGCGGATCCCGGCGTCCGCGTACTGGCCGATGATGTTGCGCAGCTCGGCGACGGAGTGGTCGACCGCGGTGAGGTGGGCGACCGGGGTCAGCGTGGTGTCCGCGACGATCTGCTGGGTCTCCTTGACCGTGCCCGCGCGGGTGGAGCCGCCGGCGCCGTAGGTCACGGAGACGAAGTCGGGGGCGACCGCCTCGACCCGTCGCAGGGCGCTCCACAGGCTTCGCTCGCCCTTGGGGGTCTTCGGCGCGGAGAACTCGAACGAGTACGTCGTCTTGCCGGCGGCGAGCATCTCGCGCACGGTCCGTGCGCGATCAGTCCTGGTGGATGCGGTTCCGAGGGCCATACCGGCAGGTTAGCCAGGGGTGGACGGTACCCCAACCGGACGTCGGAAATTTGCCCGATTTGCCGCTTCTCTGTCCAGTGGGTGGACAGAACGGCGCTAGCCGGCGTCCACCAGCCGCTTCGCGAGCCGCGCCGCCGCCGCGCCCGGGTCGTCCGCCTCGGTGATCGCGCGGACCACGACCACCCGGCGGGCGCCCGCGTCCAGCACCTGGTCCAGGGTGCCGAAGTCGATGCCGCCGATGGCGAACCAGGGGCGGTCGGTGCCGAGGGCCGCCGTGTGGCGGACCAGGTCGAGGCCGGGGGCGTGCCGGCCGGGCTTGGTCGGGGTGGGCCAGCAGGGGCCGGTGCAGAAGTAGTCCACGCCCTCCTGGACGGCGGCCGCGGCGGCCTCGGCCTCGGCGTGCGTGGAGCGGCCTATGAGGATGTCGTCGCCGAGGATGGCGCGGGCCGCGGGGACCGGCAGGTCGCCCTGGCCGAGGTGGAGCACGCCGGCGCGGGCGGCGTGGGCGACGTCCGCCCGGTCGTTGACCGCGAGCAGCTTGCCGTGCCGGGCGCAGGCCTCGGCGAAGACCTCCAGGTGCTCCAGCTCCTCGGCGGCCTCCATGCCCTTGTCGCGCAGCTGCACGATGTCGACGCCGCCGGCCAGCACCGCGTCCAGGAACTCGGGCAGGTCGCCCTGGCGCTTGCGGGCGTCCGTGCACAGGTACAGGCGGGCGTCGGCGAGCGCGGCGCGGGCGGTGTCGGACATGCGAGGGTCCCCCCGTGGTGTCGGTGTGCCCCGTGGTGCGGGGCGGTGGCGTACGGGCGTCCCGGCCCGCACGCCACCTCCTGCTGCGGGTCGGCTCAGACGGCGAGCGCCTGGGCGCGGCGCTTCACCTCCGTGCCGCGATTCTCGCTCAGGGCCTGCGCGGGGGTGCCGGGCAGGGTCGGGTCGGGGGTGAAGAGCCATTCGATCATCTCTTCGACCGTGAAGCCGTCGTCCCGCAGGAGCGTCAGGGTCCCGGCCAGGCCCTTGACGACCTTGTCCCCGTCGATGAAGGCGGCGGGGACGTGCAGCGCCCGGTTCTCCCCCCGGCGCACGGCGATGAGCTGGCCCTCCTTGACCAGCTGCCGGACACGCGTCACCTCGACGCCGAGCATGTCGGCGATGTCGGGCAGAGTGAGCCAGGCGGGGACGAGAGCATCGATTTTTGCGTCAATCTCGGTCACAGGGACAAGCCTGCCATCCCCCACCGACAGTCGGAAGCCAGGCAGGTCCACCTGGGAGAACGTCCTAGTCCGCGGTGGCGTCCTTCAGCGGGCGCGCCGGGTCGGACAGGGCCTGGGGGTCCATGGTCCGGCCCGCCTCGATCAGCCGGCGGCCCTGGGCCAGGTCCCGGGGGCGGCCCACCGCCAGCAGGGCCACCAGGCGGCCCTCCCGCAGCCAGCACACCGTCCAGGACGGGCCCGCCGGGTCGCCGCGCCACACCAGGCGGTCGGCGGCGGCGTGGTGGCCGGCGTACTGCACGAACCGGCCGAACTGCTCGGACCAGAAGTACGGCACCGGATCGTAGACGGCCGGGGTCTCGCCGAGGATGTTCGCGGCGACCGTGCGCGGGCCCTGGAGGGCGTTGTCCCAGTGGTGGACGAGGAGCCGTTCGCCGTAGCGGGCCGAGGGGAAGGAGGCGCAGTCGCCGACGGCGTACACGTCCGGCACGGAGGCGCGCAGCCGGTCGTCGGCGAGTACCTCGCCGTGCGGGCCCAGTTCGATGCCGGAGCCGGCCAGCCAGGCGGTGGCGGGGCGGGCGCCGATGCCGACGACGACGGCGCCCGCGGGCAGCCGGGTGCCGTCGGAGAGCACCACCTCGCCGGGCTCGACGCGTTCCACGCGCGCGTGGGTGCGCAGGACGGCGCCCGCGTCGGCGTACCAGGCCGCCATCGGCGCGGCGACCTCGGCGGGCAGGGCGCCGGCGAGCGGGTGCTCGGCGGCCTCCACGACGGTCACCGCGCAGCCGGCCTCGCGGGCGGCGGTGGCGAACTCGGCGCCGATCCAGCCGGCGCCCACCACCACGACGTCGTGCTGCCGGGCCAGCACGGGCCGCAGCCGTTCGGCGTCGTCCAGGGTACGCAGCAGGTGCACGCCGGGCACGCCCTCGGCGCCGGGCAGCCGGATCGGTTCGGCGCCGGTGGCGAGGACCAGGACGTCGTAGGGCACCGGGCCCGCCTCGGTGTCCAGTTCGTGGTCGGCGGGGCGCAGGCCCAGCACCTCGCAGCCGAGCCGCAGCTCGACTCCGAGGGACTCGAAGTCCACCTCGAAGGCGGAGTCCTCGGCCTTGCCGAGCAGCACCGCCTTCGACAGCGGCGGCCGGTCGTACGGCTGGTGCGGTTCGGCACCGATGACGGTCACACCGCCCGGGAAGCCCTGCTCGCGCAGCGCGACCGCGGTCTGCACCCCGGCCATGCCCGCGCCGACGACGACCACGCGCCGGCCCGCCACTGTGCCCTCTTGCGCTGTCTGCTCGCTCACCCGATCACCATAGACACGTGACGATCAGTCAGTCAGGGGGCCTGCCCGGTGACCTGTTCCACAACGCTGGTGCCGGAGCCCGGCTGGGACTCCCACTCCCAGGTCTCCTCCAGCCGCACCCGCCCGTCCGGCAGCTCCACGACCGTGGACACGCAGTGCCCGGAGGAGGTCGTCCCGTCGGTCTTCAGCTGCACGTACCGGAAGTCCAGCCGGTCCCCCTCCCGGGTGCCGACCAGACGGCCGCGTACGACGTCGCCGCCCGTGTACTCGGCCCAGATCCCGCCGTCCTGCTCGTGGTAGGCGAACCGGGTGCGGGTACCCACCTGACCTGGGGCTTGGTCCGCCACCGGGGCGAGGATCAGTCCGTCGAGCGACCGGGCCATGGAACGGGGCTCCCTTACGGGTGAGGAGGGCTGCGGGCTAGGGTGGCCACCGTACAAGCACTCGCGGGAGCCCGGACGCACCGGGCTGAGAGGGAGGCTGGCGGCCTCCGACCGTACGAACCTGATCCGGGTCATGCCGGCGAAGGGAGGGGCTGGACGCCCATGTCGTCACGTACGTCCGACGTCCTCGTCATCGGGGGCGGGATCATCGGCCTGGTCACGGCCTGGCGCGCGGCGCAGCGCGGGCTCGCCACGGCCGTGGTGGACCCCGAGCCCGGCGGCGGGGCCGCGCAGGTCGCGGCCGGGATGCTGGCCGCGGTCACCGAACTGCACTACGGCGAGGAAACCCTGCTCGCCCTGAACCTGGAGTCGGCCCGCCGCTACCCGGCCTTCGCGGCCGAGCTGGCCGACCTGACGGGCCACGACCTCGGCTACCGGCGCTGCGGCACCCTCGCCGTCGCGCTGGACGCCGACGACCGCGCCCACCTGCGGGAACTGCACGACCTCCAGCGGCGCTCGGGGCTGGACTCGGAGTGGCTGTCCGGGCGGGACTGCCGGCGTCTGGAGCCGATGCTGGCGCCGGGGGTGCGCGGCGGGCTGCGGGTGGACGCCGACCACCAGATCGACCCGCGCCGGCTGGCGGCGGCCCTGGTGGCCGCGTGCGAGCGGGCCGGTGTGGTGTTCCACCGCGCGTGGGCCGAACGGCTGGACGTGGTGCGCGACCGGGCCGCCGGGGTCACCACGGCGGACGGCACCGCACTGCGTGCGGACCGGGTGGTGCTCGCGGCGGGCAGTCTGAGCGGGCGGCTCGCAGGCGTGCCGGACGAGCTGCTGCCGCCGGTGCGGCCGGTCAAGGGGCAGGTGCTGCGGCTGACCGTGCCGCCCCGGTACGCGCCGTTCCTGAGCCGGACCGTCCGGGCCGTGGTGCGCGGCAGCCACGTCTACCTCGTGCCCCGGGAGAACGGCGAACTGGTCGTCGGCGCCACCAGCGAGGAGCTGGGCTGGGACACGACGGTCACGGCGGGGGGCGTGTACGAGCTGCTGCGCGACGCCCATGAGCTGGTGCCCGGCATCACCGAGCTGCCGCTCACCGAGACCCGGGCCGGGCTGCGCCCCTGCTCCCCCGACAACGCGCCGCTGCTCGGGCCGTCCGGCCTGGCCGGGCTGCTGCTGGCCACCGGGCACCACCGCAACGGGGTGCTGCTCACGCCGGTCACCGGGGACGTGCTGGCGCACACCCTGGCCGCCGGGGAAGTGCCGGAGGAGGCCCGTCCGTTCGACCCGCGGCGCTTCGGCACCGCGCGCGCGGAGACCCACGTGGAGCACCCGGAGAAGCTGGAGCAGCCCGTATGAACAGCCCGGTCCTGATTTCCGTCAACGGGGAGCGCCGGGAGATCGCCCCGGGCACCGCCCTCGACGCCCTCGTGCGGACCCTCACCGCCGCGCCGCGCGGGGTGGCCGCCGCCGTCAACGAGACCGTCGTCCCGCGCGCGCGGTGGGCGACGACCGCCCTCGCCGACGGCGACCGGGTCGAGGTCCTCACCGCCGTACAGGGAGGCTGAGCCATGGCCGACGATCCGCTGGTCCTCGGGGACCTGACCTTCTCCTCCCGGCTGATCATGGGAACCGGCGGGGCACCCAGCCTCGACGTGCTGGAGCGGGCGCTGGTCGCCTCCGGCACGGAGCTGACCACGGTCGCGATGCGCCGGGTGGACCCCGGCGTGCACGGCTCGGTGCTGTCGGTACTGGAGCGGCTCGGCATCCGGGTGCTGCCCAACACGGCGGGCTGCTTCACCGCCGGAGAGGCCGTGCTGACCGCCCGGCTGGCCCGGGAGGCGCTCGGTACGGACCTGGTGAAGCTGGAGGTCATCGCCGACGAGCGAACCCTGCTGCCGGACCCGGTGGAGACGCTGGAGGCGGCGGAGACGCTGGTCGACGACGGGTTCACGGTGCTGCCGTACACGAACGACGACCCGGTGCTCGCCCGCAGGCTGGAGGACGTGGGGTGCGCGGCGGTCATGCCCCTCGGATCGCCGATCGGCTCCGGTCTGGGGATCCGCAATCCGCACAACTTCCAGCTGATCGTGGAGCACGCGCGCGTGCCGGTGATCCTGGACGCGGGGGCCGGTACGGCGTCCGACGCGGCGCTGGCGATGGAGCTGGGCTGTGCGGGGGTGATGCTGGCGTCCGCGGTGACGCGGGCCCAGGAGCCGGAGCGGATGGCCTGCGCGATGAGGCTCGCGGTGGAGGGCGGGCGGCTGGCCCGGCTGGCCGGGCGGATCCCGCGCCGGTATCTCGCGGAGGCGTCGTCCCCGGTTCAGGGGCTGGCCCGGCTGGATCCCGAGCGGCCGGCGTTCTGACGGACCGGACGTCGTGCCGGGCGTGTGTCGCGTCACAGGTCGGCTGCAGTAGCGGTGCTCGTCGGCTACGGGCCGGCCGTCGTGCCGGTGGGTCCTCGTAGACTCCCCTGCGTGGATACGACCCTTCAGGACCCCCTCGTCGGGCAGGTACTCGACGGCCGGTACCGCGTCGACGCGCGCGTCGCGGCCGGCGGGATGGCCACGGTGTACCGGGCCCTGGACACCCGCCTGGACCGCGTGCTCGCGTTGAAGGTGATGCACCCTGCGCTCGCGTCCGACGGGACGTTCGTCGAGCGGTTCATCCGGGAGGCGAAGTCCGTCGCCCGGCTGGACCACCCCAACGTGGTGCAGGTCTTCGACCAGGGGACCGACGGGTCGTACGTGTACCTGGCGATGGAGTACATCGCCGGCTGCACCCTGCGGGACGTGCTGCGCGAGCGGGGCGCGGTGCAGCCGCGGGCCGCGCTGGACATCCTGGAGCCGGTGCTCGCCGCGCTCGGTGCCGCCCACCGGGCCGGGTTCGTGCACCGCGACATGAAGCCGGAGAACGTGCTGATAGGCGACGACGGCCGGGTCAAGGTCGCCGACTTCGGGCTGGTGCGCTCCGTGGACACGGTGACCAGCACGACGGGTGCCGTGCTCGGGACCGTCTCCTATCTCGCGCCGGAGCAGATCGAGCAGGGCACCACCGATCCGCGCGTCGACGTGTACGCGTGCGGTGTGGTGCTGTACGAGATGCTGACGGGGGGCAAGCCGCACGCCGGGGACTCCGCGGCCCAGGTGCTGTACAAGCACGTGCACGAGGATGTGCCCCCGCCCTCGGCGCTGGTGCCGGGGCTGCCGTACGTGCTGGACGAGCTGGTGGCGTCGGCCACCGCGCGCGTCCCGGACATCCGGCCGCACGACGCCGTGGCGCTGCTCGCCCAGGTCCGCGAGGCCCGCCTGACGCTGACCGACGAGCAGCTGGACGTGGTGCCGCCGCAGGCGCTGGCCGCCGGGCACGACAACGCCGAGGACCGCACGAGCGTGATCCCGCGGGCGCTCACCGTGCCCCGGCCGCTGCCCGTGGACGAGGACGCGGATCCCGGGGACGGCGTCCACCGCACGGCCCGCTTCGAGAGCCCGCCCGTCGCGTCGCGCCGGCGCCCGGCGCGGCCCCGGCGCACGGTACTGGCGGTGGTCGCGGCCGTCCTGGTGGTGTTCGGTGCGGGCGCCGGGGTCTGGTACATCAACTCCGGCCAGTTCACCAAGGTGCCCCCGCTGCTGGCGCAGACCGAGGACAGGGCGCGGGCCCGGCTGAGCGCGGCCGGTCTCGACGTGGCCCGGGTCAAGCGGGCGTACAGCGACACCGTCGAGCGCGGCGCGGTGATCGGCTCGGACCCGGCGCCCGGCGCCCGGATCCGGGACCACGACGCGGTGACGCTGACCGTGTCGCTGGGCCCGGAGACGGTGAACGTGCCGGACCTGAAGGGCCAGCCGCTCGCCAAGGCGCAGGCGCGGCTGAAGGCGGACGGCCTGGAGCCGGGCATGGTGACCCGCCGGTTCAGCGACGACGTGGACCGGGGCTCGGTGGTCGGCACCACGCCGGATGCGGGCACCAAGCGGCACGCGGGCTCGGCGATCGCGCTGATCGTGAGCAAGGGCAGCCCCGTCGACGTGCCGGACGTCACCGGCGACGACGTGGACAGCGCCCGGCAGGAGCTGACGGACGCCGGGCTGAAGGTGAGGATCGCGGCCGGGCGGATCAACTCCGAGTACGACAAGGGCGAGGTCGCCGCGCAGAGCCCGGACGGGGGCGGCCGGGCCGCCGAGGGCGACACGGTGACGCTGACCCTGTCCAAGGGCCCCGAGATGATCGAGGTCCCGGACGTGACCGGGGACAGCGTGGACGACGCGCACAAGGCCCTGGAGGCCGCCGGCTTCCGGGTGGACGAGGACCGCGGGCTGCTCGGCCTGTTCGGCGACACCGTGAAGAAGCAGTCGGTCGAGGGCGGCGACAAGGCGCCCAAGGGCTCGACGATCACGATCACCATCCGGTGAGACCGGTCCCCCGGTGACCGGTCTCACCGGGGACCGCGGCCCGGGCGCGGGGGCGGACATGACACCCTGAACGGGTGAGTCCCGTTCCGTCCCGTCTCCCCCGCAACCCCGTCGGCGGCCATGTGCCGGTGGCCGGCGGACTGCACTCCGTGGGGCTGTCCTACGCCCGTGACCTGAAGGCCGAGACCGTGCAGGTCTTCGTCGCCAACCCGCGCGGCTGGGCCACCCCGCCCGGCAACCCGCGGCAGGACGAGGCGTTCCGCGCGGCGTGCGCCGAGGAGTCGATCCCGGCGTACGTGCACGCGCCGTACCTGATCAACTTCGGCTCCCACACCGAGGCGACCGTGGAGCGGTCCGTGGAGTCGCTGCGGCACTCGCTGCGGCGCGGGCGGGAGATCGGCGCGCTGGGCGTGGTGGTGCACACCGGGAGCGCGACCGGCGGGCGGCCCCGGGAGGTGGCGCTGAGGCAGGTACGCGCCCGCCTGCTGCCGCTGCTGGACGAGCTGACCCATGACGACGACCCGTTCCTGCTGCTGGAGTCGACCGCCGGGCAGGGCGCCTCGCTGTGCTCGCGGACCTGGGACTTCGGGCCGTACTTCGAGGCGCTGGACGCCCATCCGAAGCTGGGCGTGTGCCTGGACACCTGCCACGTCTTCGCCGCCGGGCACGACCTGACCGGGCCGAGCGGCATGCACCAGACCCTGGACCTGCTGGTGGACACCGTGGGCGAGGGCCGGCTGAAGCTGATCCACGCCAACGACTCCAAGGACGTGGTGGGCGCGCACAAGGACCGGCACGCGAACATCGGCGACGGTCACATCGGCGAGGACCCGTTCCGGGCGCTCATGACCCACCCCGCGACCGAGGGCGTACCGCTGGTCATCGAGACGCCCGGCGGCAGGGAGGGGCACGCGGCGGACGTGGAGCGGCTGAAGAAGCTGCGCGACGCGTAGCCGCCGGGGCCTCGCCCGGGCTCAGAGTTCGGGGCCGTCCCCGGGCTGCTCCTGGTAGGAGTAGCGCTGTTCCTTCCAGGGGTCGCCGATGTTGTGGTAGCCGCGTTCCTCCCAGAAGCCGCGGCGGTCGGCGGTCATGTACTCCACACCGCGGACCCACTTCGGGCCCTTCCAGGCGTACAGGTGGGGCACGACCAGGCGGACCGGGAAGCCGTGCTCGGCGGTGAGCAGCTCGCCGTCCTTGTGGGTGGCGAAGAGGGTGCGGTCGGAGGCGAAGTCCGACAGGCGCAGGTTCGAGCTGAAGCCGTACTCCGCCCAGACCATCACATGGGTGACGTCCGGCGCCGGCGGGGCGAGGTCCAGCAGCGCGCGGGCCGGGATGCCGCCCCACTCCGCGCCGAGCATGCTGAACTTCGTCACGCAGTGCAGATCGGCCACCACGGTGGTGTACGGCAGGGCCGTGAACTCCTCGTGGTCCCAGGTGTGCTTGTCGCCGTCGGCGGTGGCGCCGAAGACCCGGAACTCCCAGCGCTCCGGCCGGAACTTCGGGACCGGCCCGTAGTGCGTGACCGGCCAGCCCCGCTGGAGCCGCTGCCCCGGCGGAAGCTCGGACCCGGCCGCTGCCCCAGACGCGCGCTCCACCGGATGACCCATGTAACCATCCTGACAGACCTCGGGCAGTGCCCTTGACCCCCCTCCCCCGAACCGGACAAGTAGCGACACTTCAGAACTTACCTACTAAGTACGCACTTACTGGACGATCTTCTCCGCCGGTGCGATCATGCCGCCGCACCCTCTCCCGTATCCCGTGTGGAAGGAGCCGCTGCGATGCAGGGCGATCCCGAGATCATCGAGTTCCTCAACGAGCAGCTGACCGGCGAGCTGACCGCGATCAACCAGTACTTCCTGCACGCGAAGATGCAGGAGAACTTCGGTTGGTACAAGCTCGCCGCGTACACGCGGCGCGAGTCGTTCGACGAGATGAAGCACGCGGAGGTGCTCACCGACCGGATCCTGTTCCTGGAGGGGCTGCCGAACTACCAGCGGCTCTTCCACGTCCGGGTCGGGCAGACGGTGCGGGAGATGTTCGAGGCCGACCGGCAGGTCGAGGTCGAGGCGATCGACCGGCTGCGGCGGGGCGTCAAGGTGATGCGGGAGAAGGGGGACATCACGTCCGCCAACATCTTCGAGGACATCCTCGCCGACGAGGAGCACCACATCGACTACCTCGACACCCAGCTGGAGCTGGTGGACAAGCTCGGCGAGGCGCTCTACATCTCCCAGCTGATCGAACAGCCGCAGAGCAGCTGAGCTAGGTGTTCTGTCCGGGGAGGTTGTGGACGGGTGAGTCAGATCTCGGCTGAGGGATCTTGAACGGGTGAGGGCCTTCCGGTTCGGTGTGGATTG